>CAZGAH010000024.1:0-9399 GCA_964523295.1 uncultured Desulfovibrionaceae bacterium | reverse complement strand
CAGATCGGCGCGCGTCAGCTCGGCATGTTCCAGCCGCGCCCTGGAGAGGCAGGCCTGGCGCAGGTCGGCATTGAAGAACCTGGCCCGCGAGAGCAACGCCTGGGACAGCTTCGCGTCCATCAAGGCGGCGCCGGAGAGGTCGGCGCCGGCGAAAGAGGCGCCAACAGCCTGCACGCCGCGCAAATCGGCGTGCGTGAAGCAGGACTTTTCGGCATTGACCGCCGCGAGGGAGCACTGCACGAACACCGCGTCCGGGGCATGAAGTCCGCACAGATCGGCTCCGTCGAGCTTCACGCGCGTCAGCGTGGCATCGCTCAAGTCCGAACCGGCCAGTCTGGCCCGGGCGAGCGAGACATCGGTCAGTATCGCGCCGCGCAGATTCGCGCCGGCCAGGTCCACTCCGTCGAGCTGTACTTTCTCAATGGCCTGCCCTCGGGCCAGGCAGGCCAACAGGGTTTCTCGATCCATCGTCCATCCCTGGCGGCGAGGGGGGGGCGCCGCCGGATTACGCCTTGCGCTCTTCCTGGATGCGCGTGCGCGTGGTCAGTGCCTTGTGCAACCGCACATCCTGGAACACCGTACCCATGGTGTCGACTTCGAACAGGTTAGCGCCTTGAAAGTCCGTGCGCCGGCAGAGCGATTCGGCCAGCGAGCCATGGAACAGATTGGTTTCCACCAGCCGGGCGTCGGACAGATCGCAGCCCATGAACCGGGTCCCTCGGGCGCTGGCTCGGGTGAAGGAAACCATTGCCAGCCGACAGTTCTGGAATGTGCTGTCGTCCAGCATTGCGGCGTGGCAGAGTGCGCCGCGCAGGTCGCTGCCCCCCAGATAGGCGTTGCGCAGGAGCGCATGTGAAAAATCCGCTTTGAGCAGGACGGTTCCGGCGTCGGCGCGCAGGTTCTCCAGCTCGGCCTCCTGGAAGATCGTGTCCGTGCCTTTGGCACCAAGCAGGGAGAGCGACGTCGCCCGTATCCGGCTCAAATCGGTTTTGTCCAGGCGCGCGCCGTCCAGATACGCCCCGCAAAGATTCGCTTCCCGGCAGCAGGCGCCGGAAAGGTCGGCTTCGCTAAGGTCGCAGTCCCGGGCACGCGCGCCGGTCAGCCGGGCCTCGGACAGCCCGGCCTGGCGAAAGTCGGCGTTTTCCATCACCGCCTTGTCCAGCGAGGCGGAACGGAACCGGGCCTGCGTGCAGAGCGCGTTCCGCAGATCGGCTTCCTGGAAGGAAGCCTGACTGAAATCGCCGTGTTGCAGAACCGCGTTGCGCAGGGACGCCCCGTGAAAATCGGCTCCCTCGGCCTTGACCAGAAGCAGCAGGGCCTCGTCAAAACGGCTGCCCGCGAACACCGCCTTTTCCAGCACGGCCTCGCTCAGCGTGGCGCCGCTGCAGTTCGCCCCCTGCACGTGCGCGGCGACCAGCTTCGCCCCGCCCATATCCGCGTCGCGCAGATCGGCCTGATCCAGCCGCGCGCGGGAAAGATCGCATCCGCGCAGCAGGGCGCCGCGCAGGTCGGCGCCGCGCAGATTCAGGGCCGAGAGATCGAGTCCGGAGAAATCCTGCCCGGCGAAGACACACTGGCCCACGCTCAGGGCCTCCTCGACGCGTTCTCTGTTCCAGTCTGCGGAGCCTGCACGGGCAGGCTGCTCCTCGGCGGACTCCGGAGCGGCCGCCCCGGCCCGGCCCAGCACGGCCTGAAAGGCCTCCGGATTTGCGCTCGCAAAGGCCTTGCACTGCGCGAACTCCTTCTCCAGCTCCAGGAGACTGCTCTCCAGCTCGGGGGTGATGATCCCGCCGGGTCGCAGCTCCTCGATAATCTTTCTGGCGTCAAAGCTGTGGCTGAAGACGTCGCGCGGGGACATGGAGAACATACCCGCGTCCAGTCCCGTCCCGGCCAGGGCCTTTCTGATCAGCGCCTCGGCCTCGGCCGCCGGAAGCTCGGGCGCGCTCAGCGCCTTGTACAACCCGAAGTCCACGCCAGCCTCGGCCAGGCTTTTTTCCAGCAACGACTCGGCAGCGGCCAGGTCCTGCACAGGCGGCGGCGAGGTGGCTGCGTGCAGCCAGGAGCTGTCCAGCGGGATGCCCAGTCTGGCCAGCTCGTCGACGAGCTTCTGTTCGGCTGCTGCCAGGGCCTGCCCGGCCTCGATGCTGGCCTGCTCCTGCTCCGGCGCGACTGCGGCAGGCGCCGGCGTCGGCTCGGACGCCTCGGACGACGATGCGGACGCCGGCTCGGGTTCCTGCTCGGGCGTCGGTTCCTGTTCAGCCGCCGCTGGCGCCAGGCTGGCCAGAAAATGTTGGTAGTGGATGGGCAGGAATACGGGCTTGCCCAGCGGGTCGATAGCCACGTAGGCGTGGCGCAGTTCCGAGCCCTTGCTGTCGTCCACGGGAAAGACCCCGCGGAAGGCAACCCCGCCGACGCCGTGATCCGGGAATATCCAGAGCGTGTCGATGTACAGGGATATTTCCGAAAAATCCTCTTTGCCCGCGCGCTCGCGGGTGACAAAAAAGCGGACCTTGCGGCCCGGCAGCCTGCCGTGCAGCGCCTTGCCCTCCGGAAGCGCGCCTTCGACGACGAAACTCTCGTCGCCGCGCGGACGTTCGCTCAGCCACTGGTCCTCCGGGGCGGTGTTGAAAAAGCGGAAGTCCACGTCGAGCGGGAAATGGGGCCACTGGGTTTTCAGCCAGGCGTCGTCGTAGGTGCCGCTGTGCAAGCGTCGCTGCGGCCAGCCCGGGGGCAGTGGGCCGAATCCGACAGGATCGGGCCGCTGCGCGGGCGAGGTGATGAGATGGGCGGGATGTTCGAGGTTCGGCAACGGATGCCAGAGATGCCCGTCTCGCGTCAGCATGGGACCAAGCCCGCGGCCCCGCGGATTTTTCGCGAATCCGTGCCCGCCGAAGGCGTGCGCCCAGTCCAGAGGCATCCGGGGAAAGGGCTGCGGCTCGGGAGGGCCGCTGCCTGACCCGTGGCTCCAGGCCCGGTCGCCGAAGACATAGAGCGTCTTGTCCACGTTGCCCATGGCCAGACGCACCTGCCCGGCCGGGGCCTGCCCGCGGGCCGGGTAGCAGGTGCCGAGCAGGAGCACCTCGGCCGCCGGCTTGGGGAAGCCGGCGTCCAGGGCCAGGTCGTCGCCCAGCATGGCAATGGCCGCCTCCCACAGCCCGGCCTCCTCGCTCAACTCCCCGGGTGTAAGCAGGTCGAAGGCCAGGATGGCCGTGGCCACGAGAAAATGCTGCCCGCTCATGGCAAAGGTGCGGTGCAGCACGGTGACGGCGTCCGGCTTGATGATCTTCATTCCCGATGCCTCGGTCTCAGCCGATGTACACCTGGCCGGTGGCGTGGTTGATGCGCAGTTTGCCGGCGTCGAACATGCCACCCGCCGTCGGTTTCCAGGTGAACTTGTCGGTGGTCAGGGTAATGTCGCCGGTGCTGTTGCGGTTCCTGATGAGTACGCTGTCCGCGCAGAGTTCGATTTTCGTTCCGGAGGCGTCCTCGGGGGTGATCACCACGGTCTTTTTGGGCTTGAGCCAGGTTTCCTGGCCTTTGATAATCGCGTGCTCCGTGGGCAGGACGTGGATGTTCTCCCCTTCGATTTTAGCGATCTTGGCCGCCTTGCAGTGGAGGTCTTTCTCCGCCTCGATTACGACGTCTTTCTTGGCCTTGATTTCGACATCGCTGTCCGTGGCGTTCAGTTCGATTTTCGGGCTTTTCAGCTCGGTCTTGTGTTTGTCCATTTCCAGCGTGGATTTGAACTGGCCGGGCGCCTTTGTGCGGGCCAGATAGGCCATGATCACGGCCCAGAGCGTGGCGCTGATGCCGCCGATCGCGCCGGCCACGGCCACTCGCGGCAGGCAGGAGGGCTTGTGCGTCTTGGCCGCGGCTATGTAGCCCGAGGTGATCCCGGAGACGAGCGAGACCGCGGCAGCCACGGCCTTCTTGACGTTGATCTCCTCGCCGCCGGCACGCAGGCTGACGCCGTGCGCGCCGATAAGCTCTTCCTCGGGGCTGATGCCGATGCGTTTGGCCTCGCCGACCTCGATGTTCCAGCCCTTCTTGACCTCTACGATCATGCCCAGCACGACGTCCAGCAGCTGCCCGGCGACGATTTCACTGAAGGCCCCGGCGGTGATTTCGGTGAAGGCCCCGGCCGTGACCTCCTCAATGGAGCCCACCGTGGCCTCGATCTTGTTGCCCAGGATGTTCCAGGAGCAATCCGAGCCGATTTCCGAGACGAATTTGCCCTCGGTATGCCAGCGGAAGCCCTTTTCCTCCTCGGACTCCTCGTGCTGCGGATCGTGGGAACCGGCGCGGAGATAGGTTCCCATTGTCGGCGTTTTCAACAGAAAGCGCTGGTTGTCCTTGGTGTCCTCGAACAGGAGCGTATTCTGGCCGCCGGTCTGAATTACGGCCTGGGTCTGGTTCTTGTCCTTGACCACGCTCGGATTCTCGGGATTGGGCGCGGCGCCGGCAATGATCGGCCGGTCGGGATCGCCGTCGATGAAGCTGAGCAGCACCTCGGCACCCTTGTGCAGGGGGAAGTGCATTCCGTGATCGGCGCCGGCGTACGGCTGCATCATGCGCACGAAGCTGGAGGCCTTGCCGCCCTCGCGGCCGCTGAGGTCGAAGGGCAGGATGACCTTGTAGCGCCCCTGGGCGTCCAGGGCCGCGTACTCGCCGGAGACATCGGCGTCGATCCTGGCGTTGATCGTGCCGTGAAAGCGGGGCTCAGGCGTGAGCCGCTGCGCCCGGAACTGCACCCTGGCCGGAATGGCCGTGAAATGCACCTGATAATGCGGTTCCCGCTCCCGCTCCGAGAACTCCCGGGCGAGCCCGGCAGTAAGCCAGGCAGCCTGCGAGCCTTCGTGCCGGGCCTCGGTGATGAGATAGTCCTGGTTGAAGCTGCCCAGAAAGTGTTCCTTGAGCGCGACGGTGAAGCCGGAGCGGAGAAATGAGGCTGTTCCCTTGCCGTAGAACACCTTTTCCCGGCATTTGAATTCCTCGGCCCGGACCCTGGCCAGGGCCTCGCCCTCGGATTCGTTGCGCACGTGCTCGCCGTAGATGTACACCTCGCCCGAGCCCTTGGCATCGACCTCGGCCTCGCCGGCGGCCTTCAGGTCGGGCTTGCGGTAATTGAAATCCTTGACGCGTACGCTCTTGGGCACGAGGTTGCGCCGGCCGGTCAATTCGCTGACCACGTCCTCCGGACTCGCCGTCTCCAGGCCGGAGGGCGGCTGATAGCGCACGCTGGACGACTGCGGCGCCGGATGGTGCGAAATCTTCGTGTCCGTGATCACCATTTTCGATCCGGACCCGCTGTGCTCGAAGAAAAAGTAGAGGCCCTCGTATTCGAGCCAGCGGCACAGGAAATTGTAGTTGCTCTCGTCGTACTGGCAGACGTACTCCCGCTTGGGATAGCTTCGCTGCAGGCGCAGCTCGTACTCCGATCCGGAAAGACCGCCTTCCTTGAGCACCTCCCCGATGATTTCCGGAACGGACTTGTCCAGAAAAACCTGATTGTTGCGTCGCAATGTCAGCCACCAGAGCGCAGGCACGAGCGAGGCCTGATAAAAAATGAAGCCTCCCGAGGACTGGAGCACGTCGAAATGTTCGAGCACGCCGTGAAAGGCGACGTTCTGGTCGGCGCGCAGCAGGGAAAAGACGGCCGGCTTTTCCATGATGGCGTCGAGGTCGAGCTCGGAAGGCCCGGAGATCAGGGTGATATCGAAGCGATACAGCTGTGAGATCCCCTCATGGCCCGTAAAGCGGACCACACCGAAGGCATCCGCAGCCGCGCCCGAGGATGCGAACGTGAATTTCTCCGCGCTCAGGTACATACCGCCTCCTTGGCAAGGGCTGTTGTCAGGCGAGCAGGGGAAACAGCGGGTCAGACTGTGCGAGGACACTATCAGGAACAGCCGTCTGATGTCCAGAAGCACGTCGGAGGGCAGGTTCGCCGCCCGTTCCCGTGCCTCGTGTTTTCTGCCTTTTCCTGTATCCATGAAAATGATCCGCCGCGCGGATGCTGGACAAACCAGCGGCCTCTGTGCCAACGTCGCTTCGGCGTCGACGTCCGGCGCAACGCGAGTGACGGAGTACCGGTTCGGTTCGCGGCATCCGGCCGCATCAGGGATCCAGCAAGGTTGAGGGACATGAAAAAGGAGTATTGCGGACTCTTCGGCATTTCAAGGCATACCGAGGCGGCCCGCATGACGTATTTCGGGCTCTACAGCCAGCAGCACCGCGGGCAGGAGAGCGCCGGCATCATCACCTGGGATGGCTTCAAGATCCGCGAGCAGAAGGGCATGGGACTGGTGCCCGAGGTGTTCAACGAGCGGCATCTCGGCAAGGAGCTCAAGGGCAACGTCGCCATCGGGCACGTCCGCTACTCCACCACCGGCGCCTCGCTCATCCGCAACGCCCAGCCCTTCCTGGTCCGCTACGGCTCCCAGCACCTGGCCGTGGCCCATAACGGCAATCTGGTGAATACGCCGGAACTGCGTCAGGAACTGGAAAGCCAGGGCTCGATCTTTCAGACCACCATCGATTCGGAACTCTTCATCCACCTCATCGTCAAGCATCTGAACGACAGATCGCTCGAAGAGGCGGTCATCGAGGCCTGTCGCAAGGCCAAAGGCGCCTACTCGCTGCTCATCATGGTCGACGGCAAGATCCTGGCCATCCGCGACCCGCACGGCTTTCGGCCTCTGGCCCTGGGCAGGGTCTCGGACGCGCACGTGCTCGCCTCGGAAACCTGCGCCTTCGACCTGCTCGAGGCCGAGTACATCCGCTCCATCGAGCCCGGAGAAATGCTCGTCATTCAGGACAAATGCGTGACCAGCTACCGGCTCTGCAAGCCCAAGCCCACCAGCCAGTGCATTTTCGAACTCATCTATTTCGCCCGCCCCGACTCCACGGTCTTTGGCGAAAGCGTCTACCACTGCCGCAAGCTGATGGGCAGGGCCCTGGCAAAAGAAGCGCCCGTGGATGCGGATTTCGTTATGCCCTTCCCCGACTCCGGCATGTATTCCGCCGTCGGGTACGCCCAGGAGTCCGGGCAGCCCTTCGAAACCGCCATGATCCGCAACCACTACGTAGGCCGCACCTTCATCCAGCCCAGCCAGGACATGCGCGACTTCAGCACCCGGGTGAAAATCAACCCCGTCCGCGACATGATCAAGGGCAAGCGGCTGCTGATCGTCGACGATTCCATCGTCCGCGGCACCACCATCCGCTCGCGGGTGAAAAAGCTGCGGGAACTCGGGGCACGGGAAATTCACATGCGGGTCAGCTGCCCGCCCATCCGTTTCCCCTGCTTTTACGGCATCGACTTCTCCTCCAAGGGCGAACTCATCGCCGCCAACAACACCGTCGAGGACATCGCCCGGTTCATCGGCCTGGATTCCCTGCATTACCTGAGCATCGAGGGGCTTCTCGGCGCGGTGGGCCGACCTCAGGATTATTGCCTGGCCTGTTTCACGGGCGACTACCCGATCGCTCCGTGCGCCGGTCTGGGCAAGGCCTGCCTGGAAGAGAACGCCCTGACCTGGTAGGTCGAGCGCACGCATGATCCGGCACGACACGGCGAAACCGCAGCAGCAGGACTGGCTGGCCCTGGCCCGCGAGGTGATCGCCATCGAAATCGAAGGGCTCGAGGCCGTGTCTCGCGGATTCGACGACGCCTTTGTCACGGCGCTGCAGCTGCTGGCCGGCTGCCGCGGACGCGTAGCGCTCATGGGGCTGGGCAAATCCGGCCTGGTGGCCCGGAAAATCGCGGCCACGCTGTCCTCCACCGGCACTCCCGCCTTTTTCCTCCACCCGGTCGAGGGCGCGCACGGCGACCTGGGCATGGTCCGCGCCGAAGACGTCATCCTGGCCGTCTCCAACAGCGGCGAGACCGACGAACTCAATGCCCTGCTGCCCTCGCTGCGTAGCCTGGGACCGGCGGTGATCGCCCTGACCGGCGAGGCCTCGTCGACGCTCGGCGCACTCGCCGACGTCACGGTCGTCTGCCGTGTTCCACGCGAGGCCTGTCCGCTCGACCTGGCGCCCACGGCAAGCACCACGGCGGCACTGGCCACCGGCGACGCGCTGGCCGTCTGCCTGATGCGCTGGAAGGCCTTCGACGAGCAGGACTTCCGTCGCGTTCACCCGGGCGGAGCCCTGGGCCAGCGTCTGAAAACCCGGGTCCGGGAATGCATGCATACGCACGGGATTCCCGTCGTCACGCAGGACCAGCCCCTGCGTGAGGCCCTGGACGTGCTCGATGCCGGCAGGCTTGGCGCCGTGCTCCTGACGGACTCCGCCGGCGCACTGTCCGGCATTCTCACCGACGGAGACCTGCGCCGGCTGGTCTGTCGTGGAGCCTGGGACCTGGATGCGCCCGTGACCGCGGCCATGACCGCAAACCCGGCCACGGCGCAACCGGATCAATCCGTCGCCGAGCTGCTCGATATTATGGAAAGCCGGGCTATCACCGTGCTGCCCGTGGTGGATGCCGACGGACGGCTGCTGGGCGTCGTACACCTCCACGACCTGCTCGGCAAAGGCAGCCTCCGCTTTGCCGGCTGAACCCCTGCCCGCGACCCCGTCCCCGCCCTTCCGCCCGGACTCAGCCTTCACCCTGTCCGGCAGACCCGCGCGTCGCTGATCTGCGGTGCAGCAGGAATCGAAGCAAAAAGCCCAGCAGCGTGCCGACGATGCACCCCAGCGTATTGGCCAGGACGTCGATCTCGGAAAATCGGCGCATGGGGATATGCATTTGCATGAATTCGCTGACGATGCCGAGAAGCACCAGCATCAGCGGCGCGAGCACGACCAGCAGGCGGGAGGAGAAGGCCAGCGGAAAGGCCAGCGCCAGCCAGGCAAAGGCCAGAAAGTGCAGGACTTCGTCCAGGGTGACCGGGGCCCAGATCACCGTGTCGACAAAGGGGAAGCGCACGGGCGCCATCGCAAGCCCGGCGTACAGCAGTACGCCGGCCAGCCAGGCCAGGGAAATGATCCAGGCCCTGGGTCCCGATTTCTGAAACCGGCTCACGCCGCCCCCGCGCGGGCGCACTGTCCGGAATCGACGCGGCAGGACATCATCGTTTGCGCTGGCCGCGATCCTGCTTCCTGGCCAGGGTCAGCCCGGCGAAAAAGCCGGCCACCATGCCCAACGCCGCGCCACGGGCCATGTCCACAAGCCCGAACACGCCGGCCAGGACGCCCAGCGACCCGCCGATCACTATTCCCCGGACAAGATAATTTTTCTGCACCGTCACCTCGCATTCTGACTTCGATCTCCCTCTATCCTACGAGGCCTCCGGCAAAGCTGTCAACCGCTCCGCAGGGGCCTTGCACGGCGATTGTGTTCTAAGTCGCCATGACTGAAGGGCACCCTGATGTGTGAAACGGAGTTGGCCTGTC
>CAZGAH010000023.1:19745-52857 GCA_964523295.1 uncultured Desulfovibrionaceae bacterium | reverse complement strand
CGTCGCGCGCGCACCAAGGGCAAGGACGAAAACGGCGTGGGGTATGTGAAAAAAATGCCCTGGCAGGCCATCGACTTCGCCCACTTCAAGGGGCTGGCCGTACGCGCCGACCCGTCGCATTCGAGCGACGCGCCCGATGAACAGCCGGCTTGACTGGAGACCGGGGAGCTGACCCGGGCTCTATCGACGTACAAGGCCGCCATCGGGGCGGGGGGGGGGACTGCACCCGGCCAAATCGCGTCAGACGGCCAGTTTTCACTTCCGGGGAGTAAATATGTCGAGAGGGGGGTTCTGACGCCTTGAGGTTGCAGGAGGCAGGCAGGCCCACCGCCCATATACTCGTTCAAAACGCTGGTATAGAAGCCAGAGGAAAAAGGCCGGGATTGAAGGATGTGCATCGGAAACAGGTGCATACTCTCGGAATCAACCCACCGCAGGCGCATGATTTTTACTCTACTCGATCATGCAAGCCCCACCCTGGATTTGCCGAAAGATTCTGACTGGGCAGACGCATTGTAAATACGCTGCCCCGACCCGATACACTTTCGGCCGTAATCGTCCCCCCGTGCCGGCGCACGATCTCGTCGGCTATGGCCAGACCGAGTCCTACGCCGGCCGGTTTGCTGGTCAGGATGTCGCCGCCCTGACTGAAGAGATCAAAGATATGCGGCAGCGTTTCCGGCGCAATACCTGTGCCGGTATCCTCGACGCTGATGGCTATGGCTTCATCCTGTCGAGCAGCCTTGCAGACAATCGATCCTGAATCCGTGAATTTGAGCGCATTGTCGAGCAGGTGTCCCAGCGCTTCGGCAAGTGCCACACCGCTGCCGTACGCCTCCGGGGTCTCAGGGGCGATAGCGACCACCAAATCCAGGTTTTTAGCCATCGCCTCGCCTCGGCATCGGTCAAGGGCGTCAGTCACCAGCCGCTCGATCGAAACCGGTTCCATTTTCCAGTCAACCAGGCCGGATTTCAGCTCAGCCAGATCGAAAAAATGTGCAATCAGCGCCCTGAGGCGCTCGCAATCGGCTTGGATGATCGCCAGGTTTTGCTCGAAAGCCCTTACTTCGCGCTGGCATTTATCATCGCCGCAGGCGATGTTCGGTGCGATGTGCCTGCGGAATTTCTTGTCGATGATCTTGAAGAAACCCAACAACACGGTCAAAGGGGTCTTCAGCTCGTGTGACACGGAAAAAAGCATCTCGGACTTCATCCTGTCAGCGCGTTCGGCTTCTTCCTTGGCCTTCTGAATGCTCAAGACCGCATTCTTGATTGTGGTGACATCCAGAACCATGCCCTCGATATACGATGAATTGGCATCATCTCCATCGGCACCGTGCGCATTGATCAATGCCCAGATCGTGCTGCCGTCTTTTCGATATAATTCGCTTTCAAATCGACTTACTCTTTCGCCATTGCGTATACGATCAATCAGTTCTTCACGACGCTCTGGATCGACATACAATTGCTCCTTGATATCCGTCACGCTCCTCATCAGCTCCTCGGGCGAGTTGTATCCGAGTATGTGAGCCAACGCAGGATTGACGTTAAGAAAACGTCCATCGAAAGACGATTGGAATATGCCCTCAATGGCGTTTTCAAAGATTCCGTGGTATTTTTTTTCCGAGAGTTCCAGCTGAGTCTGCTTTTTTTTGATTTCGGCTACTGCCTGGGACACCATCTTCCGCAATTGCCGATTCCAGACGGATACCAGCGATACGAAAATGATGATACTCAAGGAGATAATCCCGATCCATGCCCATGGAAACGGTTTTTGTATCATCGTGCCGGACCACGATGCGGAAATAGCCTGCATTTCCTTATCTGAAATCGAAGATAACCCCCTGTTGATGAGTTCCAACAGTTCGGTATTTCCCTTCTTGACCCCGGCATGATGCTTAATGCTGTAAATATGTTCCGCCAAGACCTTGAAGTCACCGCCCCCCGCCTTTTTCGAGAGGTAATAGTGACCGACCGGGGTATCCATGGCAAAGGCCTTGATTCTGCCGGCTATGGCGGCGTCGACGACATCTTCATAGGACGGAAAAAGGGTTATGACAATTTCGGGAAACTGTTTTTGCATATATGTAACAACATAGTCTTCTGCAACAGCACCGATTTGTATATCTTTAAACTCTTCTATCTTATTTGGGCAACACAGTGACTTTTCATAAAATATTACCGATGGAATTTCAAAAAAGGGAATCGAAAAATCAAAACGGTGGGCTCTTTCTTCAGCTCTAATGATGTACCCGACCACGTCTGCCTGGCCGCTTTCGACAGCGTGCAGGGCCTTCTCCCAGTCCATCAGCCTGAATTCAATCTCCACGCCCGTTTTTTGGGACCACAGCTTCCAGATATCGACGACGAGTCCGTGTGCCTGGTTGTTCTCGCCAACGTACATGAGCGGCGCCCAGCTTTTATCGCCAACGATGACGATCGGGGCGCGCGAAGAAGCGAGAACGGGCTGTGAAGAAAAGGCGACGAGCAGGATGGCGGCAAGCCCAAGACTGGCGGCAGCGCACGACGCTGCAACATGTTTCATGGTTGCCCCCCCCTGCTGTTCTGCGCCGAACGGCTCTAGAGTTCGAAGTGAAAGTGGATTCAAAAAAACTGTTGAGAAGGAGAACGTACCCTGACGCCGTCCGACAATGTCTTCTAGCATATTCCCCGCGTGGCGCAACAGGATAATGAACAAACGGCAAGAAATGATCACTGCAAGCAGCTATTTTTATAAGCTATTACAGGATGATATCGATATTGATACCTGATGTGTCAGTGCGCTGGACGGACCACTGTGGCTCTCATGAGTGATTTCTTTTCCGGGTCCAGGAACGCTTCCCGGGGGGGGGAGGCCCGGGTGTTCGTCGCCAATTCAGTCCCGTGACGGGACAGTAAAAACATCCTGGGTTCGACCCGGAACGTTCTTCAAGCCATACAGGGCGCGGTGTACCGTGGTCAGGAACTGGGCGATGGTGTAGGGCTTGGCCAGGGTGTAGCAGTCGCCGTAGGCGATTGTGGCATGCCTGGAGCCGGCGTCCTGTTCGGGAAGCAGCAGAATGAACGGCATCCGCATTTCACCGAGGGCATTCCAGCACATTTCCATGAGTTCACAGCCCGAGAGGAGCGCCAGATCCAGATCGCAGACCACCAGGGAGGGCGTAGCTGCGAGAATTTTGCGCCAGGCGCTTTCGCCGTTGTGCGTGCTCAGTACATGCGCGTAACCCTGCGTTTCGAGGGCGGCACGCAGGATAAGCTGTTCGCTGAAGTAATAATTGGCCAGCAGAATGGGTTGCTCATTGATTGCTTTGGAGATTGAAGACATAACGGTTTTTCCTTTCCGGTCGGCTGCGGATGGTTCAGTTGCTCAGTGCCATGAGCGAAGGCGCGGTAACGTGGACGGCCTCCGGCCTTCCTCTTCCCATGTTGTCCCGGCCGTCCAGGGGGACGCGAAAGAGGAATCGGCTTCCCTCGCCGAGCGTGGACTCCACCCAGATTCTCCCTCCGTAGTGCTCCACAATTTGTTTGGTGATGGCCAGGCCGAGACCGGTCCCTTCCTTGGGAGCGCTTGTTGCGCCCGGGTTCTGGCAACGTCTGAACTTGGAAAACACGTGTTCCAGCTCATGGGAGGGGATGCCCGGACCGCTGTCCCGAACGCAGACCTCCAGAGCATTCTTCGCCACGCGGACCGCTACTTCCACGCTCCCCTGTTCCGTGAATTTAATAGCGTTTCCCAGCAGATTGACCAGGACCTGGACCATCCGGTCCGGGTCTACGTAGAGCCGGGGCATGATATCGGGCAGATCCATGGCAAGCGTTACGGCCGGTTTGTCGCTGAAAAGAATGCTGACCGAGTTGACGGCCTGCTCCACCAGGTGGTGAACATCGACCAGGGAGTCACGCCACTCCATGCTCCCGGCTTCAATTTTGGAGAGATCGAGCAGCGTGTTGATGAGCCGTGTGAGTCGCTTGCCCTCGCTTTCGATAATGCCGCTGTTCAGGAGGATGCGCTTTCCGGCTTTGCCCAGGCTCGTCTCGCCGATGCGCCATTGTTCGCAGAATTTGCCGAAATCCTTGCGGATCATCTTGGCAAAGCCCAGAACCGACGTCAGCGGAGTGCGTATCTCGTGAGAGACCGTGGACAGGAACCAGTTTTTGTGTTCATCCAGCTCGCGCAGCCGCGAGATTGCGACCTCCAGTTCCATTGAGCGGGCTGAGAGTTCGGCCGTACGCTCCTGGACCTGTTCTTCCAGATGGCGGGCCAGACGCTGCAGCTCCTCTTCGGCGAGCTTTTTTTCCGTGATGTCTTCGGAGATGCCCAGCAGGAAGCGGGGAGCGCCGGCACTGTCAACAATGGGAATTTTTTTGGTGTGCAGAATACGATCGCCCTTTACCCGCGTATGGATATGCTCCTCGGGGATGTCCAGGAGCACGCCCCGGGTCATGGTCTCACGATCCTTGGCGACAAAGAAACCGGCCTGGTCGTCGGGAAAGAAATCGTAATCGTTTTTGCCCAGCAACTGGTCCCTGGAAAGGCCCAGCAACTCTTCGCCCGCGCGATTGAAACGTACGAAGCGGAGCTCATCCGCATCCTTGACGAAGATCATGTTGGGGATGTTTTCCAGTACGCTGTCCAGGAACCGCGCATTCTCACTCAGCTCGTACTCGGCCTGCTTGCGGGCGGTGATGTCGCGGATGACGCCCTCCACACCGATCGGCTTGCCGGTCGCGTCGTGGACGAGAATCGAATTGGCCTCCACCTCGAAAAGGGTGCCGTCAACGCGCTTCATGGTGACCTCGAAGCCTGAGACCGCGCCGGTGCGTTTGATGCGCTCGACAAAGGCCGCCCGCTGTTCCGGATAAAAGTACAGCTCGCGGGCGATATTCACGCCAAGCATGTCCTCCGGGCCGGCAAAGCCGTACATCGCTGCGGTGGCCGGGTTGACCTCAATCAGGTTTCCTTCCATGTCGCAGCGGTAAAACCCGTCGAGCATGGTGTTAATCACGCGGAGATGCCGGTGTTCGCTCTGGGACAGCGCCTGACGCATCCGCTGCCGCGAGCGACGAGAGTAAACAACGCTGCCGAGCAGGACGAGCAGCAGGACCAGGGCCAGCAGTGCCAGGGTCCTGAGAATGGGAAAGCGGCCCCGGATGGAGGTCGGTTCGTTCTTGATCAGACTCTGAGCGGGGAGGTCGTCCCGGGAGAAGCCGAAGCGCTGGAGTTCGTTGAAATCGAAGAGATATTGTCGGGACAGGTCCCTGCACACCGGGATGTCCCCAGCCGGGCGCCCGGCCAGAATGGCGTTGAGTCTGGCCCCGGCCGCCTTGCCGGCGCTGAACCCGTCTACCACGTGGCCTCCCACGGCCCCATTCCCGACCAGGGGGCCCCAGAGTGCGTATACCGGGGCCTTGGAATGGGCGCTCAGCCGGCTCACGACCTCCTCGGGACAGAAAATCCGGCCCTTCGAGTCGCGGAAGCAGGTCAGCAACAGGACGGCATCCCCTGGTCCCAGGGCTGCTACGCGTTGAATGGCCGAGTCAATGGTGGCATCCCGGAGTTCCGCGACCTCGATGCCGTCCATGCCCCGGATGGTTTCGTGCGCCAGCGTGGACAGGGCTATGCCGGCTGACGAGTCGTCGGAGAGCAGGAGCACCCGTCGCAGTCCGGGTTGAAGCCCTCTGGCCACGTCCAGCGTGCCGCGGATATCGACATTCTCCTCAACGCCGGTGCTGTTCTCCAGAACCGGGAGAGGAGTCTTTCCATCGGCATTGACCCCGCAAAAGACGATGGGCGCCCCTGGCGCCACTTCGTTGCGATACTGTCTGACGAACTGCAGGGCTTCGTTGCCTATTGCCACGAGTACGTCGATTCCGTCTCCCGTGTATTTGTAGCGCAGGTAACGGAAAAGCACGTTTTCGCCCTCGGGCACCGGATCCAGGCGCAGGGCGTTCAGATTTTCGACAAAGACCGTACACTCCTCTCCCTCGCGCAGGGTCGAACGGAGGCCACGGATCATCGCGTCAGACCAGGAAAAACCGTTGTGGTAGGAATTGATGATCAGGACGTTCGGCAGCCTGGCCGGAGCTGCCTGGCACGGCATGACCCAGGCAAGCAAGACCATCGCAATACCAAGCGCTACGACCCGAGCCGAAAAAAATGCCGGACGTGTCATATATCTCTGTTCCCTGTCATCGAATACCATTGTTCTCTGCGCCTCCTCGTGCGTAACGCCCTTGCTCCGGGGCTTTCGACCAATTCACTCCACCTTTCAGCACTATCCATGCCAAAAGCAAACTAATTATTCTATTTCAGGATGATATCTGCACATTTCGCCTCTGTCGAACAGGCCTGTTTTCTGGAAAAAGAACCTTTCGCTGTTCTCTGCGAGTGAACATGTCCACAAAAAGTGGACACGCGAACGCGGCATTCCGTTAGTATCGGGGAGCGGATGTATCAGGCCGTGACGCAGGGAGGGGGTGGTTCAGGAGGT
Organism: uncultured Desulfovibrionaceae bacterium; assembly: GCA_964523295.1. Lineage (GTDB taxonomy): Bacteria > Desulfobacterota > Desulfovibrionia > Desulfovibrionales > Desulfovibrionaceae > CAZGAH01. The sequence continues at coordinate 46,366 of CAZGAH010000023.1, read as the reverse complement.
GGCGAACACGGTGGGCGGCAGTTCGATATGAAACGCGCTGCCCTCGCCCAGCCGGGATTCGGCCCAGATGCGGCCATGGTAGTGCTGGACGATCTCGCGACAGATGGCCAGTCCCAGACCCGTACCGACCGGTTTGACGGGGAGCACGGCATTGAGCACGCGGGTGACCACGTCCGGGACCGTCACGATATTATCGTCGGTGGAGCGGCCGACTGAGATCAGACAATGCGTGCCCTCGTGCAGGCGGGGAAGCGTGGCAATATCCGTGGCGATCAGTTGCATGGTCGCGTTCCGCTCCAACAGGGTTTCATCTTGCTGCCGTGCCGTCACAATTACCCGTTCGATTGGCCGATCGAACAGGCCTTGGCCGCCTTCCAGGATGCACGGAGAATGTCCAGGCTGCCGGCACAGGCCTCCACCCGCAGGTCCAGACGCGTACGGAATGCTTCCACCCGGCGACGCATCGTGTCCAGAGGCATGGCCGGCGTTTCGATCAACAGGGCGCGCTCGTACCCATGAAAGACCCGTTTCAGCGTCGCATCGTCAAATCGCAGGCAATCCGGGCCAAGGATATCCTTCCAATGAACAGCCCACTCCGGGGTCATGAAATAGGTGCCTGGGACCTTACGCTGCTGGGCCAGATAGGGTTCCCGCCCGCCGAGCAGCAGACCGATACAGTCATCAACCGGCCGGTCGCCATCCATGGGAATAAAAAGCGGCACGCCGACGTCCAGGGTTTCTTTGGGATTTTCCAGGGCATTGCCGCACAGCCCGTAGCCCAGCGCAAGGGCATGGACATGGGGCGCCAGTTCATTCGCCGCCTGGCGCAAGGCCTGCCGGAGGACATTCCGACAGCGGTGCAGCGAGGCCTCGAGCACGTTGACCAGGACTTCCAGCCCGGCCAATGGCTCGGGGCGAAAGGCGGCCGGGTGGGGAATTCTGGCGGCCACGCGTCGGCCGCTACGCTCCAGGGCGTGGATGAATCGCCGGGAACGGGAATTTTCCACGACAACGATGCGCTCGACATCGGGGTCGTCAGCCAGAAGACAGGCGAATTCGAGTTCCAGCATTTCACAGGTGAGCAGGCCAAGTGTACTCATACGCTACGCTCCGGTCGCACGCGGGAAAAAGGGGGCAGACACCCACTGCTCCCCTCCAAGGAGCGTTCGCCGTCCTGACTGTCACAAGCGTGCGATGATCGAAAAAAGCGCTCCAGATCACAAATTTTCAGCGGGCAGGCGCGCTCGCAGCGGCGGCAGGCCACGCCGTTGCACCGGGCCTGGTCCAGGGTCAGACAGGCGACGGCAGGGTCAAGTACGAGCGCGCGCTCCGGACATGCTTCAACGCAGGCACCGCAGGCCGCGCAGCCCTCGAAGCACTGACTGACAACATCGCCGATATCCGGAACGATCGTCAAACCCATTGTCCCCAAGTCATCGATATCCCGCTGCACCAGCCGGCGTATCGCCGGCGCCGGGCCCAGGGACGGAAGGTCGGGCAGGCCATAACGGGTCAGAAAACGGCGATAGTGTTCCACGGGCATGCCCTCGGTCCAGTGCGAGAACTCCAGCAGAAAAACCTTGGCAAAGGGCTTGGACGCCGCAAAGAGACAGTGCGAGGCGCGCAGCCGGTCGGCCAGTTGCTCCAGTTCGGCCAGACGGTCGGGAGCGAGCACCAGCTCACGGGCCAGGGCCAGGGAGGTGTTGCCCAGCTGAACGACACGCTCCGCCCGCGGAGGGAGCAGGCCCACCCGACGGGCCTTGAGCGGATCCACGTAGGTGCCCGAGGCGCCGGCCATGTACGCGGTACGAATGGCCGAAAGCTCGATGCCGGCTTCGTGGCACAGGGTGATCATGCCTGCGCGGATGGCGCCGAAGGCCTTGCCGGCCTCGGCCAGATCCTGTTCCGTCAGGTACAACCCCTGGCCCAGATGCAGGGCGCTGTCCGCAGTCCGGATACGCGGCAGCCGGATCAATCCGCATTCCAGGCCCTGATCGATGACGGCGATGGTCCCGGTGCCGGTGATGCCCAGGCAGCGCGGCGCGTCGATGGGCGCATCCGCCCGTTCGTCGACCGGCTCTCCGTCCAGACGAACCAGAGCGCCCGGAAGCGGCAGCATGGCCTGGTCGAGCACGAAGAGGCGATGCCGGCCGGCCTCGGGCTCGAGGTCGGCCACGGCGCCGGGCGCGGCCAACATGCCGCAGGCGATATGCTGGCCTTCCAGAGCCGGCCCCGCGGCCGTGGACCCAGTGAGCACGCGCCCCTGATGAACAAGGGCGATCTCGGCATTGGTGCCGTAGTCGATAGCCAGCGCGGTCTCGTCGCGATCGAGCATACCCGTGCGCAGGATGAGGGCCAGGGCATCGGCGCCGACCTCGTGGCGCACGGCAGGCGGAACGAATACCTGGCAGCAGCCTGGCAATTCCAGGCCGGGGAGCGACGCAGCCGGGAGAACCGCGGCGTCGCGAGCCGGCGGCGTGACGCCGAGCCGCGACAGCAACCGTTTGCCCGCGTAGGCCAGATCACGGATATCCAGCCCCTGGAACACGGAGAGCTGGGTGGGGTTGCCGCAAAGCGCACACCTCGCCACCCGATCCAGGTCAATGTTCAGGGCGCGCAGCAGGCGGTTTACCGCCCTGGTCACGATCCCGCGTGCAGCCTCTGCGCCCATGTCCAGAACGAAGTGGAGGTGGTCCATGACATTGGCGCCGGGCAGAGGGTGGCGCGTGGTGATGGCCGTGGCGAGCACCTCGCCCGTCTCCAGGTCCAGAGCCTGAGCCCTGAAGCCGCTTGTGCCCAAGTCCAGAGCGATTCCCAGACTGGCCATATTGCCGTCCCTTACAGACCGTAGGAGTCCGGACGAAAACCCTTGACCTTGCGATAGGCGTGGAGACAGCGGTCGATGAAGTCCTCCTCGCTGTCCGGGAGCGTTTCCAGCTGACCGAGGTAGCCAAGCAACGATTCTTTTTCGAAGGCCGTGAAACGCAGGAGCGGATCGGCCAGCATCAGCCGGCCGCACTCCAGGGCCGCGGCCCGGGCTCTGGCATAACGGCTCCGGGCATTGTCCACGACAACCTTGCCGATGGCCCAGGCGTTGTCCGGGCAGAGGATAAAACTGTGCGGGCTGCGGTAGCGGTCGGAGTTGACCAGGCAAGCCTGATATTCGCGCGCGTAGCCCAGGGCCAGGGCCGCATTCATCGCGGCCGTGTCGTAGCCCAGAATCTCGGTGAACACGGCCGAGGAGCTGCCCCCGAACATGTGCTGGTATTCCACGGCCTCATTGGACCACAGATCGCAGACCGCAGCCATGACATTGCCGCACAGGCTCATGTGGGCGCAGGCGCTGCTCTTCCCTTCCATGGACATGGGCAGCCCGGTGATGGCCTTGATGATCGGATTCTCATAGGCGCAGTCCTTGCCAGGGCCCACGGCGCCGCACTCGTAGGCTACCAGGCTGCGACTGACGCTGATGGCCCGGACCAGGGCGGCCAGGGTATGGGGCACGTCTTTGGACGTGAAACCGCCGGCCATGAACATGGCCGTGTTTGCGCGGGCGCAATCGGTGTCGCCGCCCGGGATGCAGTCGTGCTTGCGGGCAATGCCGACAATATGCGTCCAGAGCCATTCCATATCCCGACCGCCGAGCACGGCCTGGGCGAAGAGCATCCCGACGATGTCGTTGCGGATCAGGGCATAGTCGGCAATTTCCTTGCCCCCCATGGACTCGATGGACACGATGTCCGCGAAGGGAGCGCAGGCCTCGAATGCGGCAAGCACGGCCTGAGTCCGATCCGAATCGCGCAAATGGACCATGTCCGGCTTGCGGATGTCGGCAATGGTGGCGCGGTAGGCCGACTTGAGGCCGTACTTTTCTCGATACTCGTCCAGCTGTCGGGCTGTCTGGGCCGCGATTTCCCCTCCCCACTCCGGGACATGCGTCATTTGGAAGATGTGTTCGTTTTCGACAACGATGTTCGGCAGCCCCACGACCACGCAACGCTCCATGGCGTCGCCATTGGCGCGTTCGAATTCCCGTAACAGGGTTGTTATGGCTGTTTCGCTGCCAGGCCGGGGATGGGGAACGATCTCGGGCACCACGCAGTTGTCCCCGAGGACCAGGCCTCGCCGCGTGTGTACCGGATGGAGGGCCGCGCCGAAGATCATGTCCCCGGGGCGCTCGTAGGCCATCGTATCGATCAACTCCATGTCATTACTCTCTCTGCGCTGACAAAGGGCCAGCGCTTAACCGTTCCATTTGGCGCGCATCGCCTTCCAGTCGAGCCCTTTGCGCGCATCCTCGGCCATTAACGGAGCCTGGCTGGCCTCTTTGCCCCAGATGCCCAGGTCGAAGCTGGTCACGAACTCCTCACTGACCGCCCCGCCGCCGCAGACAAAGGGAATGGCCAGGCCAGCCTGCTTGAGACGGGCCGCGATTTTGGGAAAAGCGGTCATGGTCGTCGTCATCAGGGCCGTGCCCGTGACCAGGACCGGCTTATGCACCTGGCAGGCCTCGACCACGACGTCCACTGGCACGTCCGCACCCAGGTCGATCACCTCGAAGCCGGATGCCTTCAGGAGCGCGTTGACGATTACCTGGCCGATATCATGAATGTCGCCCTCGGCGGTGTGCGTGACGACCGTGGCCTTCTTGGGCAGGGTCCGGCCGAGCTTGCCCTCGCACAGGGTGATGCCGGCAATCATGGCGTCCGCGGAGAGAATGACCTGGGGAAGAAAATAGGTCCCGAGTTCCCAAAGCCGGCTGACTTCGCGCATCCCCGGAATCATGCCCTCATCGATGATCTCCAGCGGCTGTCTGGTCCGCAGCGCGTCATTGACCGCATCCTCGATGCCGTCCTCGTCGCCAGTCACAATGCACTCTGCCACCCGTTGCAGCAGGACGTCCTGCGACACGGTACGGGCCTGTTGCCGGGCCGTTTCAAGGTCCAGATCGTATCGGGTGAAAATCGAGGAGACGTCAACAACGCGCGAACTCATGGATGCTCCTGACAATGCGTTATCATGGCCGTCAAGCCGCCGGGCGTGTCTTGCACAGGGCGTGCCGCACAAACATCAGCGGCGAGAATTATAGGGTCTCCTGGCGCGCGGCAAGGCGAATGCCTTTTTCCACTTGGATTGTTCTATCTCAAGTACATCGCCAAAGCAATCCTGCAGGACAAATAAACAGAAGCTGACTTTTCGAAGCGGCGTCAGGCAGACAGGCGTGTTCCCTTTTTATGGACACGTCCACTTTTACGGAACATCGCGACGCCTTTTTTCGGGACTCCCCCGGGAGGACCTGTCCACGACGCAGTGACCCGCTATGCGCCATGCCGTTCTGTTACAAGGCCGTTACGGACCGAAGGGACAGGCTTTAGGATACCGGACCAGCCCCCTTGGACCGCCTCTTCTTTTTGCTGGCATGGAATATGTAAGCCGGCCCTGATCAGCACCCGGTCTCCGCACTCCCGATCAGAGAGCTTGATCGGCGGCGGCGGGTGCGGACCGCGGATCCGGGGCGGAAGCCCGACCTCCGGGACGTCGATGTGGGGGAATGCTATGCGCGTCGTCAGTCTTGTACTCGTTCTGATTTCGTTGGGGATGACCTTTTCCGGCAACAACCCGGCCATGGGCAGTGAACGCGCCGTGCAGCGGGTTCTCGTGTTGACGTCCTATCACCACGGTCTGGAGTGTACGGACCAGGCCATCGAGGGCGTGGTCTCGGTCTTTCGGGATCCAAAACGCTTCAAAGTGTACATCGAGTACATGGACACCAAGCGGCTGCCCTATACCGGGCTTGAAAAGCCGATATTCGACTACCTCGCCGCCAAGTACGCCTCGCTCCAGCCCGACGTGATCGTGGTCTCGGACAATAATGCCTTCGAATTCATGAAGGCGCATCGCGATGCCTTGTTTCCGGGCGTAGCGGTGGTCTTCTGCGGGGTGAATAATTTTACGCCGGCCATGCTCGATGGTTTCCCCCTGGCGACGGGCGTGGTCGAAAACGTCGCGGCGAAAGAAACGCTCGAAGCGGCCAGGGGACTCCAGCCAGCCCTGCGCCGCGTGGCGCTGATCGTCGACGCGACCTCGACCAGTCAGGAAGTGCTGCGCGACGTGCTGGCACAGACAAGGACGCTGGACTGGCTGGAACTGGACGTCCTCCAGGGGCTGGACCTGGCAGAAACGGCACGCCGCGTCGCCGCCCTCTCCCCGCAGGACGCGGTGCTGCTCCTGCCCTATTACCTCGATCCGAAGGGCCGATCCTACCAGCCTGACGAATCCCTGGCCGAGATACGCGCCGCGACGCCGTGCCCGATTTACTCGCTCTGGGGCTCGGAAATCGGCAAGGGCCTGGCCGGCGGCAAGATCGTGGACATGTTCAAGGCAGGGGAAATGGCCGGTCGAATGGCCCTGCAGCTGCTGGACGGCGCGTCCGTGGCGGACGTCCCGGTGCAGCTGGAGTCGCCGAACAGCTTTGTCTTCGACTGGAATGAGCTTACCGCGCACGGATTGGACACGCAGGCCTTGCCGGCTGAGGCCCGTCTGGTGAACAGGCAGCCCAGGATATGGGAAAGCTACCCTGTCTACTTCTGGGGCGGTGTGGCGCTGTGCCTCGCATTGGCCATCAATCTTGTCCTGCTGATTTGCAACATCCGAAAAACGCGCACCATCGCCCGGGCCTTCCAGCATTACGAACAACGCTACGACAATATCGTCGAGAACATCATCGACGGATATTACTGTGCGGATTTGGGGGGCAACATCCTTATGGCCAGCCCCTCCTGTGTCCAGATGTTCGGTTACACGCGCCTGGATGAAGTGCTGAACAAGAACATCGCCCAGACCATGTACCGCACCCCCGAAGAACGCCGCGCATTCATGGAACGCATCCTGCGCGAGGGCCGGGTGATCGGCTTTCAGGTGTCCATGCTCAAGAAGGACGGGGAGCCCATTGACGTCGAGGCCAACAGCACGCTCGTCTACGACGCCTCGGGCAAGGTCATTGGCGTGGAAGGCGTGATCCGGGACATCACCGCGCACAAGCGAGCCCAACAAGAGCTGGAGCGGTTCAATCGCGAGCTTGAGGTCCTGGTGGAAGAACGCGCCAGCGAGCTGTTTCGCCGGTCCGCCGAGCTGGAAGAGGCCAACCGCCGCCTCCTGGTTCTGGACGAACTCAAGACGTCCTTCCTGACGACAGTCGCCCACGAGTTGCGTACGCCGCTGACATCGGTTCTGGGCTATACGCGGCTGGTTCAAAAGGACTATTCCCGGCATCTGGCCGCCGAGGCGATCGCCTCCCACCCTAACGGAAAAATCCAGGAACGTATCTCCCAAAACCTGCGTATTATCGAAAATGAGGGGCAGCGCCTGTCCCGTCTCATCAACGACTTTCTGGACCTGTCCCGGATCGAATCCGGACTGGCCGAATGGAACGACAGCGAGTGCGACCTGCGAGGCCTGATCGACCAGGCGGTTGATGCGGTTCGCTTCCAGATCGAGGACAAGCCCGCGGTCAATCTATTCGTCTATGTACCGAAAGATCCCTTTCGGCTGATCACAGACCCGGACCGCATGGTTCAGGTGCTCTTCAACCTCCTGGAAAATGCCATCAAATTCACGGAGCAGGGAAGCGTGACGCTAACCGCGCGCCATGACCCCGAGGGGGTGGAGATATCCGTGTCCGACACCGGTTGCGGCATCCCGGCGGAAAATCTCGTCAATCTGTTTACCAAATTCTACCAGGTCGCGCCGGACGACCTGGTCCGCCGCGGAGTCAAAGGCCCGGGGCTGGGCCTGGCTGTCTGCAGGGAAATTGTCGAGCGTTACCAGGGACGTATCTGGGCCGAATCCGTCCCCGGCGAGGGCACCCGCTTCGTATTCCGGCTCCCTGCCCCGTTCGGACCGTCTGTTTTGACGCATACGCCAAGGCTCACAGCCTGGTCCACCCCGCAATATGCATGACCGCAAGAACACGATACACATTTCGTTGCCCCAACACTGAAACAAGGAGTCAGTTTCATGAATGACAGTTCAACACAACAGACTGCTGAACTCTATCAGCTTGTTACTTTCAATATTGATAGCGAAGAGTATGGTGTGGATATTGTTAAAGTACAAGAAATTATTCGACCGATGGATATCACCAAGGTCCCACGAGCCCCGGCGTATGTGCAGGGAGTGATCAATCTGCGGGGAAAAGTCATTCCGATTATCGACCTGAGAAGCAGATTCGGTATGGCCATTCGCGAGCATGACACCCAAACGAGGATAATCGTCATTGAACTGAGCGGCATGGTCGTCGGATTCATTGTCGATTCCGTGTCCGAAGTGCTTCGCCTCCCGGCGAATACGGTCGAGGCGCCGCCAGCCTTGGTTTCCGGTATCGACTCCGAATACATTAGCGGCGTTGGCAAGTTGTCCGACAGGCTGCTCATTCTGCTCGATCTCAATACGCTGCTGAAAGAGTGTGAACTCGCCTCTCTCGCAGTACAATAATAACAGATTTTTTGAATGCATCGCAATGCAATCAAAACGGAGGTTTTAATGAGCATCAGACATCGCCTTCTTGTGATGTTGTCAACAGGCATCATTGGCATTCTTATTGCCTATGGCGCAAATTATGTAGGTAAGTCATTTTTTGATCAAAATTTTTCTATGCAAGCGCTTGTCAAGGACTTGAACATCGCAATGCTGCAAGCGCGCAGGAGCGAGAAGGATTTTTTCGTACGCAAAAAAGAAGACTATCTCGACAAGGTAACTGCCAACGTCCGCGAAGGCCAGGATTGTATAACCAGGCTTCGGCATTCCGATCCGAACTTCTCGGTCGATGCGGACAAGGCGCAGAGACTACTCCATGATTACGAAGAAACGTTTCTTGAGGTCGCCCGGGATACCATACGATTGGGCTTGAACGAAGAGCAAGGGCTGGAAGGCGAATTGCGCGACGCCGTTCACAAAGTAGAGGAAATCGTCAAGGCGCAGAAGGACGACACCCTCATGGCCGCCATGCTCATGCTCCGACGCAGAGAAAAGGATTTCATGCTGCGAAATGACGTAAAGTATCTGAAGTCGTTCGAAAAAGATACGGCGAAGATGCGGGAACTGGTTCAGCAGTCCGACAAGCTCTCGGAAAAGAACAAGGACGAAGTACTGTCCTTGCTTTCGGTCTATGCCAAGACATTCGGCGCGTATGTCAGCGCTCGAAGCGCTATTGATACCAACAAGAAGGCATTTACCGAAACTGCGCATTTGCTTGAAGAGCATATCGATGTGCTTTCAGCGCGCGTCAACGAATATGCCGATGCCGTTGCACAGAAGATAACGTTGTCTGAGTCGGTCTTTGGTGCCGTTGTTGTTGCCCTGCTGCTTGGAATCGGCTTTTTTACCGCCCGGTCCATTTTAATGCCGCTCACGGCATTGCAGAAATGCTCCCGCAATGTCGCCGGCGGCGACCACGGGGCCTGCGACCGCGTTGCCTTTTCCGCGGAGTTCGAAGAATTGCGACGAGATCTCTCCGCAATGGTTGCCCACCTCAGCACAAGCATGAGCGAAGCCGAAGAGCGCGGGCGCGAGGCGCACAGCGAGGCAGCCAAGGCGCAGGCCGCGGTAGAGGAGGCCGAACACGCGAGTCGTCGGGCCGAGCAGGCCAGGGAACGCATTCTCCATGCCGCCGGGGAGCTTCGGCAGGTCGTGGAGGCGGTATCCTCGGCCTCAGAGGAGCTGTCCACGCAGATCGAGCAATCCAGCCGCGGGGCCGAGAGCCAGTCCAGCCGCGTGAACGAGACAGCCGCAGCCATGGACGAGATGAACGCCACGGTCCTCGAGGTGGCCCGCAACGCCTCCAGCGCGGCCGGGAGCGCGGACCAGGCCCGCGACCGCGCCCGCGAGGGCGCGTCCATTGTCAGCCGCATGGTCGCCTGCGTGGAGAGCGCCAGGGAAAAGTCCCGGACCGTGACCACGGACATGGCCGCCCTGGGCCAGCGGGCCGAGTCCATCGGCCAGATCATGAACGTGATCAGCGATATCGCCGACCAGACCAACCTGCTCGCGCTGAATGCCGCCATCGAGGCGGCCCGCGCCGGCGAGGCCGGACGGGGATTCGCCGTGGTCGCCGACGAGGTGCGCAAACTGGCCGAAAAGACCATGACCGCGACCAAGGAAGTCGGCGAGGCCATCCGGGGCATTCAGGATGGTACGCGGGTGAACGTCGAAAACGTGGCCCAGACGGTCAAGACCATCGAGGACGCGACTACGCTGGCGGTCACGTCCGGCGAGGTTCTGGACGCCATCGTCGCCCTGGTGGAATGCGCCTCGGATCAGGTCGGCTCGATAGCCACGTCCGCGCAGCAGCAGTCCTCGGCCTCGGAGCAGATTCATCGCTCGGTCGAGGAAATCAATACCATTTCCTCGGAGACCTCCCAGGCCATGACCCAGGCAGCCACGGCCGTACACGACCTGGCCAGGCAGAGCCACACACTGCGCGCGCTGATGGGCGCATTGGAGGGTTGATGGAAGCCTGAGCGCCAAGGAGCAACTGGGCGCCTGTCGCTGTGTGGACTCAATGATCCATCTGCCTGATAGCGAATACATGTTCCTTCAAGAGGTTAGTTTTTGCAAAAGGATCAGGCATTTTCATCACGACTACGCAATCAGTTGGCCTTTTGCCGAACGCCAATTCAACAATTAATAGGTCAGTTGTCTTGTAATATTTCACAACAAGATATTTAATGGAAAACAGAGAAATCAAAATGCTTCGTAATTATTCAATATCTTGCCGTATGGCTAGCCTGATTACAGTCATGATTCTTTGCCTTGTTTTCGCCGTATTAAGTTTTTCCTATTATTTCTGCAAGCTGAACGACGCATCATTATCCGAGGCTTGCGCTGTAATGAATAAAGGATACGAGCGTACTCTTCAGTATTCCGTTGAAAGCATGGCGACAAAGCTTGGCGATGCTGTGTCCAAAGACAAAGAAGCTGGAGACAAAGTAGAGATAATAATTCAAAATGAAATAAAAAAAGTACGATTTGGCGATGATGGGTATTACTTTGCGTATGACATTGAGGGTCACAGTGTGGCACATCCGCTCAAGCCTGAATTTCAAGGACAGATGCGCATCGATACACGGGACAAAAGAGGTACGCCCTACATTCAGCAACTCATTGCCAAGGCCAAAGAGGGGGGCGGATTTGTAGTCTACTGGTTCCCAAAACCAGGGGAGCAGGAACCTTCACCTAAACTCGCCTTCGCAAAAATGGTTCCAGGCACGAATGTTTGGGTTTCCACCGGTATCTATATCGACGACATAGAGGGCGAAAAACAGCGGATCAGCAAACAGCTCGATTCCATATTCAACACAGCTATCACTACAATATTTACAGGAATAGCCATTTTTTTGCTTGTCATCGTTCTTCCATTTTCATTTTATCTCGTCCGCTCAATCATTTATCCGTTGCGTCATGTCACAGAAGGTGCACAGAAAATGGCCTCTGGGCATACGGATATAGTCTTCGAAGAACTTGGCCGAGACGAGATGACGAGCTTGGAAAAGGCCCTCAACGTCATGATGAGGAATCTTTTTCAGAACATGGAAAAAATTGAGGCCAAGAGCAAGGAGGCCGAGCGACAAACCGAGGTCGCGACGAGCGCTTTGCAGGAGGCCGAACACGCGAGTCGTCAGGCCGAGCAGGCCAGGGAACGCATTCTCCATGCCGCCGGGGAGCTTCGGCAGGTCGTGGAGGCGGTATCCTCGGCCTCAGAGGAGCTGTCCACGCAGATCGAGCAATCCAGCCGCGGGGCCGAGAGCCAGTCCAGCCGCGTGAACGAGACAGCCGCAGCCATGGACGAGATGAACGCCACGGTCCTCGAGGTGGCCCGCAACGCCTCCAGCGCGGCCGGGAGCGCGGACCAGGCCCGCGACCGCGCCCGCGAGGGCGCGTCCATTGTCAGCCGCATGGTCGCCTGCGTGGAGAGCGCCAGGGAAAAGTCCCGGACCGTGACCACGGACATGGCCGCCCTGGGCCAGCGGGCCGAGTCCATCGGCCAGATCATGAACGTGATCAGCGATATCGCCGACCAGACCAACCTGCTCGCGCTGAATGCCGCCATCGAGGCGGCCCGCGCCGGCGAGGCCGGACGGGGATTCGCCGTGGTCGCCGACGAGGTGCGCAAACTGGCCGAAAAGACCATGACCGCGACCAAGGAAGTCGGCGAGGCCATCCGGGGCATTCAGGATGGTACGCGGGTGAACGTCGAAAACGTGGCCCAGACGGTCAAGACCATCGAGGACGCGACTACGCTGGCGGTCACGTCCGGCGAGGTTCTGGACGCCATCGTCGCCCTGGTGGAATGCGCCTCGGATCAGGTCGGCTCGATAGCCACGTCCGCGCAGCAGCAGTCCTCGGCCTCGGAGCAGATTCATCGCTCGGTCGAGGAAATCAATACCATTTCCTCGGAGACCTCCCAGGCCATGACCCAGGCAGCCACGGCCGTGCACGACCTGGCCAGGCAGAGCCACACACTGCGCTCGCTGATGGGCGCATTGGAGGGTTGATGGAAGCCACGCCCCTCGATCAGTGGGATGATTGCTCCCGTAATGCGAAGACTGTCTGCCTCGTGGAAGAAGCCCTGCCGCAGCCGTGTCAGGGGTCAATGGAAGAAACAGAACAACCGGACGGGGGAATAATGAATATGGCCCTGGTAGTCGACGACTGCAAACTGATGCGCCTGATCGTTTCGCACTCCCTGAAATGTGAGGGGTATCTGGTCGTCGAGGCTGAAAATGGCAAAGAGGCGCTGGAGAAGCTGACGGCGGATTTGTCCATTATTATTACCGATCTGGACATGCCGGTCATGAACGGCCTGGAGTTCGCCCGGGCCGTGCGCCGGGAGCGTCAGCTGGGCGCTATTCCGATCGTCATGCTGAGCGGAGCCGAAAATCCCCCCTGTCTCCACGAACTGGACGCCGCCGGCATTACCGCCTGGGAGAGCAAGCCGCTGCGCGTCACGCACTTGCGGGCGTTGGTGCGTCGATTCAGTTGCACCTCGGAGAACTGAGACCCAATGCCCTTGCGCCAAAGGAAACACTGGCGATAAACGCAAGAGTAGGGCATACGAGGCGAGGAGGCCGCCATCTTCCGCCGGAGGTTCCGGAGACAGCCGGAAGAAACTGCGGCCGCCGATCAGCCAGACGCGGCAACGCCAGCTTCAGGAGGGACCGTCCTTACGATGAAGAGCCTTTCCGGCAAGGTGCTGCTCATTGTGATCACGTATTGCGTGACCGCCTTGGGCCTTGTGTCCGTGCTCACGGGTGCGTTCCTTTCCAAGGACATGGACCTCGAGAATGAACGGATGGCCGTCAGCCTGGCGACAGGTCTGGCTGCCTGTCCGACGCTGCTGACTGTCGATCCGTCCCAGACGGCCACGCTCGTCGAGTCGCTGTTCGCGGCCAGAAACCTGAGCTATCTGCTGGTGCTTCCGGAGGGTGGGGCGCCAGGATTCCGCAAACTCGCTCCCGACCTGGAGACACGGGCTCTCGATGCCCTGCCGCCGCCCGCTTCCGGCCTGGCCGCTCCCTCCGTTGCGCGTGTGCGCCTTGACGGAGTCGGCGACGTGCTGGACATTACCGCCCCGTTGCTGCCTGCAGGAAAGGGCATCCTGCGTTTGGGCATCAACCTCGAGGCTGATCGTGGGCACATCGCCGCGTTGACGGGGCGGATGCTTCCCCTGGTCGGGGCGGTTTTTCTGCTGGGCCTGGTGCCTGTCTTTTTCTCCCTCCGCCGCATTTCCCGGCCGCTACGCGAACTGTCCGACCACGCCGAACGTATCGCGACCGGGGACCACTTTTCCACGGTGTCGGTCCGAGCAGCGGATGAGATAGGCGTCCTGGCCAAAGCGATGAACCACATGGTTTATACGCTGTGGGACAAGATCAGCGAGGTGACAAAGGCCGAGGAGCAATACCGGAGCATTTTCGAGAACATGGCCGAGGGGCTTTTCCGCTCCACGCCAGATGGTCGTTTTGTGCTGGTGAACCCCGCCCTGGCCCGGATGCTGGGCTACGGGTCGCCGCAACAGCTCTTGGACGAAATCAAGGACTCCTACACGGATTTGTACCTGCGCCGGGAGGACCGGGAGGCTTTTGTCCGGTATATGCTCAGCGAGGGCCGGGTCAAAGGTTTCGAGGTCCAGGTTAAACGCCGGGATGGAACCGTGACGTGGATTTCCCTCTCTGCGCACACCGTGCTCCAGGGCCGCGCCGTACCGCCGGTGTTCGAGGGCCTGGTCGAGGATATCGCCGAGCGCAAACGGGCCGAGTACGCGCTGCGGGCCAGCGAGGCCAACTACCGGGAGTTCGTGGAAAAGGCCAACATCAGCATCCTGATAATCCAGGACAAAGTCATCGGCTACGCCAATCCCTGCCTGCAGGCGGTAAGCGGCTACGACGCAGGGGAATTGTGCGGAGGCTATTTCCTGGACTTCATCGCCCCGGAGGACAAGACGCTGGTGGCGGCGAACCATGGACGCCGCCTGACCGGTGAGCCGGTCGCGCCGTACGATGCGCGGTTGATCACCAAGGATGGGAGCCTGCGCTGGATGGAAATCAGCGCCGTGCTCGGGCATTGGGAGGGCCGCGACGCGACGCTGGCCGTGCTCAACGACATTCATCAGCGCGAACTGGCGGCCCGGACAGTCAAGGCCAGCGAAGAAAAGTACCGCATGTTGGTGGACAAGGTGAACGTCGGCATCATGGTCATCCAGGACGGGATCATGAAATACCTCAATCCCCGGCACCTGGAGGTGACCGGCTACAGCGAGGCCGAGGTCATCGGCAAGCCCTTCGTGGATTTCACCCACCCCGACGACGTCAAGACTGCCTACGCCAACCACTGCAAACGGGTACGCGGGGAGCGGGTCGAACCGTATCTCCTGAGGATCATTGCCAGGGACGGCACGCTCCGCTGGCTGGAAGTGGACGGCCTGATCGGCGAGTGGGAGGGACAGCCGGCCGGCATCAATTTCCTCAACGACGTGACCGCGCGCGTTCTGACCGACCAGGCGCTCCAGACCCGTGAACGGCAATTCCGGACGTTGGTGGAGAGCGCCAACGTAAGCATCCTGGTGCTCCAGGACGGGGTGGTCAGGTACGCCAACCCGCATCATGCCGAGGTCATCGGCTACAGTCAGGAAGAGAGCCTGGGCACGCCCTTTCTGGAACTGGTGTACGAAGACGATCGTTCGCTGGCCAACGCGAATTTTCTCCGCCGCCAGGCCGGAGAGCACGTGCCGACGTACCTGTTGCGGACCGTGGCCAAGGACGGGACCATCCGCTGGAAGGATGTTACGGGTACGCCCATGGAATGGGAAGGCCGACCCGCGGCCCTGGTCTTTCTCAACGACGTGACCGAGCGCGAACTCGCGGCCAAGGCCCTGGCTGCGAGCGAAACCCAATATCGAAACGTCGTGGAACGCGCCAATGTCAGCATCATGGTGATTCAGGACGAGCTGATCAAATACAGCAATCCCAGGGCCAGCCTGGACTCGGGCTACTCACCTGAAGAGCTGCTGAACACGCGCTATCTCGACTACACGCACCCCGAGGACAGGGATATCGCGAGAGAAAACTATATCATGCGCCTGGCCGGAGAACATCGCGATCAGGATATCGTGCGCATCGTAGCCAAGGACGGGAGTATTCGCTGGCTGGAAGTAAGCGGCGTGGCAATGGAATGGGAAGGCCGACCCGCGGCCCTGGTCTTTCTCAACGACGTGACCGAGCGCGAACGAGCGGCCAAGGCCCTGGCTGCGAGCGAGAGGCAATATCGCGAGTTGGTGCAGAATGCCAACAGCATCATCCTGCGTTGGGGCCTGGATGGCCGCATTATCTTCATCAACGCCTTCGGGTTGCAGTACTTCGGTTACGAGGAAAACGAACTGCTTGGCCGGAGCGTGCTCGATACCATTGTTCCGGCTACGGAGTCCTCGGGTCGAAACCTGGAACTCATGATCGAAAACATTACGCGCGATCCGGATGCCTATTCGGTCAATGCCAACGAAAATCGGCGCAAGGACGGCGCCAAGGTCTGGGTGAACTGGGGCAACAAAGGTATCCTTGACGAGAACGGCCGCCTGGTCGAGGTTCTCAGCGTCGGTACGGACGAGACCGAGCGGATGCGGGCCGAACGTGAGCTGCGCGCCAGCGAGAGCCGGTATCGAAGCCTGGTGGAGAACATTCCCCTCGGTGTGGCCGTAATTGGTCAGGACATGCGCATCCAATCCCTGAACCCGGCCATGCAGGCCTGGTTTCCGGACGTGGACGAAGCAACACGTCCCCTGTGCTACGAGGCCTATAACGATCCGCCCCGGGATGCCCCCTGCGTGTACTGTCCCACGCTCAAGACCCTGCGGGACGGGCGCGTGCATGAGGCCGTGACGGAAACGCCCCGGGGTGACGAGGTCCGTCGTTTTCGCATCGTATCTACGCCCATCCGCGACCACACAGGCAGCGTGGTCGCGGCCCTCGAGGCCGTGGAAGACATCACCGAGCGGTCTCTGGCCGAAGAGGCCCTGCGCCGCAGCGAGCAGAAGTACCGCACCCTGCTCCATGCCATTCCTCAGAAGATCATATACAAGGATGCGCATTCAACCTACCTGGCGGTCAATTCAAGCTTTGCCCGGGATTATGGCCTGAAGCCGGAGGAGCTGGTGGGCATGGACGATTTCTCCCTGTATCCCGAAACACTGGCGGAAAAGTATCGCGCCGACGACCGCCGGGTTATGACCTCCGGGATGACCCAGGAGTACGACGAGGAGTATGTGGTCCATGACCGGACCATGATCGTACACACCCTCAAGGCCCCGGTCCTGGACGCCGGGGGACATGCCGAGGGCGTGCTGACCATTTTTTGGGATGTGACCAGCCGCAAGCTGGCCGAGGAGGCCTTGCGGCGGGCAGAGAAGATGGAGGCCATCGGAACCTTGGCCGGTGGCATCGCCCACGATTTCAACAATATCCTGGGCGCCATCGTCAATTTGACCACCCTGGCCAAACGGCAGCTGCCTTCCGGCAGCCGGACGGTGCTGGACCTGGACCAGGTGCTCCAGTCGGCCGAACGTGGCAAGAGTCTGGTCCGCCAGATCCTGACCTTCAGCCGGCCCGAAGGCGAGAGCCGGAAACCCTTCCCGCCAGGCCCCATCGTCCGGGAGGTTCTGGGGCTTCTGCGACCATCGCTGCCGGCCGCGATAACGATCAGGGAGACTATAGCCGAGACGACCCGGGCCATTCTGGGGGATCCGGTGAAGTTTCACCAGGTGGTTCTGAATCTCTGCACCAACGCTATAGACGCCCTGCTCGAGAGCGGTGGCGTCATCACGGTCAGCCTGCAACAGCGGACAGTGGCCCCGAATGATACGCCACCGCATCCCTCGCTTGGCGTCGGTTCCTACCTGGAGTTGCGCGTCGAGGATACCGGTCCGGGCATCCCGGCTCAAGTTCAGGAGCGGATATTCGAACCCTTCTTCACCACCAAATGCCCGGGGCGGGGCACGGGTCTGGGTCTGGCCGTTGTCCACGGCATTGTCACCCAGCATGGCGGAGCGGTGATCCTGGAGAGCGCGCCCGACCGTGGAACCACTTTTCGGGTCTTTTTCCCGATCCACGCCGGGCAGTCCGCTGTCGCTGAGGCGCAGCAGGCTGAACCCGCCTATGGCAAAGGGCACATCCTGTTCGTGGATGACGAACAGACCCTGGCCCGGTCGAGCGCACTGCTTCTGGAGTCCTACGGATACACGGTGACCATGGCCCTCAGCGGCCAGGAGGCACTGGATATTTTCAGACAGAAACCGGCAGCCTTCGATCTGGTGATCACCGACCTGACCATGCCCGACATGAACGGCAAGGACCTGGCTATGACCATTCTCGGCCTGCGCCCGAATCTCCCGATCATCCTCTGCACCGGCTTCAGCGAGTCGCTGTCCGCAGAAGAGGCGTACAGGCTCGGCATCAGCGAATACGCCTACAAACCGGTCGATTGGGACGCCCTCTCGGCCACTATCGACCGACTCCTCGCCCTCCCGAAAAAGGAATGAGCCTTCATGTTCAGCGTACTTGTCATCGACGACGATCCCGGCGTGAACTACATGCTTTGCCGTATCGCCCAGGACGAGGGGCACGTTGTCGTCTCTGCGCAAACCCTGGCCGAGGGACTGCGACATATACGCGACCGGGAGTTCGACTGCGTTTTTCTGGACATCTATCTGCCCGACGGCAACGGCCTGGAAGCGCTCCCGGTGATCAAGCTCCTTGCTTCGCCGCCTGAGGTCATCATTATCACTGGCCAGGGCGACCCGGAGGGCGCCGAGCTGGCTATCAAAAACGGCGCCTGGAGCTACATCCAAAAAAGCAGCTCCATCGAACAGATAGCCCTGATCATGGACCAGGTGGGCAAGTACCGTCAGCGACGCAAAGATTCCCGGCCGATAGTCCTGAAGCGGGGCAAACTCATCGGCGAGTCGGCTGCCATGACCCGGGTGCTGGAGGCCATAGCCCAGGCTGCGTCGAGCCATGCCAGCGTGTTGCTGACCGGCGAAACCGGCACAGGCAAGGAACTCGTGGCCCGGACCATTCACGAAAACAGCGCCCGGGCGTCCCGGGAGTTCGTGGTTGTGGATTGCGCGGCGCTCCCGCACAACCTCGGGGAAAGCATCCTCTTCGGTCACGTCAAGGGCGCATTCACCGGCGCAGACGGCGCGCGCGAAGGCCTGGTCAAGGTCGCCCATGGCGGTACGCTTTTTCTCGACGAAGTCGGTGAACTCCCTCTCGAAACCCAGAAAATATTCTTGCGCGTGCTCCAGGAGCGTACCTTCCGACCTGTCGGCGCCCGGCAGGAAGACTCCAGCAACTTCCGGCTGATCGCGGCCACCAACCGTGATCTGGAACAGATGACCACGCAGGGGACCTTCCGTTCGGATCTGCTGTTCCGACTGAAATCCTTTGTCATCGACCTGCCCCCGCTCCGGGCCAGGCGTGAGGACATCAAGGCCCTGGTCCTCAGCAGGCTGGAACAGCTCTGCGCCAGCTACGACATCCCGGTCAAAGGCGTCGCGCCCGAAGTCCTGGATATCTTCCAGCGCTACGACTGGCCAGGCAACGTCCGGGAACTCGTCCAATACCTGGAGCGTGTTCTCGTCGCCGCAAACGACGCGCCGATGCTTTTCCCCGAACACTTGCCCCTCGAACTGCGGGCCTACGCCGCCAGACAATCGGTGCAGCCACTGCCCTCCCGCTCGGAGCACCCGGTCGCGTCCTCGTCGCCGGCCGCACCACTGCCCACCTTCAAGGCCTTTCGCAAGGCCGCTGTCAGCGAGGCCGAACGGGAGTACCTGCTCCGCTTGCTTGAAAACGCTGGTGGCAGCATCAAACGGGCCTGCGCCATCGCCGATCTCTCGCGCACGCGACTCTACAACCTCATGAAGGAGCACGAAATCTCCCGCCGCTACAGCAGCTCCGAAGACAGCGACATCGCCTGACCACGTCCGCTCGCCACCATCCTCGCTTTCGCTTCAGTTGTCCCCATTTTCTGAACATTTGTTCACGAAAAAAAAGCCGTTCCTGCCCTGTACCCGCGCTTCGCCGGTGAAAACAGAAAACCGCGGTCGCTAATTTATTCTATTCCCTCAAAAAAACAAACTTTTTCACGCATGGCACACATTGTGGATAGGGCTGCGAAGAACAAGCGTCGGTTCATCCGAACGATGGTCAGGATGATCCGCATCATCACCCCTAAACAGGCAGCCGCGTGTCATGAACATTCAGGAACTCTCCCTGCGCATGGTGGCCATGGATGTCGCCGGGCAGGATGGCAATCCACTTTTGATTGAAACAGGTCGGGACGAATCGCTGACCAGCATCTCGGTAATGTTGGATATCGTGCTCAACGGCTCGTCCGAGCTGGTCATGCTGCTGGACACCGACCTACGCATCGTCTGGGCCAACCAGACGGCGCGGGACAAAGCGCCCGCCCGGAACGGCAGCCTGATTGGCCGGCAGTGCCATACGCTGTGGTTCAATCAGAACGGACCATGCCCGGACTGCCCGGCTTTGGGCACCTTTTCCACCAGAACGGAACTCCGGTCCGAACTGAAGGCCCGGGATGGGTGCCATTATGTCGTACGCAGCCACCCGCTCAAGGACACGAGCGGTAACGTCAAGGGCGCCGTCGTATTTTATGAAGATATTACCCGGCGCAAGTTGGCCGAGGCCAGCGCCTGCCGGGCCGAGAAACAGTATCGGCATCTTTTCAACAATGCCGTGGAAGGCATGTTTCAGACGACTCCCGAGGGCGTGCTCATCGACGCCAATATCGCAGCCGCCACGATCCTGGGCTACGCAAATCCTGCCGAACTCATCCTGACGATGAACGATCTGGCCGCCAGGCTCTATCTCGACCCGCAGCAACGAGGCAGACTCATGGCCCTGCTCCGAGAGCGGCACGTCGTGAACGGGTTCGAGGTGCAGTTTCGCTGCAAGGACGAGCGGGTCATCTGGGTGGAGCTGAACCTGCGGGCCGTGTTCGACCATCGGGGGAACTTCATCCGGACCGAGGGGTTCTTCCATGACATCACAGAGCGCAAACACACCGAGGAGGCGCTGCGCAGCAGTGAACTCCGCTTTCGCCAGATCGTCGAATTTGCCCCCCTGCCCATGGCCATTGTCGCGGCTGATGGCCGGATGGAACTGCTCAACAGGCAGTGCATCAAGACGTTCGGCTACGAGCTGACGGATGTGCCGACACTGGAAATCTGGCGGCAAAAAACCAGCCCGAACGAGGAGCGGCTCCAGGAAGACTTCCTTTTCTGGTGCAGCGCGCTGGAGGAGATCGACCCGCCCGGGACAGGAGTGCCGCCACTGGAACAAAGCCTGATCTGCAAGGACGGAACAGTCCGCGAGGTCGAATACCGTTTCGTCCGCGCAGGAGAACAGCTGGTACTCGCCCTGACCGACCTCACGCCGCGCAAGCGTCTGGAAGATATCGCGATTCAGGTAGCGAAAATGCAGGCCCTGGATAGCATTGTCGCCTGCACGGCCCACGGAATCAACAACCCGCTCAGCGTCATCCTGGCCTCCGTGCAGAGCATCTCCAGGCGGCTGTCGCCGCAACACCCGACAAACATGGCCGTGGCGGCGCGATGCGGCATCGACCTCGAACAGCTCCAGACCTACCTCACCCAACGCGAGATATCCCCCGCCCTGGACTGGATACGCTCCGCCGCGGGCCAGGCTGCCTCGGTTGTCGTCTCCATGCTCGACTTCCGCCGAGGCTATGGCTCGATAAAAACCCTGCACTTCGTGTCCGAAATACTCGATCGGGTGCTCAATTACGCCTCCAAAGGGCACGAGATGGAATTGGCTTGCAGCATAAACCAGCTCACGGTCGAGCGCGAGGACATGGCACTGCCACGAATTGCTGTCTGCCGACCGGAAATCGAGCTGGTGCTGCTCACGCTGATCCGAAATGCCGTCCAGGCCATGTCTGGCAGGGCAAACGATCCGGAACGGCCCTTGCTGACCCTGCGGACCTACAGCGAGGGAGATTGGCAGTGTGTCGCGGTGCAGGACAATGGGCCAGGAATGGATGCGCTCACCCGGGAAAAGGTGTTCGAACCGCTTATCTGCGTCAGGAGCGGTACCCCGATCAAGGGGATAGGGCTCTACATCGCGCGGCGACTCATTGTCCAAAACCATGGCGGCCAACTCGATGTGACCTCCCAGCCGGGCCAAGGCAGCCGGTTCACGGTCCGCCTCCCGTTTCCGGGAGCAACGGGCAGGGAACCGAAAGAGCCTGTGACCCGGAACCAGGATACGTAACGGCCGTAGCGGTTCGCCGATGCACGTGCATACCGCCAGGTGTGACAGCACGGCGCTCGAGCTGCGGTCATTCTATGCCAAACTGATCCAAGAGGACTGTACATGTCTGTTACGCAAAAATCGTTCTCATCTACCGTCATCGTTGCCCTGACTGTCGCCACCGCGTTGCTGCTCGGCGTCCTGGGATTCGGTCTGTACACCTCGCAACGGGACGAACACCTCAGGATGATCGAAGCCGACCGCATTACGATCCCACGACAGCTCGCCGCCAGCCTGACCCTCCCTGTTCGTGACGCAGACCTGCCCCGGATTCGCGCGATAGCGGAAGAGGCAGGACACATGCGCGGCATTTGCTGCATAACCGTACGCAATGCCACAGGGACCCCCTTGTATGCGCAGCACACGGGCTCCGTACAGCCCGACGCCCCGGAAAGGATGACACCCTGCGAGCAAAAGGGGCAGGCTGGCATAAGCCGGATAGCATGGGACGGGAATGATATCGGCTCGGTCGAGGTACACATCGCACCCGACCACGCCGAACAACTCCTGAAACAGCTTCGCTACACGATCCCGGCAGGGATTGTGCTCGTGACGCTGGTCCAGAGCCTCTTGCTGCTTGTCCTGTTGCGAAACCTGGTTTCCAACCCGCTCAAGAATATCGGGCAGTTGCTGCAATCGTTCGATATAAAGCGCATCCCGACAATCACCATGGACAGCCGGCGCCTTTCGTATGAATTGAAGCTTCTCTACGATGCGCTCCAGATACTCTCGTCGCGATTGAAAACTGCTGAAACCAAATACCGCGACATTTTCATGAACGCGACCGAAGGAATATTCAAGACTTCGATAGAAGGCCGGGTTCTCGTTGCCAACCCGGCATTTGCCGCCATCCTTGGCTACGATTCGCCACAGGATATCATCTCGAACCTGACCGATATCAAGAGTCAGCTGTATGTCGATCCGGAAGACCGTTCCAGGCTCATTGCCCTTCTTCAGGAAAGAAAGGAAGCCGCCGGGTATGATGTTCGTTTCCGTCGCAAGGATGGCAAAATACTCCACTGCGCCATTACCCTGCGTTCCGTTCTCGATGATCAGGAGCGTATTACGGGATTCGAGGGTTCGATTATCGATATTTCAGAGCGCAGAGATGCAGAAATGAAACTGGAGGCATGGAGCAGAGAACTCGAAAGCCTTGTCGAAACGCGAACCTTGGAATTGCTCCAAAAAAACAGAATGGTCGAAGAGGCCAACGAGCGGCTCAAGGAGATGGACTCGCTGCGTACCGCTTTTCTCAACGCCGTCATCCATGAGTTGCGCACGCCCCTTACCTCCATCCTTGGATTTGCGGCGCTCATCAGAAAAGACTTCTCCAGGAAATTCTCGCCCCTGTACGACAACACCGAACTCGAGTCGACGGCTGATCGGCTGCTGCGCAACATCAATATCATCGAATTCGAGGGCGAACGCTTAGCCAGACTGGTCAACGACTTTCTGGACCTGGCGAAAATCGAATCCGGCCATGTCGTATGGCACGATCAGGTCATCGATCCGCGTCTGGTCCTGCGTACGGCCATCGACGCAGCACGCGGCGCCTTCGTGACCAAACCGGGCGTGGCGCTCCGATTCAATTCGCCGCCTTCGATGCCCAGAATGCAGATCGATCCCGACCGACTGATACAAGTCCTCACCAATTTGCTGAGCAATGCGGCGAAATTCACGGAAAAGGGCGAGGTGCTCGTCAAGGTCGAACTGGAGAATGCGCAGACCGTACGCATCTGCGTCGCCGACACCGGCGCTGGTATTCCAGAAGAAGATCTCCAGCTCATTTTTGGACGCTACCGACAATCCCGGAACCTCATCAACGGAGACAACGCACGCCTCGGAACAGGACTTGGACTGGCCATCTGCAAACAGATAGTCGAGCATTACGGTGGCCGCATCTGGGCCGAAAGCGAGCTGGGAAAAGGAAGCCGTTTCATCTTCACCCTTCCGCTTCTGCTCCAGGAACCGGCGTCGTTGCACGGTGAAACAGGCTCAGTGGCGATAGCCGGGAACGCGCTGATCGAGCACACGGCAACAGAACACACCCTGACGCCGCGTGCACGCGTTTGCGATACAACGCCGCTCTCGCCGATTCTTGTCGTCGAAGATGATGACTCCACGCGACAATATCTCGTTCAGGTCCTGCATGACAGCGGCTATGGCGTCATTGAAGCCTGTAACGGGGAAATTGCCCTGCAGACGATCCGATCCGTCGTGCCCAGCCTTGTGGTCATGGATGTAAACATGCCGCGCATGAACGGACTCGACACCGCCCATGCTATCCGAACACTGCATAATTGTGTCGAGCTTCCCGTGCTTATCCTTTCGTCGACGGCAGAAAAGCGATGCCGTGTCGAGGCATTCAATGCCGGGGCAAATGATTTCATTCCCAAGCCGTGCTCGGAAAAGGAGTTCCTTGCCAGGGTGTCCACACACTTGCGCCTGGCCTCCATGACGCGTCAACTCAAGATGCTGACGGAAAGACTGCAATACGAACACCGTTTGGCCGGCAGTGTTCAAAAAGGGCTCCTCCCTTCAAAGTTGCAGCTCGAAGGCTTTACCATCGAAACACATTATCAACCCATGGGAGAGATTGGCGGCGATTTCTTCGATGCCTGGGAAGATGGCCAGACCACGTATTTTGTTATTGGCGATGTTTCAGGGCATGACTCATCTTCAGCATTGCTAATGGCTTTATGCAAAGGGATACTCGTTTCGTTGGCCAAGAAAAACCTTCAGTCAACAGAGATGATTCAGGAGCTGAACAGGCTGTTTTACGATGTCCTTTTTAAGGGCGATCTTGAGCAATATGCCACTATGTGTTTAATCAAAGTAGACAAACATAATGGCTATTTCGAATGTATTTCTGCCGGACATCCACCTGTCTACCTCTCTCAAAATGGTTCCTGTCATTCATTGGAATCAACCGGACCAGCTATTGGCTTCATGCTGGATTCGACATGGGCTGCTCATAGGATTTACTTCAATCCTGGAGATATGATTTTTCTTTATACAGATGGACTAACTGATATACACAATAAGGAAAAAGTTAGTTTTGATAGGGTTCTCCCCGACTTGATTGGCAGAGATAATCGCCCAAAAGATGTTCTGAAGAATATTCTTGATGCAGCCATACATTTCAGCAACGGAACACCTCAAGATGACGTGACGCTGATGGCGGTGGGTTTCAACTGAAGAGAAGTTACTGCGGTGTCGATTGTGTTCGTACATGGAATAAGTCCGGCAAAGCCGTGCGCTTTGCCCTGTGAGAGACCGTGTGAAACAGGAGGTTTGGCTGTCATGTCCCTGAAGGAAAGTCTGCAAACAAAAGTCATCGTCGCGCTTGTCGCGATCACGACGCTGATCGTGGGCCTGTTCAGCGTCAGCGACTACCAGGCGAGCAAGGAAAAGGGCCTCGCCGATCTCGACAGCGCCGGCCGTCTCATCGCCGAGCGCCTGGCGCAAAGTCTGATACCCGCGATGTGGGATTTCGATTCGGGTCTGGCTGATAAGCTTATCCAGTCGGAAATGGGCGAGAAAAACCTCTGGGCCGTGCTCGTGTCGGACTCCCGGGGCAAGGTATTTACTGGAAAAATCAAATCGGATTATGGTATTGACACGCTCACAGAGGAACCCGTCGGACAGTTCCAGGCCCATTCGCTGCCCATCGTCAGACAAGGCAAGGAAATCGGACAGGCCAGAATCTATATGACCAGCTCGTTCATTGAGCAGGAGCTTGCGCATTCCGTACGCAGCATCTTCCTCAAAACAACAATAACCGACGTCGTGCTTGTCGTTTCGCTTTTCCTGCTTATCCGCTTCCTGCTCATCAAGCCCCTCTCACGCATTGAGGCCTTTGCCGGGCAGGTGGGCCAGGGCAATCTCGAGAGCGTGATCTCCGGCACGTTTCACGGTGAACTCGGCGCGCTCAAGCGCTCCATAGAGAGAATGGTCGCCAACCTGAAGCAGACCATTCACGAAGTCGGCCAAAAGGAACGGGAGGCCGCCGAGAGCGCCAGGCGCGCCGAGAAGGCCCTGGAAGACGCGGATCGGGCACGCGAGCGCGCTGACCGCTCCCGTCGCGAGGGCTGCTCGATGCGGCCGATCGCCTCGGCGCCCTGGTGTCGAGTCTCTCGTCGGCGTCCACTGAACTGGACGCACAGGTGGAGCAGGTCTCCCGGGACACGATGCAGCAGCAGGAGCGCACCGACGTGACGGCCACGGCCATGGACGAGATGAACGTTACGGTCTTGGAAGTGGCGCGCAACGCGGAGAACTCCGCGAAAAACGTCGACAGCGTCCGGGGTAAGGCCTCCGAAGGGGCGGGCATCGTTCGTAGCGCCGTCGAGGCCATCAATTCCGTTCACGGCATGGCCACGAATCTGAAAACCGACATGGATAACCTGGGACAACAGACCTCGGCTATCGGGCAAATCATGGTGGTCATCAACGACATCGCCGACCAGACCAACCTGCTCGCCCTCAACGCGGCCATCGAAGCCGCACGCGCGGGCGATGCCGGCCGCGGCTTCGCCGTGGTGGCCGACGAGGTTCGTAAGCTCGCGGAAAAGACCATGACCGCCACCCGCGAGGTCGGAGGCGCCATCTCCGCAATCCAGCTCGGCGTGCAGACGAATCTGAAAAACATGAACAAGGCAGCCGCGGCCATTGAAAACGCCACCGGAGCGGTCAACAACTCGGGCAGGGCCTTGGAGG
>CAZGAH010000023.1:10496-19735 GCA_964523295.1 uncultured Desulfovibrionaceae bacterium | reverse complement strand
AAATCGTATCCCTCGTCGAATCGGCCTCGGACCAGGTCCGCCGCATCGCCACTGCCGCGGAGCAGCAGTCTGCGTCCAGCGAAGAGATTCATCGCGCCATCGAGGATATCCGGGTCACGTCCGTCAATACGGCCACTGGCATGGGACAGGCCAGGGGCGCCATTGCCGAACTGGCCCACCTGGCCAATAATCTCAAAGTAATGGTGGAGGACCTGCACCAGGAAGGCCGGGGCACTTTTCACGAGCGTCTGTTGCCTCTTGCTCCCTGAGCCCGGAAACAGGCCGCGGGGAACTGCGTAACCGCGTTGCCACGAGGCTCTGGTACGCATCCAGACAGTGCTCGAGGGCGATGATCGGAACGAGCGGACAACGCGCTGATGGAGGCGCCAACATGATAACCCTTTAACACGGAGAGAAAACGATGAAACAGTGTGTCTTGATGCTGATGCTTTCGCTGCTGGTCTTGCCCTTCGCCACGACGGCCGCTGCCGGGGAGTTGGACGGCATCTCCTACATGACCGAGGAGTTTCCCCCCCTCAATTTCGAGAAGGACGGCAAGATCACCGGCATTGCCGTCGATTTGCTCGATGCAGTTCTGAAAAAAGCCGGGGCAAGCGGCTCGGCCGCGGATGTACAACTGCTTCCCTGGGCCAATGGCTATAAGAAGGTCCAGGAGGTTCCGGACACCTGCCTGTTCTCCATGACGCGGACCGAGGCCCGGGAGAATATGTTCAAGTGGGCTGGTCCCATCATTGTGTCCCGAATCGCGGTCATCGCCAAAAAGGGCTCGAACGTGGTCATCGGCTCCCCGGCCGACCTCTCCAAATACACCTACGGGGTCATCCGCGAAGACGTGGGTATGCAAATGTTGCAGGCCGCCGGAGTCCCGGAATCAAACCTGGACATCACCTCGAACAACGATGCCAACATCAAGAAACTCGATGCCGGCCGCATCAATGCCTGGGCCTACGTGGAGGCCACGGCCATGGCCCTGCTCAAACAGGCCGGGCTGAATCCGTCCGATTTTGAAACCGTCTATGTGCTGCAAGAGAGTCCACTCTGCTACGCGTTCAACAAGAATACGGCCGACTCCAAGGTAGAGGCCTTCCAAAAGGCCCTGGACGCGGTCAAGGCGGAAGGAGAAGCGGACAGGATCATCGAGCGCTACGTGAAGTAGGCGCACGCTCAGTGTCCGTTTAAGAGACGTGTACGGGAAAATCGTACGTATGATTCGATGAGGGAGCGCTGATGCGCGGAGACAGTCGCGGTGGACACGGAGTCGTCGTGTGCGACGCAATATTCGGAGAAGTCACCGGATGTCGAACGCGAGTCAGCGCTCTACTCTATGGAGGTAAAAGAGGGTGTGGGGACGGATGACCATCCAGTCGAAAATCGGGCTCAAACTGAGCGGCGCGGAAAGTCAAGACATTGTTAGCTGCCTATTTAAGGTGCTTTCTCCTCTTGCGTTGTTCGCCAATTGGCGCGTGTTCCACAATCCACGCAGAAGATACGGATACTTCTCGTGCTCCTTGTTCGCTGGGCTGGCATGCAATCCGGGGTAAATCGCACGAATTTTCAACCTGTTGCGAAGGATTCTTGCCTGCAAAGGGATGATAAAAAACGCCGAAGTTCCGGAGTTCATGTACTGCCGTGCGGTAACCATAAAACGGATACGTTTCGTGAACCTCGAACAACGCGTCCTCAAGGAGCTGTCGACCATCGCGCTGAACCGGGGGCTGTGGCCTTGAATAGAAAGATGATCGCGGCAATTCAATCAGCTCGCATTGTTGCTTCACGGTTGGTTATTCAACTGAGTTCATGAGCAATTTCGTTTTTTTAAGCTCTGGCTGAATTATGGTAAACGCCTTTTGCAGAAAATCGTGTTTCATAGTGAGCTGACCGATAGCCTTGAGATACTCCGCTTTTTTGGATTCAAAGTCCTTTTGCTCTTAGCTCTTGCCTCGGGCAAAGACATCGGGCAGTCCTTCAATGGCATTTTCTTTCCATTTACGAATGATGTTTGGATGAACATCATACATTTTGGAGAGCTCCGTCAAAGAATTGCCTTCACCTGGCGCAGCAAGAGCAATCTTATCCTTGAAATCCTTTTGAATACCATTTACGCATTTGGGTCAATCCTCCCTGCTGATTTTCAGGAAGAATCACACTTAAAAGCAAGGGCTATTTCTGTCCAAAAATCTCCACGCACTCTAGCCCGGCAACGGACAAAAAGTCAGGCCCTGCCCGAACAGTTTGGGATCGTGCGCGAAACCGCGCAAAACACATGCAACCAAAAGTTCAGCCCTACTCGACAGGAAGATATCCTGATCGGTTGCGTCGAGTCCCCTGCCTGATCGCTCTTCAAATCTCGACAAGGATTGCCTGCCCGCGAGTCTGCTTTGTCTGCCAGGGCGCGCGCTCAGGAAAGCGCGCGCTGGACCGAATCCCGGTCAATGGTGATCACCGGACCCTGGGCGGTTTTCTGGAGTTTGTCGGACTGGAAGGGGTCGAATTCGTACAGGGTGATGATGCGGGTGAAGACCTCGCGCAGTGCGCGGGCGCCGATGCGGGTGTTTTCCACTGCGTTGGTGGCGATCATGTCCAGCGCCTCCTTGGTGATCTGCAGATCGATGCCCATGGAGCGGAAATAGTCGCGCGAGTGGCGCAGGGGCGAGTCGTTGGCCGTGAGCATAATCTGTTTGAGTTCGTTCACGCCCAGGTCCTCGAGCACGGCGATGGAGTGGAAGCGCGAAATGAACTGGGGCATCATGCCGTATTCGAAGAGATCGAAAAGCCGGACCTGGTCTTTGAGCACGAGTTTGCGGCTGACACCTGCCGTGCCGTCGGACAGAGTCCGGGTGGTCTCTTCGAATTTCCGGTCGTCCTTCCCGGATTCGATCTTGCGGCAGATAAGGTCGTAGAGCCCTTCGAAGGCGCCGCCGCAGATGAACAGCATCCTGGTCGTATCTATGGGGATGCGGGCCTTGCGTTTCTGCATCTGATCCGCACGCGTGGTCTCGAATACGAGCCGCTCGCCCTCGAGCATGGTCAGCACCGCGTGCTGGATGGCAATGCCGACGACATTGACCTTGCCGCTGATCGAGGCGGAAATCTTGTCCACTTCGTCGATGCAGACGGTGGCGTTTTCCATGTATTCCTTGAGTTTGTCGTCGGTCAGAAAGGCGCCGAAGGTGTTGTTGACCGAGAGTTCCAGGCTTTTGATCAGGCGCAGCAGATTGACCTCGCCGACCTCCTCGCCGCCGAGCATGTTGGCGTTCATGATGGTCATGGCCCGATATTTTTTCAGGGTTAGATGCGCCTCGTAGAACTGCTGCATGGAGTTCATCAGCGTCGTCTTGCCAGTGCCGCTGTTGCCGATGAGCAGGATGTTGCCGGCCTTGAGGCCATTGATGTGCTTGTACATGGCCACGGCGACCTTCTTGAGCACGTCGGTCTGGCCCAAGGTCCTGCTGGCGAGAAAATTGAAAATCTGGCGCGGATAGAGTTGTTCGTCCATGATGTTCCCCGGATGTCTTCACTGGTTAGCGCAACATACGCAGCCTCTGTCTGACAGAAAAGGACCGCTCTGCGCAAGACCCGATAAGGGGAGCGCGACGAGTCAATGAAAGAACGGTCCAAATACAACAAAGCGTATCCTTAATCGCTTCGAAGCGACCCGGGCGTTCAGTCCGATAATTGTAATTCATCGTTTTGAGTTGTGCTTCCAAATACGGGCTGTCGTTACAGGCATACGATCGGGTGTGACTTCGTAGTCCCCCAGGTCGGCAAGGGGGAAGCTGGTACGGCAGGGCCGCAGGTCCGATCGATAACCAAAAATCGCAGGCGGCAGGACGCAGAGCACGGGCAACAGGTAGCGCTGAGCGAATCGGCAAGCACAAGCTGTTTGCGCCTTGACAGCGTCCAGGGGGGAGGCTATCAGCGAATTCGACACTGATCCGGCAGCCGCCGGCTGCAGAGGGGCAGCCGACGCGGGACAGGACGCTGCGCGTGCGAACAGGGAAAAAGCAAAGAAACTCGCATCGGGAGGGAATCATGGCTTACAAAGTGACAGTCGACACGGAAAAGTGCGTGGGCGATGGCGAATGCGTGGATGTCTGCCCGGTTGAAGTGTACGAGCTGCAGGAAGGCAAGGCCGTCGCTGTGAACGAAGAGGAGTGCCTTGGTTGTGAATCCTGCGTCGAGGTCTGCGAGCAGGACGCCATTACCATCGAAGAAGTATAACGCTGCATTGCAGCTGGCAGAGCCGCGACCGGATTGCTGCCTGGATTCCACCGGTCGCGGCTCTGCGTTTTTCCCGCCCGGGCCTGCACAGCCTGGTGCGGTTCCGATGGCGAGCGCAAGGCGCCAGATTTTTTTCGTCCTTTTTCCCTGATCGCCGCATATCCTGGACACTCAGGCAGGCGTGCCGCAGCGACGGCGCTCTTCATGACGGCCCGGACGAGGCGGCGTCAGGTTCCGGACAGTCTGCTGCCACCGGATATTCTCCCGCTTACGGGTTTACGAAGGACGCGCCCCGCGCCTGTCAGGCCGAGGCCATGTTTGAAGGAGTTTGGTCATGAGCTGTGATTTTACTGCCTGGTTTGCCCGATACGAGGGCATTGTCGCCGAGGCCGACGCCGCGTTCCAGCGCGTGCGTCAGGCCTATCCCGACAAAGTGGCCTGCAAGGTCGGGTGCAGCGATTGCTGCTATGCCCTGTTCGACTTGAGCCTGATCGAGGCGCTGTACCTCAACCACCACTTTCAGCAACGATTCTCCGGAGCCCGGCGTTCGGATATCCTGGAACTGGCCGAAAGCGCCGACCGCGAGGTCTACAAGCTGAAGCGCCAGCTTTTCACCGCATCGCAACAGGGTACTCCGGCTCAGGAACTGCTGGTTCAGGTCGCCAGAATGCGCATTCGCTGCCCGTTGCTCGATCAGGAGAACCACTGCCTGCTCTACGAACAGCGTCCGGTCACTTGCCGGCTGTATGGCGTGCCCATGGCCATTCATGGCCAGGCGCATACCTGCGGCAATTCCGGGTTTCAGACCGGTCAGTCCTACCAGACCGTGAACATGGATCGGCTTCAGGAGCGTCTGCTTCAGCTGAGCCATGAGTTGGTCGAGGAAATCCGAAGCACGCACGACGGCCTGGCCGAGCTGCTCGTGCCCGTGTCCATGGCTTTGCTGGCAACTTATGATGCCGAATACCTGGGCATCCCCAAAGAACAGGCCTCCGCCTGCTCTGGCGGCGGCGCCTGGGAACTGGGCGAGGGCGGCCGCAAGCTTGACGCCTGCACCGGTTGCGACAAGGCCGCTGAGGGCTGCGACCCCGCCAGCTGCGGCGTCGCCCCGGGGCGAGAAACGCCATGACTCGGTTCACCGACGAGCAGATTGCCCAAAAGCGCGCCATCTATGAGAGTCTCGGAGCGCGCTCCCGCAAGTTCATCGATCGCATCGGGTTCGATAAATGGGATCCCTTTCAGCTCCCCAACGATCCCATCGATATCCGTCTGGACCCCACGCGGCGCACCACCCAACAGCTGGTGACCGAATTTCTGCGCTCGCGGTCGGCGGACAAGGGCTATTCTCAGGTCTACGCAAGCGGCGCCATGGAGTGCGCGCTAGGCCTTCTTCAACGCCAGGACCGCTTTATCGGAATGTTCGAATTCAGCGTCTGGTATAACGACCTCATGCAACGCGAAGGTGTTTCTTATGATCACGAATGAAGCATACGCCAACCTGGATGAATTCATCGCAGCCCAAAAGAAAAAACTGGCCCAGAATCCCGATTGCGGCGTCAGCCATTTCAACCTGGGCGTGGCCCTGCTTTCCCAAGGCGACTGGCGGGAGGCCGAAGTGGAGTTCCGCGAGGCGATCAGCAATTCTCCGTCGCTCGTTGAGGCCTATGTCCAGCTGGGCGGTATCGCCATGCACCGCGGCGACCTTGAAGGTTGCCTGAATTACAATACGCTTGCGTCCCAGGTCCGGCCGACCTTTGCCGTTCCCTACGGTAATATCGGCTTCGTACACATGCAGCGGGGAGAGGCCGTCGAGGCTGTCAAGGCCCTGGAAAAGGCCATCAAGTACGATCCCAAGTTCGTTCAGGCCCTGGCCACGCTCGGCAGCGCTTATCTGGCCCTGGACGATCCCGACCTGTGCATACAGGTTTGCGAAAAAGCCGTGGCTATCGAGTCGAATTTCGGCCCGGCCTGGAATCAGTTGGGTATCGCCTGGCTGCAGAAAAAGGACTACGCCAAGGCTGTGGACTGCATCGACAAGGCCGCGGCCTCGGGCCTGGAGGTGCATCCCGAGCTGCGCAAGGAGATAGAGGAGCACCGCGCCCGTATTCAGGCTGGCTGAGCCAGGCCACGCCCATGCCGGGATTTCGCCGATACAAGGAGCGGCTGCGCGAACTGCTGGCCGGACCGGATTGGGAGTCAGGCCTGACGAGCCTGGCGGACTGGCCGGCCCGCGACCTGCTCAGTCCGCTGTTGTCGTTATTGCTGGCTCCGGGCGAGGGCAAGTGGCGGGCCGTGACGGCGCTGGGGCTCACGGTCGCACGTCTGGCCGGGGAGAACTGGGAGCCGGCGCGCGTGCTCCTGCGTCGGCTGATGTGGAATCTTTCCGAGGAATCCGGCACGCTCGGCTGGGGCTCGCCCGAGGCCATGGGCGAGATACTGGCCTGCCATGACGGCCTGGCGCAGGAATTCCACCGCGTCTTGTGTTCCTACATCCACGACAGCGCCGAGCCGGGCAATTATATCGACCACGCCCCCCTGCGCCTGGGGGCCTGCTGGGCTGTGGCCCGGCTGGCGCAGGCGCGTCCGTTGCTGGTCAGGCCAGCCTGGCCGGACCTCGTCCTCTGTCTGGACAGCCGCGGCCCGTCGCCCGGCGACTGCGCTCCGGCCCTGCGCGGGGTCGCTGCCTGGGGTCTGAGTCTGCTCGCCCGCGCCGACATTCCCCCTGCCGACCTGGACAGCGCGTCGCGCGTCCTGTCTGCCCTGCGCGACGATGCCTCGCCCTTCGAGCTGTTCCGCAACCGCCGGCTGGAAACGCTGACCGTGGCCGAGGTGGCTGCCGAGGCGCTGTCTGCCCTGCGCGCGGCCGTATCCTCGCTACGCGCGGACTGAGCCGGCAAACCCCGCGTCGTCGCAACTCGTGCAGGTCCGCATCCGCGCACGCCGGTTCGTTTTTGCTCAGGCGACCGGCGTGGGGAAGAGTTTCGTGAGGATATCCGTCAATTTTTCCATTTCAAAGGGCTTGGCGATGTAGTCGTCCATCCCGGCCGCGAGGAATCGGTTGCGGTCGCCAGCCAGGGCGTGCGCGGTCATGGCGATGAT
The DNA here is from genome assembly GCA_964523295.1 of uncultured Desulfovibrionaceae bacterium. Lineage (GTDB taxonomy): Bacteria > Desulfobacterota > Desulfovibrionia > Desulfovibrionales > Desulfovibrionaceae > CAZGAH01. The sequence goes on along the minus strand of CAZGAH010000023.1, from coordinate 12,394 downwards.
GGGGATGTCCTTGTATCCCGAGCCGTCGGACGAGCGGATCAGCCGCGTGGCAGCGACGCCGTCCATGACGGGCATCTGGACGTCCATGAGCACGAGGTCGAACCGTTCCTTGTCCAGTGCCCGCAGCGCCTCCTCGCCGTTGCGCGCGCAGACGACCGTTGCGCCGGCCTTGTCCAGCAGCCGGCGCGTGACGCTGAGATTGATCTCGTCGTCCTCGACGAGCAGCACCTTCAGATCGAGGGAATGCTCCCAGTCCGGCCGGTCGGCGGCACTTCGCTCCCCTGCTTCCGGCAAAGGCTCCTCATCGGGCAGCCCGACCAGGATATTGAAAAAGACGTGAGCGCCCTGGCCAACCGTGCTCTCGAGATGGACATCGCCTCCCATGAGCCTGACCAGCCGTTTGACGATGGACAGCCCTAATCCCGAGCCCTGATACTTGCGGGTCAGCGAACCGTCGATCTGGGTAAAGGGGCTGAACAGCTGCGTGATGCGCTCTTCAGGGATGCCGATTCCCGTATCCGATACGGTGAAGTAGAGCCGGAGTTTCCCGTTGTCCCGCTCGCCGGCTTCGATAAATACCTTAACCCCGCCGTTTTCCGTGAATTTGATGGCATTGCCGATAAGATTGAACAGGACCTGCCGGATCCGGCTCGGATCGCCGCGCAGTACGTCGGGAATGGCCGGATCGATGACGATATCCAGGTACAGGTCCTTTCCCTGCATCTGCTTTTTGAAAATATGCTTCATGGAATTGCAGATATCGAGCAAGGCGAATTCGTTTTCAACGATGTCCAGCTTGCCGGCCTCCACCCTGGACAGGTCGAGAATGTCGTTTATCAGGCTGAGCAGGCCCTTGCCCAGACCGGTCGAGGTGTTCACGTACTCGGTCTGCTCGGCATCGAGTTCGGTGAGCGTGAGCAGTTGCAACATGCCGAGCACGCCGTTCATGGGAGTGCGGATTTCGTGGCTCATGTTGGCCAGGAACTCGGACTTGGCCCTGGTGGCGGCCTCGGCCTGCTCCTTGGCCTGTTGCAGTTCCTCTTCGGCCTTGAGACGTTCGAGTTCGGCGGCGGCGCGCACGCCGACCAGGCGCAAAATCGATTCCACCAGGCGCGGCGCCACGAGGGGCCGACGACTGAAGGCGGCAATGTTGCCGATTGCAACGCCGGAGGCATCGCGCAGAGAGACTCCGGCAAAGCCCTCCGCGGCTAACGAGTGAAGCAGTTGCTGCCCGGGGAATGCCTGACGGACGTTGCGCGGGTAGCAGGAAACCGCCCTGCTCTTGGCCAGACCGCAGGGCGCGTACTCCAGGTCGCAGTCGGCGGCCTCTTCGAACCCGCCGTCGCGATAGCGTGCCAGTATCCTGGCCTTGGGCGCGTCGGGGTCGAACCGCGTGATGCAGATCATGTCCATGCCCAGGGTATCCGCCAGATACCTGGCCAGGGACCGGAAAAAGCCGAGGCCGGACTGGCTGGCGTCCGTCGCCAGAAAGGTCAAGGCCTGTTCAAAGGTTTTGCGTTCGGTGATGTCCAGCGACACACCGCTCCAGACCAGGGTCCCGTCCGAACGCCAGGCCGGCGTACTGCGGGTATGCAGCCATCGGCCCGCCCCATCGGGCAGGCGTACGCGGTGTTCCACATCCAGCACGCCCGCGGTCTCCAGGGCCGTATCCTGCGCGGCTTCGAACAGTGCGATGTCCTCCTGGCGAAGGATATCCGAAAACGAGGCCGACTGCCTGAGCCTGAGTGTCAGCCCCTCGCCGAGCAACTCGCGGGCGGCGTCGCTCAGAAAGGTGAAGCGCCCGGAGCCGTCGGGAAAGCGGGTATATTGAAACACCAGGCCCGGCACATTGGTGGCCAGCTCCTGCAGCAGGTTGGCCTGGTGCCGCTCGGCCTCGG
>CAZGAH010000023.1:0-10486 GCA_964523295.1 uncultured Desulfovibrionaceae bacterium | reverse complement strand
GTGATGTCCGTGAATGTCAACACCACGCCCGCTATCTCGTCATAACCGTTCTTGAAGGGCAAAATACGGCGGAGCAGCCATTCATCCTCGATCGTATGCACCTCTCTCTCCAGCACGCTGCCGCTGCTGAGCACCTCGTGCAGCTGCTGCAACATTTCCGCCTGCCCGTCGAACTGATAGGCGATGTGGCTTACCGGGCGCCCTACGTCCTGGGTCAGGAGCTTGAAAGAGCGGGTGATCGCCGGGTTGAATTTCCGGATGCGCAGCTTGTTGTCCAGAAACAGGGTTCCGGTTTCCGTGCTGCGGAGCAGGTTGTCGTGATCGTCGTTGAGCTCGCGCAGCTCCTTATTCTTCTTCTCGAATTCGGCATTGACCGTGTACAGTTCCTCGTTCACGGAGTGCAGTTCTTCGTTGGTGCTCTGGAGTTCTTCGTTGGCGGCGAGCATCTCCTCGTTCGTCGCCTGCAACTCCTCATTGGTGGTTTGCAGTTCCTCGATGGTCGCCTGGAGATTCTCGCGCGAGGTTTGCAGCTCGCCCTCCAGTTCGGAGATGCGCTGCCAGGCCCAATCCGGGGCCAGAAAGCCGTTGGAGGAGGCCTCTCTGATCGCGTCGGCGGCCGGCTCAGCTTCCGGGCTTTGCGGCAGAAAGGTCACGTGAAAATGGACAGGGCCGGATTTTTCGCTGATGAGCGGTTCTACGGCCAGGTCGATGTATTCGCTCGTGTCATCCGCCTGGAACTTGATATGCTTGAAAATGATTCTGGCCTGCTCCGAGGCGGCCCGGTGCAGGGTGGCGCTCATGGCCAGCTTCAGCTCTCCCTCGACCATGTCGACCACGTCGCGCTCGGCCCGGCCGGCGATGCGGGTCAGATAGCGGGCGACATTGCCGAAATAGTGCAGCACCTCGCGCCGTTCCCCCACGATGAGCCCTGCCGGCAGATGCTTCTGCAGCAGAATATCATAGTCGCGCAGCAGGTTGGAGTCCATGCTGGCAGTGGTCCTGATGCCCGAGGCGGCGTGGCGGGAAATTTCCCGGGGATTGAGCCGCAGGTCAATGTTAAGTTTTACGTCTCGCCGTTTCCGGTAAATTTTGTGTCTGGCGTCCACGGGATCGAACTCAGCGGCCATTGCCCCGGGACTCTCGCTCGAGCCCATGAAGAGAATACCGCCGACCCGGAGGGCGAAATGAAACAGCGAGATGACCTTTTCCTGCGCTATCGGCATGAGATAGATGAGCATGTTCCGGCAGGAGACGAAATCGATCTTGGTGAAGGGCGGGTCGCTGATGACGTTGTGGGGTGCGAAAACCACCATAGTACGCAGCTCCTGGCTGACACGCAGCCGCGTTGCCCCTTCCTCCTTGAAAAAACGCTGCACGCGCTCGGATGACATGCCCTCGAGCTGGCTGCGCTCGTAGAGCCCGGCCGAGGCGATTTCAATGGATGCGCGATGAACGTCGGTGGCGAAAATGGTGATTTTGCCCTTGAACTTCCGACGCCGCGACTCTTCGTGGATGAGCATGGCCAGCGAATAGACCTCTTCGCCCGTGGCGCAGCCCGCCACCCAGACCCGGAGTTCTTCCTGCGTGGCTTTCTCGTCGAATATGGCCGGAATGACCTCGCTCTCCAGCTTGCCGAAGGCGTCGGGGTCGCGAAAGAAGCTGGTCACGCCGATGAGCAGGTCCTTGTAGAGGTCGTTGAGTTCTTCCGAATTCGTGCTCAGAAAATCCAGGTACTCGGACAGGCTCTTCATCTGGCGCATGGCCATGCGCCGGGCCAGGCGCCGGCCCACGGTGGTGGGCTTGTAGTAGGCGAAATCGATGCCGTAATGGCGCTTGATCAGAGCCATGGCCAGGGCGCTCTTTTCGTCCACGGACTGGCCGTCGAGCAGAATCTGCTGGTCCGAGCGCTTGAACGAAGAGGGGTCGCTGACGTACTGAAGGATGATCTCAGGCATCTGATCCGGCGACAGCGCGAAGTGTACCATGCCCGTCTCCAGGGCGCTGCGCGGCATGCCGTCGAATTTGGCCGTGTCCGGCGACTGCGCCAGCACCAGCCCCCCGGACTCGTGGATGGCCCGGACACCCCGGGAACCGTCCGTGCCCGTGCCGGAAAGGATCACGCCAACGCCTTTTTCTCCCGCTTCCTGCGCCAGGGAGCGGAAAAAGATGTCGATCGGCATTTCCAGCGGCCGCGAGGGATCCTTGTCGTTCAGGAAGAGCCTTCCCCCTTGAATCGTCATCTCTTTTTTCGGTGGAATGAGATAGATATTGCCGGGAGAGATCGTCATGCCATCCTCAACGCGGTGAATGGGGATGCTGGTCTGCCTGGCCAGAATCTCGCCCATCAGACTCCTGAAATCCGGAGAAAGATGCTGGATGACCACGAACGCCATAGTGCAGTCCGCAGGCATGGCATTGAAAAAAGCCTCCAACGCCTCCAGCCCGCCTGCCGAGGCCCCTATCCCGACGATATACATCGATCGTTCCGCATCCATGCTGCACCTGCGTCGAATAACCCCGGCGAACCGAAGCCCTCAACGAGTAGACGTTGCACACCGTACAAATGAAGCTGTACCACTATACGAAGCCACGTTGTCCGGGTAGTCGAGAGCGTGCGTAATGGAGGAAGGCCTGTCCGAACGGACAGCAAGCGTCGTCGTGGCTGCCCCCCAGCAGTCGCAATGTCCCGCAACCAGCGTGCGCGGTGGACGGTTTGTAGCGATCGGCTCGAGGCTGTTCCTGCAAAAGCGCTCTGCCGATCCCGGCCCCCTGGCGACGCCGAAGGGGCAGTCCTGCGCAAAATCTGTATCAGTATAGCGTCTATCGATACGGACAGTCAAGAACGAGGATGAACGCTTGTCAGCCGGACCGCTCTTGTATATTGCGAAAACGCAAGACGTTACAACATAAGCCGGGCTTCACGCCATTGAGCCAGTTATGATCTGCCAGCAATGTTTGTTGTCTCGTCGGGGTTTTCTCAAGGCCGGTTTGGTCGTTGGATGCAGTCTTTTTGTCCCCACTCCGCTTTTGGCGGCCGCTGGTGTTGATGCGGAGGAACGGGCGCGTCGCGTTCTGGAATTCCGGGCGATGCTGCCAGATATCACGCGGTTACTGACTCCAATCCTCGGCGAAACGATGGCCCGTAAAACCGCCGGGGAGTCCGCCCTGCGTTACGAGGCGCTTTTGCCGGTTCTGCCGGACGTCGGCGGCGCAGCGAATCGAAACTACGAGAACCTCTTTCAGGCCGCCTGGCTCATCGCCTTCTCCCAGTCGCTCAAGGATCGCGGACAGCCTCCTGCGGTCGCCGGCCGCCTGCTCTACGACCTCTTCGAGCAAGACCTCGCCGCGACGCCCGCCCAAACCCTGCGCCAACAGGGCGAGGCCTATTTTGCGGAAAAAAATTACACCTTCCTGCGCGAGTGGGCGCAGCAGACCCAACAACGCCGCTATCCGGACGACTGGGTAGCGCGCGTGGTCTTCGGCAACGGCAAAGACTTCGACGCAGGCCACGACTACAGTCAATGCGGAGCCGTGCAACTGTTTCGCGCGCATGGAGAAACGGTCGTGGCACCGTACTTCTGCCTCAACGACTTTACCCTGTCCCGCTACCAGGGAACCGGCCTGCGCAGAGTCCACACCATCGCGCAGGGTGATGCATGTTGCGATTTCCGTTATGCGAAAGGACGTGAGGTTGTGCAGTCCTGGGACACGGAAACCCCGCGCTTCGCCGGTTCGGTCTGTTAGAAATGTAACCCCTCGAAACAACCACGTCATCCCAGGTTTGTTTCGGAGTGTTCTGAACCGATCGGATCGGGGTTTGCGGAAGCATGCCGAGCTGCGCGTTTTTGTGTTCAGCTTTTTTGCAGCCTGTTTGATTTGTTCGAAATAACCTGCTCCGAATCTCAGGGCTGGATAGCGAACGGAGGCAGGCGCCTACGGCGGGGGGGGACGGAACCAAATCCGACAACGATGCAGATTCGGCGTAACGGGGACGATGTACTCCGTTGCGCCGGCAGCGCAACGCAACGCAACGGGCGGCATTGCTGTGGCTGGAGGCCCGGTTGCCCCCTTCCACAGGGTGGGGTTTCCTGCTACAGGGGTTGCGAATGTGTCCAACGCATGAGGCCGGAGCGGCCGCCGGGTGCGGTGTCGGCCTCGAAACCCTGATTGCGAGGAGAACTCACATGCTGAAAAAATCATTGCTGCTCACCGTATTGTCCGCGCTGCTGCTTTGCGCATCGATCTGTCTGGCCGATGTGTCCTTGCCCGACGCGCTCAAGGACATCCCCCTGGTTCCCGGCTCCAAGGTCGTGCAGGCCATGACCATGGAGCAGGGTGCGACGGCCATGGTCGAAGTAGAGTCCACCATCCCGGCCGTTCTGGAGTTCTACAAAAAGGTGTTCACCGACAAGGGCTGGAAAAAAGTCATGGAGGCGGAGCAGGAAGACGGCGGGGCGTTGCAGTTCATGAAGGACAACGCGGTGTTTATGGTCACCCTGAGCAAGGACGAGAATCGTATCGCCTACGCGCTGCATCTCGGCAATCAGTAAGGCACGCGGCCTGACCCTGGCACCGATGTTGCCTGCGCGCCTTGCCCGGATCGGCCCCGGGCGGAATGGACGGTCATGCATACGCTGATCCTGAATCTGACCCGCTTCGGCGACCTGCTGCAGACCCAGCCGGCCATTTCCGGGCTGGCTGCCGCGGGCAATTCCGTGGGGCTGGTCTGCCTGGACAACTTCTCCGGGGCCGCGGCCCTGTTGCAGGACCTGGACTGCGTCCACAGCCTGCCGGGTGCGCGGTTGCTGGCTGCGCTGGAACGGGACTGGCGCGCGGCATCCGCCGAGCTCGTGACCTGGGGGCGGCAGATAGTGACAACGCGCGCGCCGGATCCGGTAACCAACCTGACGGCAACGCTCAGCGTCAGACTTCTGGCTCGGGCCCTGGCCGAGAGCAGTCTCTCCGCCAACGCTCAGACGCCGCGCTGCCAGGGGTTTTTACTCGATGAGCTTGGCTTCGGCCTGAGCTCGAACTCCTGGGTCGCCTTTCTGCTGGCCTCGTCCCGCTACCGCGGCCTGAGCCCCTTCAATCTGGTCGATCTGTTCTGGAAGGCCTGCGAACTCGGCTCCGGTCCCCGGCCCTTTGCCCTGCGCCAGCCCGACGCGGAGCGCAGGGAACAGGCCAGGGCCTTGCTTGCGCAGGCAGGCCCGGCGCCGGCCAGCCGCGGGCTGGTCGGATTCCAGCTCGGGGCCAGCGAAAACCGCCGACGCTGGCCGCTGGAGCACTTTGCCGCGCTGGGGCGGTTGCTGGACCAGGCCGGGCTCACTCCCGTGCTGCTGGGCAGTGACAGCGAGCGCGAACTGGCTGCCCGCTATCTGGCAGCCGGAGCTCCGGGGCTCGATCTGACCGGGCGGACCTCCCTGCCCGAGCTGGCCGCAGTGCTCAGCCAGGTCCGGCTGCTGGTGAGCAACGACACCGGGACCATGCACCTGGCGGCCGGGCTGGGCCGGCCCGTGGTCGGCATCTTTCTCGCCACGGCCCAGCCCTGGGATACGGGGCCGTACCAACCCGGCAATATTTGCCTGGAGCCCGATCTGGACTGCCACCCGTGCTCCTTCAGCCGCCCCTGCGCCTACCAGGAGCGCTGCCGCCGCCGCATCGCCCCCGAGACCGTGCTGCAGGCGGTCCAGACCCTGCTCGGCGTAACGGAGGGGCGCGGCTGCGCGACCGGGGACGCCCGGATATGGCGCACGCGCGTGGAGGAAGACCAGTTCATGGGCCTGGAATCCCTCTCCGGGCACGAGCAGGAAGAGCGGACGCAGTGGATCCGGCTGCAGCGGCACATCTATCGTCATTTTCTTGACCGTACGCCCATCCCTGCGCCGCCGTCCTTTGCGTTCGGGGCCGGTTTCCGCGCGTCCGTCTCGCGCACGCTGGACGACTCGCGCAAGCTGTTGACCCTGCTGGCCGGCCAGGGCCAGGCTCTGCTGGCAGGGGCACGCATCGAGCCGCTCAAACAGAAGTTCATGGCCTCGTGGCAGCGCTTGCAAGGGCTGTGGGACGCAGACGAGCGTCTGGCCGTGCTCGGACACCTCTGGCTCAGCGAATCGCAGGAAGCCGGTCGTCAGCTGGAAACCTTCCTGCCGCTCATCGATCGTTACCAGGCCCTGACAACGTCCTGGCTCGAGTTCCTCGGCCAGGCCGACCAGCCTCCTCCGAAATAATCCCTTGGCCCACCCGACACCCGGGGCGATTGCGCAATCCGGCAGCTCTGGCGCAATTGGCCTCAGTTTTGCAAATGGCAAGATAGCCAGGAGTCGTCGTTGCCCGGCTTTGGCACGATTCGTGAATAACCGTTTGCATCAGGCATTGTCACTCAGCTTCGACAGCAACACTCAGGCACAGGGAGTCAGAACAATGATCATTATCGATGGGCGGACAACAGGATTGAAAGTGAACAACTTTGGAAACCTCGAAGAACTCCTGGTGAAAGTCATGGAAGACGGCAGCCTGGACAACCGCGTCGTCACCGATGTCATCGTGGACAACGAGAATTTCAGTGAGATCTATCCGCATCAGGCCGAGGACATCATTTCCAGTTCCTTCGGCAAGGTAGAAATTATTTCCATGCCGATGCACGACATGGCCGTCAACATCACCCGCGAACTCTACAAGGTCATCCGGTTGATGCACGAGGGGGGAAAGCACGTTGCCGAGTTGTTCCGCCAGGCCGACGACAGCGAGGCGCTCGAGGTCTACCAGGATCTGCTCGACGTTACGCGTGATTTTCTGGCCATGATCGGCGTGCTGCGTAACGAATTCTCCCTGAGAAACCACGCCGAGTTCAACGAAGCGGTGGAAGAAATTTCCAGCCTGTTCTCGGAAATGAGTGAAGTCATGGAAAACGAAGACTGGATTCTGCTCGCCGACATTCTCGAATACGAGTTCGTTCCGACCACGGCGAAGTGGAAGAAAGTCATCGCCAAGATCAGGGAAGATATCCGCGAAACTTCCAAGAGGTGAACGTCATGGGCAGCAACAGCCTGAGTCTGCTGGACGAGGCCCTGGCCCTGGGTGAACGCGAACTTGCACTGCTGACGGCAGGACAGATCGATGAGGCCGGCCTCATGGCCAACGACCGATCCAGCCTGATGTCACGGGCCTTTGAAAACAGCGCCGGAGTCGAACTCGAGGTGCTGCAGGGCAAGCTCGAGCAGTTGCAGTCGCTCCAGGGACGGCTGACCGTCGAGGCCCGACAGCTGCACGACTCCGTGAGGCGTGAGTTACTGCGCACGCGCAGCGAAGGCAAACGGCTCGAAGGCTATGGCAAGGCTGCCCGGCGCACACCCATGATCAGCACATTCATGAGCAAACGAAGCTGAGTTTTCGTCAATTCCTCCCAGTGCGGCAGCCCGGGACAGAGCGATGCGTCAAGGCATTCTCTTTCCCGGGCTGTTGCATGTGCCGCGCCCCTCGCTGACCGACATCCTGCGCGCCTCAGAGGCTTTCGCCGCGAATACGGGCGATGAGCGCGCTCGTAGAAAAGCCCGGCAGCAGGGGCAGGCTGCATACCGTGCCTCCGCCGGCCTCGACAAGCTCCCGGCCGACGATGCGTTCCACGGGCCAGTCGCCCCCTTTGACCAGAACGTCGGGCTGCAAGGCCCGGATCAGCTCGAAAGGGGTGTCCTCGGAAAAGGGTACCACATAATCGACGCTGCGCAGATGGGCCAGCAGAAAGGCGCGCAGCGGCAGCGGGTTGATCGGTCGGCCCGGTCCTTTGTTCAGACGACGCACGGATTCGTCGCTGTTGACGCCCACCACGAGCAGGTCGCCCAGGGCACGCGCCCGGGCCAGCAGATCCGCATGGCCCGGATGCAGGATATCGAAGCAGCCGTTGGTAAAGACCACGCGCTTGCCGGTACGCAGCGACGAGAGCCGGGCGCACAGCCCGTCAAGCTCGAAAACGGCCGGATGCTGCAACGGGATGTCGGCCGGGCTCATCGGGGAGAGAGTCGCGCGTTGTCGTTGAAGATGACCATTTCCAGCCAGTCGCAGGCGAAGTCGAGGCAGGCTTCCTCGTCGTGCAGGATGGCCTCCTGCTCCTCCGCCGGCACCGGGACGCGGTTGAACATTTTCGTTTCGCGCAAAAAGGCCTGGAAACGGTCCGGCTGGTACAGGGCCAGCAGGGCCATGTTGGCCTGGCGAATGGGAATGGGCTTGTTCAGGGCCTTTTGCCTGGCCATCAGCGCGGAATAGCGGTCATTGACGCGATTGTAACTTTCCAGGCCCTGATCCGCCGTCCATTCGGCCACCGTCCATTCCGTGGTTTCGCTGAAGCCGTGACAGTGCGGCTCGCGGACCAGAAAGAACTGCTCGTACATGGCGCCCGGCGTTTCGTCCTGTCGGGCCATGCGCGTGGCACGGCCAATAGGGTACATGCGGCAGGCGCCCGGCCGGTCGGGGTAGACCGTACACCCGGCCTCGGAGACAAAAGGACACGGCGAATTCGGCGCCCGGACCATGTTCAGGTGCAGCGAGGGAAAGCCGGTGTCCGGGAACACTCCCACCCGGCAATGCATCTTCAGAAAGGACTCGCTGTCCATATCCAGGCTGCGCCGCAGTCGCAGCGCGTCGTAGGGCGTAAGCATAAGCTCGAGTTCGGCGCAGCAGGCGTTGAAGCAGGCCACACCGGGGTGACAGCCGAAGCGGAAGCGCTGGTCGGGAAGTATCTCCGGCAGGCTGTCCAGAAATTGCTGGGTCGCGTCATCGGACGGGTTCATAGCCATCGGTTCCTGTGGTTGAGGTCGGCGACGGACCGGCGCCAGGAGAGGGCCCGCCATGGATGAGCTGTTGTGAGAACGGTTTCGGACAGGCAGGACGGGTCAGGAGCCTTCCGAGACGATGACCTTTTCCCGGCGCAGGACGCACCAGGACGGCCGTTCGGCCTTGGCCGGTTCCTTGCCGACGGGACGCTTTGGCGGCATCGACGCGTTGCAGATCTTAACGCCCTCGCTCTCGGTCAGGAAGGGACATTCCGTGCAGTGTCTGGTCACGACATAAATCATGCGTATCCTCGATGGAGACAGGGTTGACGAAGGGGAACGAGATCGGGACCGCGCATCAGCGCTGCGCTGCCCCGGGCGCCGGCCGGGCTATCGGCACCTCGAAGGTTTCCACTTTGCCGGCGGAGCGGACCGTGAGCCGGATGCGCTCGATGCCGACATTGCCGGGCAGGTAGATGTAGCCGGAGCGCGTGTACTGCGGCGGCAGCGGTTCTTCGCGCCAGGCGTAGTAGTAGAGTTCCTGGCGCGTGGCCTCGCGGAGCTGGGCCTTGGCCTCGGGTATCGAGGTTACGGCGCCGCCAACGCCGCCAATGGCCCCGCCGATAAGCGCGCCCTGCCAAATCGCGTCGTTGCCGCCGGTCAGCAGGCCGATCAGTGCCCCCAGGCCCGCGCCGACGGCCGCGCCGATGGCGCCGTTGCGCGCGGCGTCGCCGGCCGCGACCTCGAAAACGTTGGAGGCGTACACCAGCCGGCAGGCCTCTTCGATGGAATAGGGCAGATACTCCCCTCGCCCCAGGCCCCGGACTTCTTCCACCAGAACCTGCGGCTGCTCCTGGCTGTGGTTCTTGAAGACCAGAAACACCGGCGCCAGCCCGGCCGACTGGTAATCCAGCCCCTGGCCGAGGTATTGGTAGCCCAGTGCGGCGATGTCCCAGCGGGCCGTACGTACGGCACCCGGCGTCGCAGCCGGCTCGGTGACGAGATGAGGCTGCGGCAGCGAATGCGTCGGCGCGCAGCCGCTTGCGCAGCACGCCGCGCAGAGCAGCAGGATGAAAAGCAGGCGCAGGCCGGCCGGAAATGGTCTCATGAGCTTTCTCCTTCGCGTGTCCGGATGGACATTAGCCCAACCCGTGCCGTTCTTTCAAGTCCGTTTCCAGCCCTTGTCCGGAGCACGCGCGCCATCGCGTTCCGGTTCGGCAACCAGACACGACACACCGTCTGCCCCCCACCCACAGGGACTGCGCTTCGCTGACCTTGCAGGGGAGTTGTGGAGGGTGCTGTATTGTCAACATGCTGATTCTCCGTGAATCCCTTACGGACATACTCTCCGTAGTCTGGGGTTGGTTGTCAGCACCTCAATGCCGCCAACTTGAAAGTCGGCATCGTTAGTCATCAATTTCAGGTTTTGCTTTTTACGTCCGGCGACAAGAAGTGCATCGTTAGAATCAATCCGCCTTGAGCCAAAGCCTGTTAGTGCCTGATGCTATCACGCTCGTCAGGCGAAACCGAATGGATTTGACAGAAATTTAAAATTTTTCTTGCAAAAACGTGAACGGAGGACGCCGCGGGTTGAAAATCGGGTGACTGCCTGAATTATTTGAATGATAGATATTGAGTTATGAAATCTCCATAATTCTCCGCCGAATCATGTACAATTCGTCTTCATCGACTGCAACTCCCACTGTACGATAGACCAAGGCCTC
>CAZGAH010000022.1:54108-54344 GCA_964523295.1 uncultured Desulfovibrionaceae bacterium | reverse complement strand
TGATCGTCGCCGCATGGGGGCAGTGGTCCACAAGGCACGGGCCGATGTGGATTACTGTCGGCTTTTCGTTCATGGGCGCGTTCCACAGCTTCACCTGGGCCAGCCGCGTGACGATCCCCGCGCCGGGGCAATCGCCGCAGTTGACCAACCCGATGACCTCGGCCTCGCCAGGGGCATAGCCGGCAAATCTTCCGGCCCGAGGGGGGGGGATCATGTATATTTCTGGCATGTTACTT
>CAZGAH010000022.1:36892-54098 GCA_964523295.1 uncultured Desulfovibrionaceae bacterium | reverse complement strand
CTTTTTGAATAAGTATGTCAGCCTGGTCCGACCCCCTATGACCCCGTGTGCTGAGGCCCCTGCGACACGAAATGACAGGGAATCTGGACGACTATGAAACGAAAAAGCGCGATCAATCGCGAGGGGACGTCGACGTCGGAGGGGAGGCAGGGATATACTGCTGTTCGATGCTCGTCGCAAACGCGGAGAAATCAGCTATTCCATGGCGCAAATTCCGAAGAAACTGCGCGTCGTCCACTTTCCAATATCCGTGTACGAGCAGATTTCTGAAATGGAGGAAAGGCAATAACCGTTCGTACAACTCCTGGCTGAAGACGCCGCGCGCAGCTGCCTTGGCCAGGGTCTCGCTGAAGCCCGACACCGAGGTTTTATGCTGTTTGGCGAGAATATGCTGACAGGTCTCGGCGATGACTTCCGCGATGACGATCATGGAGTATTTCAGCCCACGCAGGGCAAGCGGCATGGCTTGTATCGTCTCGTCCGGCATCTCCAGCGCTTGTTGCACGGTATCCATCTCCCGGCGCAGCGTTTCGAGGTACAATTCGAGACGACGCGGATCGATCACGCGAACATCTCCCGCCGGAGGATCACTTGTCGCCGCAATACGCTTTCGTTCTCCAGGAAATAGTGGGAGAGCGCCTCGATCGCGTCGGTCAGCGCCTCCTCGTCCGCGCATTTCAGCAGGACGCCGGTCTCGAGCGCGTCGTGCAGGACAGCCGGCTCCACACAGCGCAGGTCGAACGGGATCAGATCGAGCAGGTCCGAAGATATCCCCAACCGTTCCGCCAGAAACACTTCGAGTTCGAGCAACTGCAACAGAGCCCGGGGGGAATCCGGCTCACGCAGGAGCACCAGCACATCGACGTCGTTCACCACCGGCTCGCTCGACGCGGCCGAGCCAAAGAGACAGGCTGCGAGCGCCTCGTCCCGCTCTTGGAGCGCCTCCCCAAGCGTCGCGCGTATCCGGTCTTTGTCCTGCTGCGTGAGCACGCCAAGCTTCATAAATCCCCCTCTACACCCCACGCATTGCGCTTTTGCGTGCGCGTGTCAAGCGCGTCTCTTCCTCGTTCTCTACCTCGCGCCGGCGCAACATGCTCTTGTTCCGCGCCCGGAATAGTGCTACACATCATCCACGCCCCGCCGCCGTGCGTCGGCTCAATCACAGCGCAGGCGTCGGAACCAAAAGGGAGCCTGCATGGACTACGATTTTCTGGACGAGATGATCGACCCAATGCCGTATGTCAGTTGTTCAGTTAAGGTCGGACCGGGTCAATATCTTGAATTCAGGCATGTTAAACCCCAAAACAGGGGGGGAACCATGCATGTTTTTAGAATTTTGCTTTTTGGATCAGCATGTTAGCTTGGTCCATGCCCGCTCGACCCGCCCCCCCGCCGTTACTGTTCACCATGAGCATCTTCACCAAGAGAGATGTAGTAAGTTTTTAGAGAACTTCGTCAAAAAACTTCCAGGAGGCAAACTGTGCATTATGTTAGCAATTCCAAGCATAGAGACCCATGGCAACCTGGTAAACGGGGAGCTTTATGTCCAAATGAAGTCAAGCCACATGCCCAGGAGTTGCTTGACGGAAGTATTCCGTATGGCAATCAACGATACGCTATTTTCAATGGTATCCCTTACGAGGGGCAATCGGATAAAAGTGGCAACAATTGGCATGGTTATCCTGTGGGGATTGCTAAAGTTCCAGCCGATATACTAAAAATATGGCTTGAAAATGGCAGTATCACAAATAGAATGATAAAAAAGCTGCGTAAAATTTAAGGACATTTCCAATGGAAGAATGGCATACCTTTGGAGATATCGACAAGTTCTCCTTCCAGTTTAGATTTTGCGATGATCCTGATGAAGGGGAAGGTGTTTCTGGCGTGATGTCTGCCTCCTGGGGCTGCTTTCGTATATATGTCAACTCTTTAAATCTGTGTGAAAGCGTTGGAACTATTGAGACTAAGAATGGAAGACAAAAGGTTGTTATTGATTCTGTGACATGGTATTTGCTTCCATTGTTTCGTTGGTTTGCGGACAATTGGAACCCGTTGTTTCATGAAATTAAATTTCCAGAAAGTGTAGACACAAACGGCAACCCTAATACAGCATATAATGTTTATGGGCAGTATGAGTCTGTGTTGTGCGATATTGAATCTCATAAGGGTTTGAAGCAATTTGGTAAATGGCAAAAATGGTGGAAGAGGCATGCTCTTCGTGAATCTTCTGCCGGGGGACTTTTCCCGGATATCTTTATTCGCAGATTTGACAATGACATAGAATTATCATGGGGGGACAGCAAGTGGCCTGGGATGCCAGAAGAGTATTGTCTTGCAAAACCAGGGGCACGAATAATGCCTATATCGGAAGTGGCACCTCATCTGCATGAGGCATTAACAAAGGCACTTGAGCTTTTGCAAACAAAGTGTCCTGCTTCTGAGGAGATTGCCGAATTTGCTCAGAGTGTTGCCAGGATACCCAGCACATCTCTTGGAGAAAGGTTGCGCTGGGTTTCAGAAATTTCTTGGGTGGAGAACCTTATTGAAAAATTTGAAAGAGTTTATAAAGTCCTTCATAATAATATAGAAAATTCATTGTTTGTTGAAGAATTATCTCCAATAAAACTAATGTTCGGAGCTGTGTCTCCTAGGATTGACCGCAAAGATGTTGAGATCATTTTGCGATGGCTTGAAAATGCATTAAAAAGCAGTAGGAATGAAATTGATTTCAATATTACAAGTGGCTCAAGAATTAACTTTTCTGTCTCTCCAGCAGAAGATGGCTACGGCTTGGCTGAAAATTTTCTGGATGAAATTGGAAAAGAAGTTGACACCATAACGGATATAGATGTCATCTATAAAGACTTCAACATACATCAGCAAACTATTGAATTGAATGATACAAACATTCGTGCTATTACTGTGGTCCTTAGAGATCTGCAACCAATGGTCGCAGTCAACTTAAATTGTCGTTTTAACCAAGGATATGAAGGTTTTCGCTTTACATTGGCGCACGAGCTTTGCCATATACTCCATGATCGACAACACGGAAGGTCATTGGCAATAGTTAGTGGTCCATGGGCAGCAATTGAATTGGAAAAAAGAGCAAACGCATTTGCGGCGATGCTTTTAATGCCGCGAGATTCTGTTGAAAAACAAATCGAATCATTGTCTTTGGACATTGACAATATTAAAGCAATTGAAGAATTGGCATCACATTTTAAAACAAGCCCAAGATCAACTTTTGAACATTTGTCAAACCTAGGATTTATTAACTACATCCAGCATGAATTGATGAAGAATGAATTCCGGGCCGGTGCTTATTACTGAGTTGTCAGTTGGGGTCTCAGTTATGGCCGGACCAAATCAACACCCTGAATTCATGCATGACAAGCCCCAAAACAGGCTGTTTTCATGCCTTACAATGCCCGGTTCACACTCGAAATGAACATTGTAAGAGAATGGTCCCCCGCGAAGCGTAGCGCCAGGGTGGGCGTCGTCCTCAATGTTACTTCTCCTAACGGACTTTCTTCGTGAGAGCACCCGCGGCGCCTGGCCTGGTTTGCAGCCGGGCGCCGCGAGGCAGGTAAGGCTCAGGCGAATATGTCGGCCGGGATATAGGGGTGCGTGCCTTCGACGACCGGGATGCCAGCCTTTTTTCTGATCTTGCCGATGATCGTCGCCGCATGGGGGCAGTGGTCCACAAGGCACGGGCCGATGTGGATTACCGTCGGTTTTTCGTTCATGGGCGCGTTCCACAGTTTCACCTGGGCCAGCCGCGTAACGATTCCCGCGCCGGGGCAATCGCCGCAGTTGATCAACCCGATGACCTCGGCCTCGCCAGGGGCATAGTCGGCAAATTTCCCGGCCCGGCGGTTAAAGCCGACGAGACAGCGCGAGCACCCGATACAGACGTCGTCCATGGCCTTCTTGCACCCGACGATGAGTATCTTTTCCACCTGACTATCCTTTCCTGACGTATCCGGGCGCCAGGTCCCAGGGGCGGCAGGCCTGCCCGCCGCTCAACTCAAGCCCAGAACCCCGCGCAGGCGGGATACCAGCATCCGCGCATCCTCAGGCCCCGGCTCCATCGGAAGCGGGGTCAATACGCCCAGGCCTTCGCTACGCTCATGGAACTCCGCCTCAGAAAGCGGAGACACCACGGCGGTCGAAATCATGGCGTTCGTCTCCAGCACCGACTGCACCAGCCCGAGCGAGGTACAGCCCGCCGGTGCGTCGTCGATGAGCACCAGGTCGGGCGCCTCGGCCCGGCATTTCGCCAGGGCCTCTTCACCGCTGCCGACCTGCTCCAGGACCAGGCCCGGCGTCTTCCTCAATTCCACTGTAAAGGCCTGCAACGACGCTGGCCGCGAGCTGACAAGCAGTATACGCACGTCATGCCTCCTTGATACGGACGAATATTACCGGCTGTAGGCCTTTCCGCAGCAGGACCCCGGACCGGCGCAGCCCGCGGTCGACGGCGTGGCGCCACAACACGCGCGGTCGCGCGGACCCGGGACGGCCTGAGGCGTCCGGCCGGTGAGATCGCTCGGCGCGGACATGAGCCGCTCCACATCCCGAGCGCCGCAGGCCGGACAGACCAGGTCTTCACCCTGCTGCAACTGCAACGCCTCACCAACCTGCCCACAGACCCGACAGCGCACTTCATAAATCGGCATAGGACCACTCCCTTGCGGCCGTCGCAGGCCGCCCGCACGGCATCCCGGCGCCCCTGCCAGGGGCACTGTCCCTACCGGCCGCCGCCACAGGTGAATTCGGTCGAAAAAGGCGGCAGCTGCCCCTGGAGAAAGGCCTGGACCGCCGCGCCCACGCTCGGGGCCTCGGCGCCGTAATACACGTCGATCCCCACCTGCTTGAAACCCATCAAGGGTCTCATGCCCATGCCGCCGGCAATAAGCGCCTGGACGCCGTTCTGCGACAGGTGATTGACCGGGGCCATGCACCCGCCCTGCTGATGCGGCATGTTCGGCAACGTCCCAACGGACACCACGGCGCCGTCCTGAACTTCCACGATGGTATACACGTCGCAATGCCCGAAATGCGCGCCGACCTGCGCCTCGAGTCCTCCGGGATGTGCCGACGGCACGGCAAGACGTAAGGTTTCCACAGCTATCTCCTTTCTGGTTGATGACAATGACACGGTTATACGCCGGCCAGGGCCTCGATCCGCTTCCAGATCGCACGCACCGCCTGGCCGAAAGACGCGTCGGAAATTTCGGTAACCGCCTTGCGCTGCACCATGGCCTGCGTCACCAGGGGATCATGGGGCAGATCGCCCAGATGCACGTACCCTCGCTCCTGGCACAGGGCCTGAATGGCGGCGGCCTCCGTCGGGTTCAGATCGCATTTGTTCACGAGCACGCCCACCTTTATCCGGAAATGGTCGCACAGGGCGGCCACGCGCTCCAGATCGTGCCGCCCCGAGGGCGTGGGCTCGGTGACGATGACGGCCAGCTTCGTCCCGGCGAGCGAGCTGATGACCGGGCAGCCGATGCCCGGCGCCCCGTCGCACAGAATGAGCGTGCGCCCCTGCGCCTCGGCGAGCCTGCGCGCCTCCTGCTTCAGCAGGGTCACCAGCCGGCCGGAATTCTCCTGCCCGGGGTAGAGCTGGGCGTGGACCATGGTGCCGAAGCGCGTCTCGCTCACGTACCAGTCGCCGCAGCGTCGCTCCGGAAAGGCAATCGCCCCGGCCGGACAAAAGGTTACGCAGACCTTGCACCCCTCGCAGCGCAACGCGTCGATACAATACGCGCCCTCCTGCTCGCGGACTGCCCCGTACCGGCAGCGGCGCGCGCACTCGCCGCAGGCCGTACAGGCGGCCGCGTCGATGATCGCCTCGTGCCCGGACCAGAATTCCTCCTCGCGCACGTGCCGCGGCGACAGGAGAATATGCAGATCCGGGGCATCGACATCGAGGTCGCAGAGCACCGCATTCGTGGCCAGCTGAGCGAAGGCGGCGGTCAGCGAGGTTTTGCCGGTGCCGCCCTTGCCGCTGATGACAACGTTCTCACGCATGGGCAGCCACCTCCTGGAGCAGAGAACGCAGCCCGTCGCGTAGCGAACAGAAAACCTGCCGCAGTTCGGGGCTCGCCGTCGTGACCAGCTCGCCCCTGGCATACGCTTGGGCAATGTCCCGGTCGTAGGGAATTTCCGCCAGGATCGGCAGTCCGCGCTCCTGGCAGAAGCGCTTGACCGCGTCGTCGCCAATGCCGGCACGGTTGATGACCGCGGCCATGGGCTTGCCCAGCGGGGCGAAGGCCTCGACGGCCAGGGAAAAATCGTAATAGCCGAAGGGCGTCGGCTCGGTGACCAGCAGAATGACGTCGCTGTCGAGCACGGCGCTCACGGCCGGGCAGCTGACGCCGGGCGGGGCGTCGATGATCGCGTCACGCGCCTCCGCGGCCAGCATCCCGGCCAGCCTGCTCTTTGCCTCGCGCATCAGGGGCGGGCTCATGGCCTCGCCCACGCGCAACAGCCCCATGAGCCACTCGGCCTGACCGGCCCGACCGGACACCAATTCACCCAGTTCCCTGGACCCCGGCGACAGCGCACCTGCCGGGCAGATTGCCAGACACCCGCCGCAGCCGTGGCACATCTCGGGAAACAGCATCAGCGTCGTGCCCATGATGGCAATGGCCTTGAACTGGCACAACTCCACGCACGCGCGGCACAGCGTACAGGCAGCGCTGTCCGCGACCGGAACCTCCATAAACACCGTGTCCCGAGCGCGAACCTCGGGCCTGAGAAACAGGTGCAGATTCGGCTCCTCCACGTCGAGATCCACGGCCACGAACGGCCGGTCCCAGACCGACACGAGCGCGGCCGAGACCGTGGTCTTGCCGGTCCCCCCTTTGCCGCTGGCAACGGAAACAATCATCGCAATCCTACTTGTTGGGTTTGTCGGCAAGGACGACCTGTCCGGCCTTGTACCGCTCCACGGCCTCGCGCACGGTCAGACCGTCCAGATCCTGACCTACGCGGATGCCGGCCGCGGCCAGGGCCGTAAAGGCCTTCGGGCCGACATAGCCCGTCAGCACGACCCCGACTCCGGAGGCGGCGACGCGCTCCGCCGCCTGAATGCCCGCCCCCTGGGCCATGGCCTGCGACGCGCCATTGTCCACGTATGCGTGCTCCATGCTTTCCGTGTCCACAACCACGAAACCGCCCGCCCGCCCGAAACGCGGATCAACGCGGTCGTCCAGGGTCGGGCCTTCGCTCGTTACCGCAACCTTTGTCATCGCTCCCCCGTCTGCCGGTCCGTCGGCGCCGGCTTCCTGTTCGTCCGTCCTGAGGGCATAATCACCACCCTCAATGCGCAAGGCCCGGCCGTACACCAGCGCCTCCGCCACCTTTGCGCGCGCATCGGCCAGTATCCTTCCGAAGGTATGCCGCGAGACCTGCATCCGGAGCGCGGCAGCCTCCATGGACTCGCCTTCGACATCCGCCAGCCGCAAGGCCTCCAGGCCCTCGACCGGCAGACAGACTTCCGCCAGTGCAGTCAACGGAACACCACGCGGCTTGAAATAGCGTATGCTCGGCTCCTGCTCGATCCGACGACACTTCCGGGGCCGTGGCATCCCTTCCTCCCGTATTTTGCTCAAAAGAGCATTTAATACCGCTCCTGCGTCCTGTCAATCCCTGCCACGCGATCGTCGAGGGCGGGGTATCACGTATCAGAGGGTATTCTTATACACCTTGCCTGCCTTCATGATCAGTTTGATATTGTTCGGGTCCACGAGCAGGGCGATGTCGTCGACGGGATTCCCGGCGACAATCAGAAGATCGGCCCAGGCATGGGGAGACAGTTCGCCGAGCCTGCCCTTTGCGTTGATGAGTTCGGCATTGATGAGCGTCGCGGAACGGATTGTATCGATCGGCCGCTCGATGGACGAGCGGATCAGGAATTCGCCGGACTGCTCCTCCCAGAGCGTCCCCAGCAGGTCGGTTCCGAATCCCACGCGGACCTGGTGTTTCCTGGCCGTGACTATGGCATCGAGCGCCTGTTCCCGTACGAACGCCAGTTTGGCGATGCTTTCCGCAGGGAAACCGAACGCCGCTCCCCGTCGAGACAAGGCGTCGTAGGTGATAACCGTCGGAATCAAAAAGGCGCCCTTTTCGTGCATCATGATCGCTGTTTCGTCGTCGAGCAGATTTCCGTGCTCGACGGACGTCACCCCGTGCTGCAGACAAATCTGAATAGCCTTCGGCGAATAGGCGTGCGCGGCAGCATAGACGCTCCTGGATCTCGCCTCCTCCACAATCGCGGCCAGCTCTTCGTGCGAAAACTGCGTGTCCGTGATCTTGTCTCCGAGTGACGCGACGCCGCCCGAGGCCATGATCTTGATGAACGAGGCACCTTTTCGCAACTCGGCCCTGCACGCGCGGCGCACCTCCGTGACCCCGTCGACGACTTGCCCGAGCGTGGACGCCGCCGATTGCATGGGCGCCCCGTATTCGCCGTCATAGGTCATGGCCCGAAAATCCCCGTGCCCGCCCGTCTGGCTCAATGCCCGCCCGCAATAGAACAGACGCGACCCCTCCACCACGTCCTCATCTACGGCCATGGCCAGACCGAAGTCCGCGCCACCGGCATCGCGCAGCGTCGTGAAGCCTCGGTGCAACGCTTCCTTGAGATGACGCGCGGCGCAGCAGGTTGCGTAGGTGATGGGTAGCTGCGGCGTGGCCAGATCGACCGTGGCCGATGTCACATGAACGTGCGCGTCGATCAATCCAGGCAGGATGCAGGCGCCCTGTGCGTCGATGATGACGCAGTCGTCGCCAGGGGGAAGTGAAGGCCCCAGCAACGCGCTGATCGTATCGCCCTCGATGACGATGGTTTTCTCGGCAAACGTTCCCGTATGTACGTCGAGAACCCGACCATTCCGGACAGCTGTTTTCATTATGCCTCCATGCACTATTTCTTGAGAAAGGCATACCCATTCACATCAGACAGCCCTGCTCTTGTTATATTGTCAAGCCCGCGAGAAAAGGATATGATCATGGCGTTCTGACTAAAACGGGCTAAGATCGATGCAATCCTGATCACAGATCGAGATTTGTTCATTTTTCATCAACAATAAATCGCGAATGGCTCCCCCCATTATCGCCGAAAACAGTGCATCACGCGAACTATTCGCGTGCAAGAAGGCAGCATATCGCCACGCGACAGGGGAAGCAAGCAAGCCGGCAACACAGGCGGGGAGCGGATTGTCGGCAATGTCGCCATGCCCACGGGGGTTGTGCGGCGTCGGGTCAGGGCATGGCCATTTCGTCCTTTATGGTTGAAATAGTGACGCCATAGGGATACAGGGTTATTTAGCCTGCGCGTTGTGCGGACACGCAGCGGACCCGAGCGTAGTGGGTAACCACAGCGTACTCCAGAGGCTTTGTATGAAATGCATTCTACGCGCTACGAAAGCATTCGCGCTTATTGCGTTGAGCCTTTTCGCGATATCGGCCTTTGCTGCTGGTCCGGACAGCGCGTCACAGGAAGGCGGTTCGGGCGGAGCTGCGGCCGCGGGCGTGGTAACGGGAGCGCAGGACGTCGCGGCATTGCAGGCGAGGCTTGGCAGCACGGATTGGGCCGAGCGCAAGGCTGCTGCCGACGCCTTGGGGGCACTCGGGGAGGCTGCCGTTCCGGCCCTGCCGGCCCTGAGCGCGGCGCTTAACGACGATGACGCCCTGGTGAGGAGCGCTGCGGTCGGCGCGTTGGGCTCCCTGGGGCCGAAGGCGGCAACATACGCTCTGACCATGTCCCGCCTGCTCTACGACGACGCGCCCGAGGTCCGGGCTGCGGCCGCCGTATCCCTGGGACGGATCGGCCCCGGGGCATTGGAGACCATTGCCGAGCTGTTGCGCGTGTTGCGGGATGAGAATCTCGACGTACGCATTGCCGTCGCCGGTGCGCTGGGCAAGCTGTCGGTCGGGCATCCGCTGGCGCTCGAAGGCTTGCAGACGGCCCTGCGCGACGCGCAGCCCAAGGTACGCCAGAGCGCAGCGACCGCCCTGGCCGGGTGGGGGCCGTCCGCGCTGCCCGCCTTGCCCGCTCTGCTCGAGGCCCTGGGCGACGACGATGAATTCGTCCGGCTCTCCGTCGCCTACGCGCTGGGGCGCATCGGCGAGCCAGCCTTCGTGGCCCTGGTCAACCGGCTTGGCGGGGACGAGGCGGCCCAGAAACAGGCAGCGGCCGGTTTGCGACAGATCGGCGAGCCCGCGGTGGCCTGGCTTTCGTCCCGTATGATCGGGACGGATCTGCGCACCCGCGAACATGCGGCCTTCGCCCTGGGCAGAATCGGCCCCACGGCGGAATCAGCGGTGCCAATGCTCCTGGACATGTTGAGCGAGCGCAACCCCGAGCTGGGCAATGCCGCCTCCATCGCCCTGGCCGGCATCGGCGCTCCGGCCGTGCCCGCCCTGATCAACGCCCTGGATGCCAAGGAGAAGTCCGTTCGCATCTACGCAGCCTATTCGCTCGGCCGAATCGGCGAAGCTGCGGCCTCGGCGCTCATCAAGGCGCTGGGGAACAGCGACGAGGCGGTACGCGAAAAGGCGGCCGAGGCGCTGGGCCGGTGCGGCCCCCGGGCTGAAGAGGCCGTGCCGGCGCTGATCGACGCCCTGGAAGACCGCAGCGCTGCCGTGCGCTGGAACGCCGCCGACGCCTTGGGAGAAATCGGCAAGGCAGCCAGCCCGGCCGTTCCGGCATTGACCGACGCCCTGCAGGACTCCAATGAAGTCGTCCGCACCATGGCCGCCTATGCCCTGGGCAAGATCGGCAAGCCGGGAGCAGAAGCCCTTGTCCGCACCTTGCGGCACCAGCGCGCCGATATGCGTACGCTGGCCGCGACCGCCCTGGGAATGGCCGGCCCCGAGGCCAAAGACGCCGTCCCGGCCCTGACCGACGCGCTGCAGGATCCCGAATCGAGCGTACGCCGAAGCGCGGCCCAGGCCCTGGGCTATGTCGGCCCGGATGCCCGGCAGGCGCTCCCAACGCTGTACGCCACGTTCGAGCGCACGCCCGACGATGCGCTGCGCGAAGCCGCTGCCGTCGCCCTCGGCCGGACGGGTCCCGACGGCGTCGCTGCGCTCATCCAGGCCCTTGGCGCGCAGAATCTCGCGCTCCGAAAAAGCGCTGCCGCTGGCCTGGGAGCGCTCGGGCCTGCCGCCCGTGAGGCGATTCCGGCCTTGATCCGCTCGCTGGAGGACAAAGACGCCGGCGTGCGACGAACAGCAGCCATAACCCTGGGCCGCATCGGGCCTCTGGCCGTCGATGCCGTGCCCGCCCTGGTCCGGAGCATGGAAAAAGACCCTGCCGGCCGCGAGGCCCTGCTTTTCGCGCTGGAACGCATCGATCCCGCGGCGGTCAGCGCCTTGCCGCGTTCAGCGCCGACAACGAACGGAAAACGTGCGACCGGCCCGACCCGCCCCTCAGGCACGTCTCAGGCCAGGCCCGCGGACCCCAAGGCCAAGACCCAGGGCCAGACGGTGACAAAAGACCCGGCGCAAAAAGCCGGCGAGGGAAAACGCGATACCCCGGCACAGGGCAAGGCCCCAGCCGGACCGACCCCGTCGACGGGCAAGTCCGCAACCGGGGGCAAAGCAACAACTCCGGGCAAGGCTCCGGCCTCCACGACAAAGAAGGACGGCGCCGCGGCCCCTGCTTCTTCGAAGACCCAGGGAAAGGCTGCCGACGCGAAGGCCTCGCCGGACGCGTCCTCGGGGGCGAAATCCACATCAACGCCGACAGCAAAGCCCGCCACGCAGGGGGCCGCGTCGAAGTCCGGAAGCGGACAGCCCGCTCCGAAGGCAAAGACGCCATAACCATCGCGCCAGGCCGTCAGGCCGTAGCAGCGGTCAGTCCTTTTCGGATGGCTCAGGCGCGGGACGCCGCGGAGGAGATGGGGAGAGCCGGCTTTCGATCCATAGCGCCAGGCCGAAGCCCGCAAACAGCACGAGCCAGTCCCCGAACAGCCTGGAGAACGTGATCTTGATGAGAATGTTCGACCCTTCAGGCTGGGGCGTGGTGAACAGAAAGGAATAGCCGTAAGGTAGTTCCGTCACGCCGCCAGGCGTGCGAGTAAAGATGTCCCAGGGCGGAAACAAGGCGGAAAAGAACAGGGTGAGAATGCCCAGCAGTAGAATGCACGTGGACTTAGCGCTCTTCATGATGCCGCGTCGATGTCCGAGTACAATTGCATGACCGCGCCCTGGGCAGGAGATGAAGCCCCGTCAACGCATCACGGCTTCAGCAGGAGCTGACCCACCGTCTTCAACAGTTGCGGTATGGCAATGGGTTTGGAGAAAAAGGCATTGACGCCGGCCGCTTCGAACACCTGACGGTCGTCACGGCTGGAATGCGCGGAGACGGCAATGATCGGAATCGCCGCCTTGGCGTCGAC
The DNA here is from genome assembly GCA_964523295.1 of uncultured Desulfovibrionaceae bacterium. Lineage (GTDB taxonomy): Bacteria > Desulfobacterota > Desulfovibrionia > Desulfovibrionales > Desulfovibrionaceae > CAZGAH01. The sequence goes on along the minus strand of CAZGAH010000022.1, from coordinate 41,682 downwards.
CATGCTGCGAATACGTTTGGTCGCCTCGAGCCCGCTCATGACCGGCATGGCAATGTCCATAATGATCAGATCCACGTCCCGGGATTCGAGAATGTCGAGCAGCTCCTGGCCATTGGCCGCGGCAAGCACGACATAGTTGAAATCTTCGAGCAGTATCTGAAACAGCTGCTGGTTGGCCCAGTCGTCTTCCACGACGACAATCACTGCATTTGGCATTCGGAGTGCTTCCCCTTGAACCTGTTTTTCTGCTCCTTGGATGTTACCTTGATTCGGTCGTACTGTCCATAGCTTTTTTTGAATCGTGCATAAGCACTCCTGCTCCCGGTCACGTTGAAGCCAGGACAAGCAGCTACAAGAATTGCAGGACTCCCTTTACCAGTAAACACAATTCTACGCTCCGTAGATCGCGAATTGCCGACCAACGAATAGATCAGCATATGCCCGGTTCATGCATCAGGGTGTCCGCCGGTCATGGCGACTTGGAACACAGTACACGTGAAACGGAGCTATATTTATTTCAAAAAGTGCCATGCTTAAAATATAAAAAATTGAGGTTCTTGCTATTTTGATTCCTAAATATCAACTTTCCCAGGATCTGATGCGGCAACATCAATCGATACACATAATATGCGCGAGTTTGTTCGTAATACACGTTCACTGTTGGGCTGTCTCAGGATGAGCCTTAACGCCTGTCAGGCTACGTTTTACGATTAGAACGAAAACGGCGTGTGTCGGCTGCAGGGGCATTTCACCTGCGAAGACATGAGTCTTACCCCCCCCGGCCAAGCCGGGGGGTTGAGTTTGTGAGCCGCTCAAAGCGGCTTTAAGAACTGCCTAAAGGCGGAATTTCAACTGATCGATTCGCTTGTCTTCCTGCTCTTGCTTACGGATGTATTCGCGAATCACTTTTTCGTCTCGACCAACGGTTGAAACGAAATATCCACGCGCCCAGAAGATCTGACCGGCGTATCCTCTTGTTCTGTCCTACACTTCTCTGGTTATATGGACAGCACTTTTTCTTTTTTATGAAGCCAACAACTTGCGCTACAAAATACTTTGGCGGTATTACTATGTACATATGAACATGATCTTGAAAATGTGCCCCTCAAATATTTCGCTTTCACGTTGTCTTTCCAACTTATAGAAGACATCTCCCAAGTATGTCCGGATGTTACCGAACGGAACCTTCCGACGATATTTGGGAATCCAGACAATATGGTACTTGCAGTCCCACCTCGTGTGGCATAGGCTAGATTTGCTATTCATTGAAGCCTCTCCTGTGCTCACCTTGAGCAGCTCACTGGGGGAGGCTTCAGCTTATTCCCGCATAAGTCAAACTTTGTCGGTCCCCCGGCAAATCCGGGAGATTTCTCATTGAATTAACACAAACAGCAACGAGATACCAGCCTTGTCAGAGCTTGTTAAAAACTCATCTCCATTGCCAGGAACAATATATACTGCTGACTCATTGCATTTTCATAAAAAAGTGCAAAGCCTTATACATAGAGTTATAATAGTGATTATGTATTTGGACTAAAGGGAAACCAGAGCGGTGTTTCTGAATATGCACGCCTCTTGCTTCCGCAAGAGGCTTCCCCCCCAGAAGTGATGAACAAGTGGGAAATAGAACATTGGAGAATGGAACGCCGGGGAATTATACGCGCTAACGTCGATGCAAATGATTTTCCCAGCGCAGCGCAAGTAGTATCCGTAAAACGTGAATGTCATGAATTTGATCCGCGTTTGAGCGATGTAAATATTGAGAATAAATCAAAATATTATAATGAGAATTCAAAGAAAACGAAGAACAACATAACAAAAGCCAAACACAATACAAATACATAATTTTTGCATTACATCTCTAGCCTTCAACGTAACAATACAACTGATGAGTAAATGCTAGTAATAATCAGAGCCCATTGGGCGGAAATAGAAAATGGCATGCACTTATTGCGTGACGTATGCTATGGAAAAGATGCGTGTAGAATCTCAAAGAAAATTGGCGCCTGGACCATGACAACGTTGCGCAATATGCCATTTGCAATGCGTGCTCTCGCAGTGAAACACGGATTATGCGAAGAGATTGGTTTGAAATCGTGGTGCAGGCAAATGACTTTTTCGTTCGATCAAAATAATATTTTCTATGTAGTTATTATATTTCTATCGAGTCATTGATGACGGTAGTCGGATGCCAGGGCAGAGTCGATGTGGCTAAGTAGAGAAATTATTTTGAAATAGATAATTTTAAAAATATAATAATTTTGTTAAAAATCAACATCTGCAATGTGAGTTCAATTCGAAGAAGTGCTATGGTTACAAACAATGGCGAGAATTAACAGGTACTATCTGCTTGTGGATTGAACTGCGGCGCCGACAAGGACTACCAAGCGGCACGCCGCGTGATCCTCTGAGTAACACGAGCCGAAGCATCGGCGATGCCGAGTTGCCGACAAAAGCAGATAAAATGTCCCTGGCCCCTTTCCCGGCAGGTATTGCCCGGCGGCAGCATATCTTTTATGATTGATCAAAACATCGGGTACAAAGCCCACTGCCGGATCAGGAGGAGTTCATGGAGAATCCGTACGTACTGTTGGAAACCAATGTCGGCGATATCCTTGTGGAGCTTTTCCCCGAGCAGGCGCCGGTGACGGTAGAAAACTTTCTGCGCTACGTGGACGACAAGCACTACGAGGGCACCGTGTTTCACAGGGTGGTCCGCGGCTTCGTGAACCAGGGCGGAGGCTACGATCGCGCCCTGGCCAAAAAGCCGGCCAGGCCCTGCATTGTCAACGAGGCGTACAACGGGCTTTCGAATACCGCAGGCACTCTGGCCATGGCCCGCGCGCCTGAACGGGATTCGGCAAGCGACGAATTCTTTATCAACGCCGCGGACAATGTATTTCTGGATCATCGCGACGACAGCGACGAAGGCTACGGGTACGCGGTATTCGGGCGCGTTGTCGAAGGAATGGACGTAGTCAAGAAGATCAACTGGAAGGTGATCAAGGCGCGGAGCGGGTTCGACGAATTGCCGGCCGAGGAAGTCTTCATCATCTCGGCCCGGCGGTTCGAATAGCCCGTTATCCCGACAGCGTCGGCAAATCTTTCCCGGGGGGTGACAAAATGACTTTCCTGAAAGACTTCTTTCAAGAATTCAAAAAATTCGCCATGCGCGGCAATGTGGTCGACATGGCCGTGGGTATCATCATCGGCGTTGCCTTCAGTAAAATCGTGACCTCGGCCGTGACCGACGTCATCATGCCGCCCATCGGCCTGGCCATAGGTGGCGTGGATTTCAGCAATCTGGCGATCACGCTCAAGAAGGCGGAGGGGACGGTCGCGGCCGTTACGCTCAATTACGGACGCTTTCTGCAGACCATCATCGACTTCATCATCGTGGCCTTTGCCATTTTTCTGCTCATCAAGGGCATGAATTTCCTGATGAAACGCGAGGAAAAGTCGGAGGACAAGCCCGCGGAAAAACCCGAAGAGGTGAAACTGCTGACGGAAATCCGCGACCTGCTGCAACAACGCGACCCAAAATAGCCCGCTGACAACGGCGCCACAGCACTTCCGGCCAGGAAGCGCAAAGGAGCAGGGGATGTTCAATGCCGACGAGGCAGCCAGATTTGCTTCGGAATGGATCGACGCCTGGAACGCCCGGGATTTGGAAGCGCTGCTGGGGCACTGCTCGGACGATCTGATCCTGGTCAGCCCGCTCATTGCCCTGAGCAGGCACGACGAATCAGGAAGACTCGAGGGACAGGAACGTATCCGCGCCTACTGGGAGCAGACAATCGAAAAACTGCCCCGGCAGCAGTTTGAAATCATCAATATCCTCGCCGGAGTCGACAGCCTGACGATTTACTTCAAATCACTGTTCGGGCGCCGGGTATCAGAGGTGCTTTTTCTCAATGATTCCGGAAAAGTACAGCAGATTGTCATCCACTTCGATCTGATGAAGGAGCGGGCCTGAACCCATGGCGTTCATTGGAAAAGCCCCTTCCCTTCTTCAGTTCCACTTGCTGGTCATGGTCCTGGTACTGGTACTGACCGTATTTCCTGGCGGCACCGGACCGGCCAAGGCAGCGGCACCGGTATCGGATGCCGCCACGCCCAGTCACGGCCCCCTGCCCCTGCCGGCCACGCCGCGCGGAATGGAACCCGAAGGGCCGCGCTTTTCGGATAACGGCGACGGCACCGTGACCGACTATCAGACCGGCCTGATCTGGCTCAAGCACGCAAACTGCCTTGGAGAAAAAACCCTTTCCGAGGCCCTGGCCGAGACGGCCAGACTGGCCACAGGCCGGGTCTGCGGCGATGTGGTCCTGCGCGACGGCTCCAATCCCGGGGACTGGCGGCTGCCCACCATCCGCGAGGCCATGAGCCTGCCGGCCATCAAGTACTTCAACCCTGCCCTGACCAATACCAAAGGCACGGGCAAATGGACCGAGAACGACCCCTTCGTCAGCGTCATTCCTCTCTATTTCTGGACCAGCACCCGCCGCGGCGACAGCACGGCCTGGTACATGTACCTGCACAACGGCGTGCCCGGCATTGCCGACGTCAACCAGAAGTGCATGGTCTGGCCGGTAAAAGGCAGATTGAGCTACCTCTGGGACGTCTCGCCGTAATCCCCCCTGCCCTGCGCCCGGCCAGCGGATCTTCCGCAGCCTCTATTCCAGCGAAAAGGCAAGCACGGCGCGCAGACCCGGGCTGTTGTCCTCGAGCCGGAGCGTGGCGTGGTGCAGCCGGGCCACGGCCGCCACGAGGGACAGTCCCAGCCCGCT
>CAZGAH010000022.1:15826-36882 GCA_964523295.1 uncultured Desulfovibrionaceae bacterium | reverse complement strand
GCTGCCCGGTGCGCTACGACTGCTCTCCAGACGATAGAAGCGCTGTACGACGTGCTCGCGCGCGTGCGCGGGAATACCCTCGCCCGAATCCGCCACGACGAGTTCGGCGCTTTTTTTCTGCCTGGTGAGCGTGAGCATGATCTCACCGCCAATGCCGGTATACTTGATGGCATTGTCCAAGAGATTGGCAATAGCCTGGGACAGGAGGTGACGGTTGCCGCGCAGGACGACGTCCGGGGCCAGGTTCGTACGCAGTGCAAGCCCTTTTTCCTCGGCCAGGGGCAGGTAAAAATCGGCGATGTCGGCGGCGATGGTGGCCAGATTGACGTCGCTGACATCCTCGCCCTTGAGCCCGGCCTCGGCCTGGGCGATTTTCAGCAGGGCATTGAACGTGGCCAGCAGTTCGTCCGTGGCGGCAATGGCCTGCTCTATGGCAGCGTGACAGGTGCGCAGGTCCGGTTTTTCCAGCAGCGTCAGTTCGAGCCTGCCGCGAAGCCTGTTCAGCGGGCTGCGCAGATCGTGGGCAATGTTGTCGCTGACCTGCTTGAACCCGGCCATAAGGTCCTCGATGCGGTCGAGCATCTCATTGAGATTGCCAATGAGCTTATCGAACTCGTCGCCGGTGCCCTTGACCGGGATGCGCCGGCCGAGCGCTCCGGTCATGATATCCCGGCTGGCGCGGTTGATGACGTCCAGCCTGCGCAACATGCCGCGGCTCATGAGCACGCCCCCGACCAGGCCGAGCAGGATGGTCAACCCCATGCCGTAGGCCAGCGACTTGTAGAACATCTCTTCAATCTTGGTCCTGTCCGCGTCGTCGCGCCCGACAAGAAGGTTGAAGCCATCCTTGAGCAGCAGATGCCGGGCCATGGCCTGAAGCTCGTTCGGGAACAGCCGGAACCGCAGCCAGCCCTCGCCCGAGGTTTTCGCCTCCGGCCAGGATTCGAGGTTTCCGGCCAGGGGGTTGAACTCCTCGTCCGTCAGCAGATACAGGCTGGAGCGTGAGCGATCCTTGACGATGCGCTCGTTGATGATGTGAATCAGCCCTGCCGGCCCGAGGAGTTCGTAGCGCTCGCGCAGCCCCAGCAACTCGGCGTTGACCGTCTCCTCGGTCTGCCCCTCCAGAAAGCCCGCCGTGGTCCAGTAGATGAAACCCAGCAGCATGAGCACGGACAAACCAAAGATGATCATGTAGAGCATGGCCAGACGAAAGGCCGAGGAGCGCAAAACAGGCAGCGCAATCATGGGCAAGGCGTGGGGAGAAGGACCTGATCAGGCATGGGGGACTCACTCCGCGTCGCTGATAGAATAGCCGGCGCCACGGATGGTGCAGAGCAGGGGTTTGTCAAAACCCTTGTCAATTTTTTGTCGCAGGCGGCTGATATGCACGTCAATAACGTTGGTCTGCGGGTCGAAGGAATAATCCCAGACCTTTTCCAGCAACATGGTCCGGGTGACGATATGCCCGGCGTGACGCATCAGGTATTCCAGCAACGCGAACTCCTTGGGCTGGAGATCGATGGTCCGGCCGGCGCGTTTGACGATCCGCGTAACGAGGTCCATCTCCAGATCGGCAACCTCCAACTTCACATTGGTGGCCTCGATCTTGCCCCTACGCAGCAGGGCCTCGATACGGGCCAGCAACTCAACGAAGGCGTAGGGCTTGGTCATGTAATCGTCGCCACCGGCGCGCAATCCCTTGACCCGGTCATCGACCTCGCCCAAGGCCGAGAGGATCAGTACCGGCGTCTTGTCACCCGTGGAACGCAGGGTCTGAATGATCGTCAACCCGTCCATGCCCGGCAGCATCCGGTCGACAATGAGCACATCGTACTCGGCGGATGCGGCCATGAACAAGCCTTTCTTGCCGTCAGCCGCGTGATCGATCACGCAACCGGTCTCCTTCAAGCCTTTGACCATGTAGGCCGCGGCCTCGAGATCGTCTTCTATCAATAATATACGCATCGCGCACGCTCCGGTTCCTGCCGCCCTGCCGCCTGGACCAGGCCCGTCTGCCCGGTGTCCTCTCCGGAATGTAACCCTGGAGCGGCGCGGGTGTAAAGCCTGACGGCACTCTCGGATGCTGCGCTGCCCGGTCAAAGCCCTGGACAAAACGTCAACGCGGCGGGCTGGCTGCTGGGAAAAAAATGACATGTCCTTGGCAAGAGAGAATTAAACTTTTTCTAGTTTTTTTTTAACCTGTTGATTTACATTAAAAAGATCACTATGGCATCACAATTGCTATAGACAGTGCAAGCATTAACAAGGAGGTTATGCACATGTCTTTGGTCATCAATCACAACCTCATGGCGATGAACTCGGCTCGTAACTTGGGCGCAAGTTACGGTCGGCTCGCCACCTCGACCCGACGGTTATCCTCGGGCTTGAGGGTGGGAACGGCAGCGGACGATGCCGCCGGTCTGGCGATCCGCGAATTGATGCGGGCGGAAATCACGACAATGAACCAAGGCATCCGGAATGCCAATGACGCGATTTCCATGATCCAGACTGCTGACGGCTCACTTTCCGTCATCGATGAAAAGTTGATCCGGCTCAAGGAACTTGCCGAACAGGCCGCAACGGGCACGTACAATTCCGATCAACGACTCATGATCGATTCGGAATTCCAGGCCATGGTTTCGGAAATAACCCGAATTGCGATGGCAACGGACTTCAACGGAGTCAAGCTGCTCGACGGCAGTCTCTCGGCCGATCCGACCCGTCCGATCAACGAGCAGCACAACGGAACGGGTCTGCAGCCCACTGGACCGATGAAGGTCCACTTCGGCACAGGCAACGATTCCAGCGAAGACTACTATTTCATCTCCGTCGGCAATTCCACCGCGTCCGCTCTCCTGAACGGATTCGTGAGCGTCAGCACGCAGACGGGCGCGCAGCAGGCCCTGGCTCGCATCAACGCAGGTATCATTTCCAAGGACAACATCCGCGGAGCATTGGGCGCTCTGCAGAACCGCCTGGAAAATACGATTTCAAACCTGAGCATCATGGCCGAGAATCTGCAGGCAGCGGAATCGCGAATCTCCGACGTGGATGTCGCTCAGGAAATGACGGAATTCGTTCGCAATCAAATATTAACCCAAGCAGCGGTGGCCATGCTCGCTCAAGCCAACTCGCTGCCAAGAATGGCCATGCAGTTGATCGGCGGTGGCGGCTAAACCGTCGCCGTAAGGTCGGCATGAGGGTGACCAAAGGCAAAGGGCCGAAGAAGCGCCCGATTCTTCGGCCCGCCTAAGGCTTACGAATCCTGTGACCGCCGGGCGAGCAAATCGAGGGCCAGTTGTGCGGCTTTCTGTTCGGCCTTCTTGACGCCGCTACCGGTTGCGACGAGGGATTGGCCATCGGGCAACCGCAACTTGACCTGAAACAGTTTGCTGTGTTCCGGTCCTGAACTGCCGTCGAGCGTGTATACGGGGCGCTCTTTGAACAGCTGTTGCGTCACTTCCTGGAGCTGACTTTTGTAGTCCTTGCTGCGCTGCATTTCCGGGGTGGTGGGCCAGTGCCCATCGTAGAGCGCAATGACCCAGCTTTTGGCCGCTTCGTAGCCTTGATCCAGGAAAATCGCGCCCAATACGGCCTCCAGCGTATTGCTCAACAGGGAACTCCGGTCCCTTCCGCCCTGAATTTCCTCCCCCTTCCCCAAGCGCAAAAACCTGTCCAGATGCAATTCTTTCGCCAGTTCGCACAGTTGTGGCTTCGAGACCAGCCTGGCCCGCATACGCGTCAATTCACCCTCTCGTGCCTGCGGAAACAGCGCAAACAACACCTCGGTCACGGACAACTCCAGGACAGCGTCACCGAGAAACTCCATGCGTTCGTTGTGTCCGCCCGGTTCCGCCTGCTCATTGGCCCAGGAACTGTGCGTGAGCGCGGTTTCTAAAAGCTTGACTTGGCTGAAACGATAGTGGATAGATTTTTCGACGGCAGCAATTTCTGTTTCCATCACTCTCTCCTGACAGAGCCGCCATGAACCATCATCCACACCTGGACTATCTGTTCGAGCCGGCCTGCATTGCCGTTGTCGGCGCGTCCGCAACGCCGGGCAAGATCGGCAATAGTATTCTCATGAATATCGTCAACGGTGGGTATACGGGGAAAATATTTCCCGTCAATCCCAAACCGGGGCAGATCCTGGGGCTCGACATCTGCACGGACATCGCGACCCTGCCCCGGCCGCTTGATCTCGCTGTGCTCTGCGTCCCGCCTGGCGCCGTACTGCCGGCACTGGAGGCTCTGACCGAGCGTGCGGTCAGGGCGGTCATCGTCATCACCGCCGGGTTCAAGGAGGTAGGCCGCGAGGGGTATTACCTGGAAGAACGGATTGTTCAGTTGGCGACCCGTCACAACATCGCCCTGCTCGGCCCCAATTGTCTGGGCCTGATCAACACCACCGCGAGTCTCAACGCCACCTTTGCGGCAGGGCAACCGCAGCCCGGCAACATCGCCTTTTTTTCCCAGTCAGGCGCCCTGTGTGTTTCCATACTGGATTGGGCCCTGGGACACAACGTGGGGTTCTCCAAATTCATCAGCCTTGGCAACAAGGCCGTGCTCGACGAATCCGACCTGCTGGGCTACATCGCGAAAGATACAGAATCCCGCGTGATCCTGGGCTACATCGAAAGCGTCGAAGACGGGACCCGCTTCATGCGCGTGGCCCGGGAGGTAACTGCACGTCGGCCTGTGGTCATGATCAAGGCCGGCACCACGTCGGCCGGCGCCAAGGCTGCCTCTTCGCACACGGGCGCCATTGCCGGCTCCGATCACGCCTACACGGCGGCGTTGCGCCAGGCAGGCATTATCCGCGTGCCGGACGTCGCCTCGTTGTTCATCCTGGCCCAGGCCTTTTCCACGCAACCGCTGCCCCGCGGCCCCAATGTCGCCATCGTGACCAACTCCGGCGGCCCGGGCATTCTTGCCGCTGACGCCTGCGAATCCTCGGGACTGCTGCTGGCCTCGCTGTCCAGCCGGACCGTCGAACGGCTCAAGTCATTCTTGCCGCCTTTCGCCTCGCTGTACAACCCCATCGACATCATCGGCGACGCCACGGCCGAGCGCTATGCACGCAGCCTGGAGGCCGTACTCGAAGACGAGCGCGTTCACTCCGTGCTTGTCCTGCTATCCCCCACGGCCTCGGTGCAGATCGAGGCCACGGCCCGCTCGATTATCGCGCTGGCCAAGGGGACGGACAAGCCGATCTTCGGCTGCTTCATGGGCGAGAGGACAGTGGCGCCGGGCAGGCGCCTGCTCCAGGACGCCGGCATTCCCTGCTACGACTTTCCCGAGCCGGCCATCTACGCCATCAAGGCCATGTTCACGTATTCCGAGCGGCAGCAAAAACCCGCCCCTGTGGAAGTCTGCACGCTGCGCGACCTGGATATGGCCCGCAGGGTCATCGCAACGGCGCGTGCCCAGGGCTACGACGAGCTTGTCGAGTTCCAGGCTCAGGACTTGCTCAAGGCCTACAATCTGCCCCTGCCGGCCACGCAACTGGCCCGGACGAGCGACGACGCGGTCAAGGCGGCCGAGCGTATCGGCTATCCGGTGGTGCTCAAGATCGCCTCCCCGCAGATTTCCCACAAGAGCGACGTCGACGGCGTCAGGGTCAATCTGGGGACCGCGGATGCCGTCCGTGCCGCCTTTCTCGACATCACTTCGCGTGCGCAGCGCTTGCGCAAGGATGCCTACATTTCCGGATGTCTCGTTCAGGCCATGGCCCCGAAAGGCTGCAAGGAGCTTATTGTCGGCTTCAAGCGCGACCCCCAGTTCGGCCCGCTCATTCTGTTCGGCCTGGGCGGCGTATACGTCGAGGTGCTCAAGGACGTCTCCTTCCGGCTGGCCCCCTTGACCCTGAACGACGCGCAGGAAATGATCCGCGAGGTCAAGACCTACCCGCTGTTGCGCGGGGTCCGGGGGGAACGACCCGTCCACTTCGAAGCAATCGAAAGCGTGCTGCTGCTCATGTCCCAGCTCGCCCTCGATTTTCAGGAGATAGCCGAGGCCGAGTTCAATCCCGTTCTGGTCAACGAGCACGGGGCTTTGGTCGCCGACGTCAGAGTCATTCTCGCCCCGACGACCTGAAACGACGCCTTCGGAACGAAACGGAACGACTCGGAAACAGCCGTACGCAAGCCCGGGGAAAAAAAGGGCTTTGCCTCTGACTACAAAGCGTGGTAGAGACCCTGACCACGCAGCACGGGAGGAATCATATGGCATCAGGACTCTATGTCGGTTCTACGGCCGGTTACTCCGGCAAGAACATGATCGTCATGGGCATCGGGCTGCGCCTGCTCAAGGAAGGCTACACGACCGGCTACATGAAGCCCGTTGGCGCCATGCCTGCCGAATTCGACGGCAAGCTCGGCGACGAAGACGCTCATTTCGTCCAGAACGTCCTGAGCCTGAAAAACGATCCCCAGCTCGTCACCCCGGTAGTCGTTACGCAGGATTTCAAAGTCAAGGCCTTCAGCGGCGAGTGCGACAATCTCATGCCCTCCATCGTCGACGCCTACGATACGCTCAGCGCAGACAAGGACGTCATGCTCGTAGCCGGTTCCGGAAGTATGTATTCCGGCCGCTACTGCCAGCTTCACGGCATCGAGGTGGCCAAGAAGCTCGACCTGAAGACCATTGTCATCGAACGCATCCACAAAGGTCAGCTCAACTATGATTTTCTGGTCGTGCTCCGGGATACGCTCGGCGAGCGCATGGCCGGCGTCATTCTCAACGATATCCCACCGAATTTCATGAACGAAGTGGAAACGCTCATCAAGCCCTTCCTCGAGCGCAACGGCGTCAAAGTCATCGGCGTCATCCCTAAGGATCCGCTCATGGGCGCCATCAAGGTCTGCGACCTGGCCGAACGACTGGGAGGAAAAGTCATTTCGGCCCATGGCAAGGCCGACAAGGTCGTTGAAAACTTCCTTATCGGCACCATGCAGGTCGAAAATTTCATGACGCACTTCCGCAAGAAGAAGAACGCGGCGGTCATCGTCGGCGGCGACCGCTCCGACGTGCAGCTGGTGGCGCTGGAAGGCAGCTGCCCGTGCCTGATCCTGACCGGCAACCTGTATCCCAACGACATCATCCTGACCCGCTCCGAGGTGCTCGCCATCCCCATTGTGGTCGTCCGCGACGACACCTTTACCGTGGCCCATAAAATGGAAGCCATTCTCTCCAGCCACAAACTGCGCGACGTCATCAAGATCAAACAGGGGGCGCAACTCGTCAGCGCCTCGCTCGACTTCGACTATCTCAAAGCCCAGCTGGGACTGGCGCCGCGCTGAGCCTTCCGCTACGACAGACTTCTGACTGGGCATACCGGCTATCCGGTATGCCCATTTTTTTCTTCATCGACCCGAGGGCGTCCTTGCTGCCGCGCTCCGGATACGAACGGCAGAGCCATTTCATCTGCGATGCCATGACTAAACACCGTAATCAACCATAGTGTCTCAACATGTGGTGTAATATTGAAGAGGCGCCATTGGGGTTGCCAGATGCAGGCGTTGGTTCCCAGGGTTTTGTCACCAACAAGAAGCCCAAAGGAGGAACGAACGGCGTGCCTGACAAGAGAATCACTGCTCAACACGGTTTTGACATGGCTTTTGTGGAGTCCCATAGTGATTGGTTGCGGCATGTGGTCTCGATTATTTTCCATGCTTTGAGGGAGGCAGAAGTCTGCAATATGGCAGGGGCTGCCCTTCGCGAACCCAGCAATAAGCGTATTACGTATCGCAACAGCTATCGTCAGCGTCAGTGGACAATGCGCGTAGGGGACATTGACGTGTATATCCCGAAGCTACGCCATGGTCATATTTGCCATCATTTCTCGAGCCTCAAGGGCGCGCCTGAAGGCGCTCATCGGCGTTATCCTTGACGCCTGCGTGCAGGGAATCTCAACACGGCGAATGGAGCGCCTGTGCCGACAGAAGGCATCGACCGCGTCGACATATGTTTCGTTTCGCGCAAACGGCCACGGCGTTGCGAGCGCCAAATTTTCGGCTTGGTTTCCTCGAGGCAGCTACTCCCATGGTGGTTGTCAATACCGCTAAGGTGTTGCTGATCCTGGAAAAGGTCGTCGAGGCGAATTGTCCATAAGCGACAGGGCCAAGGGAACGAAGAAAAGAATGAACGCCACTTGGCAAGATACGACTACGCCATACTTCAATCATTGAAAGTAGAGCTGTCGTATATACCGATGGATGAAAAGGATACAATATCATCAAGAATAATGGCTCCATCCACGAAATTGTCAGGGCGGATGCCCAGGCAAGAGACAATTTGCTTTCTTACTGCCATTACCTTGCGAGCCTTCTAAAAAGTTGGCTTCTGTGAACATTACAAAGGGATTTCAGCTCTGAGGATCTTGAATTTTTATTTTGATAACTTATATTTTGCTTCAACCGTAGAAGATCAAAGCATCGGTGCATATTTTTCTACAACATTCTGCAGCAAGCTATTTTGGTCGACCCAGCCCCGCTTAAAAAAGCTGACCAAACAAGCCAAAGGCAAGAGTCGAAATCTGAAGGCTTAGCACGGAAGTCAAGCGCATACCCAGGACATCAAAATAAGTTCTACTATCGATTAAACATCGTTCTTAGTCTGGCCAATGTTGGCAGCGCTAAATATTGCATATAAAAAAATGCTCATTACTGGGACACTCGGAGTGCACGGCAAAGCAACTTTTCAATCTATGTTAATGCGTAAAAAACCTCCCAAAAAATTTCTCCCGACCTTTGCACACCAAAAAGCGCCCCCGGTCCCTGTGGAGAACGGAGGCGCTTCATATCGGATTGATATCAAAGCTTACCAGACGAGGCGGAATTCGTCGCGTCGGTTCAGCGCCCAGGCGGCTTCACCGTGACCGGGGTCGGCAGGACGTTCCTTGCCGTAGCTGATGGTCTCCAGTTGGCTGGGATTGATACCGAGGTTGACCAGATAGGTATAGGCAGACTGCGCGCGACGTTCGCCCAGGGCCAGGTTGTATTCGTGGGTGCCGCGTTCGTCGCAGTTGCCTTCGATGATGACCTTGAGGGAAGGCTTTTCCCGGATGATCTCAGCCTTCCGGGTCAGGATCTCGCGGCCCTGGGGCGTAAGATCGGAGCTGTTGAAGGCAAAGTAGATCTTTTCCAGCACGATGACGCGCTTGGACTCTTCAAGGGTCCTGGCCGCGTCCTCGTTTTCGTTGTAGCCGCCCTCGGGCGTAGCGGAAGCCGAACCCACGGCTTTCTTGCTGCATCCGGAACCCACCGCGACGAGCATGAGCACCAGAACCATCCACAACCATGCATACCGTTTCATCACATCCTCCTTGATACACCTTTTTTGTATATTTGTGAACACATCGTCCGCCAATCCTCTCCACGTAGCGCCTGAAGGCAGTGATTTCGCGGGCGAATCTGCCACGGGTCACCCTCAGGTGCATTCTTGTCTCCCGGCTGAAGAGCACAAACCATCCGACCGAGAGTCAAAGCCAATTCATTGCGCCATCTGATCAGCCTCACCGATTGAGCCTGTCTCAGCGTCACCAGACCAGACGAAATTCATCTCTCCGATTCAATGCCCAGGCAGCTTCACCATGCCCGGCATCAGCCGGCCGCTCTTCTCCGTAGCTGATGGTCTCGAGCTGACTCGCAGTGATGCCCAGATTGACAAGAAAGCGGAAGGCGGCCTGAGCCCGCCGCTCGCCGAGTGCGAGGTTATACTCGTTGGAGCCGCGCTCGTCGCAATGTCCCTCGATAATGACGCGAAGACGCTGCTCCTGGCGGAGAACCTCGGCCTTGCGCGTCAGCACCTCACGACTTCGTGAGTTCAGGTCGGAGCTGTCGAAGGCGAAATAAATCTTCTCGAGTACCACGAGCCGCTTGGCCTCTTCCAGATTTCGTGCCGCGTCCTCGGCCTCGGCCGATTGTTCGGTCTGCGCCATGGTGTTGTCGGCGACCTTCTTGCTGCATCCCGAACCAGAAGCCCCTGCCAGGATCAACAGAAAAGCAATGATAAATATCCGCAGGGTCATGGCGTCCTCCCATCTCCGATAGCACGTTGCCAGCTGCAACCGGACCAGGCCGGCCGGACCATTGCCACTTCATCGCTGCCGGTCTTCTCACTCGGACCCGAAGTCCAGGAAAGAGGGCGGTTTAGACGCGTACACCCAGCGATGTCAAGAAGAAGTTGAAAGGAACCGTACATGCTGCTCCCTGCGTCAAACGGGCTACTTGCCGAGATGCCAGGCAGCGTAACTGCCCTGTCCGTTAATGGGCAGCTGCACGGCAGGCGCCCCGTGACGCGTGGTCAACCACAGACGCTCGCCGCCCGCGCGCGAGGAGGTGAACGCCACGAAGAAGCCATCGGGCGCAAATGCCGGCTGCTCGTCATTGCCGGGGCCGGTACTAATCTGATTCTCAACGCCGCGCGCCAGATCCTGGACAACAATCCGAAAGCCCTCGCCTGTACGCCGGCAATACGCGAGCAGGTCGCCATCGGGGCTGAGTGACGGGTCCGTATTGTAACTACCGGATTGGGAAACCCGGCTGTCTCCGATAAACACCTGCGGTCCGCCGAGCCGGTCCGAGACGTAGGCCATTTTGCCGCCGCTGCGGTCGAAGGTCGGCTGCACGTCAATGGCATTGCTGGCGACAAGCTTGCTCTCCATTTTGAGATTGCTGCCAAGGAGCACGATGTCGTGATTGCCAGCGAAATTCAGGCTGACCACGATTCGTCCGTCAGGACGAAAACGCGGACTGACGACAGCGTTACCGGGAAACTTCGTGGTCGATATTTTCCCGGAGCTGAGATCGGCCAGACCAAGAAGATGATTCCGATCGGTCAGATAGGTGAACGCGATGTAGCGGCCGTCCGGCGACCAGGTCGGCGACATGCAGATACCGTTAAGCGAAGTGACCTGTCGCAGTTCCCGGCCAGTCGGTTTGATGGTAAAAATGTCGGCCTTGTTCTTCCCCGTGGGACGCGCAAAGGCCAGGGTCGAGCGGAAAAATTCACCGTGCCCGGTCAACGCCTCCATGAGTTCCTGACAAAACTTATCGGCGACCGAAGGCAGCCGGTCCGCCGCGAGATCGGAATAGGCCTTGCCCAGGATCAGATTGTTGGTGAACGCCTGATACACGCGCAGTTCAACAGTCCGATTGCCCTCCGGCCACCCTGCTGTCAGCAGCAGGTCGCATCCAGCCAGCTGAAACCGCTTGAAATCGATCTCCTCGGCCTTGTACCCGGCCAGACGGTCGCCACCGGGGATGTGACTGCCCGGAAGCACCTTGAGGAATGGCAGGATGGACAGGTTCTGGGAAATCAGGTTTTGCAGCGTCTGCCCCTCCGGGGGAGCGGGCGAGGCGCCCGTGCCACCCAGGGGCTGGGCCAGGGCGATGTTCATCTGCCCCTGGCTGGGGCCGTAAATGTCGATGGTCGGGGTTACGGCCAGAGCCGGAGCGGCCAGGGCCAGCAATCCGAGGAAGACAGCCTGGCAGAGGACCAGGCGCCACGCCGACGCGACGGAAGCTTGAAGTGCTGTGTTCACTGGTTTAATTCCTGGGAATTGAAGTTGACGCGCATCTCCGTCAGCCCCTGCGGCGGTGGCGGAAGGGACTCGGACTGTCGGGTTTCATCGATGGCCTTGAGCGCCGACGCATCGAAATCTTCCCGGCCGGACGGACCCACCAGCATGAACTCCAAAATCTTTCCGGTGCGGTCCAGACGGATTTCTACCTGAGCCACCAGGACATTTTTACCCGAAATCTGGGGGAAACGCCAATGTTGTTTGATCATTTGCGAAATGGCCCGCAGATACGCCATGCCTGCCGCGCTGCCAAGCCCCACGCCCGTGCCGGTTCCGCCGCCAGCTCCAGCACGGCCTGATCCGCCGCCTGTCCCCACGCCGGCACCCTGCCCCCCCGCTGATTCGCGCAGGGCAGCCAACTCCTTGGACAAGGCATCGCGGTTCTGCTGCTCACGCTTGGCAGCGTCTTTGCGCGCGGACTGGAGCGCCTGGGCCAGTACCTGGTCCGGACTCGGAGCACTGTCCTTTTTGGCATCAGTCTCGGTCCTCAAAACATTTTTCGACTTGGGTTCCGGCTTTTTCTCGGCAACCGGCTCCGGCTTTTTCGGATCCGCCTCGGGCTTAGGCTCCGGCTTTTTAGGCGTATCATCCTTCTTCTGGCTGATCTCCTTGCCCTTGAGCGGCTTGGGCGGCTCCACCGGCTGCGGTTTTGCCGGCTGCGGCACGGGCTTGGGCGGCTCAGGCCTGGCAATCTCCGGTTTCGGCGGCTCGGGCCTGGCCTGCGGCGCCGGCTTTGCTTCCGCCGGAGGCGGAGCAGCAGGAGCAGGTTGGTCTGCCGTTTTGGCCGGCCCCGGCCCCGGAGGCGGGCTCATCAGATCGGAAAGCTTGCCCGGACCTCCCGAAAGGGTCACCAGATCGATTTGATATACCGGAACATTCAACAGAATCGGCGGTGGCCCCAGCTTGGGCAAATAGAAGGCCAGCACGATAATAGACGCGTGCAGGGCCAGAGAAAGAAAAATACTGATCGAACGCATGGCGACTGATCCCGCAGGGCGCGGCTTCCGCTACGCCCTCGACATTATGGCTTGGCAGCTCCGGCCTTTTTCCGTTCATCCGGGCCGGGGGACTTCGGCTTCGTTCCCGACGCAGACGCAGGCGGCGTCTCATCCTTCTCGGCTACGACACCCAGCTTGTCGACGCCCGCCTCCTTCAGCTCCCCCATCACCCGTACCACCAGACCGTACGGGACTTCCTTGTCAGCGCGCAGAAACAGCTGCTTGTGCTTTTCAACCACCAACCGTTTGATATGCCCTTGCATATCGTCGAATGTCACCGTGTATTCATCCAGGGTCATGCTCCCGTCCTTGCCTAACGTCAGCATGAGGTGGTCGCTTTCCGTAGGCAGCACGTCCACGGTGCGCGTCTGCGGGAGGTCCACCTCCAATCCCTGCGTCAGCATGGGCGCAGTAACCATGAAGATGATCAACAGCACCAGCATAACGTCCACGAACGGCGTGACGTTGATTTCGGCCAACAACCCCCCGCGGGTCTGTTTCACTGCCATACTCTCTGCTCCGTTACCCTAAAAGGCGCCGACCGGCTGGTCTTTGTGCAGCAGTCCACCCCTTGGGGCTGCCCGTTCGGTATTCTCCGAAAGATGCGGCAGCTCGCGCTGGACCCGGTTGAGAAACACGCCGGCAAAACTGACCAGCTCGGCTTCGATGCCGCCGACCATGCCCAGAAAAAAATTGTATGCCACGGTAGCGGGAATAGCCACCGCCAGACCAATGGCCGTGGCAACGAGCGCCTCGGAGATACCTGGCGCAACCGTGGCCAACGCCGCGGTCTTCATGCTGCCTATAGCGTGGAAAGAATGCATGATGCCCCAGACCGTACCGAACAGGCCGATAAACGGCGCCGCGTTGGCGCAGGTTGCCAGAAACGAAAGCGACCCCGACAGTTTCGTCAACTGCGTGCTCACGCCCTGGCGAAGCGCCCGGCGCAGGTTGTCCATGATAATGTTAAGCCGGTCCTCGCTGTAATCCTCCATGCGATTCAATTCGTTCACACCCTCGACAGCGACCAGGTACGCAGGTGAATGGGTATCGCGCCCCATGAGTTTGATAGCCGAGCGCAGCCCTTCGGCATCCTGAAACTCCTGCACATTATGAAGAATTTTTCGACGGGCGCGCGACAGGGTGAGCACCTTGCCGAAAATGATAATCCAACTGACGAAAGACATCAGCGCGAGCATGCTCATGACGATTTTGACCTCCACAGTCGCCTGGCTCAGCAGCTCGATCAACCCGAGATCCGACATGGCAACGTCCCCTTTGCTTATGAATTCATACCTTTCTTTCTAGAAAAAATCTAAATACGGCCCCCCATACCCCGACCAAGGAGGCAACGCAAGGATTTTTTTCCTCTCTCAACGCGACCAGTGTATTTTTTTCTGGTGGCATCCCGCACCCGGCGGACAGGCGGCACAGGGACGGCAGATACGCCGTCGGTTCAGGGCTCGGCCAGGATTCTCGCACAAAGATACGGCAGCACGTCCTCCGCGGGAGCCTGGATGCGCACGTCGGGCAGGGCCACGCAGGCAGAATCCTCCAGGTTGATCTCCAGCACGCGACCGCCCCGGGACTTGACCCCGGCCGGAATCATGCTGGCCGGCGCGACCGTTCCCGAGGTTCCGACAATGAGCACCAGATCGGCCTTCCCGGCAAGTTCCCGGCTCGCGTCCAGGGCCTGCGCCGGAATCGCCTCGCCGAAAAAAACGATATCCGGCCGGACAATCTGCCCACAGGCCGCGCAGCGCCAGGGAATATCCCGTGTAGTGAGTCGCAGGGCCTGCTCGACAGGATACTCCTTGCCGCAGCCCTGGCAATAAAAACGTCGCGCAGAGCCATGGAACTCGACAACCCGGGTCGAGCCGGCCTCCTGATGCAGATTGTCGATGTTCTGCGTGACCACGCCATCGAGCCGGCCGCTTTTCTCCAGCTCCGCAAGCGCAACGTGCGCAGCGTTGGGCCTGGCCCGATCCAGCAGGGGCAGACAGGCCAGCAGAAACTCCCAGACCTCGCGCGGCCGGCTGTGCAGCGCCTGCGCCGTCGCGACCCGATCCGGGTTGAATTTTGCCCATAACCCGCCGGGACTGCGAAAATCGGGAATACCGCTCGGAACGGAAATACCCGCGCCGGTCAAGGCGAAAACATGCTCCGCCCCTCGCCAGAGCCGTACAGCCTGCTCTGCCAGGGGCTGCCACGTCGGTTGCATGGGAGGCCCTTCCTGAGGAAACGTCGGTTCGGACACACTCCAGTCACGAATGAATGTATGTCTCCTGCATGACGGCGTCAACTCCTGCTGCCAAAGTAAATAGTGCGTCGACAAAGCTTGGGGCGTCGCATGAGCCGGTCTGAGGAGTGAAGGAGGGCGGTCGACGGAGACCGGGGCGTCCGCCGCGCGGCGGACCCCCCGGTTCGTGTGCGGGGAGCGACCTTACAGGCCGGCAATCTCTGCGGCCGCAATGCCCAGTGCCGCAGCCACACCCTGACCATAGGCCGGATCGGCCTTCAGGCAGTTGCCGATGTGCCGTAGCTGAATATCCCGGGGAGCGTCTTTGATGCTGCGGGCGGTGTTGTCGAACAGCGCCTGCTGCTGCTCCAGGCTCATCAGCCGGAACAGCTTGCCGGGCTGGGAGTAGTAGTCATCGTCCTGCCGATGGTCCCAGTGGTCGGCGGAGCCGTTCAGCTCCAGCGCCGGCTCGGCGAAGTCCGGCTGCTGCTGCCATTCTCCGTAGCTGTTCGGCTCGTAGCCCAGGGTCGAGCCGTAATTGCCGTCCACGCGCATGGCCCCGTCACGGTGGTAACTGTGGACAGGGCACCGTGGCGCATTTACCGGGATGAGATGATGGTTCACGCCGAGCCTGTAGCGCTGGGCATCGCCATAGGAAAACAGGCGGCCCTGAAGCATCTTGTCCGGGGAAAAGCCGATGCCGGGCACGACGTTGGCCGGATTGAAGGCCGATTGCTCCACCTCGGCAAAATAATTCTTGGGGTTGCGGTTCAATTCCAGAACGCCGACTTCGATGAGCGGGTAGTCGCTGTGATGCCAGACCTTGGTCAGGTCAAAGGGATTATAGGGGCAGTTCGCGGCCTCCTTTTCGGGCATGATCTGGATGGACAACGCCCAGCGGGGGAAATCCCCCCTCTCGATGCTGTCGTACAAGTCGCGCTGATGACTCTCCCGGCATCTGCCGATGACGGCCTCGGCCTCGGCGTCGGTCAGGTTTTTGATGCCCTGTTGCGTGCGGAGGTGGAATTTGACCCAGAACCGCTCGTTGGCTGCGTTGATCAGGCTGAAGGTATGGCTGCCGAAGCCGTGCATGTGACGGTAGCTCGCCGGGATGCCACGATCGCTCATGACGATGGTCACCTGGTGCAGCGCCTCGGGCAGCGAGGTCCAGAAATCCCAGTTGTTTTTCGCGCTGCGCAGATTGGTGCGCGGGTCACGCTTGACCGCGTGGTTCAGGTCCGGGAATTTGAGCGGATCGCGCAGAAAAAAAACCGGCGTGTTGTTGCCCACGAGGTCCCAGTTGCCCTGCTCGGTGTAAAATTTGATTGCAAAGCCGCGGATGTCGCGCTCGGCATCGGCGGCGCCGCGCTCGCCGGCTACCGTAGAAAAACGCAGGAACAGATCGGTGGTTTTACCTGTTTGAGAAAAAATCGCGGCCTTGGTGTAGCGGGTAATGTCGTGCGTGACGGTAAACGTTCCGTAGGCGCCCGATCCCTTGGCATGCATCCGCCGCTCGGGAATCACCTCCCGGTCGAAGTGCGCCAGTTTCTCCAGGAACCAGACATCCTGCAGCAGTTGCGGGCCACGCGGGCCCGCTGTCAGCACGTTCTGATTGTCCGGAACGGGCGCTCCGGCAGTCGTCGTGAGTTTTTTTTCATGCATGGTGTTCTCCCGGGTTTGAGATTGCGAAAGCCAGCAGCCCCCTTGCCGCTCCCGGCATCGGACAGTCCGGACGGACGTAAGCCGGCTGCCCGGCGATGCAACACAGGAGCACTATTATTTTTCAGAATCCGCCGTTACTGTCAATCTCATTTTTAGTCCACAATGCACAGTCTCTTTCACGGAGTGTTGGCTTCTCATTTCGGATGGCATAGAGCGACACGGGGACGTAGCCTGAATAGTTCGGCGGAAGATCAATGCTGATATATTACAAGCGGATGTGCAATGCCCGAAATATGACATGGTATTCCTGATTTCTCTGCAATCAAGCCGAAATGGTGAACTGTCAGATTGCAACTGATCGAATTCATTGGGGATATAATATCTACACGACTGGAATTCGACGTGTCGCAGGTCCGCCACCCGGTAACAATCCGGTAACAATCCGGTGCCATGAACATGTTTACAGATTACGGGGAATATGATGTATACATATCCTGACAACAGGCGGGTAACACAACAAGCGGGCGATCTTGAGGGCGTGCCTGACGCGCCTTAGCCTTACAGTAGCTGTGGACAACCGATGCGACAGATATCCACCAGCCTGAACCGGCAGTCTTTCGTTCCGGCTTCAGGTTGTGTGGCTGGTCGCTTCGTATGCTTTGGCTGCCAACCCTCCGCCTCGCAAGCGGGGAGAGCGAGCGCGATACATGAGTACGCCTTCCAACGTCAGGTCCGATGCCTCGTGTGAACCGATCTACATTGCCCGACAGGCTATCTTCGATGCCTCAGGGCATATCTGGGGCTATGAACTGCTTTTCCGGCACAGTGGCGAGAGCACATCGGCCTACATCGCCGATCCCGACGTGGCGACGGCCAAGGTCATCGCCGATGGTTTTGCCCTGGCCATGAGAGCCGGCGATATCGGTCGACACGCTCTCATCAACTTTCCCGCCAACCTGCTCCTGCGTGACGCCGCCTTTGCCTTGCCCAGTCAGCACTGCGTGATTGAAATCCTCGAAACCGTGCCGCCGACGCCGGAGATTCTGGAAGCCTGCCACAGGCTGAAGGAAAACGGCTACCGTCTGGCCCTGGACGACTTCATCGGTCAGCCGGGATACGAAGCGCTCATCGACCTGGCTGATATCGTCAAGGTCGATCTGCTGGCTCTGGAAGCCGGGACGTTGCAGTCGCTGGCGCGACGACTGCAGCAGTCGGGCTGCCGGCTTCTGGCCGAAAAAGTCGAAGACCAGCGCATGTTCGATCTGACGAAGAGCCTAGGTTTCGATTTTTTTCAGGGCTATTATTTTTCCAGGCCGCAGCTCATCAAGGGAAAGAAAATTCCTGCGGCACAGATGGCGAAAATTCGTCTTCTTCAGGAGCTCTCGAAGCCCGAGTTCGAGTTCGCCAAGGTCGCGGCAATCATCCGCCAGGACCAGGGACTGTGTTTCCGGCTGCTCAATTACATCAATTCCGCGTACTTCTCCTTGCGCAGCAAGGTCAACGCCGTGACCCAGGCCCTGACACTGATGGGGCTCGTGCATGTCAAACAATGGCTTCAGGCCGTACTGCTCGCCGAATTCGACCAGAGTCCCCGAGGCTCGGAACTCACCCGCCGGTCGCTGCACCGCGCGCGGTATCTGGAACTGCTGGTTCAGGGCATGACCAGGCCGCCATTTTCTGCGGACATCGTTTTTCTTCTTGGCCTGTTTTCCCTGCTCGACGCACTGCTCAATCAACCCATGGACGAAATCATCAATCCGCTTCCCTTGGACGATATGTTCAAAGACGCCTTGTTGGGTCAATACAATCCTGCCCGGGAATGGGTAGACCACGCCCTGGCGGCGGAAACCGGCGCTTGGGATGCCGCGGAAGCCTTTCTGCGGTACCACAATCTGCCCCTCGCCCAATCGGCCGTCAAACATGTCCGGGCCGGGCAATGGGCTTGCGAAATGATCGGCAGCGCCAGCGGCTGAGCCGCTGGCAGGGGGACAAGGCCTGCCGTCGACAGTTGGTCGGCAGAGCCTCCGCTTCCAGGACGCCACCCGGTCGGCTGCGCGACTGGCCGGAAAGGCCGGCACGCCGTGAAAAATGTGTATTCGCCCGTGTTTGAGGACCAGGGATGAGCCGAAGGTGTCCACCAGCCCGTCTGTGCGGCCTTGATACTGTTTCGGGTGCATTTTCTGTTGACCCTGGTGCCACGCCTTGATAAGCAGAATAGACTCATGATGGAGGCGCGCCGGGTGCCGTCCATTCAGGTTGAGCATGGTGTCTGCAACCCAAGACAAGGAGAAGAACCATGAATGTCAACAAACTGTGTGTTGTGCTGGCCTCGTTTTTTCTGTTTGCGCTCTGCTCTTCAACGGTTTTCGCTGCCGCGACCGATAATATCGCCGGCGAGTGGAATACCGGATCGGTCCGTACGGTTATCAACTCGACGGAAACCATCGTGCAGGCGCAGCTCTATATCACGATTGTCGGCGAACGAACGATAAGCGGCAGTTTCTTTCTCGCTCGCCCGGGCAGTCCAGCGATAACGTTTTCCGGAGTTGTCGGATGGCAGCGCTACGGCGATCAGACCAATGGCTATTACAACGACATGCTGCTGAAAACGAGCGATGGAAAGACTTTGATCGGGAAGTACTGGAATACGGCACAGGTCATTGAAATCTACGCCTACGGAACGACGGAGACCGGTGATAATTCTGCGGATTTCTACATCTTCCGCAGGTAATCTCCAGTCAGGCGATCCGTTCGATTCCGCTCAGGTGTCTTTCACGAGGGAATTGATCCGGGGGGATCTTTTACGCACATGATCCCCCCGCGCTGATAACGCTATATGATCTTTCGCAGTACGGTGCCAGCAGCCCGCAATGGCTGTCAGGGCGCTCATTCCCGGCCCTTGAGTACGGCCCTGGGCTTGATCCCGTCGGCCGGGCCGAGGATGCCGTCGGTTTCCATCTGTTCGATATAGCGTGCCGAGCGGTTGTATCCGATGCGGAAGCGGCGCTGCAGCAGCGAGATGGAGGCCCGGCCCTGGCTGCAGACGAATTCTACGGCCTCGCGGTAGATGCTGTCGCCATTGAGCGCGCCTGCCCCGCCACCACCGTCCAGTACCTGTCCCCCATCCCCGTCGGCCTGCCAGTCCGAGAAGTCGAGCGTGTAGTTGGGCTTTTGCTGTTTCTTCCAATAGCCGACCACCGCGCCCACTTCCTCGTCGCTGACAAAGGCGCCGTGCAGGCGCTGCAACTTGCCGCCGCTGGGCTTGAAGAGCATGTCGCCCTTGCCGAGCAGGTGCTCGGCCCCGACCTGATCGAGAATAGTGCGGGAGTCGTGCTTCGAGGTGACCTGAAACGAGATGCGGCAGGGAAAATTGGCCTTGATCAGCCCGGTGACCACGTCGACGCTGGGCCGCTGCGTGGCCAGGATCATGTGGATGCCGGCCGCGCGTGCAAGCTGGGCCAGGCGAACGATATTCACCTCCACTTCCTTGGCCGCCGTGAGCATGAGATCGGCCAGCTCGTCGATGATGAGCACGAGGTAGGGTATGGGTTCGAGTCCGGCAATCTCGTCCAGGCTCTCGTCATCGTTCGCGGCTCGCTTCTGGTGCAGCTTTTCATTGTAGCCTACGATATTGCGTACGCCCAGCCGGGCCATGGCCTCGTAGCGGGTGTCCATCTCGTGAACGGCCCAGTCCAGCGCCCCTTTGGCCTCGGTCATTTCGGTCACCACCGGGTGTACCAGATGCGGCAGATCGGCATAGACCGACAGCTCGATGCGTTTGGGGTCGATGAGCAGCAGCTTCACCTCCTCGGGCCGGGCCTTATACATGAAGCTGAGCAGCACGGAGTTGAGGCAGACGCTTTTGCCTGCACCGGTTGCGCCGGCCACGAGCAAATGCGGCATCCGGACCAGGTCGGCGACAAAGGGCCGGCCGGAGATATCCTTGCCCAGCGCCAGGGTCAGCAGCGATTTCGAATTGGCGAACAGTGCCGAATCGATGATCTCGCGCAGGAAAACCGTTTCCCGCTGCTCGCTGGGCACCTCGACGCCCACGGTGTCCTTGCCCGGGATAGGCGCTTCGATACGCACGGCCAGGGCCTTGAGCGCCAGGGAGAGATCGTCGCTGAGGTTGGCTATCCGGCTTATCTTGATGCCCGGCGCGGGCTTGAACTCGAACATCGTCACCACGGGGCCGGGACTGACGGTCTGCACTGCGCCGAGCACTCCGAAGTCCGCCAGACATCCGGTCAGGCGCTGGGCCTTGTCCTTGAGCATGTCCGCCGATTGCGGAGACTCGTTGCGGATGATCGGCGAGAGCAGGTCCAAATCGGGAAGGGGGATCAGGCCGGACAGGCGCTCGACAATCTTCTTGATCGGCTTTTTATCCGCCGGTTTGGTCGGCGGCGGCGGAGGCAGCACCCGAAACCCGGGCTCCTCCGGGGGGGCGGATTCGGGAGTCGCCGAGGGCCTGGACGTGGTCTTCGCCTCTGGCGGGCTACAGGCCGGGCCGTCGGCCTCGTCGTCCGCATCATTGTCCGTCTGACTGTCCTCCACGTCGACATGCTCAGCCCGG
>CAZGAH010000022.1:11405-15816 GCA_964523295.1 uncultured Desulfovibrionaceae bacterium | reverse complement strand
GTCAGGCACGACGGACGCTCCAGGCGGAACGATTAACTCCAACTCGGACGTCGCGGCCCGGGGCTTGCGGCTCAACAGGGCCATGACCCGGGGGCGGTGACGCTGCCAGAAGGCCATAGCCCAGGTCCGGCATCGCTGCAGAAATACCGGCCAGCTCATGCCGAACACGAGTTGCAGCGAGACCAGAAAAACGAAGGTCCAGAACAGGAAGGCGCCGCTGGGCTGGAGGTAGTATTGGGTCGCGTGATGCAGGCCGCGTCCGAGCAGTCCCCCGCCCGCCACCTCGCCCACGGCGATGTGTTCCGAGGCCCAGTCTGCGGACACTATGACGCCCAGGCACAGGGCGAACAACCCCAGTCCGACCCAGCGCCACCAGGGGAGGTGCCAGTCCCGAATGAAACAACGCAGCCCGGCGACAAGAAACACGACCGGAATCACGAACGCGTCGATGCCGAAGAGATCGACAAGCAATCCGCCCAGATAGGCACCCACCAGGCCGGCGCCGTTCAGGACCGCCTGCTGCCGGCTGACCACCTGATTAAACGAGGGGTCAGCCGGACTGTAGGTCAGCAGGCTCAGCAACAGAAACAGGGCCCAGAAAATGTAGACCAGGCCGAACAGCTCGGCTGAGAGCTTCCCGGAGTGCTTCGTGTCCGCGGTCATCGCCGGTGCTCCTGCGTTGCCGGCTCCAGGCGAAGCGTCCGCGGCGCCAGTGGTATTTGCGCGCGGGACAGCCGGTCAAGGACCTGCATCCCGCGCCCCGCGTCATTCACGGCTGACGTACCCGCCGGTCCGGGTATCGATCTTGATGGTGTCTCCGATGTTGATGAACAGCGGGACATTGACCACCAGTCCGGTCTCCATGACCGCCGCCTTGGTCACGTTGGTGACTGTGTCGCCCTTGGCCCCGGGCTCGGTGTCGGTCACGGTCATGGTGATGGACACCGGGATGTCGATGTCCAGCGCATTGCCGTTGTACATCAGCATTTTGACTTCCTGCCCGTCTTTCAGATAGCCGCCCTTGCCGCCGGTCTGGGCTTCGCTGATGGTCGTCTGTTCGTAGTCGGTCATGTCCATGAAGACGTAGCCGTCGCCCTCGCGGTACAGGAACTGCATCTGCCGGGTTTCCATGTCCGGCTTGCCGACCTTTTCCCCGGAACGGAAGGTCTGGTCGACGACGCGGCCGTTGAGGATATTGCGCAGCTTCGTGCGCATGAACGCGCCGCCTTTGCCGGGCTTGTAGTGTTGGAACTCCAGAATTTCATAGGGAGTGCCGTCAATTTCAATCTTCAGGCCGCGCCTGAATTCCGTGGTCGAATACATGGTTCCTCCAGGGTGCAATCGGATCGGAGCGTCGGAGAGCGCCCGACGTCAGCATGGTTAGAGTAAACAGTGCGCGCCTTCCAGGGGCAGGCGCTACGATGGCGTTCTGCGCAGCCGATGCGCAACGCCTGTTCATCGCCCGGCACAGCATTGCCGGGCATAACGTGGAAACGGAGCTCAGTCGGGCGCGTAGAGCGGAATGCATCGCCGCCGGGCTTCTGGCGGGTCACTCCGCAGCGGGACTGTCCCGGCCGGTTCTGGCCTTTTCCAGATGACGCCACAAGGCCAGCACGGCCAGCCCATAACTCAAGAGGCCGAATCCGGCAATCACCCCGACGACGTGGCGGCCGATGTAGCTCTGCTGTCGCAACGGCTCGGAGCGTGCCCAGATGTTGCTCAGGTGTACCTCCACGGTCGGTAGCCGAATCCAGGCCAGACAGTCGGCCAGGGCCAGGCTGGTGTGGGTATAGGCGCCGGCGTTGAGTACGATGCCGCTGATCTTGTCCTCCCAGGCCTTTTCCAGCCGGTCGATCAGCCGGCCTTCGCCATTGGCCTGGAAAAAATCAAGGGTCACCGAATCCGCGGCCGGGCCCAGCAGCGTGCGCACCTGGGAGGGCAGGGCGTCCATGCCCTCCGTGCCGTATATCTCCGGCTGGCGGCGGCCAAGGTGCCCCAGATTCGGTCCGTTGACTACCAGGATGGTATACACGTGTTTTTTCCTCTTGGCGGCGGTTCGGCAATGCCGTATGCTCGACCTGTAGGTTTTTTCCAGCAAAAGTTGTTATTTTTTTACGAAAACCAGTCGGTCTGTCAAGCGTCGCGTTCCAGCGTTTCGCCGATCAGGACTGACGCCCCGGATATCTTCCATGTACTCGCTCATCCTCGAACGCACCGTCTACACCGTCGACCAGCTCGTGCCCCTGGCTACGCCGCAGGTGGCTCTGGCCGGACGCTCCAACGTCGGCAAGTCCTCGCTCGTGAACTGTCTGGCCGGCCGGAAACGCGAGCTGGCCAAGGTCAGCGCAACGCCGGGAAAAACCCGCAGCCTCAATTTCTACCGCGTGGAACAGCATGATCTGGTGCTCGTCGATCTGCCGGGCTACGGCTACGCCAAGTGTTCCAAAAAAGAACGCGAGAGCTGGTCCAGACTTATCGCCGCCTATTTCCGCCAGGTTACATCGGCGCTCAAGGCCACGGTCGTGCTCATCGACTGCCGGCACACCCCGCAGCGTCTCGATCTGGAACTCGCGGCCTTTCTGCAGCATCAGCGCATCCCCCTGGTGCCCGTGCTCACCAAGGCCGACAAGTGCAAACAGAACGAGCGGGCAGCGCGTATGCGCGAATGGAATACGCTGCTGGCCGGGGTCGAGCCGCTGCTGTTTTCCAGCAAGACCGGCTACGGCCGGGATACGCTGTGGCGACGGCTGCTTGCCTTCGCGGGGGAAGAGTGCATTCCGCCGGAAGCGCCGGCGTCGTCCTGAGCCGGGACGGCCTGACAGCCGCTATAAAAGAATCAGCCCGGCCAGGCTGAGAAAAATGAAAAAGCCCACCGAGTCCGTGATCGTGGTCAAAAAGATGCTCGACGCCTGCGCCGGATCACGGCCCAGCCGGCGCAGTACGAAGGGGATGGACGCGCCGGCCAGCGTGCCGATGACCATGTTCGAACCCAGGGCCATGGCCATGACCATGGCCAGCATCGGCTGCTGCATGATTGCGAAGACCAGTCCAAATACGACCAGCCCGACCATCAGGCCCGTGCTCAGGCCAATTTTGATCTCCCGCAGAATGGCGTAACGGATCTTGCGGACCTCGAAACGTTCCATGGCCAGCTGACGGATGATCACTGCCAGCGACTGCTGGCCGGTGTTGCCGGCCTGGTTGGTCACGATCGGCATCAGTGCGGCCAGAATGGCCATCTGCGCGATCGTTCCCTCGAAATGATAGACAACGAAGGCGGCCAGCGTCGAATTGAGCAGGTTGACGAACAGCCAGGGCAAGCGGCGCAGCACCGACGCGGTCCAGGGCATGTCCACCGTCTCATCCACGCCGGCGCCGACCATGCCCAGCATGTCTTCGCTGGCCTCTTCGTGAATGATGTCCAGGATGTCGTCGTGGGTGACCACGCCCAGCAGCCGGTCGCTGTAATCGACCACGGGCAGGGCCATGAAGTTGTAATGGCCGAAGAGGTGGGCCACCTCCTCCTTGTCGAGATCGAAGTACACCTTGATGAGCTTGCGTTGCGGCATGAGCAGCGCAAGTTGCGTATCCGGCGGGCTGGTCAGCAGGTCGCGCAGGGAGAGCACGCCGGTCAGGACGCCGGTGTCATCCACCAGATAGGCGTAATAGGGTACTTCCTTGTCCCGGATGTCCCGGCGCACCACCGCAATGGCCTGATCCGCGGTGAGATTGTCGTTCACCACGACAATCTCGGTATTCATCACGCCGCCGGCCGATTCCGGATTGTAGCGCATCAGATGCCGGATGATCGCCGCGTCCTCGATGCTGACGTGTTTGAGCAGCAGCGCGCGGTGCCCTTCCTCGAGTTCGTCGAGGGTGTCGGCCGCGTCGTCGGGGGACATCTCCTCGATGATCTCGGCCCCCAGCTCCGGATCCAGCTTTTCCATCAGCGGCGACCGCAGATGCTCCTCCATCTCGACGATGGCCTCGGCGGCGTCCTCGGCCTGCATGCTCTGGACCAGGCGCACCTGTTCGTCGAGGTCGAGGTGTTCGAGCTTGTCCGCCGCGTCGGCCGTATGGTCTGTCTGCAAACCCAGGGATTCCGGTTCGGGCTGTTTTTCGGGGGTATTGTCTGCGCTGTTCATCGACATGGCATCGGGTTCGGGAACGCCGTTGGCTCGGGCCGCGGCATCGTCGTTGAGCGCTCCCTGGGCTTGCCGTTGCTTTTCTTCTTCCATACACTCGTCCCCTCGTGCTAATACTGGTGAAGCGCGGGCATCGGGTGGAGCGTCGCCGGGGCGTACGACATGGGGCACACCGGCGTCGGGCAACGGGAGCCTGCGGAAGCATCGGAATGCAATCCACTACGCAACTACGGCGGCAGTATCTATGAACAGCGCTCTTTTTTCAA
>CAZGAH010000022.1:7964-11395 GCA_964523295.1 uncultured Desulfovibrionaceae bacterium | reverse complement strand
CGTGGGACGTGACGCGCGGCGCAGCGGAGGCCATCGACCTGGCCCTGGCCGAGGACGGCAACGACCTGACCTCGCGCGCTCTTTTTTCCCCGGAAGTCCAGCTGCACGCAGCGCTCCTGGCCAAAGAGCACACCCTGGTGGCCGGCTTGCCGCTTATGCCGCTGATCCTGGATCGCTGCGCCGCCATGGCGTCGGATAGCGCCTGCGACGCCTTTCCCGGCAGCATCACCTGTACGGTCGCCGAAGGCGCGCGCGTCGCACCCGGAACTATCGTCGCCGAGATGATCGGCCCGGCCCGGTTGCTGCTCAAGGCCGAGCGCGTGGTTCTCAATTTCATCTGCCACCTCTCAGGCATCGCCAATCTCACCGCGCGCTACGTCGCCGCATTACAGGGCACACGCACGCGTCTGCTCGACACGCGCAAGACCCTGCCCGGACTGCGCTATCCGGAAAAGTACGCCGTTCTCCTGGGCGGCGGCGTCAATCATCGGAAAAATCTCGAAGAAATGCTCATGCTCAAGGACAACCACATCGACCAGGCCGGCTCCATCACCGCGGCCGTTACCGCCGTGCGCAGGTCCTGTTCTCCCTGTCCTCCGCTGGAGGTGGAGTGTCGCACGCTCGCCGAGGTCGACGAGGCCGCTGCCTGCGGCGTTGATCGGATCATGCTCGACAACATGACCCCACAGACCATGATCGCGGCCCTGGCGCGCATCCCCGCGGGCATAGAGAGCGAGATCAGCGGCGGCGTGGACCTGGAGACCATCGCTGCGGCCGGTCGCTTCGGCCCGGATTACATTTCCGTCGGACGCATCACCCACTCCGCCCCGGCCGCCGACTTCAGCATGGTTATCGCCAGCCCCGGAACACGGCGCGCCCCGGAAACGTCCTTCTCCGGCCACGCGCCGGACGCAACGGGCAACGACGCATGAACAGCATCTTTCCCCTGGACGAGCGCATCTCCCGCCTCAAGCAGCAGCTGGGACCAGACCTGTACATCCTCGCCCATCACTACCAGCACGACGCCATTGTCAAACACGCCGACGCGGTCGGGGATTCGCTCGAACTGGCGCGCCTGATCCCCGCAATCGAGGCCCGGTATATCGTCTTTTGCGGGGTCTTCTTTATGGCCGAATCCGCGGCCCTGCTGGCCCGGCCCGGGCAGCAGGTCCTTATCCCGGCGCAGGACGCCCGCTGCATCATGTCCGAGATGGCCCCCGCCCGCCTCGTCGCTGCCGTGCTCCGACGCCTGCAACGCAGCGGCCGTCGTATCCTGCCACTGGCCTACGTGAATTCCTCGGCCGCGGTGAAGGCGATCTGCGGCGAGCACGGAGGCGCAATCTGCACCTCGGCCAACGCGGCCACCATGCTCTCCTGGGCTCTGGAGCGCAGCGACGCCGTGCTCTTCGTGCCCGACCGCAACCTGGGCTGGAACACGGCCGACCGGCTCGATCTGCCCCGGGAGTCGGAAAACGGCCGCCTCCTGCTGGACATCCGCCGCAACGGCGAGAACCTGGACCCGGTCGCGACCGACGCCGCGCGCCTGTTGCTCTGGCCGGGCTGCTGCGCCATACACAACCGTTTCCAGCTCGCCCACATCGAGGCCTGTCGCCGCGAGGTGTCGGGCGCGCGCGTCGTGGTACACCCGGAATGCCGGCCCGAACTCGTCCAGGCGGCCGACGCCGCGGGCTCGACCTCGTTTATCATCCGCTACGCAGCAGACGCCCCGGCCGGGACAACCGTGGCCATCGGCACCGAGGCCAATCTCGTCTACCGTCTGGCAACCCTGCACGCGCCAGGGAAGACCATCGTTCCCCTGACGCACAGCACTTGTGCGAACATGGCCAAAAGCACGCCGGAGGCACTGACCACCGTGCTCGACGCCATCGTCACCGGCAACGCCCCCCTCCACGCAGTCACCGTCCCCCCCGCCCTGACCAGCGCCGCCCGCACGGCCCTGGAACGCATGCTGGCGGCCTGCGCGTAGGGAGGGGGGCTGTCAAGTGTGTGCTGGCACGTGTTTGTGAATCCTCTCGATTACAGCAAAAGCATCGACTCGGTCCGTCTATAAGCTGGGTTAATTCTGCATGTCGTCAGCGGGGCAATGCATGAAGTCGTTTTACAAGAACGCAGGCCCACATTCGGAAGCCATTCATACAGATCTGTACCAAATAAATAATATCAAGCATTGAGGCCATCTCCAGTTTAATACTTATGGTATTTTTATAAAATCTGCTATTTGTCTCGTTCCTTACCGTTTTTTTGCGGGGTTGTGGATCGTGCCAATGTGAAATCACATCGAAAAAACTCAAAAATGACACTAGTACATAGTACAGATTAAATCTTCGGATAAAGCCGCTTAAGCTTGGTTCGGGCATCGCTGGCAGTAAATTGCCAATCGACTTTGGTTTGACGCTTGTTTCGATCAATATTCCAAGCCAAGACTTCTGCCCGCATTGTATCTACGCAATCTATTCGTCGCGCAAGGCACTGACGCTTCAAAACGCTGAGTTCAATTTCAGCAACATTCAAACAGCTTCCATGCTTAGGAGTGAAGTGTATTTCAAGTCGTTGCGCAAGACGACTGGCTTCCACTGGTGTAAAAGCCGGATACAGCGAAGCTAAACTGTGTGTGTTGAGATTGTCCATTACCCAAACTACTTTTTCAGCATCAGCGTAGTATTCATAAAGGAGTTCTTTGATGAAGTGTGCCCAGTCTATACGCGTTCGCTGCTCTGTAATCCGTACCTCACGCTTTCCTGCAAGCGGCTCCACTGCCATGAAAATACTTTCTACACCGTTGCGAACGTATTCATCATCAATCAAAACGCCATGCCCTGGAGCAGCAGAAATAGGCGCTCGAACCTCACCAATTAGCTGGACGCTCGACTCATCCAAGCAAACAACTGGATGGTTTTCATTATAAGTCCGTGCATAAAAATCAACAATATCATCCATAGCCGCTACAAAGCAGGCATTATTATCTGGTGGTATCTTCCAATACTTGTTCAAGTGAGGCTTAAGTTCATTTTTTTTAAAGTATTACACACCGTCATCGGTGATACACTTGTCACCATGTTCAATTCAACCATATTTTCCGCTAACAGTCGCACGGTCCATCTGGATCGCCCTTCCGGAGCCTCAGAACATGCAAGCGCCATAAGATGCGCTTCAAATTCACCACCAAATCGCATTTCGCGGGGCGGAGTGATGCGCTTCTTGCGTTCAATGGCAACTTCAAGGCTGTCTACAACAAATCGTTTCTTTAAATGCTCAATGCTTCGGGCAGTTACACCAACAGCCTCAGCGACCCTTGCAACAGGCCACTTGGGGCCATGCTCTCCTTCGTCGAGTAGCAGCAGCGCCCTTGAGTAAAGAACCGTGCGTGCTGCCCTTTTTCCCTTTGTGGAGATCGCCTCCAACTGTTTACG
>CAZGAH010000022.1:0-7954 GCA_964523295.1 uncultured Desulfovibrionaceae bacterium | reverse complement strand
GCGTCACTTTGTAGCGTGGTGCCATGCCTTCCTCCTCCTTGTTGAGGAAGAGGTAGCACATCCTGCTTCAAATGCGAAGATTTAAATTTTACATTCTGCTAGAAAAGTTTTAAAAAAAAAGGAAAATTGTAGTGACACTTACTTGACAAGCAACAGGATAGCGGGTTATGATAAACTTATATATTTACAATACAATTTTTTTGATCGAAGAAATGATTCTTGGTTTGACGAAATTAGCTATAAAAACCCCTTGTTTTGAAGTGGGATACACTGGTTATAGTTTCATAAATTTTTCAAGATAAGCAGTTAAGAGTTGATGTAAAGATTAGGACGAGCTGTTGTTGCTAAATTTGTTATTAATATTTTTAATAAAATAGATCTTTGAAGTCGTCGACAAGTATTTTTATTTAAGTTTCAAGTGTTATCACGAGGTGTCTTCCGCTATTTATTGAATTAAAGAAATTTTTAAAAATTGATATGAAATAATAAGAATTTTGATAGAGGTTAAGCTATTATTTGTTAAATAAATAGGATCATATATTTTTTTTGGAGTAGTTGATGGTCATAAGAAGATTGGTATTTTAGAATAGACTCGATGTAAGAGAAAATAAAACAAACCATTCGAGCAATTGAATTTTTTGTCTTTTAGCGAAATGGTGAGTGCTTTTGAGATGCTAATTGAATCATTTTCTTGTATTTCATTTTAGCGATGAACAATGATTATTTGGATAATATAAATAATTTGTTGAACATGAGTTCGCTTAATATTAATATGTAAATAAGTGTTTAATTATTCAGAATTTAATTATGGAAACTAACCAATTCGACAATCATTCAATCTCGGACTCTTCTGTCTCATTAGAAAAGCGAGGGCATGTCGTCGTAAATAGTACAGAAGAAAGAATAATAATCTATATTATCTTATCATATTTATACGTAGGCAGCCTTTTGATTTTATCGATATTTGTTGTTGTTTTAATATATGATTCGTATTTTATTTTCTTAAAAGGGCATGAGTATATTCGATATTTAGTTAATATTATTTTGTTAATTTTTTCAGATGTGCAATCTAATGTGAGTCCAGGCATTGTTTCTATCGCCACTGCGATGCCATCAATTTTTACTTTTGCTGTAATTAACGGAAAAAAAATTGGAACTTTGCAGCGTATTATTGTTGGAATAATATTGATTATTAATGTGCTTGCATCTCTTCTCTGTTATAATTTACTCTCCGGTTCGGTTAAATTCTTTCATGATAATATGTACAACCTTGCTCAAATTAAGAATATTAACACAAATATAGATTCCTACCAGATAGCTGTATATATTTCGCAAACAATTTTAGCAACATCGGCGCAGTTTCTATATGCATTTATTGGGATTAAACTTTTAAAGGGTTAGGCAGATAAAATGAACAAATTTATATTTACTATTATAATTTTTTCAGCTAGCTTGTGCAATGCTTTTGCGTCAAATGTCTATATTTATAAAGACCAGTCTTTTCCAGGCATTCAACCAAAGGCTATCCTTGATGATGGAAAGAGTGTAAAAGAAAAAAAATTTATAATATCTCAAAATAAAAATCCGGCAGAGCTTGAATTTGATGATTTTGATTATTTTTTTCCTACCGTATCCATTTCTTTACGTTTTGATAGTAAAAAATATGCTTATTCTGAATTGCCATTTATTTTATATGACGATAAAGTTCGTGATGTTTCAATTTATGCAGCGCCAATTTGCATCATTCAACTTAGGGAAGCTGCAATTAAGCTTAATGACGAAGATATTTCAACTATTTATGATTCGTTGAAACTCCAGAGATTGTTTCAGCTAGCAAGCCAAAATATTGATAAAATCAATTGTAGGGATATATATTCTTGCGACCAGCTTACCCAGTATCAAGTAGTTTTGGTGTTTAAATATTTACAAATGGCTGTTCATTTATCCGAAAAGTTTAATTTTGACTCAACAATTGATTGGTTTGAATTCCTACACTATGCTGATTGGCTAGAAAAGCTGTTACTTGATTCAAATAAACTAATTTGGCTTAAAGGTATTAATTGTGTTAACCCAGAGATTCAATGTCGTGATGTTATTTCTAAAATAAGAGCAATTACAATACATACAATTAGAAAAATGTATTTACGCATCAAAAGTGAATCTAATCTTTCAAAAAGATTAAGCATGCATGATTTGTTTTTTAAAAAACTAAAATCATTAAAAGCCATAAACATAAAGCTACTTGATTTTATTAAAAAAGAAGAGGGTTTTGACGAAAAAATTGAGTTAGCATTAAATATACATGATATTTGCAGAAGTATAGAAAATTCCCAAAAAAAATCAAATGACAATGTGGATTTTACGGGGCTTAACGAGAAAATAAAAGTTGCAATTGAACACTTAAATAGAGATACATTCAATCGTGATCGTTTAAACAATTTAGGTTTAGATTTGCTTTGTGACAAATTGATTGGTTTGCAAAACATGGGCTACACAGAATTGTTAGAAATATCAAAGAATATTAAAAATTGGCCATATGAGCTTGCTCCAATTTGTAAGCAGTAATCTAAAACAGAATTTACATATTAACCACTCTTCTTGAAATGCAGCTTGTAAAGGTTAGAATTCCCACGTTTTTCATTTTGAAAAAGATAACCCTTCCGTATATATCACGTATGGCTTAAGAAGGAGTTTTTTTTATTTAAGGCAAGTTGACACGCTAAATATTTACATTTTTTATCATAACATAGAATTTTATACAGTTTCCTTCGGGTAAGCCCTAGCTCTGCCACGGGGCATCACCAAAGTTTGACAGTTCCGGGATTATATCAAAAGCCTCCAGTTGAACCGCATCGGACTGTAAGCATCAAGTGGTTGGATTCTAAAATATTTGAATAGCTCGAAATTTGGACAGCTATATAATCCTTTGGGAAGTGCTTAAAGAACTTGCACTGCAGAAAGAGTGCTTAAACGTCGAGTGGTGCAGGCATTTATTCCATGTGTATATGCAGCTATTAATTCCACCAAAGTGTGTTTTCTATCAAGACGTAAATTTTATCAATGTTTTTTCCGTAATGCATATTGTGCAAGCTATCTTTAGCTAAGTAAATTCTTTACTGAGCAACATGTTTAGAAGCTATCGTGCTACGTCACTAATGTAGGTCGAGATGGAAAAGCCGTTCGAGAGTATATCAAAAAGCAAGAACATGAAGACAAGTGTCTCGACCAGTTGAGGTTGTATCAGGACCAGCCGCCTTTAGGCTGTTTATGGTATTTAACCTCTTTGTGCAGTTCAAATCTTTCAAGCCTCCGGCTTTGCCGGTGGTCGATGAATATATTTTTGTATCAATGACTTAAACCAATAAGCTAAAATTGTATTCAGGCTAAGGCTCTTTGAGTGTTCCCCATTTTGTCGACTATACTGGTGTTGTGTATCCGGAATCCCGGCTCGACCTCATTCATCATCTACCACGCAGTCACCGTCCCCCCCGCCCTGACCAGCGCCGCGCGTACGGCCCTGGAATGCATGCTGACGGCCTGCGCGTAGGGATTTGACGTATGTGATGCGCTGTGCGCACGCATCTCTACGGCGAGTCGACCAGATAACAGGACGCAACGTACTGTCCGTATTTTTGCGAGGTAAAGACCCGTTTCAATTTTATTCCGTATTGTGAAATGAAAAAATCGGAATAATAGCCCGGAACGATTTCTCGGTCACAAAAATATTTTATTTTCATGCTAGAGAAGTACTCTTTGAATAAATGTGAATCATTTTTATATATTTCAAATAATTTGGACTGTTAACTTTTACGTCTAAATTTTTAGTTATTCGATCAAAAAAAGGCTAAAATACCTGAATAAAATGCGGCAACAATGTCATGAATATCTGTGTTAGATCGTAAATAGGTTGCTGCTTCTGTCCAGTATTTATATCCACCAGTTGTAAATCTTTTTTGTATAGTTGTAGTGAGCAGAGGTAAATATTAAAAGCGCAAGCAATGTAGAAATTGCTGCCAAAAAACCAAGCTTGAAATTTTTATTTGACGGCAATCGTATCAGTTTAAATCAAATTATAATAATGAAAGTGTTGAGTGGACTTGTATAATAATAAGGAATTGTTTCAAAATTGTAAATTGCTTTATTTGTTAAAATTTGTATGAGTGATGCAATATAAAATGTTAAAAAGACAGACATATAGTTCTTATTTCTATGTGTATTATAGTATATAACTGGCAATAATATTATAAGAACGATTGCGAGAATGACAGCTGCCGGTAGCAATCCATAGTAATCTTCGGGTTAATTTGATATTAAGTTGCTTGCAAGCTCATATTGAAAAATTGAGCTGAATATTGGGCAAAATAAGGGGTTATAGTTCTTCCAGTTGATCAGTGTTGTAAAATTTATATAATTAATACAGCTGTTTGATGTATTCGTGCCAGCATTCCGACTGAGTTCATATTTCATCATGCCAGATGTTGGTAAAAATGACCCAATGAAAATTTCATTAAGAACGAGATAAATCAAAATAATTGCTAAAGGCAGAATGTATTTATATTTGTTTTCTAAAAGATTATTCTTTTCATTTTTATATAAATATACAAGAGTGCAGAAATAAAATACCAATCCTGCATCTATTCTCGAAAATATTAAAAGTAGCAATAATATAGGCAATATTTTGATAGAATTTCTATTTTGTTCGTATTGTTTATCTTTTTCTGAACTGATTTAATTAAATAATTCAAGTTGATGAGAAGCACTAGGAGGAACAAGCTCGTCTCCAGGCCGGTGATGCATGTTTAGACAAAGTAAGGATAGCATGCAAAGGTAGATGCGCAGAGAAGAGATACCAAGTAAGGATAATTTGTTTTTGTGAAGATATTATATATCATGATTGCAGAAGTGCAATGCAGGACAAGTTGAAACATAAAATACAAATAAGCAATGTTGTTTATATTTTTAAGGGCGAACAGTGGTAAAATTTAAAATGCCCAAACAGGGTGAAAGCCATTAGTTTTATTAACTCCATCAAAAGTAAAAAAATTTCCATTTGATATGTTTTTTGCTATTTCTAAATAATAACAGCTGTCGTCTTCGTGGTTGATTGCAATCTGCTCGCCTGATGATGTGAAAAAGCCATGATTGACGCCGAATCCGAGCACCAAAAGAAATAGGCACGCGGCAAATCCTGGGGCTATATAAATGATTTTGGGCATCGGGATATCAACAAATTTTGACAGTTTTGTTCTCATCGAAGGCCTGGTCCCCAAAGGCTGCGCGAGATGACGGGCCGGACGCGTGCCTGCTCGATAGAAAACGTATCGACCGGGGCTCTTCCTTACAGTATGCCCGATATGAGGGGTAACGGCAATTGTGCGCGGGGAAGTGATGCGGCATAACGCCCTGGGTACTGGCGATCTCGCCGCTGTTCTCCGGCGAGGGCAAGCGCTCGTGCAACCCGTTTTCTGTATCGTGCCTTCCGGTTTTGTCGTAGATGCTCGCCAACGAGTTGACTTCGGCTGCCCGGTTTGCGAAAGTCGACAAGTTCACGGAGGAAAGGCCATGCAACGCATCGTGATCGTCTTGACCGGATGTCTGCTTGTCGCTTTGTGCCAGGGGCCGGCCCTGGCGGCTGAGTCTGTCCGCATGGTGGCCAGGCACAGCGGATTGTGTCTCGACATCGCGCAGGACAGCAAGCACAATGGCGCCCGCCTGGTCCAGGGAAACTGCTCCGAAAGCGAGGGGCAGGTCTGGGGGATGGAGGCGGTCGCTGGCGGTGCAGGCGTCATGTTGCGCTCGCGCCATAGCGGGCTGTGTCTGACAGTGCCCTCCCTGGACACTACTCCTGGAACAGCCGTCATCCAATGGTCCTGCCATGGCCGGGCCAACCAGCAGTGGATCATCGAGCCGAGCGAAGAGGGTTATGTTCAGTTGCGCGCCACGCACAGCACGCAGTGCCTGGACGTTGTCGGCGGCAGCAAGAAGCCAGGAGAGAAAGTCGTGCAGTGGCCATGCGACCGGCGCCTCAATCAGCAATGGCGCCTTGACCTTGTGCTCTGACGCTGATCGCCCATCGCCGGCAGGCTTTCGACCTGGACGCCTTTCTCGGGCGGCCAACTACTCTACAAGAGACTGACCATGCGCACGCTCTATTGTACGCTCAACCTTTCCCACAACCGTTTCGTGCAGGAAATCGACGGCGGCTATCACCGCGTGCGCGTGCTCGATGCGTGCAAAACAAGATGTTATTATGAAAATACCATGGAGACTCCTGTCGAATTCCACCCCATTCGGTGCGATGTCTGCAACGCGCCGACCATCGATCTTGAAGATGAGCGTACGCTGAAAAGCAACATCAAGCTGCTGATGCGTAACCTTGATGAACGTCGCGTCGAATCGACTCTGGAGCAACGGCAGGAATTGCTTGCGGCACTGAAAACAGTGCATAACACCATTGTTCTGGAATTGCTCAACAAGCTCGGGCGCAGTGTCTGGCATGCCGACGATATGCCCGAAACGCAGGAAAAATTATGAATTCCGATATGACGAAAACGATGACCATTAGGTGGATCATCGACGCATTTCGCCGTACGTTGTTGCATTACGGTCTGTGGTTCAACGAGACCGAGCGGCAATTGGGACTGGAGACAGCGCTCCGTGCAGAGCGCGAAGCCGGAGACCGTTTGTTGCGACTGGCCCTGGAACGGCTGGCAGGGGTTCTTCGATTCGAGCTGCGCGACGGGCTGCCTGCATCGCTCTGGTCCTTGCCTCCGGAGCAGCTGGAGCAGCTGCTCGACGCCTCGTGCGTGAACTGGCTCGCGGCGGACGGTGTCTGGTTTCAGGCGGTGGAGGCTCTGGCGACAATGCACGACGCCAAGCGCGCCAACGATACGTGCTGGACTCGCTTTTCTCCTTACGAGGCCGCACGCATCCGGGAGCTGCTGGAATTGCCCGAACCCGGCCAGGCGCAACGCCCGCTCGACGTGCTGAAAACCGCGCTCAGCTACCGTCTCTACGCCCGGGTCAATCGCCAGGAAATAGTCGACGACGGTCCCGATGCCTTCATTTTTCGCATGCTCAATTGCCGCGTGCAACATGCCCGAAAACGCAAACAGTTGGAGGACTATCCCTGTAAATCCGGCGGGGTGGTCGAATACCGCTGTTTTGCCCGCGCCATCGACCCTCGCATCGAGGTGGAATGCCTGTCCTGCCCGCCTGACCCCCACCCTGATGATTGGTATTGCGCCTGGCGCTTCAGCGTCTCTTCCGGCTAAAGCAACACGATAAATACATTACGCCGGCCCCGTGTCTGAAGCGTCAGTCCGGAGAAAGCAGCGTTGTCAAAAAGTCAGTCCTGAGCAGTATAGCGCGTGCGAATCCGTTGATGTCTTTGGCAGCAGGAGTGCTCTGCGGGCATTTGACCTTAGCCACGCGCGCGTCGTCGTCACCGGACTCCTTGAGCTGAATGGACACTGCCACCGTACTACCATCGCTGCTCAGCGCACGAATGATTACGCGGCCACAGCCGACCGCCCCCGAGGCGCCCTTCGGGCCAGAAGAAGTCACCCTGCGTTATCAGCTCCGTTCATAGTCCCACAGATACCCCTCCACAAACTGCCTGATGGCATCGCGCACGCGCCGGTAGGCGGCCATGGCCTCCTCTTCGGTCACGGCCGTGGCTGCCAGCC
The DNA here is from genome assembly GCA_964523295.1 of uncultured Desulfovibrionaceae bacterium. Lineage (GTDB taxonomy): Bacteria > Desulfobacterota > Desulfovibrionia > Desulfovibrionales > Desulfovibrionaceae > CAZGAH01. Next base: position 266 of record CAZGAH010000022.1, on the reverse strand, counting down.
GGGGCGGGTCGTCGAAGCCAGCGTGCAGGCGTCTGGCCTTGCCCGGGGAAGAGCGGGCAGTGCTCCCGGGCGTGGTCGCAGACGGTCACGACCAGGTCGAAGTCCATGTTCTCCAGCTCGTCCAGGGTCTTGGACCGCTGGCCGCTGATGTCCACGCCGGCCTCGGCCATGGCCCGGACGGCCAGGGGGTTCATCCCGTGCTTCTCGATGCCGGCCGACTGCACGTCGAGCTCGGGTCTGAGCGTCCGGACCCAGCCCTCGGCCAT
>CAZGAH010000021.1:40481-55049 GCA_964523295.1 uncultured Desulfovibrionaceae bacterium | reverse complement strand
GATAAGGGAGAAGCCCATGTTCGCGGCTACGAACGAAACCGGCACGGCGACAGCCTTCCCCGACGTCTGCCTGACGCCAGCGCCCCCGCCGGCGAACGAGGTCTCGGTGCCCTATCAGAATCTGGCCATGCTGGAGAACGCCAATGCCGACACCTGCGCTGAAAAGGTGTTCATCAACGGGGCCAAGGCGGTGACCATGCAGACCGGGATTTCCCAGACCACGGGCGACGAGCCGGGGACGCTCAACGGCGTGGTCTCGGGATGCATTCAGGGGCCGGCCACGTTCACCTCCGGCAGCGAAAAGGTGGTCATCGAAGGCGCCAAGGCCGTGTTCCAGGGCTGTGCGACAAAGCAGGACGGCGACAACGCCAATGCGGTCGGCTCGCTGGTCAACCCGAGTCAGACGACGGTTTCGATAGCGGAATAGGCGCAACACGCCGGCGAGCTTCTCGCTCGCCAGCGTGTCGGCTCGTTCATGGTTTGCGGTCCATGACCGACTTCACAGAGCGGATCAAACCTTCAACGCTCACCGGCTTGGACACATAGCCGTTCATCCCGGCCTGGAGAAATTTTTCCTTGTCCCCTGCCATGGCGTAGGCAGTCATGGCGATAATGGGGAGATTCTTGTTTTCCTCTCCAGCTTCACCGTTTCGGATTGCCCGAGTGGCCTCTACGCCGTCCATGACCGGCATCTGCACGTCCATCAGCACGAGGTCGAAATGCTCTTGGCGCAAGGCAGCCAATACTTTCGTTCCCGTTTCAACGACTTTGGCGCAGGCGTTGACACCGGCTAAGAGCTTCGCGGCAACAAGTCCGCTCACTTTGTCGTCCTCAGCCACAAGGATATTCAAACCCGCCAGCTGATACCCGGCATCAGCCACGACGACCTCCGGTAAAACGTCATCTGACATGCCCCGAGTGCAGACGATGGTAAAATACACGGTAATGCCGTTACCCGGCGTGTTGTCGATGGCGATGGTCCCACCCATGAGGTTTACCAGGCGTTTGCAGATGGCCAGGCCCAATCCCGCGCCTTGATATTCGCGTGTAACGCCCTGGCTGAGCTGAGAGAAGGGCAGGAACAGGGAGGCCAGCTTGTCGTCAGGAATGCCAATGCCCGTATCCGCCACCGAAAAGAGCAGGCGGCGCTCCTCCGGATTCGCCGTTTGCAAGGGAGACACCTCCACGACCACACTGCCCGAAGAGGTGAACTTCAGGGCGTTGCCCACCAGATTGGTGAGCACCTGCAGCAGCCGGGCGGCGTCTCCAAACACATAGCGCTCGAGGATCGGATGCATGATGCAACTGAGCGTCACCCCGGCCGCTTTGGCCAGGGGCAGAAACAGGTCTTGCACCTGCTGCAAAACCTCCGCCACATCGAACGAGGCCCTGTGGATATCCAGTTTTCCGGCCTCGATGCGCGATAAGTCCAGGATGTCGGCGAGCAGACCAGTCAGGCGGTTGCAGGACTGAAAGGCGTTTAAGGCGTATTGCTGCTGATCCGTAGTGAGCGGCGTTGCCTGCAGCAGCTGCAACATGCCCATAACACCGTTGAGCGGTGTGCGTATTTCATGGCTCATGTTGGCCAGGAACCCGGACTTGGCCTTATTGGCGGCCTCGGCGGCGTCGCGGGCCTTGGCCATCATCCCGGCGTGCTGCTGCTGCAGGGTGATGTCCGTCAGCGCTGTATAACAACGGGGCGTCGGGTCGCTGCCAAAGGGAGCCTGGCGGCTGTCCAGACGGATGTGGCGTTCCTGACCGGACGCGCCGGTCGCCAGCAGGAGTTCGCAGGTACACCGTTCCTCGGTCTGCAACGCCTGGTTCAGGTGCTCGAACAGGCGGTTGCGATGGTAGGGGGTAATCCAGCTCGCCAGCCCGCTCCCGAGCAATTTCTGGCGGGGGATGCCCAGCAGGGCGCTGCAACTCGTGTTGCACTCCAGAATCTGCCCCTTGGCATCCAGGGTGACATACCCCACCGGGGCGTGCTCGTAGAGACGCGCAAAACTGTCGCGCGAGGTCTCGAGTTCTTGACGCAAGGCCTTGAGTTCCTCGTTCTGGGCCAACAGTTCCGTCTGATAGACTCCGAATTCGTAGAGCAGATGTCGGACCTGCTTCTGGGACAGGCAGGACACATCGGGTGGAATTCCCTCTTCAATGGTCTGGCGCGCCATTTGGCGCACAAACTCGCGATCGAGGCCCTGTTCGCCGTGCATACCGGTTCTCCTTCTCTACAGACCCAATCGCCAGGGGGCTGATTCGCCTGGCCCGGGCGTTCAGTGCCCTGTACGCGTGTTCGTAGAAAACATCAGCAGCAGTGACAGACGACTGCCTTCATCGCGGATGGTTTTCACGCGGACGCGCACCGCGGGGGCGCCTGGGAAAGGCGGCTGCGGTTCGATGTTCACTGCGTGATCGGCGGGTCCCCCTGCCAGGGACTTGTCCAAAAGCTCCCGCAATGCCGGACTGTCCCAACGGCCCTGATCCAGGGCAAAGAAATGCTGGCCTACCAGGCTTTGGGGGGATGGAGTCGAAAAGGATTCGTAAAAGGCGTGGTTGGCCGAGAGGGCCAGCAGATCCTGATCCAGCACCAGCAGCGGCTCCTGCACGATGTTGATCACCGACTCGGCCAGCGTGCTGGCCATCTGGGCCTCCAGTTCGCTCCGCTTAAGTTGCGTGATGTCGTTGAAGGTCACCACCACGCCCACGATAACGTGATTCAGCGTGCGGTAGGGGTTGATACGCATCTGGTACCAGTCCCCCTGGCGTCCTCGAATTTCTTTCGTCAGGGTGTTGAGGTCCTGGAGCACCTGAGAGACGTCGGCCTCCAACTGATCATACTGCAGGTGCACGTTGATTTCGCCCACGGGGCGATTGATGTCCGAATCACGCAGACCCATAATGCTGCTCATCGCCGGAGTATAGCGCTTGATACGCAGGCTGATGTCCAGGAAAAGCGTGGCGATGCGCGTGCTGGTGAGCAGGTTGGTCATATCGTCGGAGATGTGAGCCAGCTCCTCGTTTTTGCTCTGGAGTTCGGCATTGAGCGTGGTCTGCTCTTCGTTGATGGACTGCAGCTCCTCCTTGGCCGTTTCCAGCTCTTCGTTGGTGCTTTTGAGTTCCTCGTTGGTGCTCTGCAACTCCTCGTTGGAGCTTTTAAGCTCCTCGTTGGCAGCCTCATACTCCTCGATGACAGACTGCATGTCCTCACGGGTGTGATGCAGCAAATCGCTCAGCTCCCTGATACGCAGTCCGGCGGGATCGTCCTGCGCCGTGACCGCCTCCCCCCCTGCACTCTCGCAGTGCCCAGCCACTTCCACAAAGGACACCACGCAGCAGGATTGGTCCAACTCATGCACATGCACCGGCTTGACATGGATATCGACGAAGAGTTCATGCCCGTTGGCCTTGACCTTGACGTTGCGGCGCACCTGTTCCTGGTCCCGGGAAAAGGCCGCGGCAAGGCCGGTGGAGAGTTCGAAACGCAAGCCTTCGCGGGCCATGTCCAACAGGTTGGCGGAGGGCAAACCCTCGTTGGGCTCCAGGTACGTCCCCGTGCGACCGTGAAAAAACACAATGTCGCCGGCCTGCGTCACCAGCACCGCCGGGGGGCAGCAGGCGCCTAGCAAGGTTCGCTCCGCCAGGTGTCTGAGTCCCGGGCCAGTTTTGGTCCGGGCAGGCCCTGAAAAGGGAGGGGGCAGGTCATCGAGCGGCTGGCCGGTGCCGGATGTCAGCCCCGAAGGCGATGGCCGGAGCGGGCCGAAGCCGCGGACATACAGGCGATGTTTTTTCGACTTTTCTACAAACGAAGCACTCCGACAGGAGACGCTTTCCGACGATCCGAGCAGAAGCAGGCCATTGGGGCGCAGGGCGTACTGGAACTGGGCCAGCACTTTTTCCTGGGCCAAAGGCTTCAGGTACATCAGCAGGTTGCGACAGCTCACCAGATCAAGATTCGAGAATGGCGGGTCCTGGATCACGTTCTGTACGGCAAAGACCACCATGTCCCGGATGTCGCTCCTGACCTGCAGCACCCCGCCCTTTTTGTAGAAGAACCTGGCGCTACGCTCCCGACTCATATCTGCCACGATGTTTTCCGGATATAACCCGGCCCTGGCACGTTCGATGGCATCGGCGTCCAGGTCGGTGGCGTAGATGGTAATCTCCAGGTTCAGCGCCAGCGCCTCCAGGAGTTCGCGCAGAATGATGGCCAGGGTATAGGCCTCCTCGCCTGTGGCGCAACCAGGGACCCAGGCGCGAAAGGTCTGCCGCCCGAGAGCGGGCAGGTACTCTTCCTTGAGCAGACGTGTGAGTTCGTTAAAGGCTTCAGGGTCCCGGAAAAAGCTGGTCACGCCGATGAGCAGGTCCTTGAACAGGGCCGTGGACTCGGCGCTGTCGGCTCGGACGAATTCCAGGTAGTCCGTCAGCCGGTCCATGCGATGAACGTCCATCCGGCGCCGGATCCGGCGGTTTACCGTACTGTCCTTGTACAGGACAAAATTGTGCCCGCTCCTGTTTCTGAGCAGCATCAGCAATTTGTCCCGATCCGTGGAAGGGCTGATCTCGGACACGACAGACAGGTCCGCCGGAGGCAGGCGCAGGCGCCTGGCATGAGCGGCAATGTGTCCGGCCATGGCGTCCGGCGTCAGCACCAGATCGGCCAGGCCGTTGTCCACCACGCTCCTGGGCATGACATCGAAGGCGGCAGCCGCCGGGTCCTGAACCAGCACCAGCCCGCCTTGCGCCCGCACAGCGCGGGCGCCAAGGGTGCCGTCCGAGTTGGAACCGGAAAGAATGACCGCCACGGCCTGACGCCCTGCCTCCTGAGACAGGCTGCGCAGGAAGTGGTCGATGGCCATGCCATGCCCCGCCTCGCGCTTCTGGAGCAGGATTTTGTGGTTGAATATGGCCATGAACATGCCGGGAGGGGCCACGTACACGGTGTCGGGGCGCACGTCCATCCCGTCTTCCGCAACTCTGGTCGGGTGACGGCTGTGCTTGCCCAACAGCGAGCTGAAGGTGTCCTTAGCCGCCGTGTCCGCCTGATGCTGCACAATGAAATAGGCACAACCCAGGTCCTCATCCAGGGCGTCCAGAAAAGTGCTGATGGCGTCCAGCCCCCCGGCGGAGGCGCCGACGCCCACCAACAGCGTGAGCGTCTTCCCCTTGTCCCGAAACGACGTATCCAGCGACGCCGCGGACGTACCGGTGCTTTCCGCCTCGTCTGCAACCACCTGCGGGGCGGCCGGCTGCAAGGGCCTGGCAACAGGCCGATCTTTCTTCCTGACCATTCTTTCCTCGTCACGACATTGAAGGATATACCAACTATGCGCTTGAGGGAGAAGTTTTGCAAGTTAAACCGGTGGACCTGGGCGTGATCATGTGCTTCGTACCCGCGTTAGAAATCCCGGCGCCGTTTCAGCGCTTCCAGTCCGGAAGGTAGCGGTCGTTGATCGCGTCCGGGCTCGGGTCATGCCCTGAGGTTTCGAGCAGGACATCCAGCCAGGCGGCCAGATGCAGATTGTCCGGCGCCACGGCGATGCCGGCGAGCAGCGGATGTTCGGGCAAGGGTTGCAGCAAGAGCGTGAGTACATCTCCCGGATGCTGCCACAGGTAACAGGCGGCCTCGAGTTCGTCGAGCGGCATGGCCAGGGCCTGGCCTGCCAGCAGTCGCTCATACGCCTCCGAAGTTTTTCCCGTGGTGTGCAGCGTTGCGGCCGGGAAAACGCGGCGGGCGAAGGTCTCGAAGATGGTGTCTTCCCTGCAAACGATGTCTCCCAGGCCGGCTTTCAGCGTCTCTGCGGCGTCGTTGCTCTTCAGTCTGGCCAGGACCAGCCGGTTGACGAGCAGGGCGAAGTGTTCGACGATGTAGGGCTTGGAAAAAAGCACCTTCTGCGCGCGTTGCGGGGTGATGCCCAGGCCCATGGCGATATCCCCCTCGCCGAGGAGAAGGCGTTGGATCATCTGGCTGGTCGAGGGCGTACTGGAGTCGAAAACGACGTCCACGCCGAGGGCCTCTGCGATCTGTTTGCCGAGGTCGATGTCCAGGCCCCGGCGTTTGCCGAGCGCGTCGGTCATGACCACAGGGAAGGAATCCTCATCGAGGCAGAGCACCACGAGCTTCCCGCGTTCCTTGATACGCCGGATTGAAGGGGGATATTCGTCGTCGGCTGCCGGAGATACGGAAGGAGCGATCAGCACGAGCGCGAGGACGAGGGTGAGGACGTTGTAGCGGCCGGGAGTCATGGCTGTTTTCCTGGTCCTGCGTCGATGACCGCAGCCGTGGTCACCGCGGGAAAAATGGCAAGCAAGGCTGTCAGCGGTTCGAAAAGGACTTCGACGGAGACGAGCACGATAAAGGCGGTTTCAACCGGCAGGCCGAGCGGCTGGAGCACGAAGGCGAGCAGGCCGGAGGCGATGCCCAGTCTGCCCAGGGCCGCCGTGCCGGCCAGTGCGGCGCCAAACAGGGCCATGCTCAGCGCCTCAGGCCCGAGCGTGACGCCATAGAGCTGGGCCAGCAGGACGATGGTCAGGCTGAAAGCGAGGACAACGCCCTGACGGTTGATGACCACGCTGAGCGGAATCACCAGGTTGGCGGCCGCGTGCGAGAGCCCGAGTCCTTTTTCCGCCTCGCGCAGGGCCGGCGGGATGGCGATGAATCCGTTGCTCGTCGAGAGCGCCACCAGCAGCGTTTCCCGCAGCGCGGCGACGATCCGGGGCAATGACTGGCGGGTGCGCTGCCAGATCACGACGAGATTGACGGCGAAGATGACGCTGCAGCCGCAGATGAAGGCCAGAATGAAGCGCCCCAGGGTTTCGAAAATGCCCAGCCCGGTGCTGGAGACGAAGTCGGCGAAAATGCAGAACAGGCCGAGCGGCAGGGCGTACATAAACCAGGCGATAATCTTCTTGAATGCCTCGCAGAGCGAGTCGAGGAGTTCGAGCATCATCCCCGCGGCCGGAAGCTTCACCATGCCCAGCGCCACGCCGAGCAGCAGCGAGAAAATAAGAATCTGCAGGCTGTGCCCCTGCGACAGGGCCGCGAAGATATTTTCCGGCACCATGCTGACGAAAAAATCTGAGGCATTGCGCGCGGCCTTGCCGGCTTGCGGCGTTTCCATCTGGTCGGCCTGATGCAGCATCCTCCCCAGGCTGGCCCGACTCTGCTCACTGACCGCAGCACCCGGCGCGAACAGCAGGCCGGCAGCAAGACCGATCGCAGAGGCGGTCAGCGCCCCGATCACGACGGTCAGCGCCAGCCGGCGCAGGGCGCTCGTGGCCCCGGGCGTGCGCACCAGACGCCCCAGCCCGGAGACGATGGCCGTGACCATGATGGGCAGAATGCACATACGCAGCAGGCCAAGATAGATACGTGCCAGGGGGGAGACGAAGGAACCGCCCTGCGGCAAGGCCAGGCCGAACAGCCCGCCCAGCACGATGCCGGCGATAATCGCCCACGGGCTGCGCAGCATCCGCTGCCAACGCGGCGGCAGGGCGTTCGCGGTCATGGCCGGTAATCTCCCGCTGTCGGCTGCCGGTTGAACAGACGCAGGTCAAGGCCGCGGACTTGCGTTTCGGGCGACGCCGGCCGGAGAACACCGCCTGGAATGACGGGCGCGGCGAGCAAACCGAGACAGGCGTTGAGCCACTTCCACATGAACACCTCCTGCCAGGGCACGGCACAGGCAAACGCGTCGGTCTGGCCCGGGAGCAACACCAGGCGGTGCGTGAACTGCAAGCCGGGCATGTCGTGCAGCACGCGCTGGCATGTGACCTCCGAGGCGAACAGGGCGTCGATTGCATCAGTACGGAGCGCCGTCTCCATATCCGCGAGCGATTCGAGCGGCGCCAATGCCACCCCGGGAAAAAAACGGATTACCTCGTCATCATAGGACGTGCCCGTTTGAACGCCGAGGCGCTTCGCCTGTTTCAGGGCCTGCTCGGGCGAAAGGCGGTACTGGCGCGCAAGAAACAGCCGCCGGACAAGCACTGCCCGCCGGATACGCGCGTACGGCGTGCTGAAGAGCACGCGTTGCGCCCGTTCCGACGTCACACTGAGCATGGAAATGCCGAGGTCCGCCCGGCGCAGGACCACGCGCTCGATCACCTCGTCGAAACTGCCCGCACTGCGGTCGAACTCGACCACGACGCCCAGGCTCGCGGCAATGGCCCTTGCGATGTCGACGTCGATGCCCTGCAGCTCGCCGGTCTCGTCGCGGTAAAAAAAAGGGGCGACATCGGCGGAATGCATGGCCACCACCAGTCGGCCCCGGTCCCGGATGTCCTGCAGGCCGGGCATGAGGCCCGAAGCCGATACCTCGACGCACAGCAGACTCCAGCTCAGCAGCAGGGGAAGCAAGGCACGGCGCAAGGCATTATACAATGGCGCTCTCCGTTGGAAGCGGCGCACGCGCGGCTTCCGTTGCCTGCGCCACCCTGAAAAAGTGTAGCAAAGTCGAGGGTTCTGCACAAGGCGCCGCCCGGCATTTGTCCGGCAACTGAAGGCCGGTCGGATTCGCTATTTTCGTGATTGGCAAGCGTGAAAATTGTGTTTATGACGACTGCGCGCAACCCGGCGAATCCTGGCCAGGGCATTGCGCTGGCCGTGGCCGGAACCACGGCAGAAAAGCGTCTGTACCCAATCCGCCATCTCCGGAGGAGATCATGCCCACGCGCAAAGAAATGGCCAATGCAATCCGGTTCCTGAGCATCGACGCAGTCCAGCAGGCGAAGTCGGGACATCCTGGCGCCCCCATGGGCATGGCCGACATGGCCCAGGTCCTGTGGAACGAGTTTTTGCGTCACGATCCCACCCGACCGGACTGGCCTGATCGCGACCGTTTCGTGCTTTCCAACGGCCATGCCTCCATGCTGCTGTATTCCGTGCTCCATCTCAGCGGCTATGCGCTCAGCCTCGACGACATCAGAAATTTCCGTCAGCTCGACGCGAAAACGCCGGGGCACCCGGAACGCGGCCATGCGCCCGGGGTCGAAACCACCACCGGGCCGCTCGGTCAGGGTCTGGCCAACGCCGTGGGTATGGCCATGGCCGAAAAAATCCTGGCCGCCCGCTTCAACCGGCCCGGGTTCACCATCGTCAATCACACGACCTACGCCTTTGCCGGCGATGGCTGCCTCATGGAAGGCATCTCCCACGAGGTCTGCTCGCTGGCGGGCACGCTCGGCCTGGGCAAGCTCATCGTGTTCTACGACGACAACGGCATTTCCATTGACGGAAACGTCTCCGGATGGTTCACCGACGACACGCCCAAGCGTTTCGAAGCCTATGGCTGGCACGTGCAGCGCGCTGTGGACGGCCACGACCCCGACCTCATCGCCCAGGCCGTTCGGGAGGCCCGCGCCGTTGCGGACAAGCCCAGCCTCATCTGCTGCAAGACCATTATCGGCTACGGGGCACCCAATCTCTGCAACCAGTCCGGTTGTCACGGCTCCCCGCTGGGAGAGAGCGAAATCGCCGCCGTGCGCGAAAACCTCGGCTGGCCGCATCCTCCCTTTACGATTCCCGACGACATCGCCCAGGCCTGGGATGCCCGGGAGCGGGGACAGGCACTGCGCCAGGCCTGGGAGGAAAGTTTCGAGGCCTACCGGAATACCTTTCCGGATATGGCGGCGGAATTTACGCGACGCATGGCCGGCGATCTGCCCGACGGCTACGCCTCGCTGGCCAGGACCTGTATCGAGGACGCCATGCAGCAGGCTTCGCCCGAGGCCACGCGCAAAACCTCCCAGGCCGTCATCAACACCTTTGCCCCCCTGCTCCCCGAAATGCTCGGCGGCTCGGCCGATCTCACCGGTTCCAACGGAACGCTCTGGAAGGACGCCACTCCGCTGACCCCGCAGCAGTGGGATGCCAGATATATTTATTACGGCGTGCGTGAATTCGGCATGGCCGCGATCATGAACGGCCTGGCGCTGCACGGCGGTTTCATTCCCTTCGGCGGCACCTTTCTCGTTTTCTCGGACTACGCCCGCAATGGCATACGCATGGCCGCGCTCATGAACCTGCGCGTCGCGTTCGTGCTCACGCACGACTCCATCGGCGTGGGCGAAGACGGGCCGACGCATCAGCCCATCGAACATGCCGCGTCGCTGCGCCTTATCCCCGGCCTGGATGTCTGGCGCCCGGCCGATCTGCCGGAAACCGTCGCGGCCTGGGAGAGCGCACTCGAACGGCGCGATGGTCCGACAGCGCTGCTTCTTTCGCGCCAGAAGCTGCCGGCGCTGCCGCACGAGCGCGTCGATCCGAAAACCATCCGACGCGGAGGCTACGTGGTCCAGGATTGCGAAGGGCTGCCGGAACTGCTGCTCATCGCCACGGGCTCCGAAACCGGACTGGCGGTCGAGGCCGCCAGGCGCCTGGCAGAACAGGGCCGGCGCGTACGCGTGGTGTCAATGCCCTGCGTGAGCGCCTTCGAGGCGCAAAGCCTGGAATACCGGCAGGCGACGCTCCCGCCGACGGTGCGCGCGCGCGTGGTCGTCGAGGCAGGAAGCAGCGCGGGCTGGCAGGGCTACGCCGGCCCCTGGGGCCGTATCGCCGGACTGGACCGCTTCGGCCTTTCGGCGCCCGGCGCCCGACTCTTTGCGCGTTTCGGTTTTTCGGTCGAGGCGGTTTGCGCGTTGGCCGAAGAATCCCTGGCTGCCGCCAGCCACGATTGAGCGGCTCAGCCGTGCGGGTGCGCGACCGGCGTTCGCTCGCTCCGTGACAACGCTCAGCCCTCGGCCAGAATGCCTGGCCGGGGGCTGTTTTGTTTCTCCCCCGAGGCCGGCCTGGTGATTCTGGCGAAAAGCTCGCCGCAGTCGCGCGCCAGGTAGTCGGGATTGCAGCTCCGGAGTTCCTCCAGGCCGATCCTTCCGCTGGCGACGGCGGCGGTTCTGGTGCCTGCGTTGCGACCGGTGCGGATGTCCAGCGGATGGTCGCCGACCATCAACGACGCGGCCGGCTCGCACCCGAGCGCGGCCAGCGCCTGCAACAGATGCTCCGGGTGGGGTTTGACCCGGCTCACGTCCTCCCGGGGGAGCAGACAGTCGCAATACGCGTCGATGTCGGGAAAGACGGTCGACACGGCCGCCCGGCAGTTGCGCGTGACCACGGCGATGCGCGAGCCGGCCCGGCGCAATGACCGCAACAGCTCCCTCGTAAAATCGAACAATTGCCCCTGTTGCGCGGCCTCCAGCTCGATGCGTTCGATGCGCTCGAGGCACAGGGCTCGGAAGCGTCCGGCCGCGGCAGCGCCCTGTCCGGGGCTTGCGCTCAGCCCCGCGGCCAGGTCGGCGATCCACTCCAGGACCGGCTGGCCGGCTGGCGCAGCGGTGATGCCTGCGTACTCGAGAGCCAATGCGGCGATCTCGTCGCGCATGGCCGCGAAGTCGATGGTCAGACTGGCCAGCGTGCCGTCGAAATCGAAAAGTATGGCCCGCGGCAAGGCTTCGTCGGCGTACAGGAACGGTGCGCAATCCATAACTGATCCGGGAGACGTGTTGTCGGAACAGCCGTGCAGAGGCCGCGCATCAATCGTTGCGCTTCATTCCGCAGGGACCGTACCGTCGATGATATCCGAATCCGGAAAAAAGGCGGCCCAGGCAAACCACATGCAGTCGAAGGCCGCCGCGGGGACGAGTTGCACCCCCTGCAGCGCGCCGGCCGAGGCCCTGCCGGTGACCGACCACTCCGAGCCGGTCTCGCGGTCGTAACGCTTGTTGTCCGAGAAATAGAACTGCATGGTCCGCCCGCGGTGCCGGGCCTCGAAGACGCGGACAGTGTCCAGGGCCGGGTCGTAAAACGAGACGAAGGGCTCTCCCGGATCGAAGGACAGCACGGGCTGCTGCATGGCCACGCTGCGCACGAGCGCCGCGCGTACGCCCTCGGTCTTGATGCCGAGTATCCGCTCTTTGGGCGGCAGGCGCTTGTCGAAGTAGCTCAGGCGATAGGCGATGACGTGATTGGAGTAATAAGTGCCCGAGCGCGTGTACGAGCCATACGGGTCGCGTCCGTAGGAGCGGCGGAAGCCCGTGGTGCGGGACAGCACCCTGGCCGCCGGATAGCGGGCCTTGGCCCTGGCCCACGTGGTCCAGAGCAAGGGAAAGGTGCTCAGCTCCTTGCCCCGGAGCGGACCGGTGATGGCAAAACCGAAAATCTGCGGCCATTGGCTGTTCGTGGAACGGTCGTACATGAGCAGGTTGTTGTTCACAAGCTTGCCCGTGGTGCCGAAGGTGGTTTCGAACCGTCCGACCTGGCCCTTGAATCCGATGACCGAGCCGGTCAAGGGGCAGTAGGTGACGGATATCTTTTGCTCCCCGAGCACATCATTGACGATCTCGTGCCAGACGAGCACGAGCTGGGGATAGATACGCACGTCCTCAGGCCCGAATTCGGCCACAAAGACGATGTCCTTGCTGTCGTTAGCCAGCGAGGCGTCTTCCGTGCTCGTGAAAACGGGGCGATCGATGGCCGGGATGTTTTCGCGCGCCAGGCCGGTTTCGATGATGATATCTTCCAGGGCGCTCAGCCGATCCTCGGCAATGGAATCGCTGAGCTGGGACATGGTCTCCATGCCCCGCGCCGGGCCTGCGAAGACCAGCCAGGAAAGGAGCAGCAGGGCGCCGAAAATGGGACGGTGTTTCATGGGGCCGCAGCCTTTAGCGCACGACGTCGGCGGGCTGCGCTTCGCCCGCAGCGACGGGTAGGGAAGCCTCGACCGGATCGGCCGCCGACAGGACCACCTCGAATTCAGGCGGCGTAAGGATATGCTTTTTCACCATGCAGGCATCCACGGCGCGTTGCAACGCCTTGTGATACTTTTGGGGAAAGCCCGCCGGCAGCTGCAGGGCAAACGTTATCCTGGCGTAGCGCCTGGACTGGTCATCCCAGACGCAATGCATGGAAAGGCCCAGCCCCTGCGTATCGATTGTGCGCGCCTGGCAGAACTGCATGGCGTAAAATCCGGCGCAGGAGGCAATGGAGGCCAGAAAGAGCGAGAAAGGCTCCGGCGCCAGCCCCGCACCTCCGTTGGCGACGGATTGATCCGTCCGGATCACCTGGCCGTCGATATGCGCATCGACCCGTTTCCCCTCGTGAAAGCTGACAGTGACGACCGTATCCACAGGCATTGTCCTCCCTGGCCGACGCGGCGCAAATGTAGCGTTCGCGGGGTCGGGCTGTTGACATCCTGCGGCCTGGCTTGCCGCCCGCCCCGCGGCTGTGCAGAGTCCAGCCTGGATAGTCCGGCAAAAGACCCTGCCTGACGTAAACATGCCCCAAGTCTCGATTGAACGCAACGTGTGCCCGACATATGGCCCCGACCGCACAGTACCCCCACAAACGACAAATCTCAGCAAACGTCTACCCTATTCGATCGATTCAGCGAGGCGAAAGCCAAGGCTGCGCCCACGGCCATTGACTTCCCCGCCCTGGCGGGTAGGATCGGATAATTGCCGGGGCGCGGAGTCGGGGGTGCGCGTCGGGGCCCGCGACTCGCGCGGGATATCGGTGGCGTCGCTCTTCCGCACACAACAACTGTCAACAGGGCGCCGTACGCTTTGCCGCGCGCGCCGGAGATATCGCAATGGACAACTACACGCTGGTCCGGCCCGAGCACCTGAATCACCATGGCTTCCTTTTCGGCGGCTCCATGTTGAAATGGGTGGACGAATACTCCTGGCTGGTGGCCTCGCTCGACTTTCCAGGGTGTACGCTGGTGACCATGGCCATGGACAACATCGTCTTCAAGGAGGCGGTACACTGCGGGTCGATCCTGCGCTTCAATGTTCTGCCTCTGCGCCAAGGGGTGAGCTCGGTCACCTACCGCGTTCACGTCTATGCCGACGAACCCGGCGCCATGGCGGAAAAGCTCGTGTTTACCACCACCATCACCTTTGTCCGCGTTACCGCCAAGGGGAAAAAAGCCCCGCTTCCGGTCCGCACGGCCTACCGCTCGCAGTACCCCGACCCCGACGGCGCGGCCTGTTTCGATCAGGTCGTCAGTCCGGACAGGGAACCCACGGACTGAGACCCCGCTCATGCCACAGGACACGCCTTCAGGCCGCGGACGTCGCCTGCTCCGTGACAAGCGCCACGCCCCTTCCGACGCGAAGCCGGACGCAGGCGACCGGACGCCATCTCTGCCGGACGCGCTCACAACGGCGCCGCTGCCCGGCCCTGGCGACGTCTTTACCCTGTACTACGCGCCCGCGGGGTTCACCGCCGAGCTTGTCGCGGAGCTGGGAGGCCGCGAGGCGGGACTTGCCGTGCGCGACAGGCTGGTCTTCGCACCAGGCCCGCCGCGCGCGTCCTGCTGGGCGCAGAACATCTGGCAGGCGCCGCAGTGGCTGCGCGTGAGTTCGATATCCGACGCTGCGCGTCAATTGCGGGCCTTGGGCCGGAACTGGTCGCTGCTCAGCCTGCGCCACCACCGCCGGGCGGCCTTGATCCAGGAACAGCTGCCCAGGGTTTCGGCCCGAGCGCTGCGCTTCGGGGATCCGGCGCCGACCGCCCCCCTCGGGAGCTGGACCCTGTGGACGCCGGACCTGATTCTGAGCTCAGCGAGCTGTTCC
>CAZGAH010000021.1:36388-40471 GCA_964523295.1 uncultured Desulfovibrionaceae bacterium | reverse complement strand
GAGGTCCTTTTCGAAGAAGACCGGACCGGGCCGCCAAACCGGGCCTATCTCAAGCTGTGGGAACTGCTCACGCTGGCGGGCCTGCGGCCGCGGCCGGGCGAACTCTGCCTGGATCTGGGCAGCAGCCCGGGCGGATGGACCTGGGTATTGCAGACGCTGGGCGCCCGGGTGTTCAGCGTGGACAAGTCGCCGCTCGCGGAGTGGATCGCCCGGCTGCCGGGCGTGGAATTCTGCCAGGGCAGCGGCTTCGGCCTGGATCCCCGCCAGGTCGGGGCCGCGGACTGGCTGTTCTGCGACATGGCCTGCTATCCGGAGCGGCTGCTGGCCTGGCTTGAACGCTGGCTCGACCTGGGGTCCTGCCTACGCTTCGTCTGCACGGTCAAATTCCAGGGGCCGGCCGACCAGGCCCTCGTCCGCCGCTTCGCCGCCCTGCCCGGCGCCTGGCTCGGGCATCTCTTTCACAACAAGCACGAACTCACGCTGACGCTCGGGGTGCAGCGTCCGATCGATCGGGGCGCTGCGCAGTTCACGACACGACAGGACGATCACCGCCGCCCGTTCTGCCCTGCATCAGACTCCTGACGCTGCGTATCAATTGCTCCATCTCGAAGGGCTTGGCGATGTAATCGTCCATGCCGACGGCCAGAAAGCGCTTTCTGTCCTCGGGCAGGGCATAGGCGGTCATGGCGATGATGGGGATGGCGACGTTGTCCTGGCCTGCCTGGCCGGCCCGGATCGCCCTGGCCGCTTCGACGCCGTCCAAGAGCGGCATCTGGATATCCATGACCACGATGTCGCAGGGCTGGCTGGCCAGAGTCTCCAGGGCCTTCTGGCCATCAGCGGCAGTGTGCACGCGGAACCCGGCCTTTTCCAGCTGCCTGGCCGCGGTGAAGCGGCTGACCAGATCGTCTTCGACGAGAAGCACCCGCCCGATGTCCTTGTCCCCGGTCCGCGGCCTGTGCTCTGCCGGCGCGCTCGGCAGGAGGGCGGCGCCGCGCTGGAAGGGAATGGAGACGTAAAACGTCGTGCCGACGCCCGGCTCGCTGTCCACGGTAATGGCTCCGTCCATCATGGACACCAGCCGTTTGACGATCGCCAGCCCAAGCCCCGCGCCCTGATACCGCCGGGTGAAACTGCCCTCGGCCTGGGTAAAGGGTTCGAAGAGTTCACTCAGGGTATGGTCCGCGATGCCGATGCCGGTGTCGGCCACGGTAAAGAGAATCCACACGATGTCCTGGCGGGAACGCGGCAGGATGGACGCCGTGAGCGATACCTGGCCGTGCGCCGTGAATTTCAGGGCATTCCCCACCAGGTTGTTGAGCACCTGCTGCACGCGCACCGCATCGCCGCGCACCACCTGCGGAATCGACGGGTCCGTGACGACGGTCAGTGCGAGCCCCTGTTGCGCCGCTGCCGGCTGGAAAAGTTGCTCCACGGCACGGAGAATATCGGCGACGCCGACATCCTCGAGCGCAAGCGTCATGCTCCCCGCCTCGATGCGCGACAGGTCGAGAATGTCGCTCATCAGCCGGGTCAGCCGCGTGCACGACTGGACCGCCATGCTGGCGTATTCCACCTGCTCCTCGCTCAGTCTGGTGGTCTGCATGAGCTGCAACATGCCCATCACGCCGTTGACCGGGGTACGGATTTCGTGGCTCATGTTGGCCAGGAATTCGGATTTGGCCCTGTTTGCCGCCTCGGCGGCCTCTTTCGCCTTCATGAGTTCGTCGATGTCGATCTCGATGCCATCCCAGACCACGTGCCCGTTGGACAGCTTTCTCGGCGCCGAGGCCAGATATCGCCAGCGCTCCTCACCCGCGGGAAGAGTGAAGCGCACTTCGAGATTGAAGGGCGTCATGGTAGCCAGGGAAAGCGTTTCGCGCTCGACGAGCAGCGGGAGGTCGTCCTCGACAATCTGATCGTAAATACACCGCGCGTCCGCCATGGCCTCTTCCACGCTGACGCCGTGCAAATGCTCAACTCCTGCGCTGACGTAGGTAATCCGGCGGGATTGACCGTCCAGGCCGGAATCGAGCTGATAGACGATGCCGGCAGGAAGATTGTCGCTCAGCGAGGCGAGTTGCGCCTCCCGCTCGCACAGGGCAGCCTCCGCAGCGTGACGGTCCAGCACCGTCCAGACCGCATCCATGAGCAGCGTCAGCTGATAGACATCCGTGGCGCTGTATCCATTCGCCTTGTTGGCCACGGCGACCACGGCAACGATGGTCTCGCCCCTGAAGACCGGAATGCTCATGAACGAGTGCAGGGGGATGTGTCCCTCCGGGAAGCCTCGTTTCGCGGGATGCTCCGTCTGGAATTCGTTGATGACAAGGGGTTTGCCCTGGCGCACGACTTCGGCCCACAGCCCGGCTTGCTGCAGGTCGATGCAGTCCGCGGATTCCTGGACTCTGCACGCGCTCAGGACCTCCTTCGACCAGGTGTTGAGGAAAAAGCGCTCCTGCCCGGCGTCATAGTGATAGATGTAGCCGATCACGCTGCCCGTGAGCCGGATGGATTCCTCCAGCGCGTGCGCCAGAAAATCCTGCCCCGTGCTGAAGGGATGCTGCAGGAGATCGACAAGGGCGAGCAGACGGGCCTCGTTGGCCTTGATATCGGCCTGCGCGGCCCTCATCTCCGTGGTGTCGCGGTAGATGGACATGTTCATCGACCGCCCTTCGTGCTGAATGCGCTTGCCCATGACATCCACCCAGCGGATACCGCCGTCCTTGCGCACGATACGAAATTCATGATGCACGCTATCCAGCTGGCCCTCAATCCTGGCGAAGAGGCTTTGCCGCACCTTGTCTCTGTCTTCGGGGTGCACCAGGTTCCATATCGCCGCGGACGGCATCGCGAGCATTTCCTCCGCTGTGTACCCGAAGAGCGTGCAAAAGGCGGGGTTGACCCAGGTGAAGACCGGCGGCAGTCCCTCCTGAATGGCAATGGCGTCCTGCGACTGGTTGAACAGAGCGCTGTAGCGCTCCTCGCTCTCGCGTAGCGCCAGTTCCGCCCGCTTGCGCCCGGTCACGTCCCAGACCGTGGAAATCATGACCCCTTTTTCCGCAAGGGGAATGTTGCGCGCGGTGATATACGCGGTTGGCCGGCCTTTGCGGGCGATGGGTACGTCCTCCCAGATCATGCGCCCAGGATCGCCGCTCGCGCAGTCGTCCAGGACCCGACGCCGTATTGTGGCCCGGAACTCGGAGTCCTCGTACACGGCCTCCCAAAACCCATCCTCCCCCGAAATCGCTTCCCTGGTCGTTTGGTAAAAGCGGGGGAAATTATCGTTCATGTAGTGGAAGTGGACGTCCGGAGACACGGCGTTGACGGCGATGCCGACGGGCAGATTGTCCATGATCGAACGGATGAAGGCCTCGCGTTCCTTCAGGGCGACCTCGCCCTGTTTCTTGTCCGTGACGTCGCGGAACACGCCGACAATGAGTTGTTGCGCCCCTATCGCATAGTGGCTGGCCTGAACCTGCATGAAGCGGACTTCGTCCCTGGCGCAGAGAAAGGGGACGTTGTCGACCAGCCCGGGTTTGAGGGTAAGGGCCTTGAATTCGGGATTGAAGCCATTAGCCCCGATGAAAGCCTCCGGGTGCAAGACGCTCTGGTGCTGTCCGACGAGTTCGTCGCGCGTGCGTCCGAAAACCGCCTGCGCGGCGGTGTTGCATTCGATGATGCGGCCGCTGTCCCGGTCGGCCACCAGAATGGGATCCAGGACCGCGTCGAATAAAGCCCGGTGCCGTTCCTCGCTCCAGCGCAAGGCCTCGCTGGAGCGCTCGCGCACCAGCCGGCCGGTCAGGACGCTGCCCAGCAAGGCCGTTCCGATCGGGAAGAGAGTCAGCACCGGCAGGGTGATCGTAGAAAGCACGCGCAGGGCGATTTCCCGGGGTAGCGTGAACATCAGAGCAAGCATGACACCGTGGACGGCCAGTCCGAACAGAAAAAGTTCGCCGAAGGTCGCGTCTTCGAGCCGGCGTTTTCGGGCATGGCGCCAGATGACACCGATCAATCCGGAGGCGACGATGACGCAGACCCCGGTCCAGGCGCCCGGGCCGCCCAGATACGCGCGAAAGGCAG
>CAZGAH010000021.1:32410-36378 GCA_964523295.1 uncultured Desulfovibrionaceae bacterium | reverse complement strand
ATCACGACGATCGCTGCGGGGAGTGTTCCGAAAAAGAGCCCGGTGACGCCAAGCAGCACGGAGCGCGTATCGAAGACAACGCCGGGCATGAAGGTCCATGGCGTCTGCATGATCACCAGGCCGATGGCACCGAGGGCGAACCCGGTCACGAACTGGCGAAAAAGCGTCCAGTTGCCCTTCCAGCGGACAACAAGGACATCGAACAACAACGCCGCGCTAAGCAGCAGGGAGATATTCAATACGAGCTTGACGAATGACTCGCTGTCCATCGGCGTTGTCGCTTTTTCACGGGACATTACGCGGCCATACGGGCCGCAGGATGAAATTCGTCCAGATTAAACAATGAAATTATACGCCACTATTTCCATTTCTGCAAGCTTCAAAAAAACAAACTGTAATTCTGAAGCGTTATATTTCAGTATGCTGTTTTCGATCTTCCCGGTCAGTCAAGTCCCTTCGCGGAGCTGACGTGCAGCCAGGCAAAGGCGATTCTCAGCGGGGAAAGATGCCCGTACGAGCATTTTGCATTCGGTGCTGCGCCAGGCCCAGGCCCAGGCCCAGGTGCAAACAACGGGACCGTTGAATCCGGGCGGCCTTTCCGGGCTGCCGCATGGGGTATGGTATAGACGGAAATAATGAGTACGCGGTCCAACGATTGGAAGAATGAATTGTATTGTCCGCTCAGGCTTCGATAAAATGCAGTGTAATGTCTGCAAACACTCAACCAGGGAGGGCGATATGCGCTACGGAGCACGAAATCAGATCAAGGCCACGGTGTCGGAGGTAAAACAAGGCGATATCATGTCGCAGGTGAAGTTCACGGTTGCCCAGCCCTGCAACATGGCCTCGGTGCTGACTACCGATTCGGTCAAGGATCTGGCCCTGGCGCCGGGCGACGAGGTGACGCTGCTCATCAAGGCCATTCACGTCGTGCCGGTGAAAGGGTAGTCGGAGCAGGCCGCCGGGGCAAACGGCCCCGGCGGCTTCTTTCCCGGGGCCGTTCTGGTTACTAGAGCATCTTAACTTTGAAAAAGTTTAGATGCTCTTGTGCAGTTCCCTGAAACAATGGGACATTGTTTCAGGGCAGAGCCTTGTTTCAAGGCGAAACTGCGCTAGACTGTCAAGGGCGAAGGAATTGTTCGATCCGCCTGGAGCGAAGAGCCCCAGAGCGCCGCGCCCAGGGCTCCGGTCATGTCCGGCTCATCCGGAATGAGCAGCGTTGCGCCGGGGGAGAAGCCGGTCTGGTGGGCCAGGAGGTGACGGATGCAGGGATTTCTGGCCACTCCGCCGACGAAAACCAGCGGAGCGTGAAGTCCGACGCGGTGAAGCATGTTCGTCGTGCGCCGCACGATGGACATGTGCAGCGCAAGAGCGATGTTTTCCGGACGTATGCCTTGCGCCATGAGCGAGGTTGCCTCGGTTTCGGCGAAAACCGTACACATGGAGTTGATAACGGGCGCATTATCGCCCTGCAGGGCATAGGCGCCGAACTCGCCGACGGGCACTTGAAATATCCCCGCCGTATGCTCCAGAAATTTTCCGGTGCCTGCGGCGCAACGATCATTCATCTCGAAGCGTTCAACCCGACCGTCGGGACCGAGCGTCAGGGCTTTGGTATCCTGGCCTCCGATGTCGAGGACCGTCCGTGCCTGCGGGTACTGCGCCCAGGCCCCCAGGGCGTGCGCCTTGATCTCGGTGATGACTTCCACGCGCAGGCCCAGGTTCATGTCCTGGACCAGCTTCCGGCCATACCCCGTGGCCACGGCCAGTTGTGCATCCAGCCCGTCCAGCAGTCGGCGCACCTGATCCAGAGGATGAAAGGTGGTGGGCGCCTGGCGCTTCTCCACCACCTCGTTCTCACGCAGCCCGACGATCTCGATGGATCGGGAGCCGACATCGATTCCCAGTATCATGTGCTCAGCACAAGGTTTCCAGGAAGGCCTCGACGCGCGTTTTGAGCTGCTCGACGTCTTCCATGGAGTAATCCGTTTCCAGCGACAGGCTTGGGACGCAGGCAGAGGCAAGCCGTTTTTCCACCTTAAATGCCTCGTGCGCGTATGGTTGACAAAAGCTGAGCGCGTACTGAACAACGCCGTTCACCTTGAGCTCGCGAGCCATGGTCTCGATATGATCCAGGCGCTCGTCATTCGGAGTGAAGCAGGCGCAGTCGATGCGCAGATAGCGATCCGCCAGCGCATCGAGCATCGCCTCCAGGGTCTGGGCGGACTCGTCGACCAGGTCGCGTGTGTTTCGCTCGCCGATGCAGGATTCTTCGCCGACAATGACCGCACCGGAGCTCTCGATGATATACGGCAGCTTCCAGTTGGGCACGGCCATGGGACAGCCGGAGAGCATCAGTCTGGGGGTGTTGGCCGGCACCACGCCCTCGCCGGCGCGTATGCGTTCTTCGAGCTGATCGCACAGCGTATTCACAGAGGCGGTGAAGCGAACCGGATCGTCGTAAAAGCTGACCTGGTTGATCAGCAGCACATCCCGGCCGGAAATCGGGACGGGTACGGCGGCGCGAAGCCGGTTCAGACGTTGCAGGGCACGGCGCCGCGCATTGACTGTTCTGATGGACGCAGCGAGCTTTTCAGGGGTCACGGTCTTTCCTGTCAACTCCTCCAGCCTGGCCACGTAGCGCAGGAGTTCCTCTTTCCAGAGCGCACGGGCAGCCTCGGACTTCGTCTGCGGCACTTCCATGACATACGTCGGCGCATGCGCTGCAAACGCCTCGTAGGCCTTCTTTTTCCCGTCACAGGTGGTCTCGCCCACAATGAGATCGCAGGATTCGGTATACGGGCATAACCTGGCCAGCTTGAATCCGATAAATGATTTGATCAGGGCGCAGGTGTTTCGCGGAACGAGCTTTTCAGCAGCCTCCCGACCGGCGTCAGCGCCGGCGCACAGCCCAACCTGAACGGCATCCACGGCCAGGGTAAGTTCTTCAGGGACGAAAACGCAAAAGGTGCCGATAATTTTTCGACCGCTTTTTTTGGCCTCCTGCAGTTCCTGAATACGCAGCCCGTGTACCTCGGAAAGGACGAAGTCCAGGTATTCCATGCCCTGAAGACGTCCCTGTTGCGACAGATAAATATCGCCGTAGAATTTTCCGAGTACGGCCAAAAGCCCGTCATGCGCGGGCAGATCCAGATTCAGCGTTTCCCACATTTCCTTATATGCTTCCTGAGCCATTGTACTCTCCTCCCATGTTTAGCCTTCAATGCCTTGGCGCAATGAGTAAAGCAAATACAAAATTTCAATGCATCAGACACTTTTGCATTCATTTTTTCAATGCAATGGATAAAAGCGGAAGGACAGTTTCCCGCTATCGGCACGGAAGCGTATCGACGAGAAAGGGCGAGAGCGCCGCTGAAGACTGGAAAGTGTCCGGGAAGGGGCGAAGGGCGGGTAAACCCGACCGCGACGGACGGAAGGACTGCCGCGTGCGCCGCAGTGTCCGTCGCGGTCGGGAGGCAGTGTTACAGCGAGCCCAAAGCCTGCGAAAAGCGGCTCTGCCGGGCCGGGATGGTCGGGCTGACCACGGCGACGATGCCGACGGCCTGGAGTTCCTGGATGCGATCCCGCGGCGCGGGGTGGGTTCTGCCGAAGCCGGCGCCGCCTGCGGGTACGCGCCGTTCCATGACCTGGAGCATGGTGATGATTTCCCCGGGGACATAACCGACGCGTCGCAGCAGGGCGACCGCGGCCTGATCGGCCTCGCGTTCGTAGGCCCGGGAGTAGCCGTTGGTTACCAGCGTACGGGTAACGTCCATGATCGAGCCCTCGAAGACCTCGGTCAGGGAGGCGAGTTCGGACGGGCCCAGCTGTTTGGCGCTTTCGGCGGCCAGCGTGCCCAATGCCGTGGTGATGCGGGATTTTTCGATGGAGCGCAGCCCGTGCTTGAGCTGGACGTGGGCGATTTCATGCGCCAGGACGGCGGCCAGGGCGTCCTCGGTCGGGCAGCA
>CAZGAH010000021.1:3775-32357 GCA_964523295.1 uncultured Desulfovibrionaceae bacterium | reverse complement strand
GATCAGCCCGCCGGGCGCGGCGAAGGCGTTCACCTCGGCGGAGTCGAGAACGAGGAAATGGTAGCCGCCGAAGGTCTGCGGACGATCGGAGGCGCTGGCCAGGGTCTGGCCGAGCAGATTGACGTACTCGTTGACCGCGGGGTTGGTCACGGGCGGGTACTTGGCCAGGATATTGGCGCCCACGGACCGGCCGATGTAGTATTCCTGCTCGGGGGTGATGTCCTCGAAGGTTTTGGCCACCGCCGTGCCTACCTTGACCAGGGAGTGCGCCCCGGAAACGATGTCCGCGGTGGAGAGGGACGTGAAGTCGCGACAGGACGTCGCGCACAGGGCCAGCGACAGCAGCAGGAGCAGTGGCAGTCGTCTGTTCATTGCGCGCCTCCGGGAGCGTTCAGTCCGCCCTGGTTGAGAAAGGCCTGCATCTGCGAGGCCGAGATACGGATGGCCTCCATACGGTCGATCCAGACGAAGCTGATGCCGGGATTCTGGCTGCGGTACTGGCTTTCGACCGCCTGATTGAAGCCCTTGCCGGCCAGGGCGACTTCCTGGCTGGAGGCGCCGGAGCCGGCGCTGCCGCCGCCCGAGTACTGCACCTCTTTTTCGGTCAATGCGGAAAGATGGATGAAGCCGGTTACGCCGCCGGGCGTGGAGGCCTTGGCCCAGGCCCCTTTTTCGCTCTGAATCATGACCTGCGTCCCGTAGGGCACTCTGGCCACGACAGCGGCCAGGAACGACGGCCCCTGCCGGACCTCGGCCTCCTTGACCTGCACGCTCATCTGCCCGGCCGCCCAGGCCAGGGCGGAAAAACCGAACACGAGCAGCAGGCTGCAGACGATGCGTCGCGCGTGAAACATACCTGAACCCCCTGTGTTTTTTTCTTTGGATAGCACGCGGTCCCGGCGTTGTCACGCGGCACCCGGAGCGTAGCGCGCATCGCTTTCCGGGTCCGGATTCCCCGGGTGCCGGGTTCGGCGCCCTCGCAGGCAGGGCGTCATGGGCGTTGGAGACTGCCCGGCTACCAGCTTTTCACCGCGGGCAGGTGAAAATAGAATTCGGTACGCCGGTTGATGGCGCGATTGGTGTCGTTGTTGTTGGGCATGAGCGGTCGCGTGTCGGCGAAGCCAGCGGCCTTGAGCCGCGTGGGCGATATCTTGCTCTTGGCCAGAATGTAGCTGAGCGTGGCCGCGGCCCTGGCGGCGGAGAGTTCCCAGTTCGAGGCGTAGGCCGGCGATGTGACTGGTTTGTCGTCGGTGTTGCCGCGCACGACCAGATCGTAATTCTGCTCCTTGAGAATCTTGATCACGCCGTCGAGCACCTCGCTCGCGCCGGGTTTGAGGGTTGCGGTATCGCCCTCGAACAGCTGTCCGTTAGGCACGCGCATGATTACCCCGGCCTCGTCGGTGACGATTTCTGCGCTTTTTTTCAGTTTTTCATCCTCGGCGATGAAACGCTTGAGGTTGAGCATCATGGCCAGGACCTTCTTGTTGTCCTGATTCAGCTCAACTTCCTTGCGCGCGAACTTGTTCGGGGAATAGGCGGCGTAAAAGGCGTCCTTGGGGGACTTGATCTGGACGCCGAAGGCCTCCTTGACCGAGCCCATGAGGTCGCGGAATTTCTGCACGTCCGTATTGGCGAACGAGAGCAGGAGAACGAAAAACGTCAGCAGCAGGGTGACGAGGTCGGCAAAGGTGGCCATCCATAGGGGCAATCCCTCCTCTGGCGGCGGTCCGTCGTCGCTCTTTCTGGGAGGTGGTGGCGGCGCTTCCGATTTTTTCTTAGGCGGCACGGCGGATTACCTCCCCTCGCGCTGCGTCGGCGGCAGGAAGGAATTGAGTTTTTCCTTGATGATGTTGGGATGCTCGCCGTTGAGAATGGAAATAACGCCCTCCAGGTTCAGTTCCATGTACGAGGTTTCCTCGGACGAGCGCTCGGCGAGCTTGTTGGCGATGGGCATGCCGACGACGTTGGCGAGAATGGCGCCGTAAAAGGTGGTGATCAGGGCCACGGCCATGGACGGCCCCAGGCTGCCCGGGTCGCTGAGGTTGCGCAGCATCTGCACCAGGCCGATGAGCGTGCCGATCATGCCGAAGGCCGGACCATAGGTGCCCATGGCCTTGAAAAAATTCTGGCCCTGAGTGTGCCGTTTCTTCATGTAGTTGATTTCCGTTTCCATGACGCCACGGACCAGGGATTCGGCCGTGCCGTCGGCCACGAGCAGAATGCCCCGCGCCAGAAAGGGATCGGGCACGCTGGCCTTTTCCAGGGCCACCAGGCTTTCCTTGCGCGCTGTCTCGGCCAGGGAAATGATCTGCCGGATGCTCTGGTTCATGTCCGGCGGCTTGGAGAAAAAGGCCTTCATGGCCACCTTGACCGCCCCGGTGATGACCTTCATCGGGAACATGGTGAACAGCACGGTGAAGGTGCCTCCGAAGGTGACGACAATCGAGGGTACGTCGATGAAGGCGTCAAGTCCTCCGCCAAGAAGAATGGCGCCCATGATGAGGCCAAAGCCTCCCACGATGCCGAATACCGTTGCTATATCCATACGTAATGTCTATTGCTCACTTTTTCATGGCCGGGCTGCTGACGACGATTTCGTCCCCGGCCAGGGTGAAGCGCACGTCGCGCAAGGTTTCCATGACCGAATAGTACGCGTTGCCGATGCTGACCGTCACGCCGGCTCGCACCTCGCCGGGAACGGCCAGGGCGCAGGAAGGGCCGACGTCGCCGGCGACAATGGCGTCTTCCAGTGTCTGACGCTGCTTGTTGAGTACGTTCAGGCGCTTTCTCGCCTTCTCCAGCTTGCCGCCGTACTCGTCCACGAGTTCCGGATGCCGTCGCAACAGGGCCTCGAGATCCGCGACGCGCTGCGTCTGCCCGACCAGCGTCTCGTCGAGGTCGTTGGCCTTGAGCAGGAGCAGCGGATCGAAGCCCAGGGTGACGTTCGTCTCCGTGGCAATGCCGCCGCCGAGCTGTTCCTTGACGTACATGAGCCGGTGGCAATAGCAGTCGCCGCCGATGAGTCGGGTTTTCACGGCGATCTGCTTACCCACGTAGAGGTCGCAATGCATGCAGGCACCGTCGACGAACAGCGACTCCCCGGCCACGAGCCGGGCATTTTCGCAAAAAGGAACCCGGATGTTTTTCCCGGCAGTCAGGACTGCCTCCTTGGCACCCTTGACCCCGGACTCGGCGATGACCGACCCCTGGGCCGTGACCGACGCGCCGCCGATGGTCCCTTTGACCATGATGTTACGGGCCTGGAGCGAAAACCCCGTGCTTACGGCGCCGTGTACCACGAGATCGCCCACGAACAGGATATTGCCGGTGGTGAAATTAATTCCGCCGGGCACCTGAAGCAGGGTCTTGACGTTGATCCGGCCGTTGGAATACTCGGCGTAGCCGTTTTTCTGCGCCAGAATCCGGTCTGGATCGTCCTCCCCCAGTGTGCAGTTTTCGCCCGCAGCCAGGGTCTTGCGCGGAAACACGAAGCGAGGATCGAGTTCGGCTGCCTCCTGGGCGCTGACCGTCCGCCACTGCGCCAGGACCTCGTCCTGCACCACGTTGTTCACGTAGCCCAGGTCGTAATGATCCACTCCGCCACCTTCGACTTCTTTGGGGCGCCGCCGTCCGCCGAAGGCGTCGGAATCGAAATGGAGCAGCAGATGGTAGGGCATGTCGCTTTCCCGATGCGTATCCTAGGCCGAAAACTGCCGGTGCAGGCCTGAGCGTGGTCGCCGGCCTATTCGGGCAGCAAGGCCAGCAATTCGTCCTCGTCGGCGGCAATGGTGAAAAAGCTGCTCAACTGCACCAGGTCCAGCGTCTTTTTCACCTGGGCGCTGGGCTTAAACAGAAACATCTTCCGGCTCAGGCTGATCAATCGGGTGTTCAGGGCCACCAGAAAACCGATCCCCGAGCTGTCGATAAAAGCCACCTCAGAAAGATTGACCACAACGGAGGAAAACGAAGACGGCTGCAGCGCCTTGTCAATCTCTTTTTTCAGTCCGGCGGTAATCTCGATGGTAATCTCCCCGTGAAAGGTGAGATAAAGCGCGTCGTCGCGAAATTCTATCAGGCAGTTTTCCATGATTCTTCCTCGATGTTTATCTTCATGTACACGGAATGTCGTCCCTGATCCTGGCGGATTTCGAAGGTGTCGGCGAGTTCGGACATGATGAACAGGCCCCGTCCGCCCTCTGCGTGGGGCTCGGCGTTCTTAACGTAGACCGGCCACCGGGAGAATCCAAGCCCCCAGTCCGACACCTCGATTTCAATAGACACTCCCGGGGTGATCTGAATGGCTATTTCCAGGTCCCCGGGCTCGATGTTCTTGTACGCGTGGCGCACGACGTTGGCGCAGGCCTCGGACAAGGCCAGATCGAAATGAAAGAGGTGATCGCGGCTGTCGATAACCTCCGAAAGCACGGCCATGGCCGCCTTGGTCAACCTGCGGCTGGAATAGGGCAAGGCTTTGGTCTTGAGAATGAATCTACTCGTCACGTGAGGACCTCATTTGCACCCAAAGCGCGGTCAGATCGTCCTTGAATCGGGGCCTGTCCGGAGTCAGGGCGGCCAGTCGCTGCATGAGATTGTCGAGAAACGCCCCCCCTCGTCGCAGTTCCTCCCCCGCAAGGTTCAGAAAGACATCCAGATCCAGGCATACACCCGGCTCGATCTCCCATTCGAAGAAACCATCGGTGAAAAGAAACAACTGCGAGCCCGGGCCGAAGGGCTGTTCCCGGGGGACAAACTCCACTTCGTAAAAGCCCAGAACCATGGCACCGGGGTCGAGCCGGACCGTCGTACCGTCGGGCCGCATCAGCAGGCCCGGGCAGTGACCGCAATTGACGTATTTCATCTTTCCGGCCGCAAAGTCCAGGTTTGCCGCAAAAATCGAAACGAAATCGTCTTCGTCGCCGATGATCTGGAGCAGGTGCGCGTTCACGAGCCGGAGCGTCTCCTCCAGCCCCAGATAGCGGTGCCGGGAAACACGGAACAGGGTGCGCACGATGGCCATGATGAACGCCGCCCGGGCGCCGTGGCCCGATACATCGGCAACGACGCAGCGCAGCACGGTCTCACTGACCGGAAAATAATCGAAATAGTCGCCGCTGGCCAGACCTGACGGAAGATACAGGCTTTTGACCTCGTACTGCTCCCGGCTGAGCTGCTCCTTGGGGAGCAGTCTGGATTGCAGCGAGGCCAGCATCTCGATCTCGCGGCTGATGCTGCGCACGTAGCCCCGCAGCTGCCGCGTGAGCCGGACCTGACGCACGGCCACGCCGATTCGGGCCAGCAGTTCGGTCCGGTCGAAGGGCTTGAAGAGAAAATCGTTCGCTCCGAGATTCAGTGCTTTGGGCTTGAGATCCTGGGAATCCTCCGCCGTGAGCATGAGAATGAAGACATCGAGGTCCTGGGCCTCGTTGCGGACGTGCTCCAGCACCGCAAACCCGTTGAGCACGGGCATGTTGATATCGAGCAGGATCACGTCGGGCTGAAAGCTCCGGTACTGCTCGATCCCTTCGGCGCCATTGGAGGCGACGGCCACGGTATGATCCCGGCCCAGGATGACCTTGAGCGTCTGGGTCATGGCCAGCGAGTCGTCGATGACCAGAATTTTGATGTCATGCGGCGTCATGATCGGCGGTGACCGTCCTTGCAACCCCGGTTGTGCGTCCGCGGCTGCGTTGCTCATGCCCCGGCAGCGAACTGCTCGCTGTCGAGCACGAGCGTTACCGGGCCCCAGTTGATCAGCTCGATGTCCATAGCCGCGCCGAATATGCCGGTCCGGACCTTGCCCGGATACAACGCCGCCAGATCGGCAGCGAAACGGTCGAACAACAGACGCGCGACATCGGGCTGCGCTGCGGGATGGAACGAGGGCCGGCGGCCCTTGCGCCAGTCGGCGTACAGGGTAAACTGGGAGACGAGCAGCGCCTCCCCCCCGTCAGCACCGTATTCGCCGAGGGCCAGGTTCAGCCTGGCGTCAGCGTCCGGGAAGATACGCAAATCAAGGATTTTTTTCAACAGGCCTTTCCAGGGCGGACGGTCGGGCAAATTCTGGTCATCGTCCACGCCAAAGCCGACCAGGGCGAGCACCCCGGCCCCGATGTGCGCCACCGGCTCCCCGGCCACGACCACGCGCGCAGATTTTACCCGTTGCAGCACGATTCGCATCCGTCGTGCGCTCCCTTCCCATGCAACCGTTCAGTATTCCGAATACGCCGCCGACTGCGCCGGCTTTTCCGAAACCGTGACCTCCGTCAGACGTACGCCCAGGACCGCTATTCCCGGCTTGAGATGCCGGTAGATATGGCGGGCGAGGTTCTCGGAGGAGGGGTTGCGCGTGGCAAATGGTTCGATGGCGTTGAGAAACTTGTGGTCCAGTTCGTCAAGAACCGCGGCGAGCAGGCGCTTGAGTTCCTTGAAATCCACGAGCAGCTCCGTTTCCTGGGCGAGCCGGTCGCCTTCTACGGTCATGCTGACCGCGAAATTGTGCCCATGCAAGGCCTCGCAGGCGCCGCCATAATTGCGCAGGCTGTGCGCCGCGGCAAAATCCGAGCGCACGGTCAGCCGCCATTTTCCCTGCTCAGGCATGGCCGGCCTCCGCCGTCGCGCACCACTGGCGCAACTCCAGCTCGAAGGTCTCGCTCGCGTTGACGGCGAAATTCGGACCGAGCTCCAGACTTACCGCCAGCGAATCCGTGCGCAGGTGAACATTGACGGGCGCCCTGCCTTTATGCCGGGCGAGCAGGGCCTTGAAGGCCTCCAGACCGTCGTTTTCGATCCACGACGCGCGCAGGTGAACATCCACCGGCAATTCCGCCGGTTCCTTTATCTCCGCCAAGGTCAGGACCTTCTCCAGCCTGAGCTTGAGCTGGCGCGCGCCTTCCTCGCCATCCTGCGCGTCCTCGAGCACCCGGGCTTCGACATAGAGGGGCTGATCGGTTTCCAGCAGCGGCTTGCTTTCCCCGTAGACCTTGGAAAAGGCCAGCATCTCCAGGCGTCCGGTCAAATCTTCCACCTGACACACAGCCCATTTTTCGCCCTTCTTGTTCAGGCGTTCCTTTGACTCGGTCACGATGAGGCCGATTTTGACGTCGGCGCCTTCGGGCAGATCCTGGATATCCTCCAGCGTGTGCAGGCCCAGCCGCCGGATCTTGCTGCGCTGCGTCTGCAAGGGGTGGCTGGTGAGGAAAAACCCCAATGACTCTTTTTCGTATCGGGACTTGTCGTCCTCCGTCCACTCGCCGATCGACTGCTCTTCGCCGCTGAAGCCAAGGCCGGGCATGACTGGCGCCGGCTCGCTCCTGGACAAGGAAAACAGCGACAACTGCGGCGAGGTCTTTTCCCTGGCCTTTTTTTGCGCCCTGGACACGGCCGTTTCGATGGCCGCGTAGCAGGCAGCCCGGGGCATCCCGAAGCAATCCATGGCCCCGCTCTTGACCAGATTTTCGACAACCCGCTTGGTCACCTTGCGCAGGTTCACCCGTACGCACAGATCGAGCATGCTGGCGTAGGGGCCGCCGGAGCTGCGCTGTTCGATAATCTCCCTGATGGCCTCGCGCCCGACGTTTTTGATTCCCCCCAGTCCGAAGACGATGCGGCCGTCGTTGACCGTAAAGCCCTCCTCGCTCAGGTTCACGCTGGGCGGCAGGACCTCGATGCCCCGCTCGCGGCAGACGAAAATGTACTTGAGCAGCTTGTCCTGATTGGCGACTTCCGAGGACAGCAGCGCGGCCATGAATTCGGTCGGAAAATGCGTCTTGAGCCAGGCCGTGTAGTAGGAGATCAGGGCGTAGGCGGCGCTGTGGGACTTGTTGAAGCCGTACTCCGCGAACTTCTCCATGAGGTCGAAAATCTCGTTGGCCTTGGCCTCGTCTATGTCATTGGCGAGCGCGCCGTCCACGAAACGCGAGCGCTCCTTGGCCATGGCCGCCGGATCCTTCTTGCCCATGGCCCGGCGCAGCAGATCGGCGCCGCCCAGCGTGTAGCTGGCCACGACCTGGGCGATCTTCATGACCTGCTCCTGGTACACGATGACGCCATAGGTCGGCTTGAGCGTCTCCTCCAGCTGCGGCAGCGGGTAGGTCACGGGCTCCTCGCCGTGCTTGCGCTTGATGAATTCGTCGACCATACCCGAGCCCAGCGGCCCCGGCCGGTACAGGGCCAGCATGGCGATGAGATCGTCGAAGCACGAGGGCTTGAGCTGGCGCAGGTAGCGCCTCATGCCCCCGCTCTCGACCTGGAAGACGCCGTCGGTGTCGCCCTGGCTGTAGAGGTCGTAGGTGGCCTGGTCGTCAAAGGCCAGGGTGTCCAGATCGGGCACCTCCTTACCCTGCCCGGCGATCAGATCCAGGGAATCCTGGATCACGGTCATGGTTCGCAGTCCCAGAAAATCGAATTTGATCAGGCCGACTTTCTCGACCATCTTCATATCGAACTGGGTCACGATTTCGTTCTGTTTCCCCCGATACAGCGGCAGATATTCATCAAGGGGCCGGTCGCCGATGACCACGCCGGCCGCGTGCGTCGAGGCGTGCCGGCACAGCCCTTCCAGGCGGCGGGAAATGTCCATCAGCCTGGTGATCCGCGGGTCCGTGCGGTACAGGGTGGTCAGCTCGGGCTCCTGCTCCAGGGCCTTGGCGATGGTCATCTTCAGGTCGTTGGGGATGAGCTTGGCGATCTTGTCCGTCTCGCTCGGGCTCATGCCCAGGGCGCGCCCCACGTCCCGGACCACGGCCTTGGCCTTCATGGTCCCGAAGGTGGTAATCTGGGCGACCGAGTCCTGCCCGTACTTGCGTGTCACGTAATCAATGACATCGCTGCGCCGGCGTTCGCAGAAATCGACGTCGATATCCGGCATGCTGACGCGCTCGTTGTTGAGAAAGCGCTCGAACAGGAGATTGTACGGAATGGGGTCCAGATTGGTGATGCGCAGGGCCCAGGCCACGAGCGAGCCCGCAGCCGAGCCGCGGCCCGGACCGACAGGCACCTTGTTGCGCTTGCCCCAGTTGATGAAGTCCTGCACGATCAGGAAATACCCGGCAAAACCCATTTTGCTGATGACGTCGATTTCCAGCGCCAGCCGTTCGCGGTAAGCCGCCTCGTCCACGACGTAGGGCAACCGGGCCAGACGCTGCGTAAGCCCCTCCCGCGACATGTCCGCGAATTCCTGCTCCGGGGTCTTGCCCTCAGGCAGGGCATAGGCCGGAAAATGGTAAGTCTTGAGATCAAGCTCCAGCTCGCACTGCGCGGCGATACGCGCTGTGTTGGCCAGGGCCTCGGGCACGTGCCGGAACGCTGCCTCCATCTCCTCGGGCGTCTTGTAATACAGCTCCTTGGTCTCGAAGCGCAGGCGCTGGCTATCGTCCACGCACGCGGCGGTCTGGATGCAGAGCAGGATGTCGTGCGCCTCGACATCCTCGGCGGTCAGATAATGGCAGTCGTTGGTCGCCACCAGCGGCAGGCCGGTGTCCTCGGCCAGCTCGATCAGCCCCTCGTTCAGCCGCGTCTGCTCGGCCAGCCCGTTGGACTGCAACTCCAGATAAAAGCGACCCGGATAGATGGCCGCATAGTCCTTTGCCGCGGCGAGTGCCGCGTCCATGCCCTGGGCCGCCAGCTTGCGGGGAATCTCCCCCGCCAGGCAGGCCGAGAGCGCGATCAGCCCCTCGCTGTGCTGCGCCAGCAGGGCCTTATCCACGCGGGGCTTGTAGTGCATTCCGTACAGGCAGCCGAAGGAAACCAACTTGATCAGATTATGATAGCCGACGAGATTCTGGGCCAGAAGTACCAGGTGGTAGCGCTTGCGCGCGTCGGCGGAGTCGCGGTCGTCGTGCCGCGTGGCCGCGACATACAGCTCGCAGCCGATGATGGGCTTGATCCCGATCTTCTGCGCCGCAAGATAGAACTTCAGCGCCCCGTACATGTTGCCGTGATCCGTTATGGCCGCGGCACTCATGCCGTAATCCTTGGCACGGGAACACAGATCGCCGATGCGTATGGCACCGTCGAGCAGACTGTACTCGGTGTGGCAATGCAGATGGACGAAATCGGACATGCGCCTGACCCCGGACTCGCGTACGAGCGCCCCTGCCTCCCTGCACCGGAAACGCAGCGCGCTTCGTCGGCAAAAACCGGGCACGGTCCGTTCGCTGAAGATTGTGAAGAGCAGAACAGTGCAGCCAGGCCGGAGGCAAGACGTCGCTTACCCCGTCACCTCGGCGGCAGCCAGCTCTGCCTAGCACGGAACCCGAAAAAGGACAAAAGATTTCCGTTCCCCGGCCCGGTATTCCCGTCGCGCAGGACCGGAGCCGGCCCTGCTCATGCGGTGCGCCGGAGCACGTATTCGCGGTCAGACCTGGCGCCGGCGAGGCTCATTCCTCGCCGGGTGGCGATCACTGCCCGTTCTGGCCCAGAAATCGGATGGAAAGAATGCTGTATTGGGCCTTACCGCGCGGGACTTCGACCTCGATCTCGCTGCCTTCCTCCTTGCCGAGCAAGGCGCGACCCACGGGCGACAGGATGGAGATGCTCCCTTGGGGCGGCGAGGCCTCGTCCGGGCCGAGCAGGGTGTACTGCTTTACCTCGCCGCTATCCACGTCCTCGATTTCCACCGTGGCCCCGAAGCAGACCCGGTTTCCGCCCATGGCGTCGAGGTCGATGACGTTGAAGCGATTCATCCGGGATTCGATGAAATTGATTTTGGCCTCAAGCATCCCCTGGCGCTCGCGGGCGGCGTCGTAGCCAGCGTTCTCGCGCAGATCGCCTTCCTCGCGCGCCTCCTTGATGGCCTGAATGACCATGGGGCGCTGCGCCTTGAGTTCTTCCAGTTCTTTCAGCAACCGCTGATAGCCGATAGTTGAAATGGGTATACGTTCCATTGGATACTCCTCGCTGTCAGACAGACGTCATGCTCGCCATTCATAACGCCGGGCGTCTTGCCGGGCGTCGCGAAAGAGGCATGTAGATCATTTGCGCGCGCGGATCAAGACCCTGCCCGACTGTTGAGATTCGGAGTACGTTTTTTCGGGACAACTCCGCTAGTCTGCAAAAAATGCTGAACACATTTTCTTGCGGCGTGTAAGGTCGCGCCATGTCACGGAAGGTTGCCAGCAAGGACGATTTCCAGACTCGCCTGACGGGGGTGTCGGAATGGCAGACCGCTACGCGCGACGACGCGTTGGTGGCCGGGGAGTCCAACGCGACGCGGTCGATGGATCGGGTTTACGCGCTGAACACTGCGAGCTTCTTTGACGAAGTGACGAGGAGCTCGCGCGTATCCGTGTGCTTGCCGCCAAGCCGGGGATGAACCGGCGCGTCCTTTCGCATCGAAGAAGGTCTGAACGCGGCCAGGCTTCGGGGCCGCCGCCTCCCCGACGAGTGGCACGCCCGCTACGGCTATAGCCCTGTGCTCCTCTAAACCTTCGTCGAAAAGGCCCGCTTTCGCGGAACCTGCTATCGCGCTGCCAACTGGCAGTACCTTGGCGATACGCGCGGTCGCGGCAAACTCGATACCACGCATGCCTGCGCTCTCCCCGTCAAAAGCGTCCGTGTTCTTCCACTGACGTCCCGCTTCAGACAGCACCTGACCAGCCAGACCATCTTTACACCGCCCGCCCCTTGGCTGATCTCCCCCGGCATCCATGTTTGCATCATTGGATCTACTCCGAATCTCAGGCCACCAGCCGGCGCTTGCATTTTGGCTGGTCCGGAAGTAGATATAATATATTAGTGAGGGCAGATATGCACGTCAGTTACATCTCCGGACCACATCTCGACCAGCCCGTGGCCGACGAGGCCCCGACGGTCGACTATTACGTCGCCCCGGCGACCTCGTACGCCCCGTCTGAACCCGGCACCCAAAATTACTACATCCACCCGGGCACCAGCGGCTTCATCGTCGAAGAGGACCGCGG
This sequence comes from uncultured Desulfovibrionaceae bacterium, assembly GCA_964523295.1. GTDB lineage: Bacteria > Desulfobacterota > Desulfovibrionia > Desulfovibrionales > Desulfovibrionaceae > CAZGAH01. The sequence continues at coordinate 20,439 of CAZGAH010000021.1, read as the reverse complement.
CGGCGTCGTGAATGGTCTGGCCTGACGAACCCTTAACGGAGCGTACGACATGAGGGTGCTCATACTTGGGGGGACCGGGTTCATCGGTCGGGCGTTGACGCGCGAACTCGATGCCGCGGGGCATGAACCCGTGGTCTTGACCCGTGGTCCGGACCGTCCGCGGCAGGGCGGTGCGCATGGCAGCCCGGAGCACGTGCATTGGGACGGCGAGCGTGGCGACGGATTCGCGAAACATCTGGCCGGCGCCGCTCTGGTCAATCTGGCCGGCGAGAATATCGCCGCCCGACGCTGGACCGCGGCACGCAAGAAGAGCCTGCTGCACAGCCGGCTCTCGGCCGGGCGCGCCGCGTGCGAGGCGGCCCGGAAAGCCCGTCCTACGGTGCTGGTGCAGGCCTCGGCCGTGGGCGTCTACGGGCCGCGTGGCGACGAACTCGTGGACGAGGAGACGACCTCCATCGCGGCCAGGCCGAGTTTTCTGGAGCACGTCGCCCGCCAGTGGGAGGCCTCGACGGCCGAGGTCGAATCCCTGGGCGTGCGGCGGGTAATCCTGCGCACCGGCGTAGTGCTTGGCCGGGGCGGGATGCTGGAGAAGCTGCTGCCGCCGTTCCGCTGGTATGTCGGCGGGCCGCCGGGGTCAGGTCTGCAATGGCTGTCCTGGATCCACATCCAGGATGCCGTAGGTGCCATCCGTTTTCTCATTGAACACGACGATGCCGCCGGGCCATTCAATCTGACCGCGCCGGGCGCTGCGACCATGGCCGGCTTCTGCCAGACCCTGGGGCATGTGCTCAGCCGCCCCTCCTGGCTGAGCCCGCCGGCTTCGGCCTTGCGCCTGCTGCTCGGCGAGCTGGCCGACGAGCTGATCCTCTCCGGACAGCGCGTGGCGCCGAAACGGCTCTTGCAACTCGGGTATACGTTCCGGTTTCCGGAGCTGCCCTCTGCCTTGCGCGACCTGCTGGGCCGGCAAACGGCCTGAGCGGGCGGCGTTGCGCGCTATCCGCCCGGGTGCCCTATGGAACACGCCAGAATTCTGATCGTCGACGACGAAAGCGCCATTCGCTTCTCCCTGCGCGGCATTCTCGAGGACGAGGGGCACAGCGTCAGCGAGGCCGCGAGCGGCGAAGAGGCCCTGGCCGTGCTGGAAAGCGGGACTCCGGACCTGATTTTTCTGGACATCTGGCTGCCGGGCATGGACGGTCTGGCCGTCCTCGACGCGCTCAAGGGCCGCGAGGCCTCGCCGCCGGTGATCGTCATCTCCGGGCACGGCAGCATCGAGACCGCGGTCACGGCCATCAAGAAAGGCGCCTACGACTTCATCGAAAAACCGCTCTCCCTGGACAAGGTGGTCATCGCCTGTGACAAGGCCCTCGAGTTCGCCAGCCTGCAGCAGGAGAACCGGCTGCTGCGTTCCAACCTTCGCGACCGGCAGGTCCGCGAGTGTACGGGACGCTCGTCGGGCATCGTCGAACTGCGCGATCAGGTCGCCCGCGTGGCGCCGACCGACGCCTGGGTGCTCATCACCGGCGAAAATGGGACCGGCAAGGAGATCGTGGCCCGCTCGATCCATCTGCAGAGCCGGCGTCGGGACAAGCCGCTCGTGGCCGTAAACTGCGCGGCCATCCCCGAGGAGCTGATCGAAAGCGAACTCTTCGGACACGAGAAGGGCGCCTTTACCGGCGCGGAAAATGCCAAGGCCGGCAAGTTCGAAATGGCCGACCGGGGCACGCTCTTTCTGGACGAAATCGGCGACATGAGCCTGAAGACCCAGGCCAAGATCCTGCGTATTCTCCAGGAACAGGCCTTCGAACGCGTGGGCGGACGCAAGACCCTGCGCGTGGATGTCCGCGTCATTGCCGCCACGAACAAGAATCTGGCCGCGGAGATCCAGGCCGGAACCTTTCGCGAGGACCTGTACTACCGGCTCAAGGTCTTTCCCCTGCATGTGCCCCCGCTGCGCAGCCGCGCCGAAGACATCCCCCTGCTCATCGCCGAGTTCGCCGGTCAGCTGGTTCAGGAACACGGCTTCAAGCCCGTCGTCTTCACGGACGCGGCCATGGGCCGGCTGCTACGCTATCCGTGGCCGGGAAACGTGCGGGAGCTGAAAAACTTCGTCGAGCGCATGCACATCATGTACATGGGCAGGACGGTGGATCTGGCCCAGCTGCCACCCGAGTACGGCGCCCTTTCCCCGGCCCCGCCGGCGACAACCGACGACACGGGCGCCGGGCCGGTGGATTTCAAGACCGCGCGAGCCGGATTCGAGGCCCGGTTCCTGGAGTCCAAGCTCAAGGAATACCACGGCAACGTCGCCAGCCTGGCCGAGGCCATTGGCCTGGAGCGCAGCTATCTCTACCGGAAACTCAAAGGCTACGGCATCTCCTGCCCGGAATGAGGCGCGCTGCGGATGCCTTCGGGCGACCGGGAAGCAGTAACCCGCGCGCCCTCCGGCGTGACAGCGCGACGTCCCTGCTTGCGTCCTGCCGACGCTTCGGGTACTGGGCCGGCAGATCGTGCTGAACGGAGAACAGGATGCCGGACTCGATCGTTTTTCTCATCGGCGCGCGCGCCAGCGGCAAGACCACTGTCGGTCGCGCCCTTGCCGAACGCCTGGGCCGAGAGTTTGTCGATACGGACGAACTGGTGGTCCGCGAGGTGGGGCTGTCGATTACGGAACTCGTCGCCAGATCGGGCTGGGAGCCCTTTCGCGAGCGCGAGACAGCCGTATTGACCGGGCTCTGCGGCAAAAAGCAGCTGGTGGTGGCTACGGGCGGCGGCATGGTCCTGCGACCGGAGAACCGCGACCTGATGCGTGCGCACGGGTTCGTCGTCTACCTCGAGGCGGACGCGTCCACGCTGGCCCGGCGGCTCGAGTCCAACCCCTTGCCCGGACAGCGACCCAGCCTGAGCGACCGGCCCCTGGAAGAGGAGGTCCGGCAGGTTCTGGCCGAACGCGACGCACTCTACCGCGCCTGCGCGCACCTGGTGCTCCCGGCCGAGTTCACGGTTCCCCGGCTGCTGGCCATGCTGGGGGAGATGGTTGACTGCAAGGCCTGATCAACCAGTACCTCGCCCTGTGCTCACCCTTCAACGCGTTGCGCCGTTGCGACGATTTTCAGCCGACGCGGCACCCCTGTCGCACGGATAACAAGGAAACACCATTATGAGCGGCAATACCTTCGGCCACATCTTCCGGTTGAGCACCTTCGGCGAATCGCACGGGCCCGGTCTGGGCGGCGTAGTCGACGGCTGCCCGGCCGGGGTCCCCCTCGACGAGGCCATGCTCCAGCGCGAGCTGGATCTGCGCAAGCCCGGTCAGGGCAGCGCGTCCACGCAGCGCAAGGAGAGCGACACGGTGCGGCTGCTGTCCGGCGTTTTCGAGGGCAGGACCACGGGCACGGCCATCGGGTTCTATATCGCCAACGAGGACCAGCGTTCGCGCGACTACGGCGCCATCAAGGACGTCTATCGTCCGGGCCACGCGGACATCACCTATGAGGCCAAGTACGGGATCCGGGACTACCGGGGCGGGGGCCGGGCCTCGGGCCGGGAGACGGTCTGCCGCGTGGCTGGCGGGGCAATAGCGCAGGAGCTGCTCCGCACGCAGGGCATCGCCGTTCGCGCCTATACGCAGGAACTGGGGGGCATCGCCGCCAGCGTGGTCGATCCCGCTGGCGCGCTCGAGAGACCCTTTTTTTCGCCCGATCCGGACGTCGTCGACAGCTGGGAGGCGCGCATCCGCGAGATCAAGGGCCAGGGCGACAGCCTGGGCGGGGTCGTGGTCGTGGAGGCGCTCGGCGTGCCTGCCGGACTGGGTGAGCCGGTGTTCGACAAGCTCGACGCCAGGCTGGCCTATGCGCTCATGGGCGTAGGCGCGGTCAAGGGCGTGGAAATCGGCTCAGGCTTGGAGGCCGCGCGCAGCACGGGCAGCCGGAACAACGATCCTATCCTGCCCGAGGGCTTTGGCTCCAACCACGCCGGCGGCATCCTGGGCGGCATCTCCACCGGGCAGATGATCGTGGTCCGGGCTGCCGTCAAGCCCATTCCCTCCATAGCGCACGCGCAGCAGACCATGACCAGGCAGGGCCAGCCGCATACTCTGCACGTGGGCGGCCGGCACGACGTGAGCGCCATCCCGCGCATCGTGCCCGTGCTCAAGGCCATGGTGCTGCTGACCCTGGCCGACGCCTGGTTGCAGCAGCGTCTGTCCAGGGTCCAGACGACGGACTGACGCCTTCGCCTCAGTCCGCGTCGAACCAGGTGCCGGTCTTTCCCTCGACCGCGTCGCAGATGTCGTCGATGCCCGCGATGCAGGCCTTTTTGCCGCCGTTGGTCAGGAACTCGAGACAGGCCTCCACTTTCGGTCCCATGCTGCCGGGCGGGAAGTGTCCCGCGGCAAGGAATTCCCGCGCCTGCGCCGTGCCGATCCGGCGCAACAGACGCTGGCGAGGGCTGCCATAATCGAGATACGCGCCGGGCACGTCCGTGGCGATGCAGAACTGATCCACGCCGACCTCTATGGCCAGCCGCGAACTGGCCAGATCCTTGTCGATGACCGCATCCACGCCGTCGAAGCGGCGGTCGTGCCGCGTCACCGGGATGCCGCCCCCGCCGCAGCAGATGACGATGAAGCCGGCCTCCACCAGGGCCGCGATTTCGCGACGTTCAACCACGGTCACGGGCCTGGGCGAGGCCACGACGCGCCGCCAGCCCTTGGGCGTCATCCGGACCGCGTAGCTCGCGACCCGGGCCTGCTCCTCGGTCAGGACCGGCCCGACCGGCTTGTCCGGCGTGCGCATGGCCGGATCCTGCCCGTCCACCACCACGTAGCTGATCAGGCTGACCAGCAGTTTATGCACCCCGCGTTCGCTCAGCGCGGCGTCGAGCGTGGACTCGATCATATACCCGATCTGCCCCTGCGTCTGCGCCACCAGGATTTCCAGCGGCAGCCGCGGCGTTTCCGGACAGCACTCCTGTTGCAGCAGCAGATTGCCCACCTGGGGGCCGTTGCCGTGCGTGATGATGATACGATGCGTCTCGGCCAGCCTGGCAATCTGTTCCATGGGGCCGCGCAGCGTGGCGAACTGCTCGGCAATGGTCCCGACCTGGCCCTTGCGCACGAGCGCGTTACCTCCCAGGGCCACGAGCAACACAGGGAGTCGGTTCGGCGTGGTCTTCATGCAAGCTCCTCGCTGCTGTCAGGGGACCGTCACCCTATCCGCCGCAGTCCCTCGGCAATGCGCACGCGCGCGACGGTCAGGGCCGGTACCGCAGCCGCGGCCAGGCCCACGAACAGCCCTGCCGCGGCGCCCATGGCCAGCGTGGACGGCGCCACCTGGAAGGAGGGCAGAAACTGGGACAGGGCCTTGCCAAAGGCCTGCGTTGTCGGAAACAGCAGGGCCAGACCCAGCAATGCGCCGCTCAGGGACAGGGTCAGGGACTCGCCGACGAGCAGCCAGGCCAGCGTTGACGAGTGGAATCCCAAGGTCTTGAATACGGCGTATTCGCCCGTGCGCTCGCGCGCGGACATGGCCATCGTATTCGCGGCTACGGCCAGGATGATGAGAATGACCACATAGGAAACGATCTCTATGGCCACGAGGATCGCGGAGCTCATGGCCACGAAACCGAGCTGGAAGGCCTTCTCCGTTTCCGTGAGCGTCTCGGCCCGGGAATTGAGAAAGAGCGCGTCCACGGCGTGGGAGATTTCCGCGGCCCGGCTGGCGTCGTCGATGCCGATCATGTAGAAGCCGACCTGATCGGCCCGGTCCGGGAAACGCTTTTTCGTGGCCTCGTTCAGGTAGTCCCACTGGAAGTAGAGCACGGTTTCGTCGGTGTCGGTCCGTGCGCCGCGGTAGATGCCCACGATGTTCATGGGCCAGTCGCCCGGGTAGATGGTGCCCTTGAGCGTGATGGTATCCCCGATCTTCCAGTTGAAGCGCTCGGCGAGCTTTCGGCCGACGACAGCGCCTTTGCGGTCGCGGCCAAAGGCCTTGGCCTCGGGCTCGGAGAGCAGAATCTCGGGATAGAGGCTGAAGAAGCTGTCCGGTTCGAGCGCGAAACTGGCGAAAAAGTTTTTCTCGTCGATATAGATACCGCCGAACCAGTTTCCCGGCGAGACCACGGCAACGCCGTCAACGCTGCGGATCTTCTCCCGGTAGGCCAGGGGCAGGGGGAAAATGAGCGAGATGGCGTTTCGGGTAACCAGCCGGCTGGCCGACGAGGCCTCCACGCCGAGGTACCAGGTGTCGATGAGCGTGCGCAACATGCCGAAGGCCAGAATGGCCACGGCCACGCCCAGCACGGTCAGGGACGAGCGCAGGGTATGGCGGAAGGCGTTCTTAAGGATGAGTTTCAGCAGAAACATGCAGCTCGCCCTTGTCCAGGCTCAGGATCAGCCGTGCGGCGTCCGCGGCGCGCTGGTCGTGGGTGACCATGATGATGGTCTTACCCAGTTCGGCGTTCAGCCGGCCCATGAGCCCGAGGATGTCCGCGGCGGACGTGCGGTCCAGATCCCCGGTCGGCTCGTCGGCAACGAGGATTTCCGGGTCGGCGACAATGGCGCGGGCAATGGCCACGCGCTGCTGCTGCCCGCCCGAAAGCTGGGAGGGCCTGTGGTCCATGCGGTCGGCCAAGCCCACGGCCTCGAGCGCCGCGCGGGCGTGGGCGCGGCGTCTGCGCCCCGGCAGCGAGGTCAGCAGCAGCGGCAGCTCCACGTTCTCCTGCGCCGTGAGCACCGGAATGAGATTGTAGAACTGGAAGATGAAGCCGACGTGGCCGCTGCGCCAGCCCGCCAGCCGGCTCTCGGACAAGCGGGCGATATCCGTTCCGCGCACGATGATCTGGCCTGAATCGACCTGATCGATCCCGGCCAGCAGGTTGAGCAGCGTGCTCTTGCCCGACCCCGACGGACCGACCAGGGCCAGAAATTCGCCCTCGGCGATGTCGAAGCTGATGTTGCTGAGCACGGGCACGCGCTGCGCGCCGCGCCGGTAGGATTTGCTGACGTTGCGAATGGCAATGAGCGGCGCCGCCATTACTGGTCCTTGACCTGGAGCGGATCGCCCGCGCGCAGAGCCGGGTCGGGCGACAGCACCACCCTGGCGCCGGGTTCCAGGCCCGCAGTGACGTAACGCAGATCCCCGAGGGGCTCGCCGAGCGTCAGCAGCGCGAGCCGGGCCTTGCCCTGGTCGACGACCCAGGCCGCCGGCCGGCCCTGATGCTCGAACAGCGCCGCGCCCGGCACGGCCAGCCGCGGCGCGAGTTCCTCCGGCGCCAGCCGGCGCGACAGAAAGGAGACCTTGGCGCTCATTTCCGGAAGAACGCGCGGGTCCAGGGCGTCGAAGCGTACCTTGACCATGACCGAGGCCTTGCTGCGGTCGGCGGTGGGGACGATCATGTGTACGTAGCCGGGAAAACGCTCCTCGGGAAAGGCATCCAGAGTGATTTCGCAGGGCTGGCCCCGGCGTACGCGCGAAATGTTCGACTCCGACACGTCCACCTGGACCTGCAGCGAGCGCATGTCCGCAATGCTGATGACCGCGGCCTTGGAATTGGCGGCTGCGCTCAGGGGCGAAATGATGTCGCCAACGTCGGCATTTTTCGTCAGCACCACGGCGTCGAAGGGCGCGCGCAACTGCGTATAGCCGACCTCGACCTCCGTGCGCTCCAGCGCGGCGTCCAGCGCGGTGACCGCGGCGTTGGCGTTGTTCAGCCGGGCCGTGGCGGTGTCGAGCCTGGCCCTGGCTTCGTCGAGGGTCGACCGGGACACGATGTGGCTGCGCTCCAGTTTTTCCATGCGCTGAAAATGCTTCGCGGCGTCAGTCAGTTCTGCCTGCGCCTCGTCCACCTTGTGCCGCGCGGCCTCCAGCTCGCGCGTGGCCCGCTCACGCGCGGCCTCGACATCGCCGCTTTCCAGTCTGGCCACCACGTCGCCTTTTTTGACCACGCTGCCCTCTTCCACGCCCAGCCAGATCAGCTGCGCCGTGGCCTTGCTGCCGAGGGCTGCCTTGCGCTCCGCGGTCACGTAGCCGCTGGCCGTCAGTTCGGTGATGCCGCGCGACGGATACGCCAGCGCCGCGGTAGCCGTCCTTACGGTGTGGGGAAAACGATAGCGGGCCAGAAACAGACCGACCGCAATCAGCAGCGCCAGGACGAAGAGCCAGAACAGCACCCGACGCAGGCGAAACGGGCGCCTTCCGTCCTTGTGCGCCTGGTCGATACGCAGGGAGGAAAGATCGTGGTTCATGGGCTTCAGCTACCGGGCCAGGGGCAGACGACGAGGCAAGGGCTCAGCGCCCCGGCGCGGCCTCGTCGATTGTGCGGCCCGGCCCTGTCGGCGTCAGGCAGTCGGCGCAGCGGCCAGATAGCTGAAGCCGGCCAGCCTGGCCTTGCCCTCCAGGTGCGCGGGAAGATCCTGAAGCAATTCGAGTTCCCGGTTTTCCTGAGACCAGGTCCGGACAGCCGAGTGCAGCAGCTGAAACAGGCTGAGATCGGCGTCAGCGACGTTGCGAAAGCTGAGCACGGTTTTCTCGGCGTCGTTCAGGTGCAGCAGCAGGGACTCCTTGATGGACTCCGCCTCTTCGATGGTACACTGCTCAGGCAGCACGATTTCCATACCCCCCTCCTCGGCGTAGCGTGGATTCTGCCGGAAAAACCGACACCCGACAGCATGGACTATGCCTGCACGGGCAGCGAAGTGCAAGCCCTCCAGAAAACCATAATCCTCCATCAACAAAATAAATAACCCTCGTTGTGCGCGCGATACCAAGCGGATAGAGTGGCTTATGAGCAACACGAACCATCACCGACGAGGTGAAACGGGCCTGCCGCAAGGTGTCCTGCCTTTTAAGTCGCCATGACCAGCGGACACCCTGATGCATGAAACGGCCATTTGCTGATCTTTTCGTTGGTCGGCAATTCCCTATCTGCAGAGCGTAGAATTGTGTTTCCTGGCAGGTTGAAGTTTGACCGATTGTACAAGTGTGTGCCAAGCATAGAACGGCGGAGGGTTTGTCGCCATGGTCACTCTTTATGTATTTGGAAGTCAGATTCTTTGCCCTGGACCAGCTTCAAAGAAGGAACTCTCAAAGCTTAGCCAAAAAAGAATTACTTCATATGCAAGGATGTTGCTACGAAACGCATATCAGAATCATGTTGTCACTGTTTCTTTATTGGCCCATTTTTTACAATTAAACTTTGGAAGGCACATGAAAAAAATTGATGGAATATCATATGTATTTCAAATTTTGCAAACTTGACGTTTTACGGTTGTTGTTGCAAAAGCAAAAGAGGGTGCCCAGTTTTTTTTATATCTTAAGGGCAGAGGCAGGGCATCGTTCAAGTCACGGGCTACCTGGATCGGTCGGATATACGTGCTATGGACACCGCGCTGGGGAACTAGACAAGCGGTAGCGGCGAACGTACTCTGCGCAGGACCGAATACGGCCAGACGCGGCGGAATCATGGACTTTGTGCCCGACTTCATCACCTATCTGCTTCAAGCCGACCAGCATTTGCCGGAGCTGATTGCACGGCGTCAGGTCCTGGCCTATCTGCTGCTGGCCGCGATTCTGTTTTGCGAGACCGGGCTGGTGGTAGCGCCGTTTCTGCCCGGGGACGTGCTGCTGTTCACCGCCGGGGCTCTTGCCGCGGGGGGAAGGCTTGAAATCGGCTATCTGTTGCCGCTGTGTTTTCTTTCTGCCCTGGCCGGCGATTCGGCCAGCTACGGCATCGGTCGCCTCGCCCCTCGCCTGTTTCCCCGCCTTGGTTCCGGATCGGCCCTGCACGACCGGCTGGCTCCGGCCAGGGACTTTTACGCCCGCCACAGCCGCCGGACCGTGCTCTTCAGCCGCTTCATCCCCATGCTGCGCTCGCTGGGGCCGTTTGTCGCCGGCATGGCGGCAATGCCCTACCCTGCGTTCCTGCGCTACAATGCTGCCTGCGTCGCCGTTTGGGCCGCGCTCTATACGCTGTCCGGTTATTTTCTGGGCAGCATTCCCTTTGTGCAGCGCAACCTCGGCCTGGCCGTGTTCGTGGTGATCGCCATCGTGCTCGCCCCGGGCGTCATCCAATACCTGCGCGGTCTGCGCACCATCAAGACCATTGAGTCCCGAACCCGCGGCCACGATGGGCCGGGCTCCAGGAATGACGGCTCTTCCGGCAAGAACGCGAGCCAGGATCCCCCTGCGCTCGACTGAAGGGAAATTCAGGCGGATTTCACGGAGATGATCTCCATTGACTTTTCCCTGCCGATGAGCTTGATGGTGTAACGGTGGCAGGGGCAGGGTCGTTGCCCGGCGCAGCTCCTGCCGGACAGCATCGGAGGTTTCACACATGTCCTGCACGGGCGGGTTTACTCGTCGCGAATTCTGCACCCTCGGCCTCGGTGCGCTCGGTGGCGTATTGCTCCAGCCAACCCTGTTCACCGTCGCGGCAGCCCTGGCAACGAAGGGCGCGCGCGTCGTTGACGCACGGCCCGGAGAGGACGTCTTTGCCTATATGGCCCGGCGTAGCGGTGGCTTCGATCCCGATCTGTACCGGCGCGTCGCCGGCGCGGCGAACGCCTTCAAGGAAGGTGACCGCATCATCGGGGTCGCGGCGCTTGACGACGAGGAAAGGGCCGCAGCGCGTGGCCTGCTCGCAGCAACGCGCGTCGGTGATCTCTGCGCGCATTCCCTGCTCGATGACCCGCTCTACAGCGCCATCGTCGCCGACCTCAATCCCGCAACGCTCTCCTGCGTCTCCGCCTTGCGTCTGGGAGAACTGCGCGAGCGCCTGCTGCAGGACAGCGAGACGGACGTCTGCGCCCTGCTCGACGGCCTGTCCAGCGATGTGATCGCCTGCCTGGTCAAGCTGCTGTCCGACGAGGAGCTTGTCGCGCTCGGCAGCCGTATCCACCACGCACTCCCCGGCACGATGATCGGCGCACGCGGCTACCTGGGCGCCCGCATCCAGCCCAATTCGCCGACGGACAATCCCGAGGACATATTCTGGCAGGTGCTTTCCGGCTTTTCCTTTGCCGTCGGTGACGTCGTACTGGGGACCAACCCCGTCAGCAGCGACCCCGATTCCGTTGCCGTGCTCGAGCGCACGTTGCTCGATATCCGGCGCAGCTTCGGCATTGAGGAACTTCTGCCGCATTCCGTGCTCGCGCACATCGACATCCAGGCCATGGTCGAAGAGCGGGATCCCGGCACGACTGGTATCTGGTTCCAGAGTCTCGCCGGGAGCACTGCCGCGAACGCGGTCTTTGATCTCACGCTCGAAAAACTGCTCAGCCTGGCGCAACGACGTAGCGGGCGGTTCGGATTGTACTTCGAAACGGGCCAGGGCTCCGAATTCACCAACGGACAGGCGCAAGGCCTGGACATGGTCACCCTCGAATCGCGCAAATACGGACTTGCACGCCTGCTCAAACGCCGGACAGCCCAGGCTCAGCAGCGCGCGGGCCTGCCCCCGGAGCCCTGGGTACACGTCAACGACGTCGCCGGCTTCATCGGTCCCGAGGTCTTTCGCACGCGCGAGCAGCTTGTCCGCTGCTGCCTCGAGGACATCGTCATGGGCAAGCTCCATGGCCTGACCATCGGCCTGGACATCTGCACCACGCTGCACATGGATGTCACCCTGGACGACCTGGACTGGTGCATGGACCGGATCATGCCCGCGCGGCCGGCCTACCTGATGGCCCTGCCCACGAAAATGGATCCCATGCTGGGCTACATGACCACCGCCTTCCAGGATCACGTCCGCCTGCGCCAACGCTTCGGGCTCAAGGTCAACGACGCGATGTGGCGCTTTTTCCAACAGCTGGGCGTGATCGATGACCGGGGCGAACCCACGGAACACTTCGGACAGCCGCTCCAGGTCTGGGTGCAGTACTGCCGGGCCAAGGGCGACGCGCGCACGCTGGCGGACATCGAGGCCGACGGGCGCGAGCGGATGCGCCAGGTCCGGGCACGCGGCGTGCCCCTGGCCGAGGGCCACGGCGACAGGCCCTGGGACCTGGCTCCCGAACTCGACCAGACGATACGCGCGGTCTACGCCGACGCCAAGGAATGCCTCCGCGCGAGCCTGACGCCGGGATTCCTCGCCTCGCTGCCTGGCGCCCTTCAGTTGCGCACGAACTCCCGCGACCGCGACGAGTATATTCTGCATCCGCAGACCGGGGAGACCCTCGATGCCGCGTCGCGGCGGGCGGTCGAGGCCTGGCGGGGCGAGCGCAATGCGGCGGATGCGGTGCAGATCGTGATTTCCGACGGGCTCAATGCCAAGGCCATCACCGACGAGGGCAATCTGGCCCCCTACCTTCAGGCCCTGCGCGAGGAATTCGCGCGGCAGGGGCTGACCGTTTCGCCTCGCCTCCTCGTCGTCCACAACGGCCGCGTCCGCGTGGGCTACCGGATCGGGGAGCTGCTCTTCGGCGGCGCGCCGGACAGCCACGAACGCCGCGGCATCGTCCATGTCATCGGCGAGCGGCCGGGCGGCATGCACCACGCCTTCTCCGCCTACCTCGTTGCACCGCCTCGCGTGCTCTGGAGCGAGGCGAACCGGACCGATCACAATATCGCCCGCGTGGTCTCGGGACTTGCAAGAACCACGACGACGCCACGGGAGGCCGCGGCGGCCACGGTGAAGCAGTACCGGGAACTCTCCGGCCAGGGCTAAACACGCGGTCGCCTGTTTTTTTGCTCGACAAGAGCCTGTAGTATGGATAGGTTGCCTCCATTGATACTATCTTGCTACACGCAAAGCGGATTCCGGGGGGGGGACAGTGAACGGGCCTGCGACTCCTGTTGCATGCCCCCGCGTATGACGCAGCCCATACGAGGCTGAATTCTGACGTCGGAGCCTTTTGCCATGGAATTGAAAAAATTTATCCTCGCTTTCGCCAAACACGCCGCCGGCGTTTTCACGGAAATGACCTCGATCAAGGTGTCCAAGTTGGGCATCCAGGAGGCGGAGTCCGTGCTGGATTTTCAGCTGGCGATGCTCATTGAATACACCCTGCGCGACGAACCCGAGGCCAAGGGGTTGTTTGTGCTCGGCCTGTCCAGCGAGCGCGTTGCCCTGGCCATTGCCGCCGCGGTCATGAAAAAGATGGGCGTGGCCGCCCCCTCCTCCCTCGACGACGACGCCATCGACGCCTTGGGCGAGCTGTTGAATACGGTCATCGGGCTGACCATATCCGATTGGGACAAGGACGGCCTGTCGGCAACCTTCGGTACGCCGGCCCTGGTCAAGCTGTCGCACATGCACAAGATGAATGAGAGCAGGCAGGAGAACTACAAAATCATCCTGAACCTCGCCGCCGGGCGCATGGAATTCGGAATCGCCTTCAATCACAAAATCACCCAGAAGATCAAAGGCGGCAAACGGGTGCTTGTGGTCGACGACTCCAAGGTCATGCGCAAGGTGATTACCGACATTCTGGAGGGCGCCGGGTACGTGGTGCAGAGCGCCGACGACGGCAAGCTGGGCGTGGAGGCCTACAAGCAGTTCACCCCTGTGGTTACGGTCATGGACTTGGTCATGCCCAACATGGGCGGACTCGAGGCCATGAACGCCATCCGGGCGCTCGACCCGGAATCCCGCTTCATCGTGCTCTCGTCCTCGGGGCGTAACGACGAGATCGAGTCCGCCAAGGCCATCGGCGTGGTCGACTACCTCACCAAGCCCATGACACCGCCCGCCCTGCTCAAGGCCGTGGAAAAGGCCTGCGCAGCAGCTACACCGCCATCACCCCCTGAACACCACGAGCTCGCCCCGCACGCTTCCAAGCCGGCGTGACCGGAGTTTTCATGCGCCCTCGCCGGATGAGGGTACGTCGTATTTCTGCAGATACCCTCGCGGCGTCACCATGCGGCGTCCGGCCAGGCGGCTTTGCGAATTCCCCACAATGACGATGGAAAGCATGTCCACGGCGCCCGGGTCCATGGCAGAGAGCGGAGTCAGAGTGACCCGCTGCTCCGGCCGGAAGGCTTCGCGGACGATGCCCACGGGCGTGTCCGGGGAGCGCACCCCGCGAAGCAGCTCCAGCACCCGGGGCAGTTGCCAGTCCCGGCGACGGGAGCGCGGGTTGTAGAGCGCCAGGACGAAATCCGCCTCCGCCGCCAGCACTACGCGCTTTTCGATCACCAGCCACGGGGTCAGCAAATCCGACAGGCTCACGCAGGCGAAATCGTGCGTAAGCGGAGCGCCCAGCAGGGCCGCTGCGGCGATGACCGCGGGCACGCCCGGCACGATGTCCAGCTCCAGCCGGTCGAGCAGTCCCCGGCGTTCGATCAGCTCCAGCGCCAGCCCGGCCATGCCGTAGACCCCGGCATCGCCACTGCTGACGAGCACGGTGCGCCGACCGGCCAGGGCCGCGTCTATGGCCACAGAACAGCGCTCCATCTCGGCCATCATGCCAGAGGACTCCACCTGACGACCGGCGAGCAGCTCGCCGGGTAGCAGCTCCAGATAGCGGCGGTAACCAACAAGCAGCTCGGCTCGTTGCAACGCCGCCAGGGCCTGCGGCGTCAGCAATGCCATGTCGCCGGGCCCCAGCCCGACCACGGTCAGGATCGGGACGCCTTCGCCAGTGCCAGGGTCATGTCCGTGCATACGATTTTTTCCACCAGAAGGGTTGTTGTTTTCGCGGCCAGCAGGGCCGCCGCCTCGGATACGCTGGGCGTGCCCACGTGCTGCGCCGGCCGGCTCGACGGATGCGGGACAACTACCGCGCGCAGCGCCTCGGCCGGGTAGAAGCGCAGCTCGGCGCCGAGCGTACGCGCTGCCGCGATCAGTCCGGGATCGTCGCGCTTAAGCTCGATGGTTGCCAGGCAGCCCAGGCAGGCCGCGGCCAGGCCCTGCTGCGCGAGCGTGCGCAGCACGAAATCGGTCAGCGCCTGTGCCGTCGCGCCCCGGTGAAAGCCGATGCCCGCGCAGAGACAGCGCGGGTGCAGGTGCAGTATCGGCTCTCCGGACTCGTTGGCCGGGTCAATCCTGTCGCAGCCGACGCGCACGAGCGGCACGCCGGCGCGCGGCGGGCCGAACAGCGAGGCTCCGGATGCCGACGCGTCCGCCAGTCCCAGCCAGTCCTCCGGATCATCCAGCCCGACAGGCTCGTTGGCCAGCAGCCGCGCATTGATGTGTTTGATCGCGCCCGCGCTGCCGACGCGCAGTCCGGCCTCCAGGGCCAGCAGGTCTATGGCCGGGACGCCGGCCGTGTCCGTGGCCGTGGTGATGACCGCCTCGCCGCCCGTCAGCTCCGCAACCTGCCTGGCCAGCGCGTTGGCCCCGCCCAGGTGGCCGGAAAGCAGACTGATCGCGTAGCGTCCCTGCTGATCGAGCACCACCACGGCCGGATCCCGATCCTTGCCGCGCAGCAGCGGCGCCACGATGCGCACGACCAGGCCGGCCGCGGCGATGAACACGTGCCCGCGGCGGCGTTCGAACAGCCCGGAGACCAGGGCCGGGAGCGAGGCAAACCCTTGGCCCGGGCAGGATCCGGCCAGACGCTCCGGTACATGCAGCTCGCCGCCCAGCGCCTTTGCCAACCGGTCGCCCAGCGCGGCGCCGGCCGAGGTCAGGGCGTAGACGGCGATTGCCGGCTCCGTGCCGCCGTCGTTGCTCAAAAGCGGACCTGGCGCGCCGCGTCGAGCGTGCGCTCGAAATCCTCCGGCCCGTGGGCGAACGACACCAGGGCGCACTCGTAGCCCGAGGGCGCCAGGTAGATACCCCGCTCGCGCATCTGCCGGTAGAACGCGGCGTAGAGCCGGCTGTCGGATGTCTTGGCCGACTCGAAATCCGTCACCGGGGTTTCCGTAAAATACAGGGTGAACAGCGAGGCCAGACAGTTGAGCGTCACCGGGACGCCCTTGCCGCGCAGTATCCCGGCCAGCTCGTCCGCCAGCGCGGTCGTGGCCGCCTCGAGCGCTGCGTAGTCCGAGCGCTCCAGCACGCGCAGCGTGGCCAGCCCGGCGGCCATGGCCACCGGATTGCCCGAGAGCGTGCCGGCCTGATAGACGTCGCCTTCGGGGGCGATGCGCTGCATCAGCTCACGCCGGCCGCCGTAGGCGCCGACCGGGAAGCCGCCGCCGATGATCTTGCCCAGCGTGGTCAGATCCGGCAGCACGCCGTAGCGGCTCTGCGCGCTGCCAAAGGCGACGCGGAAGCCGGTGATGACCTCGTCGAAGATGAGCACCGCGCCGTTGTCGTCGCACAGGGCGCGCAGGCCCTCCAGAAAGCCCGGACGCGGCAGTACCAGCCCCATGTTCCCGGCAGCAGGCTCCACGATGACGGCGGCGATGTTCTTGCCCTGCGCGGCAAAAAGGGCGTGCACCGCGGCGAGGTCATTGTACGGGGCCAGCAGCGTGTCTGCGACCGTGGCCGCCGGCACGCCCGGCGTGCCCGGTATGGACAACGTGGCCACCCCCGAGCCGGCGCTGGCCAGGAAGGGATCGGCGTGGCCGTGGTAACAGCCATGGAACTTCACGACCTTGTCCCGGCCGGTGTACCCGCGCGCCAGTCTGAGCGCGCTCATGGTCGCCTCGGTCCCGGAATTGACCATCCGGACCATGTCCACGCCGGGGAGCGCGGCCACCAGGGCCTCGGCCAGGTCCACCTCGGCCTGACAGGGGGCGCCGTAGCTGGCGCCGCGGTCCACGGCCGCATGTACCGCCGCG
>CAZGAH010000021.1:0-3765 GCA_964523295.1 uncultured Desulfovibrionaceae bacterium | reverse complement strand
ACCTCGGGATGGGCATGGCCCAGCAGCAGCGGCCCCCAGGACATCACGTAATCGACGTATTCGTCGCCATCCACCGAGCGCAGCCGGCTGCCCCGGGCCTCGGCGATGAACAGCGGATCGCACTCCACGCTGCGGCAGGCGCGTACCGGGCTGTTCACTCCGCCCGGAATGACCGCGCGCGCCCGGTCAAAAAGCTGTTTCGACGTCATGAGGCGCCCTCTTCGTGGTTGAAGGTTTTTTCGGCCGGACGACAGGCCGTGCAGAAAGCGACCAGAGCGGTCTTTACGCTCCGGATCGGCAGTCGGCTCGAGAATGCCGGCATCAGCCGTGCTTAAAAATAGACCATAGAGGTCTTTTTTCGCTCCTGGACGCTGAACAGGACGGCATAGCGCGACAGGCCGACATCGCGGGCCAGGCGCTCGACCGCGCTCAGACAGGACTCCCGACTGCGGCCGTGGACCATGGTATACAGGGAGTAGGGCCACTCCGGGCAGCCGGGGCGGTAATAGCAGTGCGATACCTGCGCGCAGCGCGCCAGCTCCGGACCCAGGCGCAGGGCCTCGGCCTCGCTGTCCGCCTCCCAGGCCACCATGGCGTTCGCGCCCCAGCCGGCCTTCTGGTGCCGCAGGGTCGCGCCGAAACGCCGGATCTGGCCGCCGTCCTTCAGCTCCTGCAGCAGCATGAGCACGGCTTCCTCACTGACAGTCTCCCCCAGCTCGGCTGAGACCGCCGCCGCGACATCGTCAAAGGGCGTGGCGCTGTCCGGCAGCGTACCCTGTACCAGGCGCAGGGTGCACTGCTCCGCGCGTGTCAAATCCCGCATAGGTTTCCTCCCCGAGCGGCACCGATGAACCGCCCGCAGCGGTTGTAGCGGCAAGCGGCGCTCGATGCAAGCGGGGCCGCGGAGCTGTCAGTGGAGTGGACGAAGTTTACTGAGAAAAAGGAGGTGGCTTGATGCGCGAAGCCAGACAATGGTGCACGTGTGTGTTCCAGGAAGCCAGGATGAACACGCCGACCTCCTCAAAATATTGATTCGCCCACGTCGCATTCTCAGGCCCGAGAAAACAGACGGCATGCTCGAGGCGTTCGGCGAGCCGTAGCAACATAGTCGCGTCCAGCTCCTCGACACCAAGCAATACCAGATACTTCAACGGCTTATTCCTGGACATTGTACGACCCTACTATCATTGTCCGTACATTGCGCATCTGCACAAAAAAATGAAAAAGAGCAGGCCCTACTACTACATCCGCGAGATGGCACGAGTCGATGGAAAACCGAAAGTTGTCAGCCAGATTTATCTCGGGTCGGTCGAGCGCATTCTGGGGATGGCCACCGGAGGGAAGGCCGAGCTGGAAAGGCTCCAGGTTCAGGAGTTCGGAGCACTCTGGCTGGCGAACCTCATTGACCAGGAGGTTGGACTGGTCGAGTTGATCGATGCGGCCGTGCCCAGGAGCAAGAACGAGACCGACCCGTCAGTCGGGGAGTACTTTCTCTACGCTGCTTTCTACCGCATGATTGATTCCTGTTCCAAACGAGCCATGCCCGAATGGTATAAGGCGACCGCCATCCAGCACATCCGCCCCGTCGACATCGATGCGCTTGATTCCGACAGGTTCTGGAAAAAGTGGGACAAGGTGGACGAGAAAACCATCCACGAAATCGCTAAAACGTTTTTTGCTAAGTCGCCATGACTGAAGGGCACCCTGATGTGTGAAACGGAGTTTGCCTGTCCTTCCCAGAGCCTGGAATACCCCGCTATTTCTGGAAGTAAATTTAGTTTCCTGGTAGCAACAACCAATGAGACAACTTGAGGAGCCAACCTCGGACCAAGCCGACATCCTCAAGGTATTCGGCCACAAGGTGACCAAAGGGGCCTTACAGAAAATCGCAGCATAACCAGCTAATATCATGTTGTAATTTCACGGAAATGGGAGCGGTGCGGCGAAAGTCCTGTCAGAGAGACCAAGACCAGGTGTCAACAATTCAGTAGTACTTACTGTCTGTTATCTCCGTTTGGAGGCCTTGACCTACCGTACAGTGAACGTTGCAGTCAATGAAGACGAATTACACATGACTCGGCGAAGAACCAGTAGAAAAAGCATGCAGTGAGCAGGAGGAAAGGGCTAAAATCTGAGTTTACGAAGGCATGAGTGCCTGAATATTGTAAAAAGAAGGAGTCTGGATATCGTCGCCAAGAAATTTTAACGACCAATGGATATCCCCGACAATCAAATTATAGCACGCTCATGTCGCAGTGTGGCGGAAAAACAGCGCAAGGCAGCAACGTTACAGTCGGCAGCGAGGAATGGGGCAAGTGCTCTCGGCTCTGGTGCGGTCATTGCCTGATCTGGCGCAACTTCCGCTCATGATTGCAGGCCGCTGTCAACTTCGCATTCGCTACAAGTTCCATGCGCATGTTCTGGAAAAAGTCATCCACATGCTCGAATGGTTATGTGCGCTTCCACGATAACGCCCGCGACCATCGAACCACGGGTGCGACCGATTTGCCGTGCAATGCAAACCCAAAGTTCAGGATCTCCCCTCCCGGAGAACTTTCCGTAACTGGCCAATCCCCCGGACAAGTTGCCTTGAGGTTCGCCTTGCCGCAGGGCTTTACCTGTCCCGGAAACGACTATGAGGCTGGCCGGATCAGTATGCCTGAACAATGGGCGCGTATTCGATCCGCCGTACGGTCGTGAGCACGGCGCCCGGAGCCGTGCCGGACGCCGTGCCAGGAACCGTTCTGCGAATCAGACCGCAGCGGCCAGGCGGCGGGTGCGCTTCTTAAGTTTGTTGATTTTCCGACGCAGAATTTCCCTGCCCTTGCGGCCTTCCAGGGCATTCTTTTCCTCCCGCAAAGTGCGTATTTCGCGCTTCAGGTTGGATATCTGCGCCTGATAGGGAGAGGTCGTTTTTCCCTCTTCGTCGACAATCCCGAACAGCTCTTTGATCTGGGCCAGTATCTGATCCTTGTCCATCCCGGATGCGCCCGTAATCTGGGGAATCTTGTCGATTACCAACTGGCGCAGTTCCTTGGATGTCATCTTGTCCAAGGGCTTTTTCAGACCAAGGCTCTCCAAAGTCATTTCACTCATCGAAGCTTCTCCTCTAGCTCGTGCTCTATCGGCAATGCGTTCTGCCGTTTGCTGTCATCGGATAATTCAGGCCGCTACCAGGTTCAGGCCCCTGCCTGCGATCACAAGGCCAGGTGTTGTCGCAGAGGACGTACGGACGAAAGAACACGAAACCTCTGGTCCACGGCATGGCCGGCAGCGCTGAATTCGCAAAAGAGCTTTTCTTTTTAGACTACAAGCCCGGATGTTGTCAAAAACATTTTCGGCTCTTTGTCGCACAACAGAGTACATCCAGCACGGAAATAGCCACGAAAATATGCTCTAACAACCTGTTTTAATTGATTGTATGGCATGTTTCGAGCATGCGGCCTGCGGATTTCTCTTTCCAAGTGCCAAAGGAGGGATGATCGTCAGCATTTCAGACAAATTCAACCGTGTGGCATCAAACCTGCCTGGGTCTGATGCCGGCGTCGCCAACAGCGCCAACGCTTTGTCTCTCACAGCGTCCAAAGTATGGGCTGGGCTTGCGAAGACCTGCTGTGCTGGTCGTACGAACGCTGAAGCAAGAGCGAACAGACGCACGCGGTACAGAAGAACGACCTGGCCGGCGGGACTATGCCCCGCGTAAATTCGGCGCAAATGCCGCCTGGTGGTGGGTTTCGGTGCTGGCCTGCAACCTGAACCCGATCA
>CAZGAH010000020.1:55290-55844 GCA_964523295.1 uncultured Desulfovibrionaceae bacterium | reverse complement strand
CTCCTCGAGACCATCGTCGAAAAAGCCCGCTTCCGCGGAACGTGCTATAGCGTTGCCAACTGGCAGTACCTTGGCGATACGCGCGGTCGCGGCAAACTTGATACCACGAATGCTTGCGCGCTCCCGGTCAAAAGCATCTGGGTCTTTCCTCTGACGTCCCGCTTCCGGCAGCACCTGACCAGCTAGACCATCCGTGCACCGCCCGCCCTCTGCCTGATCTCCTCCGGCATCCAGGTTTGCATCATTGGATCTACTCCGAATCTCAGTCCGGCCGCGAATCCGCCACGTCAAGCCACCGCATGTCATTCGCCGGGTAACCTGCGAGCACGTTCCCCGACGAATAGACGACCACGTCATCGGCAAGGGCCTCCACGTCCGCCGGATCGTGGGTTATGAGCAAGGACGGCGTGCCGAAGTGGTCTTTGATGCGGATGAACTCCTGACGCATTTTTCCCCTGAGCATGGGATCGAGCGCAGCGAATGGCTCGTCGAGAAGGAGCAGACGCGGGCGACGGACCAGAGCCCGGGCCAGGGCCACGCGCTGGCGCTGGCCT
>CAZGAH010000020.1:26158-55280 GCA_964523295.1 uncultured Desulfovibrionaceae bacterium | reverse complement strand
GGCTGGAGGCACAGTCACGCAGCCCCATGAACGCGAGCATATCCTCCACGCGCAACCGGTCCGCCCGGGACAGGCTCCAGGGCCACACACTCCGTAAGCCGAAACTCACATTCGCCCTTACGCTGAGATGCGGGAACAGAGCATAATCCTGAAAGACATAACCCACGGCGCGCCTGCGTGGCGGGACGTTCACCCCGGTGGCAGCATCGAAGAGTACCACGCCATCGACGACGATACGCCCCGAGTCCGGGCGCAGAAGTCCCGACACGGCCTGCATGGTCATGGTCTTTCCCGAACCCGATGGACCAAACAACGCCACCGTGGAGTTATCCGCTATAAAGGCGACGTTGAGAAGAAACGATCGTTTTCGGGAGCCAACGCGTTTAACGACGCGCAGCTCAATCAAGGCCGGACCGGTTTGAAATGAAAACCGGCAAGCACGGCCTGGCCCTGCTCGCTCACGAGGAAGGCAACGAAAGCGGCGGCAGCCTCCTTGTGCGTCGTCGACGCCGTCACGGCGGCATAATAGCGAGCCGGCGCGTGCCCTGACAGTTCCGCGACCGTGCGAACGCTGTCTCCGGCAGCCTTGGCGTCGGTGGCGAAAACCAGGCCTGCGTCCGTTTCGCCACGTTGCACGTACGTGAGAACCTGCTTCACATTATTACCAGGAATCAGTTTTTCCTGAATGGAGTCCCAGAGTCCGGCAGACTTGAGCGCGTCGCGGGCATAGCGACCCGCAGGGACGGTTTCCGGCGATCCGATAGCGATTCGGGTGACGTTCGGCCCAGCCAGATCGGCAAGGCTCGAAATCGATTGGAGCCCCGACGGGGCGATCAGCACCATGGCATTTTCAGCAAAAGCGACGCGGCTGGCCGGATCGACAACTTTTCCGGCCTCAGCTTTGTCCATGGTTTCCTGGTCTGCCGAGACAAAGACATCCACGGGCGCGCCATTGATCAACTGTTGCAGCAGACTCCCCGAGGCGCCGTAGTTGGTGACGACGCGTATCCCGGGATGTGATTGCTCGAAAGACGTCTTCAGCGTATTGAAGGATTCGGTCAGACTCGCAGCTGCGGAGACGACGATGTCAACGTCGGCCGCTCCAGCTGCAGGGGCCAGGGTCAGGAGCATGATTACGACGAAAAGCAGACGGCGCATGAGGACCTCCTCGTTCAGTGTTTCAAGAGTTTCCCCACCCCGTAGAGTATGCCCGCGCAGACTACGGAGGCGAGGACCACGAGTTGATTGGCCAGATCGTCATTTCCCGCCTGAACGGCGTCGAATACCGCCAGCGACAAGGTTTGGGTTTTACCGGGGAGGTTGCCAGCCACCATCAGCGTAGCGCCGAATTCCCCCATGCTGCGCGCATAGGCGAGCAGCGTTCCTGCCAGAATGCCCCTCCAGGCCAGTGGCAAGGACACCCTGAAAAAAACCCCTGTTTCGCAGGAACCCAACGTACGGGCGGCATTTTCCAGATTGTGGTCCACGGACTCGAATCCGGCTCTGGCCGACTTGTAGATCAGGGGAAAGGCGACGATCGACGCGGCAAACACGGCGCCCTGCCAGGTGAAGACAAGCTGTATGTGAAAGGTATCCCAAAGCCATTTGCCGAGGATACCGCGCCGACCGGCGAGCACGAGCAGGTAATAGCCCAGCACCGTAGGTGGCAGCACCAGCGGCAAGGTGCAGAGCACGTCCAGCCAATCGCGACCGATAAAGGAGCGCCGGCTTGCCAGCCCCGACAGGAGCACCCCCGCCACCAGCGCTACCAGCGTTGCCGTGCCGGCTATCTTGAGCGTGAGCAGTAACATAACATCTCAGATGCACGAGAGCATAAGCAATGCACTTAAGAATCGAGTGATTATGATGTCGCGATGCTGCCGTCTTTGCGCGACTATTGTACAAAATTGTAAACATTTGGACATCAACATTACCTATAGTTGGCAACGTAAAAACCGAAGAAAAAAACATAAACAAAGCAATACACTAAGAAGTCTTTATCAACAATTTTTTTCAAAATTCATGTTAACAAGATAAACGCAGCCTGCCAAAGGATGGTTCACACATTTCAGCCAGAAACACACGCAACCCACTGCTAAAGACTGGCGTGGATAAGGCTACCTCAATTTCCCGTATTGTCAAGAAGGTGATTCGGCAGGCCTGCGGCGTTTTCATTCTGAACGTGCAGCGTCGCGGAACTGCGGCTCTACCCCTGCTTCCGACCGCTTACGCGATCTGAGGCCCATTCGCCCGTACGCCATGTCCACTTCCCCTCGCTGTGACCCCTCCGCCGAACATTCGCAAAATTGATTCGTCTACCTGGTGGAATGCTCGGACGGCTCTGTCTATTGCGGGATCACGACCGACCTGGAACGCCGCCTGCGTCAGCATAATGGCGCGCTGCCCGGAGGCGCGCGTTATACGCGCTCGAGGCGACCGGTCCGGTTGATCGCGAGCAGACCCTGTGCCGACCGCTCCGAGGCCTGTTCCCTGGACGTGCTGATCGGCTGGCGTTTTTTTTGGAGACCAACGGGGTCTGAAATCCGATGGGATGGCAGGACGTACGTCATGCGTCTCGTCTACGAGAAAAGACCGATGCGCTGAAACGACTTCCCCGCATCCGGGTTCGGCTGGCCGGCGCTCGCTCGTGGCCCAAAGGCGCCGGGCGTGTTGCCACGCACGGGGAAACAGGGTAATGAGCGCTGAAATAATTCCTGTGAGCGCCCGCTCTCGATACCTCAGAGCAAGGAGGCAACCCATGGCCAAATTCAAAGTCGACGGCAAGTTCAAAAAAAAGCTGCATGACATGATCAAATGGCACGTGGTGCATAGCTGCTTCAGGCCCTGGGACATGCGACGTCCGGAAGACATCGGCCCGGCTCTGGTCATGTCTTTGCGCGACATTCAAGTTGAAGAAATGCTGAAAACCCGGCGTCGCTACCAACAGAAAGACGTGAAATGGACCTACTATCTTTCTATAGAGTACCTCCCGGGACGGTTGTATACGAACAATGTCGTTTCCATGAATTTGCATGAAGTCTGCGCCGAGGTTATGCATGAGCTCGACGTGGACATGGAATGGCTGGCAGGGATGGAGGCGGATAAATCGCTGGGCAACGGAGGTCTGGGCCGGTTGGCCTCCTGCTACATGGATTCCCTGGCTACGCTGGGCATTCCGGCCATGGGCTACGGACTGCGCTACGAAGCCGGCCTGTTTAAGCAGGCCATTGTAAACGGCTATCAAAAAGAACTGCCCGATTTCTGGATGCGACCATCGGTCATGGGCCAGCTTCCCCGCTACGACAACCTGTGCGAGGTGCATATATACGGCCGCATCGTCGACGAATACGATTCGCTCGGCGAGTACAAACCGCTCTGGGTGGATACCGAGAAGCTCTACGGCGTCCCGTACGACATGCCTATTGTCGGATACGGCGGGGAAACCGTCAACATCATGCGCCTGTTCGCGGCCAAGGCGGCCAACAATCTGAACATGGACGTGTTCAATGTCGGCGATTACGTGCGCGCCGTGGAGGACAAGATCCTTACCGAAACGGTCTCCAAGGTGCTTTATCCGCGCGAAGACGTCGCGCACGGCCGCTTGCTCAGGCTGATCCAGGAATACTTTCTCGTCGCCTGCTCGCTCTACGACCTTACCCGGCGGTACCAGGAAAGCCGGACATCCTTCGAGGAATTCCCGGAAAAAGTCGCCATCCAGCTCAACGATACGCACCCCGCCCTGGCTGTCGCGGAACTGATGCGCATCCTGGTGGACCTGCAACGCATTCCCTGGGACAAGGCCTGGGAGATCACGACAAAAACGCTGGCCTACACCAACCACACGCTCATGCCCGAGGCCCTGGAGGTCTGGCCGGTGGAACTCCTGGAGCAAGTGCTGCCGCGGCATCTGCAGATCATCTACGAAATCAACCGGCGCTTTCTCGACCGCGTCACGGAGCTGTTCCCCGGCGATGTCGGACGGCTGCAACGCATGTCGCTCGTGCAGGAAGGCCCGGAGAAGATGATCCGCATGGGGCATTTGTCCGTGGTCGGCTCACACTCGGTCAACGGCGTTTCCGCGCTGCACTCCGAGCTGGTCAAGACGCGGCTGTTTCCGGACTTCAACGAAATCTGGCCGGAGCGCTTCAACAACAAGACCAACGGCATCACGCCACGACTCTGGCTCTACCAGGCCAACGAAAAGCTGGCCACCCTGCTCTGTGACACGCTGGGCGAGGCCTGGGTCACCGACCTCTACGCGCTCAAGGAGCTGGAGCGCCACAAGAGCGATACCGCTTTTCTGGACAAGTACGCTGCGATCAAGCTGGACAACAAGATTCGTCTTGCCAGCTTCATCAAACAGACCCAGGGTATTGTCGTGGCGCCCGATTCCCTGTTCGACGCGCAGTGCAAGCGTATCCATGAGTACAAGCGTCAGTTGCTCAACTGCCTGAATATCGTCCACCAGTACCTGCGCATCGTCGAGGACGGCTTCACCCCGGTCTGGTCCCGCACCTGGCTGTTCGCCGGCAAGGCCGCTCCCGGGTACTTCGAGGCCAAGGGCATCATCAAGTTCATCAACAATCTCGCAAAAGTCATCGACGCGGACCACCGCACGCGCGACCTGCTCAAGATTGTGTTCCTTCCCGACTATCGGGTATCGCTGGCCGAGCGGATCATGCCGGCCACCGAGGTCAGCGAGCAGATTTCCACCGCCGGCACCGAGGCCTCGGGCACGGGCAACATGAAGTTCGCGCTCAACGGCGCCCTGACCATCGGCACCTGGGACGGCGCGAACATCGAAATCGCGGAAGAGGTGGGGATGGACAACATCTACATCTTTGGCCTGCGCTTCGAGGACATCGAGGCCATGGAGGCCCGCGGGGACAACCGGCCCTATGAACTCTACCAGCAGCACGAGGATCTGCGGCGCGTGCTCGATGCCATAGTCGGCAACCGCTTCTCTCCGGACGAGCCCGATATTTTCCGCTGGATTTACGACAAGCTGCTGACGCCGGGCGAAAGGTATTTTCATCTGGCCGACTTCCACGCCTATGTGAGCGCCCATGACCAGCTGTTGCTGGACTATGCGGACAGGAAGGCCTGGACGAAGCGCTCCGTGCTTAATGTGGCCAGAATGGGCAAATTCTCCAGCGACCGCGCCATACGGGAATACGCCCACGACATCTGGAACACGCAACCCGTGGATTGACCGGCATTTTGCCACCGGAATCAGAAACAATGCCGAGGCCCCGGGCAACCGCCACCTTGCATCGACGTGACGCGTCGTCACGCGCAGAGGAGTGAAGTATGAAGTCCCCCCGTAGTGTATTGAAAACTGGACGTGCGCTGTTGCGACTGGCAGCGCTGCTGGCCCTGTTTGCCTGCCTGGCTGCCTGCGGCGCGGACAAGAAAGAGGAGAAGAAAGAG
Organism: uncultured Desulfovibrionaceae bacterium; assembly: GCA_964523295.1. Classification (GTDB taxonomy): domain Bacteria; phylum Desulfobacterota; class Desulfovibrionia; order Desulfovibrionales; family Desulfovibrionaceae; genus CAZGAH01. Next base: position 49,850 of record CAZGAH010000020.1, on the reverse strand, counting down.
GGAGCCAAGGGGTCCGGAACGCAAAGCGCGGCCCCGGCCGCCCCGCCGGCAACGACGGTCAAGGTGCAGACGCTGAAGGCCCAGAACGTGCCGATCTTCAACGATTACGTCGGCCGGACCGATTCCTCGTCCAACGTGCAGATTCCGGCCCGCGTGGAGGGATACCTGCTGCAGATCAATTTCCAGGAAGGCTCGGTCGTCAAAGAGAACGACCTGCTCTTCGTCATCGATCCGTCGGAGTACCAGCAGAAGGTCAACGGTATGCAGGCCGACGTGGAACGCAACCAGGCGTTGTTGATCCAAGCGCAGAAAGACCAGCTCCGCTATGGGGCACTGGTCAAGCAGGGAGCGATCAGTCAGGACGAATACGACCAGAAAGTGACCAGCCAGCGCCAGCTCCAGGCACAGGTGGACCAGGCCAAGGCAGCGCTGGCCGACGCCAAGATCAAGCTCGGCTATACCAAGGTCTACTCCCCGCTGACGGGCCGCATCGGCAAAAGCAATTACAAGGTCGGCGCCTTTGTCGGCCGCGGAACCGATACCGTGCTGGCGGAAGTCTCCTCCCTGGACAAGGCCTACGTCAACTTCAGCGTCAGCGAGAAGGAATATCTCATCTTCGCCAAGCGGAAGGAGGAGCTCAAAAGCCAGGGGCAGGAGATGAAGCCCGTCCCGGTCACGCTCGTTCTCGCCGACAATTCAATCTATCCGCAGCAAGGATTCGTGGACATGGCTGATCGCGCCGTTGACCCCTCGACCGGTACGCTCGGCGTGCGAGCGGAATTTCCCAATCCGGACGGGATGATCAAGCCGGGCATGTTCGCCAAGGTGCGGATCAAGTTCGCCGACCTGCCTGATGCCGTGACTGTGCCGCAGGCGGCCGTCGTGGATGTGCAGGGAATGAAATCCGTCTTCGTGGTCGGCCCTGACAACAAGGTCGAGAATCGTCCCATTACCGTCGGCCCGAACTACGAAACCTCCGTTGTGGTCGAAAAAGGCCTGAAGGCCGGAGAAACCATTGTCGTCGACGGCGTGCAGAAAGTCCGTGCGGGCGACGTCGTCAACCCTGTTCCGACCGACGCGAAGCCTGCCGCAGCTGGTCAATAACCCGCCCGGAGACCACCAGCATGATTAATTTTTTCATCACCCGGCCCATCTTCTCTTCGGTCATTTCCATCATCATCACCATCATCGGCGGGTTGTGCATCTTCACCCTGCCTATCGCGCAGTATCCGAACAAGATCGCTCCATCCATGGTGCAGGCCCAGGCCAGCTACACCGGCGCCAGCGCCGCCGTCGTGGAAGAGACGGTCGCCGCGCCCATCGAGCAGCAGGTCAACGGCGCCGAATCCATGCTCTATATGAACTCCGTCAGCTCCAACGACGGCAGTTATTCGCTCAATGTCACCTTCGACGTCGACCGCGACCTGGACATGGCCACCGTGGACGTTCAGAATCGCGTGCAACTGGCCCAGGCCACGCTCCCGGACGACGTGATCCGCAGCGGCATCTCGGTCAAGAAGCAGTCGCCGGACATGGTCATGGCCATCAACCTCATCTCTCCGGACAACAGCTACGATTCGCTGTTTCTGGAAAACTACGCCAACATCAACATTGTCGATACCCTGGCCCGCATTCCCGGCGTCGGCAAGGTCTTTCCGGTCGCCGGGCTGACCTACGGCATGAGGATCTGGATCGATCCGGACAAGCTCTCCAATGTCGGGCTTACCGTGCCCGACGTCATCAACGCGCTGCAGGAGCAGAACATCCAGGCCCCGGCCGGCCAGCTCGGTCAGCAGCCGGCTCCGGACAACGTCCCCTTCCAGCTCACCGTTCAGGTCAAGGGCCGGCTGGTCGAGCCGGAGGAATTCGCCAACATCATTTTGCGCGCCGGCGAGGGCGGCAACATCGTCCGCGTCAAGGACGTCGGCCGCGTCGAACTCGGAGCCCAGGCCTACAAAGCCTTTACCCGGCTGAACAAAATGCCGAGCTCGACGATTATCATCTACCAGCTCCCCGGCGCCAATGCCATCCAGTTGGCCAAACAGGTCACGGACACCATGGTCGAGCTTTCACGCGCGTTCCCCAAGGGCATGGAATACAGCATTCCGTATAATACGACCAAATTCGTCAAGGCTTCCATTCACGAGGTCATCATCACCCTGTTCGAGGCCATTCTGCTCGTGCTCTTCGTCGTGTTCATCTTTCTTCAGGACTGGCGCGCCACGGTTATCCCCATGATCACCGTGCCCGTGGCTCTGATCGGCACCTTCGCCCTGTTTCCTCTTTTCGGGTTCTCCATCAACACCATCAGCTTGTTCGCGCTGGTGCTGGCTATCGGCATCGTCGTGGATGACGCCATCGTGGTCGTGGAGGCCGTGCAGCACAAGATCGATCACGACAAGCTCACGCCCGTCGCGGCTGCCAAACGCGCCATGGCCGAGGTCTCCGGGCCCATCGTGGCCATCTCGCTCGTGCTCATGAGCGTGTTCCTGCCGTCGGCCTTCATCGGTGGCACCACCGGTCGGCTCTATCAGCAGTTCGCCGTGACCGTGGCCGTCTCGGTGTTCTTTTCCGCCATCAACGCGCTCACGCTCTCGCCCGCGCTCTGCGCCCTGCTGCTGCGGCCGGTCAAGGAAAAGAGGGGCCCGCTCGGGCTGTTCTTCAAGGGCTTCAATCGCGGCTTCTCCGCCGTCACCAAGGGCTACGGCAACCTCGTGCGCCGTGGCATCCGCCTGGCCGTGGTCGTGCTGCTCCTGCTGCTGGGCGTCTACGCCGGCGCCGGCACCATCCTCGACAAGCTGCCCACAGGTTTCGTTCCCGACGAGGATATGGGCTACTTCTTCATCAATGTTGGCCTGCCCGAGGCTGCCTCGCTCAAGCGCAACGACGCCGTGGTCGCGAAAGTCGAAGAGATCGTGCTCAAAACCCCGGGCGTCGCCAGCCTCATTTCCATGGGCGGCTTCAACGTGCTCACCTCCGGGTACAGCTCCTACACCTCCATGCTCATCCCCACGCTGGACGACTGGTCCGAACGGCCCGGCGAGGAACTCTCGCTCAAGGGAATCATGCGCAAACTCCAGGCCGAATTCAAGGCTATCCCCGAGGCCCGGATCATGGCCCTGCCACCGCCGACCATCCCGGGCATGGGCACCACTGGCGGCTACCAGTTCGAACTCCAGGACCGCGCCAGCGGTCCTCTGGCGGAGCTGGCCAAGGCTGCCGGCGCCGTGAACCAGGCGGCCATGAAGGATCCAGCCGTGGGCGCCATGTATACCGACTTCAGCGTCAATGTCCCCCAGATCGCCTTCGACATCGACCGGGACAAGGTCAAGACCCAGGGCGTGCCCCTGACCAGCGTCTTCCAGACCATGCAGACCTTTCTCGGCGGATTCTACGTCAACGACTTCAACAAATTCGGGCGCACCTACCGCCTGATGCTCCAGGCCGAGTCGAAGTATCGCACCAACGCCGACGATATCGGCCGGTTCTACGTCCGCAACACGCAGCAACAGATGATCCCGCTGTCCACGCTGGGCCAGCCGCGCGACATCTACGGCTCGGAATACATCCGGCGCTACAACCTCTACCGTACGGTCGAGTTCACCTCCGGCGCGGCACCGGGCACCAGCTCCGGCCAGCTCATGAAGGCCGTGGAAAACGCCGCGATGTCGAACATGCCCCAGGGCTACTCCTACGAATGGACTGGCATCGCCTATCAGGAAAAGAAGGCCGGCGCCGCGGCCATTGTCGCCTTCGCGCTCGGTCTGCTCATGGTCTTCCTGGTCCTGGCCGCGCAGTTCGAATCCTGGTCCATCCCCTTCGCGGTCATCCTGGGCATCCCCACGGCCGTGCTCGGAGCCATGGGCGCGCAGATGCTGCGCGGCTTCGATAACAACGTCTACGCCCAGATCGGCTTGATCGTGCTCATCGGTCTGGCAGCGAAAAACGCCATTCTTATCGTCGAGTTCGCCAAGATGCGCCGCGAAGAAGGCAATTCCATCATCGACGCGGCCATTGAAGGCGCAGTGCTGCGCTTCCGTCCCATCCTCATGACCTCGTTCGCCTTCATCCTGGGCGTCGTGCCCCTGGCCATCGCCAGCGGCGCCGGCTCGGCCTCGCGCAATACCATGGGCACGGCCGTGCTCGGCGGCATGACCGTGGCGACCGTGCTCGGCGTGGTCTTCATCCCGGTGCTCTATTACGTCCTGGAAACCTTCAGCGAAAAACTGGCCGGCAAGCGCGGGGCGAAGCAGCAGGCGCCCGCAGCCGAGTCCGGACCGCCGACCGGCCCGGCATCGTAATCCTTTCCTGTACGGGTCCTGTCCATCCCGACGGCACGCGCCGTCGGGATGGACTCCTTGCCGTTGCGCACGACACGGCGTTCAGCATCGAAGCACTCTTGCATCGTCATCCCGGGGGAACGCATGGCCGAAAAACAATGGTACGAGGCGTTGTTCGAAAACTACGCCAGGCAATACGACAACGAGGTGTTTACGCAGGGTACTGTCGGCGAGTGCGACTTCATCGAGCAGGAACTCGGCTTCGAGCGCACGAAACGCATCCTGGACCTGGGCTGCGGCACCGGCCGGCACGCCATCGAGCTGACCCGGCGGGGCTATGCCGTCGTCGGCGTCGATCTCTCGACCGCGCAGCTCGCCCGCGCGCGCGAAAAGGCCGCGGAGCAGGGACTGCACGTCGACTTCCGGCAGCATGACGCCCGCCAGCTCCCCTTCGAGCAGGAATTTCACGCCGTCATCATGCTCTGCGAGGGCGCGTTTTCCTTGATGGAAACGGACGAAATGAACTGGCAGATACTCTGCAACGCCGCAAAGGCGCTGCTCCCGGGCGGGACGCTGATCTTCACGACGCTCAACGGACTGTTCCCGCTGTTCCATTCCGTCAAGGATTTCCTCAACGCGGCGAACGCGGAGGGCAACGCCGTGTGCGCGAACAGCAACTTCGATCTCATGACCTTTCGCGACCACAATGTCGTCACCGTGGTCGACGACCTCGGCCAGGAAAAGATCCTGACCTGCAACGAGCGCTACTACGTCCCCTCGGAAATCACCTGGCTGCTGAAGACGGCCGGATTCGCCGCCATCGACATCCTCGGCGCAAAGCTGGGAGCCTTCAGCCGCAACGACGCACTGACGACCGAGGACTACGAAATGCTGGTCGTTGCCCGGAAAGGGACGTAGCGGTCAATTCCATAAACCGGTTCCGCTCTGGCTGGGGACAAAGCTGGACTGTACCCAGTAGCGCAACGGAGCTTTCTTCCAAAAAAAACAATAGATTAAGTTTAATATTGTCAAAACAACAAGAAGCTTCGGTTTAGGGGCAGGATATGGTTGCTTATAAATTTCAATCATAGCCGCGCAGATGATATGGTCCTGTAGCCCGGAAGAAGCGCAATGCCGGCGACGGGGGGGGATGGGCGGGATCACCCGCTGCGTAGCGCCTCGATGGGATCCAGGGCCGCGGCCTGCCGCGCGGGCTTGAAGCCGAAAATCAGGCCGATGAGCAGGGCGGAGGCGAAGGTCAGGACGAGGACCTTGGCGGAAAGTCTGATTTCCAGAACCCCCAGGTTGGACAGGGCCTGGCCGAGGCCCAGGCCAAGCAGCACGCCCAGGGCCCCGCCCGCCAGGGTCAACAGCACGGCTTCGATGACGAACTGCAGGCTGATGTCGCGTGAGCGTGCGCCCAGCGCCATTTTCAGACCGATTTCCCGCTTGCGTTCGATCACGCTCAAGGCGAACAGATTGGCGAGCACGAACCCGCCTGCCAGCACAGCCACGCCGGCGGTCACGCCCAGAAAGGCCACCAGGCTGCCCTTGAGCATGGACAGAAACTGCAGGATTTCGTCTGCGGTCAGGATGCTGAAGTCGTCGGGCTGCTCCTCGCGAAGTCCGTGCAGCTCGCGCAGCAGTGAACGCAGGTTGGCGACGTGGTCGGCCATGCGCTCGGGCTCGTGAAATTTGATGCGCAGGGCCCGGTAGTAGTTGCGGTCCATGTTGAAGCGCTGGGTGAGCGTGCTGAGCGGGATGATGATGCGGTCGTCGACGGAGGCGCCGCCGCCGCTGCTTGCTCCGCGATACGCCAGGCGCCCCACGATCTGGATCGGCAGGTCGCCGGCGTAGATCGTCTTGCCCAGCGGCGAGGCGTCGCCGAACAGCTCGCGCGCCGGCATGTCGCCGATGAGCCCGATCTTGAGTCCCAGGGCCTCGTCGCGCGCGCTGATATCCCGACCCTCGCTCAGGGGCCAGTTCCAGGCCGTGGCGTAGCCGGCGGTAGCGCCTACCAGCGAGGGCAGCTGATGGGTTTTGTTTCCGTAGCGCAGGTCCACGTCGCGTTTGGCCCGCATAGGCACGACCAGATAGGCCCCGGGCAGCGACTGCCGCAGCCGCAGGGCGTCGCGCGGGGTAAGGGTCAGGTCCCTCTGGCCGGCGGTGCGGTTCTTGATGTCCCCACTGAGCAGAAAGGCCGCGTCCGGTCCGAACCACTCAACAATCTCCCAGGCCTTGCGCTGTGCGCCGTCCACCGCAGCCACGATCAGGGCCAGCGAGGCGATCCCCAGGGCCACGGCCAGGATCACGAACACCGAGCGCAGCCGGAAGGCGAGCACGGCGACGATTGCCAGCCGCAGGAGGCGAAAAAAACGCCGGATGTCGTTCCAATATGACCAGAGCATAGACAAACTCGACGCGGGGCTTGTTTTCGCCCCGCTCCCCTCGTTGCCCGCCGCCGGCCCGGCAGCGGACCCGTTCAATCTACGCCGGGGATATCCGGAGGGCAACGGATTTCCAGGTTCAAACCGCCGGCCAGAGTGCGTGACTGTCCTTTGTTCACACTTGCGGAAGCGCTAAGGAAAACCTGTGCAACCCCGGCTCCCACCAAAGCACCCACTGGTGCTGACTATAGTGCCCCCCTTCTGAGCAAACACCAAAACAGTGATTGACCACAATCCTGCGTCGTCGGCTGCCCTTGAGGCGACTCTCCCTCCGAGCCGTTCCGACCGCGTTGCGTACTGGTCATCATTTCCGTTCGGGATTGAAGCATTCGCCAGACATAGGGTTGATGACAACGGTCACCCCACACGATCCGTGGGGTCCGGGAGGGGCTGATGCACCATGATACGAGACGGTATCCTGCTTGAAAATGAACAAAATCAAGTATAGTATACGCTCTGTGTTGACAGCCTGAGATTTCGCACGGTCATGCGCGAGCGGACATTTCGTGGCGATGCTGAAAGCGAGCGGATTATGGACAACGGCCTCCTTCTTAGCGGCGACCTGGACGATATGGTCCGGCTGTCCTTTTTTATTGAAATCGGCAAAGCCATCACCCAGGCAGCCAGCATCGAAGAGACCCTCAATGAGGTCATGCAGCAAATCGGCAACATTTTCATTCCCTTGAACTGGTCGCTGTTGCTGCGAGAGCCCAAAACCGGAGAGCTGACCTTCACCATCGTGGTGGGCAAAAACGCCGCCAAGCTGCAAGGCCTGCAACTCCCGCGCGGCGAGGGCCTGGCGGGCTGGATTGCCGAGACCGGAAACGCCGTTATCGTCGAGGACGTCACCCTGGACAAACGCTTTTCCGGCCGGGTCGACCGGTTTACCGGCTTCAAAACCCAGTCCATCATCGGCGTGCCCCTGAAGGCCAACAATCGCGTCTTTGGCGTCATCGAGCTCATCAACAAAATCAACGGCGGATCGTTCACTCCCTATGAGCTGAAAATCCTGACGACCATCGCCGACTTCACGGCCATTGCCATCGAAAAGGCTTACTACTTCAGGGCCTTGAAAAAAATGGCCACCACCGACTCCCTGACCGGGCTCTGCAACCGCGCCAGCTTCGAACGCCAGCTGGCCAGAGACGTGGAAATGGTCAAGCGCTACCAGATGCCGCTGTCCTTGCTGCTGGTCGACATCGACGATTTCAAACAGATCAACGATACGCACGGCCATCCCACCGGAGACCGCGTATTGCAGAATATGGCAACCATCCTGACCGGTTGCGTCCGCAAGGTCGATTGCGTCGGGCGCTACGGCGGTGACGAATTTATCGTCCTGATGCCCGAGACCTCCAGAGCGCAGGCCGAGGCCGTCAGAAACCGCATCCAGGAACGACTCGACTACCAGAACGGCCTGGGACGCGAAGTGCCCTACCAGGCGAGCATCGGCCTGTATGCCATGGAAGCGGGCAATACGGACGGGCTGATGGAGTTTCTCGACCAGGACCTCTACCGTGAAAAACATCGAAAATACGAACGCAACATTGAGGTCATGGAAGAACATCTCGGCGAAATGCTCAATGAAGAAAAGGCGGATAGCCGGGAATGGAAACGCCGTCGAAAAATGGCGAAGCCCTGAAGCCGGTTGTCAATGCCGTCATGAACCGGCTGTCTGGAGGAGGCGAACTGGCCGGGACTGATGTGCCGCACCGGCCCGGAAAAATGGCCGGCCAGGCGGCCCGTCATTTCATGCGATAGGTGATCCGACCGCGGGTCAGGTCATACGGCGACAGTTCGACCTTGACTTTGTCTCCAGGCAATATCCTGATGTAGTATTTGCGCATTTTGCCAGAGATATGCGCCAGCACCTTGTGCCCGTTCTCAAGATCGACCTTGAACATGGCATTCGGCAGCGCCTCCTGCACTATCCCATCTACTTCTATGGCATCCTCTTTCGGCATACCTGCTCCCGGATTGATCGTTTCCGCCCGGTCTGATTACGGGGCGGCTTTTCAAGCACATAAAAAGATATTATCTCCTTGAAAAGGGATAATTGTCAATAAAAAATTCCCTTTTGTCGCGTCATGTCCAGCCTCCGACCCGGTCCAGGGAGCCGGGCAGCATCCGGACCGTCGAGCTTTACCTGATCGACGGCGCGTGTCTTCTCGCGGCGCGGCGTCTCCCTGAACCTGAAGTGTGGTGCCTGGCCGGGCTTGCGTGGCGACTGCGCCTGGCGTAGATTGAACACATGAGCGAATATACCGAGCACGACGCCACGCGACCGGGGGTCGGTCTGGTGAAGCGGCAATACCTGAGGCTGGACGGGCCGCCCATGCAGCTGGAAAGCGGTGCCACCCTGACGCCGGTCACCCTTGCGTACGAGACCTATGGCACGCTCTCGGAGGCGGGAGACAACGCCGTGCTCATCCTGCACGCCCTGACCGGCGACGCGCATGTCGCCGGGTTCTCCTCTCCCGAGGACGACCGGCCGGGCTGGTGGGACATCATGGTCGGTCCCGGGCGCCCGGTCGATACCGATCGCTATTTTGTGGTCTGCTCCAACGTGCTCGGCGGGTGCATGGGCAGCAGCGGCCCGGGCTCGGAGAATCCGCAACGGCCCGGCTATGCCTGGGGCCTGGATTTTCCCGTGGTGACCATCGGCGACATGGTCAAGGCCCAGCGAGCCCTGCTCGACCATCTCGGCGTGCCGCGGCTGCTGTGCGCCCTGGGCGGGTCCATGGGGGGAATGCAGGTGCTGGAATGGGCCGTGTGTTATCCCGAATACGTCGTCTCGGCCATCCCCATGGCAACGACGCCGCGCCATTCCGCCCTGAACATCGCCTTCCACGAGATTGCCCGCCAGGCGATCATGGCCGACCCGAACTGGAACCACGGCGACTATTACGGGCAAGCCGAGCCGGAAATGGGGCTGGCTGTGGCGCGCATGATCGGACACGTGACCTATCTTTCGGACGACGCCATGCGCCTGAAATTCGGCCGGCGCCTGCAGGACAAGAACGCCTTTTCCTACGATTTCAGCCCGGAACTGCCCGATTTTCAGGTCGAAAGCTACCTGCGGCATCAGGGCAAGAAATTCGTCAAGCGCTTCGACGCCAATTCGTTTCTCTACATCACCAAGGCCACGGACTATTTCGACCTGGCGCAGCAGCACGGCAACGGCTCACTGGCCGGCGCCTTTGCCAAAACCAGGGCACGATTTCTGTTGGTTTCCTTTTCGTCGGACTGGCTCTATCCGACCTCCCAGTCGCGGGAGCTGGTGCAGGCCATGAAGAAGAATGGCCTGGATGTCAGCTTTTGCGAGATCAATGCCCGGTGCGGCCACGATGCCTTTCTGTTGCGCAACGAGCGGCTCTTCGAACTCGTTGAGGGCTTTCTCACGACCACGCTGCACGCGGTACGACGGGGGGAGCGGTGAGCGACGCGACCGGCGGCGTGACGGGCGGAGCGGACATGCGCTTCGACCTGCAAATCCTGGCCTCCTGGATTACCCCGGGATCGCGGGTGCTCGATCTCGGGTGCGGGCGCGGCGATCTGCTCAGCTGGCTGGCTCGGGAAAAAAATAGTCAGGGCCGGGGCATCGAGCGCGACGAGGACAAGGTGGCGCACTGCATCCGGCAGGGCCTGTCCGTCATCCAGGGCGACATCAACGTCGAGCTGCGCGACTATCCGAATGACTTTTTCGACTACGTTGTGCTGAGTCAGACGCTGCAACAGGTCTTCGATCCGCCGCTGCTGATCCGGGAGATGCTGCGTACGGGGGCGCGCGGCATTGTCAGCTTCCCCAATTTCAGCCACTGGCGCATCCGCTTGCAGGTTCTGCTCACGGGCAAGGCCCCGGTCACGCGCGAGCTGCCCTACCCCTGGTTCACGACGCCGAACATCCGCGTGATCACCCTGATGGATTTCCGCTCCTTTTGCCGCGCCCAGGGCATCACGATTCTCAAACAGGCCGCCATCAACACCGACTACCACGCCACGCGTGGCCACGTGCTGCACCTTCTGCCCACGCTGCGCGCCACCTACGGCATATTTCTGCTGACGCGAAGGCCATGAGGGTCGCGTGTCGCCGGCTGAAGAGCCAACCGGATGCGGAAACCGGAGGCCGAAGGTTATCGAAGTACGAATGATGAAGCCATCGATGCTATCATCGCCTGAGACCGGGTCCGCGTAGCTGGAACGCTCCGGTCCATGAAAGGGGAAGCGTACGACAAAGGGATCGGTCCGGCGGTAGGGATTGCCGCGAAATCGAAGTGTATTGGCGCGGAATATAGCCCGTAGCCAACCCGCCATGGCTTGGCACTCCTTGCTCTGGCCCTGTGCGGCGAGTTCGGGACAATTGCATTCTATGCGCTGCCTGAAGTATAGTGTCTTGGCAACGCGCCCTGCACCAAACCGGCCGGCGCGAGCGGATGCTCTGCTCCCGCCGCACAATCTGACACCCTTCAAACCCGAGGCCACGCATCCATGACTATCGCCGTCAATCTCACAGGGTTCAAAAAATCCGGCAAGACCAGCCTGGCTCTGGCGCTGGGGGAGGAATTCGCCCGCCGCGGCGTTGTCGCGGCGGCGGTCAAGAATACCCACCATGCCGGGCTGGACAAGGAGGCCACGGACAGCGCACAGCTCTCCCGCGTCTACGCTGCGAGCGCTGCCATTGCCGGCGAGGAGACGTCCCTGTTCTGGCGCCGTCGGCGCTATATCCCGGATCTGCTGCCCTTGCTGGATGCAGACGTGGTCATCGTCGAGGGCGGCAAGTCTCTGGGCTGGCTGCCCCGGATTCTGCTTCTCACGGAGGCGGAACAGGCCTCCGGACTGGACTCCGCCCTGGCCCTGGCGACCTGGGGGCCGGTGCAACTGCCGGGTCTTCCGGCTCTGGATTCTGTCGCCGCGCTGGCCGATTTGATCCTCGCGCGCGGGTTCGCCCTGCCAGGCCTGGACTGCGGCTCCTGCGGACGCAGCAACTGCCGCGAACTGGCCTGCGAAATCGTGGCCGGCGCGGCCACGAGCGCCGACTGCAAGGCCGCCCGGTCCGAAGTCGAGGTCCGCATCAACGGTCAGATTCTTCCTTTGAACGACTTCCTTCAGCGATTCCTTTCCGGCTCCATCCGGGGGATGCTCAAGGAATGCAAAGGGTACGCACCCGGCGCTATGGATATCCGGCTGACCTGAGCCTTCGGCCCGACCTTCACGGCGCGGAGTGGCGCCCCTTGGCAGAGCCCATGCGAACGCTTGACATCCGAGTAATTGCAGTATATCTTTTCAAAGTTGGGCCGTTAACTCAGTAGGTAGAGTATCTGCCTTTTAAGCAGAGAGTCGTGCGTTCGAGTCGCACACGGCCCACCAAGTATTTCAAGGGGTTACTGGCATGTCCGGTGACCCCTTTTTCGTTGCGGAGAACCGGGCGGATAACCTAGCGCAGTTTCGCCTTGAAACAAGGCTCTGCCCTGAAACAATGTCCCATTGTTTCAGGGAACTGCATAAGAGCATCTAAACTTTTTCAAAGTTAAGATGCTCTAATCTATTTTTGCGGGGAATTATCGGCAGGTTCGGTCTCGGCCTGGTGCATGGGCAGGCAGAGCAATTTGTTCGTTGTTTCGGTGGCTGCACCGAGCAGATCATGTAAGTAAAACCCGGTTGTCAGCACAAAGATGAATTACCGAGCAACCGCAAGTATAGTGCGCAGAGATATTAACAGGATGAAATAGCGATTAATTACAACCCCGACTTATAATTTCCGTTAATTGGTCGCAATTTAAAGTCCATTCGTTTTTTTTGATTTGATTCAAAAAGAATCCATCCTTATCTTGGAAAGCTTTAAGTGGAGCATTTTCACAAAAATGTGAATATTCCAAATAGTTTATTATTGGTTTTTTATTTTTGTATGAAATCGAAATTAGCATGGCAAGTTCATAGAAATTGTTGAAATTACTACTAGCGTTTTCATTTGTCTTATAATTAGGGCATGAAGCATCTAAAATAAACTCTTTATTGCATGAGATTAAGACTTCTAGGCTGTTTTGATTGTCGCCAGTTGAGCTAGGACCAAAGTCTATATCAGTTTTATATTTGTAAGCAGCTAACGATTTAAAAATTTCTGAATTTTTTAAATTACTCAAAGTATCAGCATCAATATAATTTACGATCGAATGTATTTCGTGTCTTTCTTGCGCCTCAGGAATGTAAACACTGCTCACTTGAATTTTTAAAAGATATTTAGTATTTTTTTTGAAATTTTTCTTTATGTCTTCATCGCAAAAAAATGAATGCACACTCTTATTTACATCCGTGAAGCAGGCATAGCTATAATCACCATCTTCATTTCTTAGAAAAATATACTCTCCAGTATATGAATTTAAATCCTTTGTTTCAAGATCAACTTCTCCTTGATTGTTTTCTTTAAAACTTGCACTTTCGTTATCATGTTGATCTGCACTCGGTTGCGCTATAGGCTTTGACTCTTGTGGTATCGAACGATCCAAGCTCTTATTTTGAGAGGAAGATTGATTTTGACCACTTTTAGATTCACGGTAAATTTGATTATAGTTAGTTTCATCGAAAATTATCGCAGGGTCGATAACTAAACTTCTCATTGAAACTTTTTTAATTTTTCCGAAAAAAGTAATCTTTGATCCTGTTTGAAGACTCATTAAGTAGTCAATATCGTGTTTTTCATTAATAATGAGAATTCCAATTGCCATTCCTGGAGAATTGTCAGTTAAAAGAACGGATACCACATATTTTTTTTCACTAAGCTTTTCAATTTCATAGACCTCTACAGACCATAATACATATTTATCTTTAATTTTTTTCTCTAGCACATCTCGTTGTATTTCTGTTGTTTTTGTCCCCAAATTAAACGCTGAACCCAAATCATAAGGCATTATTTGACCTTTCGGATTAAAAGATAAAGCGTTATCATACAAATCTTTGATTTCTTTTTTTTCATCGCTGAAATCAAAAAAACAAGTGCCTACCGATGAAGAAAAGCACAGAAAACCAAAAACCATTAGAAAACAAATCATCATTTTTATTAAACATTTAAAATTAGGCATTTAGGCACCTCCAATGCAATAAATTAAGCTAGAAAATTAAAAAATAAATAATAAATTTTGAACTAAAGAACTTACTAACGTCGTAAATTAAAAAATTTAAAAACTTAGAAATATACAACCAACCTAGTAGCGAAAATTATAAATAAAGTCCAAATTCTTAATAGATTAGTTCTTAATACATATAATTCCCTGATCTGATATCAATCTGCCTAGATATTATTTCTATACCAGCAAGCAGAGGTCTTGTCAAGAAAGAGTTTAGGGAACGCCAATCAATTGAACCTCGGCTTGCCAGCTGTCTCCTTATCTGTCCCGGAGAACCGGTCGGATAACCTATCCTATCTTTGCGGGGAATTCTCGGCAGGTTCGGTCTCGGCCTGGTTCATAGGCAGGCAGGGCAACTTCTTGACTGCTTCATTTATGGCACCAGGTAGAACATGCAGATAAACCCCAGTTGTCATCGCCGGGGATGAATGTCCGAGGATGCGAGAAACTGACGCAAGATCAGCTCCTTGTTGTATCCGGGTGCTGGTGAACAAATGCCGAATATCGTATAACACGGTTTCATAAGTGATCCCAGCTCGTTTACAGGCAGTCCTCCAGGACCTGAGAAATTTTCGGACCGGTTGCCCCTTATACTCGATTATGTATCCGCTCTTGAAGGTCACCCTTTTTTCACGCAGACGTTCCATGAACCCCTGAGACAGCGGAATGACCCGTCTCGACTTTGTTTTGCGACCGTAAATCTGGATCGTCGCGTTTACCCAATCAACGTGCTCGAACCGCAAGGACAATAATTCGCTCTCGCCGGGTCTGCATCCCAGGCTCCAGAGGAACTCGATCCCCCAGGTGTCAAGCGACATCGTAGAGTAGAGCGCTGACCCGCCTTCGACATCCGGTGACTTCTCTTGACGCCTCGTCGCACGCGACTCCTACGTGTCTACCGCGACTGTCTCGGCGCATCAGCGCCCCCTCATCGAACCGTACGTGCGGTTTTCCCGCATACGGCTCTCCGATGATCACTCAGCCACAGGCATTCGCAAGGAGTTGACGGCTTAGTCTTCACAGGTAGATCAACCCCTTGGCCCGGAGCGCGGTAAGCGTTCAATAGGGTACTTCTTCCATCTCCCCATTCGCTCATGTCATTGTTCGCCAACATCGCAGGAGGTGAACCATGGCGAGCAGGGAGAGAGTCAAGAGGGGGGAGCGGGTCATGTTTTGGTGCGCACATGTCGAAGCGTGGCGGGCAAGCGGCGTAAGTCAGTCGCGGTATAGTCGCGAACATGGCATCAGGCAAAGTGGTCTCAGCTACTGGATTCGCCGCTTCAAGACACCCGCAACGCCCTTGCCGCTGCCCAACATTGTAGGTATGTCGCGTGGCAGACAGGGTCTTTACATCGGCACGGACTGGTGGATATGAAAGTACCAGATAATACGCGAGGCTAGGCTGATTCGTGGCATTCGCACGCAGAAGCCCATGCCCTGTCTCCGCGTCAGCGGGATTATGGATCAGGGCCGGAGGCGATAAGTGCGTCGGACAGATTCGGGAGCGGACAACGTGGTGGATAAACAATGGGGCAGGCTGACAACCCTGGCAGCGGCAATGCTCTGTCTGGGGGCGTTGTTCGTTCTGCTCCACGGCGTCTGGCGCTACGGGGTGGACGTTCCGGTTTGGGACGCCTGGTCGATGGTGCCGATCTTCGAGAAGTGGTATCAGAACACATTGACCTGGCCGGATATATGGGCCCAGCATAATGAACACCGGCTCGTGCTGCCCAGACTAGTCTTTCTTGCACTAGGCGTCGCGTCGGGATGGGATACGCGCTGGGAAATGGCGGCGAGCGTCCTTACGGCGCTGCTGGCCTGGATGATCGCCGTCGCGCAGGTGCTGCACGGCCGCGCACGCTACGGTCGGACGACGCCTTGGCTGTGCGTTGGCCTGGCCTGGCTGTTTTTCTCGCTACGCCAGCATGAAAACTGGCTGTGGGGATTCCAGCTCCAATGGTACATGAATCTGCTGGCTGTGACGCTCGGCGCCTGGCTCTTTTCCCGGCCAAAGCTGACGCCGGGCCTGCTGGCAGGTCAGGCGCTCTGCGCCGCGTTGGCCATGCTCTCCATGGGCGGCGGTGCGGCCTACTGGCTGGCAACGCTGGCATTACTGCTGCTGCGCGCCCTGGATCCGGCACAACGCAGACGCGCCTTGCGCTATGCCGGCTTCTGGACCGTGCTCTTCGTCGCCTTTCTGGCATGGTATCTTCACGGCTACGCAACTCCCGGGCATCATGCCGGAGTCGGCGCCCTGGCCAAATCGCCTACGGACGTCGTGCGTTATTTGCTGCTCTTCGTGGCCGGTATACTGAGCCCGATGGCCACGGAATCCTGGCTGTGGGTCGCGGTCGGCGGTCTGGGACTCTGCGGCCTGGGGCTCTTTTTCCGTCCCGCTTTCCGAATTCTCCCATTTTCTGCGCCCCGGAGCGAACAGGAGGAGCCTGATTGGTTCTTCCTTCTGCTGGGGCTCTACGGCCTCGGCTGCGCGCTGATGACCGCGCTGGGCCGCGCCGGGTTCGGCGTCTGGCAGGCCAGTTCCTCGCGCTACGCGACCACGTCCATGCTGATCTGGAGCGCTGTCCTGGCCATGCTGGCCGCGCAAGGGCCTCGTCTGTGGCGAAGAGGCGGACAGGCTCGGCGGCTTTCGATAGCGTGCGGACTGGCGGCCGTGCTCATGGTCGGCGCGAGTTTCTGGCGAGGTCAGGCCAGCCTGCCGTACATGGCCTACTCCAGGCAGGTCTACGGCGAGGGCCGTATCGCGCTCCGGCAAGGCGGCCCAGCGCAACGTCTGGAAAACGTCAGCTGGGATCCGGCCTGGATCATCGAACAGGCCATTCCGTTGCTCATCCGCTACCGCCTTTCAGTATTTAGGGACGAGAATGCAGACGAGCGCAAACCCACGCAACGATGACATGCGTAGCGATAAACCAGGGAAGCATCTGCAATACATCATGCAAACATAAATTTCCATAAAGAACAATCAGTAATTATTAACCACAATTACGCACACAAGAACAAGAGGATAGAGTGGTTTTTTGGGAAAACGAACTATATCAACGCGGTAAAACGAGCCTGCCCTTGGCCTGCCTTTCAAGCACGAAATCGAGCGCGAGACTACTCGATTGACCTCCTTGGTCGGGTTGCCGGGCAGGCTTTGACAAATAGAGAATGGCCATTGCATTGTTCTCGAACTTAAACCGCTGAGTTTGGATCTCTCTGCTGGCATACATGTCGTATCGAAAATGGTGACGATGTAACGAAGTTCGAGCAAATGACCGGTCCAATCGACTTTCAACAACACAGAGTAAAGCTTTTTGCCCAATCGGCCAGTCGCTGTTTACAACAGCTTAAAAATATATTGTTTAGAAAATTAAAAACAAAACTATTATTTTTCGTTTTTTTTGCTAGCGCTTCTGGTTAGCATTATTTAAAAAATTTGAAAAACCTTTTAGGATACAACACCCTGTCTTTAAGAAAGAAGACACGCTAAACAGCAGGGGGAGCCGAAGCTCCCCCTTGTTGTGTATAGTCGTGAAGACAGCTGGTCAGACTAGGCGTGTCCTGTCTGGCCTGCGGCTCTGAGCCGGGCGATGGCGCGATGCAGGGCGGCCTGGGCCCGGGCGTTGTCGACCTTCTCGCGCTGGTTCTGCAAGCGGAGTTCAGCGCGTTCCTTGGCCTTGCGCGCGCGCTCGAGATCGATCTCCTCGGCTTTTTCCGCACTCTCGGCCAGAATGGTCACCGTGTTGTTGGAGACCTCGGCGAAGCCTCCCGAGATGAAGATGTAGTGGGTCTTGCCGTTCTTCTTGTAATACAGGTTGCCGATCTGCAACGCGGACAAGAAGGGGACGTGACTGGGCAGGACGCCGAACTCACCTTCGTAGCCGGGCGCGCCGACGTAGTCCACCGTATCGCTGACGACCAGCTTGTCCGGAGTGACTACTTCGAGTTTAAGCGACTTTTCCATGACGGACTCCTCGATGTCGGTTAGCCTTGTTTGGCCTTTTCCAGGGCCTCTTCAATGCCGCCCACCATGTAGAAAGCGCTTTCTGGGATGTCGTCATGCTTGCCGTCGAGGATGGCCCGGAAGCCTTTGATGGTGTCGGCCAGCTTGACGTACCGACCGGCCTTGCCGGTGAAGGCTTCGGCGACGTGGAAGGGCTGTGAAAGGAAGCTCTGAATCTTCCTGGCCCGGGCGACGACGAGCTTGTCATCGTCGGAGAGTTCGTCCATGCCCAGAATGGCGATGATGTCCTTAAGATCTTTGTACTTCTGGAGCACCATCTGCACTTCGCGCGCCGTTCCGTAGTGCTCGTTTCCGAGAACGAGGGGATCGAGGATACGCGACGTGGAGTCGAGCGGGTCAACGGCGGGATAGATGCCCAACTCCGCGATCTGACGGGAAAGAACGAGCGTGCCGTCAAGATGGGAGAAGGTGGTTGCCGGTGCGGGGTCGGTCAAGTCGTCTGCAGGGACGTAGACGGCCTGGACGGCAGTGATCGAACCCTTGGTCGTGGAGGTGATGCGCTCCTGGAGTTCGCCAAGGTCGGTGCCCAGAGTGGGCTGATAACCGACCGCGGAGGGCATACGGCCGAGGAGTGCGGAGACCTCGGAGCCGGCCTGGGTGAAACGGAAGATGTTGTCGATGAAGAGCAACACATCCTGGCCTTCCTCGTCGCGGAAGTACTCGGCGCAGGCCAGAGCGGTCAAGGCCACGCGGGCGCGGGCTCCCGGAGGCTCGTTCATCTGGCCGTAGATAAGGCCGGCTTTCTCGAGAACGCCGGCGTGTTTCATTTCATAGTAAAGGTCATTACCCTCGCGGGTGCGCTCGCCAACACCGGCGAACACGGAGATGCCGCCGTGCTGCTTGGCGATGTTGTTGATCATCTCCATGAGAATAACGGTCTTGCCCACGCCGGCGCCGCCGAAGAGGCCCATCTTGCCGCCCTTGGGGAAGGGGATGAGCAGATCGATAACCTTGACGCCGGTTTCGAGCAGCTCGACCGAGGTGTTCTGTTCGATGAACGTGGGGGCTTCGCGGTGGATCGGCAGCATCTTATCAGCCTTGATGGGGCCGAGCTCATCCACGGGCTTGCCGATGACGTTCATGATACGGCCCAGGGAGGCCTTTCCGACCGGTACCATGATGGGGTTGCCGGTATCGGTGGCGGGCATGCCGCGCACCAGACCATCGGTGGAATCCATGGCGATGGTGCGGACGATGTTGTTACCCAGATGCTGCGCGACTTCGACGATCAGCTCAGGGGCGTCGACGTTGTTCGGATTCGCGATGATGAGGGCGTTGAGAATGTGCGGCAGATGGCCCTCCTGGAATTCGACGTCCACGACGGCGCCGATGACCTGCGAGATTTTACCAAGATTGGTGGCACTCATTTCATTCTGCTCCCTTAGTTATCCTTTCAGCGCTTCCGCGCCGCCGACGATATCCATCAGTTCACGGGTGATAGCGGCCTGTCTGGTCTTGTTGTATACCAGGGTCAGCGCCGTGGCCATGTCGTCGCAAGACCTGGTGGCGTTGTCCATGGCCGCCATGCGCGCAGCGTGCTCGCTGGCGGAGGTGTCGAGCATGCCGCGATAGACCTGCACCTTGATGAAGCGGGGCAACAGTTCGGCGAGCAGGCCGACGACCTCGGGCTCGTAGATGTACTCGCTGGAAGACCCGTCAGCAGCGTCGGCAGCGGATTTTTCTTCCGCAACCATGGGCAATATCTGACGGTTGACCGGCGTCTGTCTGGCCATGCTGACAAACTGGCCGAAGATGATGTGTACTTCGTCGAGCTCCCTGGCCAGGTAGGCGTTGATGACTTCCATGCCGACCAGATTGCCCAGGGAGAAGTCGAAAGAGCCCATCTTGTCAACATGGTCGCTGATCAGCGCGTAATCGCTCTTGCGAAAGGCATTACGGGCCTTTTTGCCTACACAGATGAACTTGACCTGCTTGCCTTCCGCGGTTTTCGCCGCGGCGAGCTTGCTGGCCATGTTGATGAGGTTGGTATTGAAACTGCCGCAGAGTCCCCGGTCAGACGTGATGAGGACAATGCCGACAGTCTTGATCTCCGAGCGTTTTTCCAGCAACGGATGTGCGCCTTCCTCAGCCTTGCCGGCCAAGTCGGAGAGCATGTCATAGAACTTGTCAGAATAGGGACGGAAGCGTTCGATGCGGGACTGGGCGCCACGCAGCTTGGCCGAGGCCACCATGTACATGGCCTTGGTTATCTGCTTGGTCTTCTTGATCCCTTCGATCTTCCGTTTAACGTCTCTGAGAGATGCCATTTATTATCTCCCGCCTTAGGCCTGGAAGCCTTTCTTGAACTCTTCGATGGCAGCGCGGAGTTTCGGCTCGATGTCAGAGGTGATTTCCTTCTTGTCCCGGATGGCTGCCAGCACGTCCGCCTTGGAATTGCGCATAAACTCGAGCAGTTCGTTTTCACACTTACGCACGGCCGCGACAGGCACGTCGTCCATATAGCCACGCGTAGCGGCGAACATGGAGGAGACCTGCTCTTCGACCGGCATGGGCTGGTACTGCGGCTGCTTGAGCAGTTCGACCAGACGGGCGCCACGATTGAGCTTGGACTGGGTGGCCTTGTCCAGGTCGGAACCGAACTGGGCGAAAGCGGCCAGTTCGCGGTACTGAGCCATATCCAGACGCATGGTGCCTGCCACCTGCTTCATGGCCTTGACCTGCGCGGCGCCGCCGACGCGCGAAACCGAGAGGCCGACGTTGATGGCCGGGCGAACGCCGGCGTTGAAAAGGTTGGGCTCCAGGTAGACCTGACCGTCGGTAATGGAGATGACGTTGGTCGGGATGTACGCCGAGACGTCGCCGGCCTGGGTCTCGATGATGGGCAATGCGGTCATCGAACCGGCACCGCGGTTGTCATGCATCTTGGCCGCACGCTCGAGCAGACGCGAATGGAGATAGAAGACGTCGCCGGGGAAGGCTTCACGGCCCGGGGGGCGGCGGAGCAGCAGGGACATCTGGCGGTAGGCAACGGACTGCTTGGAAAGATCATCGTAGATGATGAGGGCGTGCTTGCCGTTGTCGCGATAGTACTCGGCCATGGTGCAACCGGAATAGGCGGCGATGAACTGCAGGGCCGCGGGCTCGGAGGCAGTGGCGGAGATGATGGTGGTGTATTCCATGGCGCCGTGTTTGCGCAGCGTGTCGGCAACCAGGGCCACGTTGGCCCTTTTCTGGCCGATGGCGACGTAGAAGCAGTGGATGTCGCTGTTCTTCTGCGCGATAATGGCGTCGATGCAGACAGCGGTCTTGCCGACCTGACGGTCGCCGATGATAAGTTCGCGCTGACCGCGGCCGATGGGCGTCATGGCGTCGATGGCCTTGAGCCCGGTGTACATGGGCTCATGCACCGACTTGCGGGGAATGATGCCCGGGGCCTTCAACTCGACCGGACGCATGTCCTTGCGGTCGATGGGGCCCTTGCCGTCGATGGGCTCGCCCAGGGGGTTGATGACGCGCCCGACGACGGTTTCGCCGACCGGAACGGAAAAAATCTTGCCCGTGCGTTTGACCGGATCGCCTTCCTTGATTTCCGTACACTCGCCCAGCAATGCGACACCGACGTTGTCTTCTTCAAGGTTGAGCACCATGCCCATCAGGCCGCCGGGGAACTCCAGCAGCTCCATGGCCATTGCGTTCTGCACGCCGTGAACTCGAGCGATACCGTCACCCACGTACAGGACGGTGCCGGTCTCGCTCATTTCCACCCGTTGCTCGTAGTTTTTGATCTGCCCTTGAATTATCTGGCTGATTTCTTCGGCTTTGATCTGCATGGCCCTATTCACCCCTCTTGATGTTTTCTTTCAAAATATCGAGCTGCGCCTTGAGGCTTGCATCCATGACCAGATCCCCGACCTTCAGCACCACGCCGCCCAGAATTGCGGGATTGGAACTGAAATCAAGGATAAGCTTCCGGCCGGCCTGTTTTTCCAGCGCCGTTTTCACGGAATCCTGCTTCGCGGCATCCAGCGCAATCGCCGTTATCAGTTCACCACGGACAACCCCCTTCTCCGCGTCGAGAAGCGTATTGAATTCCGCAGCCATCTCAGGCAGATACGCCAAACGCTCTTTATCCGCCAGAAGATTGCAAAAGTTGACGATCATTCCGCTGGGGGCAAGCTTAGCGAGCAGCTTGCCGACCACACTCTTCTTCTCCTCAACGGAGAAAAGCGGGTTGCGGAGCACTTTGAGCAGCTGCGGCGACTGTGCGATGATCTCCGCAAGTCCGCTCAGATCCTTGCCGAAAGTCTCCAGCGCAGCCAGGCCCTGTTCTTTGCCGATGGCGAAGAGCGCCCGGGCGTAGCGCCGTGCGACAATGTTCCCGGTCAATTCAGCACCACCTTTGTTAGATATTTGTCGATCAGTTTTTCATGCTCTTCCTTGCTCAACTTCGATTCCAGAAGCTTCTGGGCGGCTGCGATAACCAGATCCGACATCTCAGAACGAATCTGTTCCACCGCGTACTTCACTTCCTGCGCGGCGGTGTTCTGGGCCTGGGCCTTGATCTGCTCGGCCTGCACCTTGGCCTTGTCGATGATCGAGGCCTTGAGGGCCTCTCCCTGCGCCTGATAATCCGCCAGAATCCGCTGACGTTCCTGCTCCAGGTTCGAGATCTTGGACTCGACTTCCTTGAGGCTTCTCTCAGCGGCTTCCTTACGTACGCCGAGATCCTTCAGTTCGCTCTCGATGTTGTAGCGACGCGAGCTGAAGAAGGCGCCGATCTTTTTGCCGGCGGCAAAATAGATGATGCCGATGAAGATGATGAAGTTCACGACCCGGAAGGCGAAATTCCCCCAGTCGTTGGCGTGCTCGCCCTCGCCCCCCGATGCCAGGGCGATGCCCACGGTCGCCAGCACGATGAACAACGCGCCTGCAATTGGTTTCAGCCGTTTCAACCCACTACCCTCCTTGACCTTGCGCGCCTCGACCAGGGCGGCTTCGTAGTTCTTGAGCTTGGAATCGGCGGCAGCAGCGAACTTCTCCGCCTCGGAGATCAGGTTAGACATGGTACCAGCCCGCTTTTTGATGATTCCCCGTATCGGACGGATCAACAGGAAATTCAACACGATGAGGCTGATGATGAAATTGGCCAGTTGGACGAAAAACGTTGCGTCAAGATTGATCATACCCTGTCTCCGCGCTGAGGTTGTGAAATTTCGATCAAAACACCGCGGCCATAGCCCATATATTTTTCCCTGTCAAAGCTTTTTCTGCTCCGCCTGCTGCGCCCGGCCGAGAAAAAAAGCCATAAAATCCTGTTTCCCCGCGTGGTTATCATCATTGGCAGACTTTCGGCAGCACTTGATAACCAGGAAAGCACCTTTCCGCCAGCTTCCCCACGGTCCTACGCAGTGCCCACGGAGGCTTCGCTCCCGGGCAGGTCCTGCCCCGACCCCGGCTTTTGCCGGTCAACCGGGAAGTCTACGGTCTTCGCACCCTTCCCGCCCTTTGCGTCCTGGGTCTTGGGCATGGTGACCAGACCTTCGAGAATTGCGCCTTCTTCGATCACCAGCAACGGCGTATTGATATTGCCGGCCAGGTTCGCCGTCTTGTGCAGGACCACCTTCCGACCGGCGTGTATTTCCCCTTGCAGGTTGCCGCTGAGAATGAGCTGTCCGACCAGTATCTCGCCCTGAACCTGGGCGTCCTTGCCCACGATGAGCGTGCCCTCGGAACGGATTTCTCCGACAAAGGTCCCGTCTATGCGTACCGAGCCTTCAAAATGCAGCTTGCCCTGGTAGTTCGTTCCGGCGCCCAGAAAAGCATTGATTTCGTCTTTGGCCATGAACCGCTCCTCCC
>CAZGAH010000020.1:10792-26148 GCA_964523295.1 uncultured Desulfovibrionaceae bacterium | reverse complement strand
CATGGACACATTTTGCACCAGGCCGACCAGACAGAAATTGACGATAGCGTTGCTGCCTCCATAACTGATGAAGGGCAGCGGCAGACCGACAACGGGCATGAGTCCGACCACCATGCCCATGTTGATGACTATCTGCCAGAAGAAATAAAAAAACACTCCGGCTGCCAGGAAACTGCCGAACCGGTCCTTGGCGTCCCTGGCTGTAAAATAAATGCTGGTCAGAAAGAGGCAGAACAAGGTCAACAGCGCGACCGTTCCTACAAAGCCCCACTCCTCCCCCAACACAGCGATGGCGAAATCGGTGTGCTTCTCAGGAAGAAAACGTAGCTGACTTTGTGTTCCGGCCAGAAACCCCTTGCCCCACATCCCCCCGGATCCGATAGCAATCTGGGACTGGATGATGTGGTACCCTGCACCCAGCGGATCGTCACCCGGATTGAGAAAGGTCAGTATCCGCTGCTTCTGGTAATCCTTGAGCAGAAACCACCCCATGGGCAGCACTGCCGGCACGATCACCGCCAGGACCCGCAACACCCTTGCCGCCAGACCTCTGTACAGGACAATGCCTCCTAAAATCAAGAGCAGGTTGAGGGCTGAACCCAGATCAGGCTGCAATTTTATCAGCACCGCGGGCGCCAGGACCAGGCTCAAAGCGGCGATGAGCCCGCCCCAGTCCAGCTTTCCCGTCTTGGAGGAGAGAATCTTGGCCCCCAGAAAAAGAATGCTCAGCTTGGCCACCTCGCTGGGCTGGAAGCTGAAGGCTCCGAAATCCAGCCAGCGTCTGGCGCCGAGCACCGTTTTTCCGAACAGCGGCACCGCGATGAGCAGGCACAGCGTGACCAGATACAGCGGCCAGGCCAGGGTCTTCAGATGTTTATAGTCCACGAGGGCGAAAATGATCATGCCCGCCAGGCCGATGCTCCCCCAGACCAGCTGTTTTCGATAATAGGCGCTGACCGTAAGTCCGCCTTCCAGGCGCACGCCGCTGGCGGAATAGAGGTTGAGCAGGCCGACGCCGAAAAGGATCAGCGTCAGCGCCAACAGGGGCCAGTTGACATAGCCCCAGAGTCGTTTATCCAGCGGCGGAAAGCTCATGGCCTTCTCAGGCCCGGCCCACAGGGGCCAGGGACCGGGTCGAGGGAAAGGAGTTGGCGACGCAGCACATGGTTCAGCGAAACAGGTAGTCGTAAATGTCGCGAACCAACGGTCCGACCGCCGAACCGCCGTGTCCGCCATGTTCTTTCAGCGCCACCACCACGTAGGCCTTGTCGTCGCGCTGACCCCAGGTGGCCAGCCAGGCATGGTCGCGCGTCCGGTAGGGCATGTCCTCGACTTTCTTTCGGACCTGATCGATGCGCACCACCTGAGCGGTTCCGGTCTTGCCGCCGATGTGTACGTCGGTCCGGCGGATGCTGGTGGCCGTGCCTCGCTGCACGGTATCTTCCATGGCCTGGAGAATCAGTTTTCGGTGCTCCTCGTTGAGGTGCAGGTCTCCCTGCTCCGTGGACGGGGCATTGGCCAGCAGGTTGGGCTTGAGGAGCTTGCCGCCGTTGAGCAGCGCAGCCACGTAGCGCGCCACCTGCAGGGGCTGCACCAGCGTATATCCTTGTCCAATGGCCATGTTCAGATTCTCCCCGCCGTGCCAGGAATCGTTGAACCGTTTGCGCTTCCAGGCCCGTGTCGGCACCAGACCACCTTTTTCGTGCGGCAGGTCGATGCCGGTCGGTTCGCCGAAACCGCAGGCATGGGCGAAACGGCTCATGCGATCGACACCGAGCCGCTCTCCCAGCTGATAGAAGTAGACGTCGCAGGAATGGATGAGCGCCTCCTTCAGATTGACCGAGCCGTGTCCGTCCTTTTTCCAGCAGCGGAACTCGCGTGTTCCCAGGGTATAGGCCCCGGAGCAGAAAACCGAGGTACCCGGCGTGATGAAGCGCTCCTGGAGTCCGGCCGCGGCGACCACCAGCTTCCAGACCGAACCCGGCGGATAGACGCTCTGGATGACCCGGTTCTGCAGCGGATGCCGGGGGTGATTCTGCAGGGCCTGCCATTGCGATCCGGTCAGGCCGACAGTGAAGGCGTTGTTGTCGTAGCTGGGTTGCGTGACCAGGGCCAGCACCTGCCCGGTAAAGGGATCGAGCACGACCACTCCGCCAGCCTCGCCCTCGAGATGATTGTAAATAAACGCCTGCAAATCCACGTCGATACTCATGACCACGTCTTCGCCGGCGACAGGCTGCCGCAAGGTTTCGCTGGAAAGACGACGGCCGGCGGCATCGACCTCGAACTGCCGTCGCCCCTTGAGCCCGCGCAGCTGATTGTCCAGGAGCAGCTCCAGCCCCTGCTTGCCGACGATATCCTGAGAGCTGAGTTCGGAATTGCGGGCCAAATCCTCTTCGCTCACTTCCGCAACATAGCCCAGCAGATGCGAAACGAGTGGCCCTTGCGGATAGAGCCGACGCGGCTTGACCTGTATCTCCAGGCCTGGCCAGAATACCGTATTGGCTTCGATTTTGGAAACAAGATCAAAGGAGATGTCACTGACCAGCGTCTGCCGCTGGAACGGCTTGACGTTGCGCTTGCCCTTGTCGAACTTCTTTTTGAGCTTGTCCAGCTCGATGTCCGTCCAGACGCTGACCTGAGCGAGCGTGGCGTCCAGATCCTTGCAGTCCTCGCGCACCAGCGTCAGCGCGTATCCAGGCTCGTTGACGGCCAGCACCCGGCCGTTGCGGTCCATGATCTGCCCGCGCGTCGAATAGATGGGCTCTTCCCGGAGCTGGTTTTCCCGCGCCTGCTCGGCGAATTCCTCGCTCCGGTGTATCTGCAGATACCAGAAGCGCAGAGCAAAGACGAAGAAGGTCCCCAGCACCAGGCACTGCAGCAGCAACAGCCCCGAGCGGGGCGCCTGCTGTGTTTCCTGCTCATACAGGTACGACATCAGGCTTCCTCAGCGAACGCAGGGTGTGGGCCAGCAACCAGACCGGAGGGAAGATCGCGGCCTGGATCACGCTTTCCAGCAGCAGGGATTCCCTCGGGACGCTGTAATCCTCGAGATAGGCCATCATCGGCACTATGAGATAATGACTCAGGCCGAGCACCCCGCCAAGCAGCGAAAGAAACAGAACGTTGCGCGACTGGAACAGCCAGCGCCCGAAAATGAAGGCTACGACGGCGATGCCGTCCAGGAGCAGGCTGGTCCCGAAAGACAGCGTGCTGGTGCCTTCCTGGATCAACAGCACGCACGCACCCAGCCAGCAGGTCTGCTTCAGGCGCCCTTCCTGCAGGCTGAGCACCAGCCCCACGACGAGAAAATCGACCCCCGGAACCAGGCTTTGCGCCCAAATCGCCACCAGGATGAAACCCAGCCACCAGACCATGTTCCTGAAATTCATACCCTGCGCTCCGGTCTCATCGCCCTGCAGTACGGCTGCCACTCCGTCCTGGCTGGCCCCGGCTCATGGCAATGCCAGCGGCGCGGCTCCGATGCCGGTCTTGACCTCGCCGCGTACCAGCACCAGAATTTCCTCCAGACTCTTGAAATCCTGCAGCACCGAGGCCTTGACCTGCAGGAACAACGAGTCTTCCGGGCGCACGACACCCTCTACCCGGGCCACGGGCAGGCCTTTGGGGAAAATTTCATCCAGTCCCGAGGTGACCAGAATCTCGCCTTCCTGCATGCGCGAGTTGAGCGGGATGTACCCTACTTCGAGCGGCTGGTCGATACCCCGGCCCTGGAGCACGCCAAAAGACCGGCTGGTCTGCCCCATGACCGACATCCGGCTGTTGCGGTCGGTCAGCAGCAAGACAAGCGAATATTCCAGCCCGGTCTTGAAGACGCGCCCGACCACGCACTGGCTGGTCACCGCGGGCATGTTCACGTCCAGGCCGTTGTTTTCGCCCTTGTCCACCAGAATGGTCTCCAGCGCGGACTGCGCTCCGAAGCGATAGGACAGCACCCTCGCCCCGGTCACCTGCCACGGCTCCGGAGACTCGAAGCCGAGCAGCGCGCGCAAACGACCGACTTCGGCTGCCTCTTCCTTGCTGCGGGCCAGGGTGGCGGCCATGCGCTCCAGGCGCTTGTGCAACTCCTCGTTTTCCTGCTGCACGCCGGACAGATAGACGTAATCGACCAGGAAACCGCTGACACGGGACTTGAGCCACTTGCCTGGCAGCAAGGTCCAGCCGACGATTTCAAGGCCGGAATACGAGGCCAGCTCGTCCAGGTACCCGGTACGCAAATTCCAGGTGTAGAGGCTGAGATACAAAAACAGGACCAGGAGTAACAACAGGGAAAAATGCTTGGGAATGGGGTTAATCTATCGTAACCTCCTTGAGAATATCAAGCGAATCCAATGCCTTGCCTGACCCGAGCACAACCGTGGACAACGGATCGTCCACCACAGTGATCGGCAGGGAGGTTTCTTCGCGCAGCAGCTGGTCCAGCCCTTTGAGCAGCGCGCCGCCCCCGGTAAGCACAATGCCGCGGTCGACAATATCCGCGGCCAGTTCCGGCGGCGTCTGCTCCAGGGCGATACGCACGGCCTGGACTATGGCGTCGACCCGCTCGGACAAGGCCTTGCGTATTTCCGCCGAGGTAATGGGGATGGTCTGCGGGATGCCCGTGACCAGGTCCCGCCCTTTGACCTCCATTTCCTCTTCCTTGCCCATGGGGAAGGCCGAACCGATCTTGACCTTGATCTCTTCCGCCGTGCTCTCGCCGATAAGCATGTTGTAGGTGCGCTTGACGTGCGTCATGATCGCTTCGTCCATTTTATCGCCGCCCACGCGCACGGACTTGGAATAGACCACGCCGGACAGGGAGATGACCGCCACTTCCGTCGTACCGCCGCCGATGTCCACGACCATGTTCGAGGTCGGCTCCTGGATCGGGAGATTGGCTCCGATGGCCGCGGCCATGGGCTCTTCGATAAGATAGACCTCACGCGCGCCCGCACTCTGCGCCGATTCCTTGACCGCGCGCTTCTCCACCTGGGTGATGCCCGTGGGAACGCAGATGATGATCCGCGGGCGGACCAGACGACGCGAGTTGTGTACCTTGGATATGAAATGGCGAAGCATGGCTTCGGTAATTTCGAAATCGGCAATGACGCCGTCCTTCATGGGGCGGATGGCCACGATATTGCCTGGCGTGCGCCCCAACATGCGCTTGGCCTCGTTACCGACCGCCAGGACCTTATTCACGCCCCGGGCGTCCTGCTTCACCGCGACGACCGAGGGCTCGCGCAGCACAATGCCCTGCCCCTTGACGTAGACACAGGTATTGGCGGTGCCCAGGTCGATGGCCAGGTCGTTGGAAAACATCCCTAAAAAAAAGTCTAAAATTCTTGACATATTGCCTCACATGCCTCAGTGAATCCAAAATCCTGCTGGCGGTGTTCAACCAAACTGCGTCGCTTGTCAATAGAAACCATAAACGGTCCGGGCAGGCCAGAAAAACCTTCCGTCCGGGTCAGGCAAACTGTCGTTCACCCGAGCAGACCCAAAACATCGGCAACACGCGAAGAGTAGCCGGATCGTTGGCAGTACGCCATGATGCATCGATATTTCGCCCTGTCCTTCTATCTCCGGCAGCGTTTCGGCCAGAGGGTTCAGAAAATTCCTCTCGACGCCGGCTTCAACTGCCCCAACAGAGACGGCAGCCTTTCCCGTGCGGGCTGCCTGTTCTGCAATCCGCGCGGTTCCGGCACTGGCCTTGGCGCCCAAGGGCTGGACCTGGCCCGGCAATGGGATTTCTGGAGAAACGTATACCTGCGTAAACGTACTGCAAGGCTCTTCATAGCATACTTGCAATCTTTTTCCAATACCTATGGTCCGCCCGAAAAAATTGCCCGCGTGCTCGAGACAGTGGCCGGGCTGCCGGATCTGGCCGGCATCGCCCTGGGCACGCGGCCCGACTGCGTGGACAGGGAAAAGCTCAGACTCTTTGCCGGGCAACCCGTTGCCGAGCGCTGGCTCGAACTCGGATTGCAAACTGCCGACGACGGGGTACTGCGTCGCATCAACCGGGGTCACTCCTTCGCCGATTTCCGCGCCGCCGTGGACCTGGCCGCTCCCCTTGACCTCAAGCTCTGCGTCCACGTGGTCGCCGGGCTGCCCGGCGAGGCGCCGGGAGGATTGCTCGCCACGGTGCGCGCGCTCAATGCCCTGCCGATTCACGGCATCAAATTTCACAATCTCTACGTCTGCTCCGGAAGCAGTCTGGAGGAACTCTGGCGCCGCGGCGACTACGTCCCTTTGGAACGGGAGCGATACCTGCAGGAGCTGATCGAGGCGCTTGCCGAACTGCGGCCGGATATCGTTATCCATCGACTGACCGCCGATCCGGCCCCTGGCGAATTGCTGGCCCCGACCTGGGCAGCCGACAAACGCGCGCTGCTTCAGGACATCGCCGCCTGTCTTGAGCGGGAGGACCTGTGGCAGGGCTGCCGCCTGCACCCTGCCGGCGTCGCCTCCGCTCAGACCCGCGGCCCGGTCGCGTTGGATAACCCCGCGCCGATGCGCCGTTGCGACTCCGGGGAACTCCTGGTACCCTTGCGGGAGGAAACGGAGACGGCCTCCCGGACAACCATCTGGCAGGAAAACGGACCATGAATCGATACGATGCGACGTCGGAATATATCGTCGCGCTGCCCTTGCGTCTGACCCTGAACTGGCGAGGAAGCGCCCTGACCAGTGTCGCTCTGGACTGGGCCGGTCCGGACGCTTCGAACCACGAGACGGTTCCTTCGCCCGGCCTTTCCCCAAGAACGGCCTCACTGCACGGAGCGCTCGCGCGCTACCTGGAGGAAGGGTGTACCGAGTGGCCTTGGATCCGGCTCGACTTTTCGCAGGTGTCGCCGTTCGCTGCAATGATTCTGGAAACGTTGAGAACGGAAATCGGACCCGGCGAAACGATCAGCTACGGCGATCTGGCGACGCTCTGCGGCTGCAAGGGCGCGGCCCGGGCCATAGGACAGGTCATGGCGACCAACCCCTGGCCCCTGCTCGTGCCCTGTCATCGGGTGCGCGGGGCGGACGGCCGGCTGGGAGGCTTTTCCGGCGCCGGTCCGAGGATGAAGTCCTTTCTGCTGCGGCTCGAGGGCTCGCTCGACACGGGCGGCGAACTCAATACGACTCGCCGCCGCTCCACATCTCCGGCTTGAACCGGACCACCCGGTTGCGACCCTGACTTTTGGCCGCGTACAGGGCCACATCGGAAAATTTGATGGCCTTGTACATGGTGTTGCCGTCGGTGGGGTACTCGGCGACGCCCACACTGATGGTTTTCTGAATCGTGACGCCGTTTCCCAGGTCGAATTTGGCCTGCTCCACTCCGCTGCGGATCTTTTCCGCCACCTTCTCGGACATGTCCTCTTTCACGTTTTGCAGCAGGATGATGAATTCCTCGCCACCGTAGCGTATGAGCAGGTCGGAGCGGCGGATATTGGCCTGGATGATAACAACGATCTGTTTGAGGACGGCATCGCCGGCCTGGTGTCCGTACTCGTCGTTCACCTGCTTGAAAAAATCCAGGTCAGCCATGAGCAGGCCCGACTTGCGTCCCTCGCGCTCGGACATGGGCTCGTATTTGGCGATAAACTCGTCCAGGAAGCGCCGGTTGTGACAGTGCGTAAGCGGATCGCGCAGGGCCTGCTCTTTGGAGAGACACAGCAGGCGCAAGGAACTCAATACCGGCGCTGCCTCGTCGAGATACTTCCGCAGAATGGGGATCTTTTCGCTGCGCAGGGCCTCCCATTCTGTGCGGGGCGTCAAAAAAGACAGAATCGCGCCCACGTGTCCGCCCATGACCACAGGCAGGCAGCAGCGCACGTCGGCGGCATGATCGCAGCTGAAATGCGGGCAGAGCACGGGGTTGTAATACGAGTGGACATCCTCGGCCACGCGATGCGCCCGGCAGACCTCGGTCGAGAGCAGCACCTGCTTTTTGCACAGCGTGTCCTCGGCCTGATCCAGGGCGATGACGATACGGTTGCTGTCGTGGTCTACCTCGAACAGCACGAAGCGGGAGATACGGAAGTAGGTATTCAACACGTGCGCAAGCTGGCGGTAGACCTCGTCCTTGTCCAGGGTGCCCTGGACATCGTGGCTGAAGAAGGTCAGCTTAGCCATTTCCTCCAGACGATTGGAGACTTCGTCCAGGGTCGGCAGGCGTCCCGACTGCTCCTGACTGCGCAGCACGTAGGCCAGCAGATGGCCCGTGCGCCCGAGAAACCGGCTCCAGAGGCGCAGCATGGTATTGACCACGTTGCGCATCTCGGCCAGCTCGTCGCCCTTGCGCATGACGTAGACAGGGCAATTGGCGCAGACTTCGTATCTATTGAGGTAGAGGCAGGTATTGCGCCACTTTGGGGAAATGGCCTCGGAGCCGGTCTCCAAGTAACAGATTCGGGAAGGATCCTTGTAGACCGGACAATCGTCGTTGTGGCAGTTCAGCACGTCCAGGCAGTGGATGTGGTCGCTTGCGAAGCGCTCGCTGAATGCCTCCGAGTGCGAGGCAATGATGATTTTTTTCAACTGCTTGAAGAACAGAACAATCCGGCTGACGTTCATGTACAGGAACAGCCAGAGAAAAATGGCGCCGGAAAGAAACAGTCCGGCCAGCTGATAGACCCGCGTCGTCGCCGCTTCGTGCTGCAACGCGGCATCGAACCTGGAGAGAAGTCCGCCAAAGGGCGCACCCGCAGCGTCGTGAAGCGGCAGAAACGAAAGATAGCTGTCACCCGAGCGCTCGGGCAGGGTCGGGCCGGACAGGGCTTCCCGGAGGAGGACCTGGTCGGTCCTGCCGAACCCGGCGAACACGACCCGGGAGCCGACGTCCTCCACGACGATGGACGGGGCCAGACGATCCTTGACCTCCCGGTCGAGCAGCAGTGCTATCCCGCAGTCTGCAGGCACGCCCCGGGCAATGACCGGCGCCAGCGGCAGGGAGAGCATGACCACACCCGCGACGCGCTCGCCGTCGAGTATCGGCGCCACGGCGCGCATTTCCGGTCCCTCAGGCGCAAGGACCACGCCGGCAGCGGGTTTGAATTCCCTGAGCGCCGCAGCAGCCATTGCGTCCGCGCTCAGATCCTGTCCGGCCTGATGCGGTGAACGGGTTTGCAGTATGGTCAGGAGCGCGCTGTCGAGAAACAACACATCGAGCCCGGTAACGCACTCCGCGCGCAGCAGGGTGTCCACGTAGCGCCGGCTGAAGGTCTTCAGGAACTCCCGGTCGGATTTGAGCACCGCGGTTTTGACATCCTGAAAATCCGCCATGATCGAGGCCTGCGTCAGGGCAAAGCGCTGCGTGCGCTCCAGCTGGTCCGTCAATTGCCTTTCCAGCAACAGCAGGCGCTCTCTGGAATTGGAGCGGATGGTCTTGTTCAGGGTGTGCTGAAAAAAGAGGATTTGGAAGATGCTGCCCAGCAGGAGCAGCGTGCCCGTGAGATAGAGAAAACGGGCCTTGAGCGTCCAGGAACTCAGCGATGTCAGCCGGCGGAACAGATCCCTGAAGTCGAAATGCGTTCTCTGCGCCGATTTCCCCCCTCCTCTGGCCGTACTGTCCGTTTTGACAATTTTTCTGCCGCTCTGCTCAGCGGCGGGTTTCCCGTCGAGCTTCGTCACCCGGGCATCTCCCTTTTCGACGTTGCGCACTGGCGCATGGCCTGGCCGGCTTCGCGCCACAGTGGACATGCCCCCCGAGGCCTCAATTCCGGGTCCCATACCTGAAGACCGCTGATTCTGGCAATACGCTCGCCCGACTTTTTTGGGGGATACCGTCCTCCAGCTCCGGCTGTCGGCGGCTTCCCTGGCCGGAAGCGTTGCCTGTGGTAAAAAGCCGGCGTTCCTGGCAGCTACAGGAACGCCGGCGTAACGGACTTGTCAGTAATCGACGCGCTGTCAGCCTGCGGATTTCTCTTCCGCGGCCTTGGGCTTGGGATTGGTGGCCGCTTCAAGGGTCTTCAGCCGTTCCCAATCCTTTGCGATACGTTCCTGGATATAGGCAACGTCCTTTTCCCCCAGATGGCGGAAACGGCGCTGGAGTTTGAAGTACTCCTGCACGGGCTTGAGTTCCTTGACCCGCTGGGTGATGGCGTAGCGCCCGCCTACGACTTCGTAGAGCGGGAAGACACCGGTCTGCACGGCCAGGCGGGCCAGTTCGATGCCCTGCTCCGGCTTTGAGCCCCAGCCGGTGGGGCAGACGGCGAAGATGTGCAGGTAGGCGGGGCCCTTGGCGTAGAGCGCCTTGCGTACCTTGTTCATGAGGTCGATGTGGTACGCCGGCGAGGCGGTGGCCACGTAGGGGATGTTGTGCGCCGCGGCGATGGCCGGCACGTTCTTTTTCCAGGTATGCTGCCCGATGGACATGGACCCTGGAGGCGAGGTGGTGGTCATGGCGCCATAGGGCGTGGAGCTGGAGCGCTGGATGCCGGTGTTCATGTAGGCCTCGTTGTCCAGGCAGACGTACAGGAAGTCGTGGCCGCGCTCCAGGGCGCCGGAGAGGGACTGCAGGCCGATGTCGGCCGTGGCGCCGTCGCCGGCGAAGGCGATGACTTTGGGTTTTTCGCCCGTGCGTTTCCCCTTTTTATGGAGGATTCCCAGTCCCGATTCGATGCCCGAGGCCACGGCTGCGGCGTTTTCGAAGGCTACGTGCATCCAGGGCACCATCCAGGCGGTCTGCGGGAAGGGCGAGGTGACGATCTCCATGCAGCCGGTGGCGTTGGCGACGATGGTATTGGGGCCGGCGGCCTTCATGACCATGCCCATGGCCAGTATTTCTACACAGCCCTGGCAGGCGCGGTGGCCGGAGCTGATGAGTTTCTGCGTCGGGATGGTTTTAGCCGTAATTTTGCTGTAACCGCTCAGATCGACGTCATGCAGCATGGCTCAACACTCCCCAGATGGTATAGGTGTCCTTGAATTCGCCGGCAACGGCCTTGGCGTATATTTCCTCGAAATCGGCGACCGAGACGTCACGTCCGCCCAGTCCAACCACGACGTTGACGATTTCCGGTGCATCCGGCCGACCGTAGAACAGGCTGGCCAGCTCCGAGGCCACCGGGCCGCGGACGCCGCCCGGGGAAAGTGCCCGGTCAATGACGATGAGCTTCTGGACGCCTTTGGTCGCCTCGAGGATCTCTTCCTGAGGGAAAGGCCTCCAGAGGCGCAGGCGGATCTGGCCGACCTCGCTGCCTGCGGCATTGAGCCTGTCCACCGCGGTCATGCAGGTTTCGCCCAGGGATCCCATGGTCAGAAAGCAGACCTTGGCGCCGGGCTTGCCGTTGCTCTCGACCAGGTTGTACTGCCGGCCAAAGGCCTTGCCCCAGGCGTCGAGCACTTCCTTGACAACGGGCTTGGAATGAATGAGCGCCTGCTCGCACTGAACCTTGGCCTCGGTATAGACCTCGGGCACGCCGACCGGTCCGAGGGTCACGGGCTTGAGCGGATCGAGCACCAGCTTCGGGACGTAGGACGGCAGAAAGGCGTCGACATCGGCCTGCTGGGGGAACTCGATGGGCTCGATCATGTGCGAGAGCATGAACCCGTCGAGATTGACACCGATCGGCAGAAGCACGCGGTGGTCTTCGGCGATCTTGAAGGCGGCGATGCTCAGGTCCATGGCCTCCTGTCCGTTTTCCACGAACAGCTGGATCCAGCCGATTTCCCGCTCGCTCATGATGTCGGAATGGTCGTTCCAGATGCTGATCGGGCCGGAGAGGGCGCGGTTGACGATGGTCATGACAATGGGCAGACGCATCGCCGAGGCGATGAAAAGAATCTCGTGCATCAGGGCCAGGCCCTGGGCCGAGGTCGCGGTATAGGTCCGGGCACCCGTGGCCGAGCTGCCCATGGCTGCGCTCATGGCCGTATGCTCGGATTCGACCGGAATGAACGCCGCATCGAGCTTGCCATTCGCTACGTAGGTGGAAAGCTCTTCCACGATGTGGGTTTGCGGGGTAATGGGATAGGCGGAGATGACATCCGCCCTGGACAGCATGACTGCTTCAGCCACGGCCAGAGAGACTTCTATGCCGATACGCTTGCCCATTATTTCTCCTCCATGCCCATGGTGATGGCGTCCTTGGGGCATTCATGCGCGCAGATGCCGCAGCCCTTGCAGTAGTTCATGTCGGGCCGGTAAAATTCGTCGGCACCTTGCGAGATGCAGAACTCTGGGCAATAGATCATGCACAGGCCGCATTTGACGCATTTTTCTTCATCGAGCCTGGGAGCGAGCGAGCGCCAGTCCCCGGTTTTCAGCTTGG
This sequence comes from uncultured Desulfovibrionaceae bacterium, assembly GCA_964523295.1. Lineage (GTDB taxonomy): Bacteria > Desulfobacterota > Desulfovibrionia > Desulfovibrionales > Desulfovibrionaceae > CAZGAH01. The sequence continues at coordinate 13,879 of CAZGAH010000020.1, read as the reverse complement.
CTGCGTTGCCTGGCTCGCAGACCGCTGCGCCCAGTTCCAGGTCCTGCCAGGCGAGCAGTGCTTTCTTGGTCATGCAATCCTCCTTAAGGTGATGCGCGTCATGATTCCGTAATGATGACACTGATAAGAGTTCCCCGTGCATGTGAACCTAGCACGGTTCGCCGAAACTCTCAAAGATTTTTTTCATGCAAGAAATCTCACACCGAAAAAGCGCTCCCGGCCCTTGCCCGGCTTGTCCTTTCGGGGTATCCGGAAGGTCTGTCCCCCCACCCGCGCGCAGGGCCGCTGACACCAGGAGGTATTCTCATGCTGCTGCCGGAAAAGGAAGCCAAATACAAGACCTGCCCTTTATTGACCACGCGTGACGACAAGCTGCGCATGTGCCTGTACAGCGGGTGCATGATGTGGCGCTACAAAGACGAAGCCAGCCGCGCCCAGGGCTCGGAAGGGTATTGCGGACTTGCCGGAAAACCCGTCGGCGCTCCCTGAACAGCGAGCCCGCGGACAACCGGGCGGAACGCATCACGACGTCGGCCTTTTGAGGAGGTACGCATGTCACCGAGTCTCACAATTCTTTCCTTCGACCCGCGCTGCGGGAAATCGCTCGTCGCCCTCGGCGTCGCCCAGTCGATGTTGCGCAAGATTCCCGAACTGGCCTTTTTTCGTCCCGCTGGCACGGGCGCATCCGGCGCCGATCAGGTCTGTGCGCTCATGCGCGCGCGCTTTGCCCTGGATGAGACCGCGGTCGCTGTCGGTGTCGACGACGTCGTGCGGGCCATGACCGAAACCAGCGCGGGACACCGCGGCGAACTGCACCACGACATCATCGCACGCTTCCGGGAGCTGCAGCGCAAGGCCGACTTCGTGCTCTGCCTGGGCACGGACCTGGAAACCGATATCACGTTTGAAACCGAGTTCAACCTGGAGGTCGCCGCCAATCTGGGCTCTCCGGTCCTGCTCGTGGTCCGCGGACGCGGTCGATCGGCCGAGGAGGCCGCCGAGGGCGTGATTCTCGGCCTGGAGACCCTGCGCAACCGGGGGCTGCAGGTGGTGGCCGTGGCCGTGAACCGCTATACCGGCGGACCGGGGGCCGAAGTCCTGGAGCACATCACCAGCCGCGTCGCCGAGAACGACCGACCGCCGGTGTTCGTCATTCCCGAGGACGACAAGCTGTCCAGGCCGAGCATGGCCGAGGTGCGCGACTGGCTGGGCGCCGACGTGCTCTACGGGGGCGAGCGGCTGGGCGCCCTGGTGTCCGAATATCTCGTGGCCGCCATGCAGCCCGGCAATTTTCTGGGCTATGTCTCCGAGGGCTGTCTGGTGGTCACGCCGGGCGACCGCACGGACATCATCCTCGCCTCGCTGGCCGCGCAATACACTTCGGCCTTTCCCTCGGTAGCGGGCATGGTGCTCACCGGCAACCTGCGCCCGACGCCGAATCTGACCAAAATGCTCGACGGCTGGCCAAAGCTGCCCATGGCCATGCTGCTCGCCCCGGAACACTCCTACAAGACCATGCAGCGACTGGCCACGCTCTATCCGCGGATTCGCGCCAACGATACGGTCAAGATCGAGACCGCGTTGCGCGTGTTCGAGGCATCCGTGGACCAGGAGGCCCTGACCGGGAGGCTCGCGACTGCGGTCACGGACCGCATGACGCCGCGCATGTTCGAATTCACCCTGTTGGAACGCGCCAAGGCCGCCCGCAGGCGCATCGTGCTCGCCGAGGGGCACGAGGAGCGTATCCTGCGTGCGACGGAGATACTGCTCGCCCGCGATATCGCGGAAATCATCCTCATCGGCGACGCCGCGCTCATCAACCAGAAGGCCAACGCCTGCGGCCTGGACATCCGCCGCGCGGAAATCGTTTCACCGACCGGCTCGCCCGATTTCGACGACTACGCCGCCACGCTCTACGCGCTGCGCAAGGACAAGGGCCTGACCCTCGACGCGGCGCGCGACCTGATGGCCGACAAGACCTACTTCGCCAGCATGATGGTTTACAAAGGCCGCGCGCACGGCATGGTCTCGGGCGCGACCACCACCACCGCGGAGACCATCCGGCCGGCCCTGCAGTTCATCAGGACCCGACCCGGCTTTTCCATTGTCTCCAGCGTCTTCTTCATGTGCCTCCCTGACCGGGTGCTCGTCTACGGCGACTGCGCCGTCAATCCCGATCCGAACGCGGAAGAGCTGGCCCAGATCGCGATCGCCTCGGCCGGCACGGCCCGGGCCTTCGGCGTTGAGCCCCGCGTCGCCATGCTCTCCTACTCGACCGGCGCCTCGGGTAAAGGCCCGGACGTGGACCTGGTGCGCCAGGCCACCAGCCTGGTGCGCGAGCGCGCTCCCGATCTGCCGGTGGAGGGACCCATCCAGTACGACGCCGCCATCGATCCGGTTACCGCCAAGGAGAAACTTCCCGACAGCGATGTCGCAGGCCGGGCCACGGTCTTCATCTTTCCCGACCTCGACACCGGCAACAACACCTACAAGGCCGTGCAGCGCTCGTCCGGCGCCGTGGCTATGGGACCCGTACTTCAGGGACTGCGCAAACCGGTCAACGATCTGTCGCGCGGGTGCCTGGTCAAGGACATCGTTTTCACCGTCGCCATAACCGCCATTCAGGCCCGGGAGGACGCATGAACGTACTCGTGCTCAATGCCGGCAGTTCCTCGCTCAAATATCAGCTGCTGGATCCGGACCAACGCGTGGTCCTGGCCTCGGGACTGGCCGAGCGTATCGGGCAGACCGAAGGCCGCCTGACCCATACTTCGTGGCCGGGCACGGACAAAGAGGTCCGGCAGACCCTGGACGGCGTGCTGGCCGACCAGGGCCAGGCACTGGACAAAGCCATGGCCTGCCTGACCGATCCGATAAACGGCGTACTGCGCCGGGCGGGCGACATCGACGCGGTCGGGCATCGCGTGGTCCACGGCGGCGAGCGCTTCAGCGCCCCCGTGCGCATCGACGACGACGTCATCGCGGGCATCCGGGCTACGGCCCCGCTGGCGCCGCTGCACAACCCCCCGAACATCCTGGGCATCGAGGCGGCGCGCATCAGCGTCAAGGGCAAGACGAACGAGGGCG
>CAZGAH010000020.1:9290-10782 GCA_964523295.1 uncultured Desulfovibrionaceae bacterium | reverse complement strand
CTGCACAACCCGGCCAACCTGAGCGGCATCCTCTTCGCCCGGACCCTGTTTCCCGACGCACCGCAGGTCGCGGTCTTCGATACTGCCTTTCACCAGACCATGCCCGAGAAGGCCTTTCTCTACGCACTGCCCTACGAGCTGTATGAAAAGTACGGCATCCGCAAATACGGCTTTCACGGCACCTCGCACCGCTACATCGCCAGGCAGGCCGCCGTTATGCTCGGCAAGCCCCTGGAGCATTGCGACCTCATCACCGTACACCTGGGCAACGGCGATTCCGTTTGCGCCATCAGGCAGGGCAGGAGCATCGACACCTCCATGGGCATGACCCCGCTGGCGGGCACGATCATGGGCACGCGCTCCGGCGACATCGACCCGCAGATCGGCATCTATCTGGCCAAACAGGTCGGCCTGACCGCCGACGAGATTGACACCATGCTCAACCGCCACAGCGGACTGCTGGGCATCTGCGGCGCCAGCGACATGCGCGACATCCATCGCCGCCGGGCCCAGGGCGACGCGCGCGCCGAACTCGCCTTCGAGATGTTCGCCTACAGCATCCGCAAGTACGTGGGCGCCTACATCGCCGCGCTGGGCCGCGTCGACGCGATCGTATTCACCGCAGGCATCGGCGAGCACGATCCCTACACCCGCGAGGTGGTCATCCAGGGGCTGGAGGAGCGCGGCATCTGCCTGGACGCGGAGAAGAACCGCAGCGCGACCGGTCAGGCCCTGGCCATCTGTACGCCGGACAGCCCGGTCAAAATTTTCGCCATTCCGACGAACGAAGAGCTGGAAATCGCCATGCAGACCCTGGAGGTGCTGCACGCCGGGCAATAGCCGTTGTTTTCGCAGGAAGGAAGCACTGTTTGGGGGGGAGTGTCTCGGGGCGACGGGGTCCCGTTTCTTACGCGGAGGCAAGAGCATGAACGCTGACGGAATGAATGGCGCGCAGCTGCTGGTCCACTGTCTGGAGGCGCAGGGCGTCGAGTATATTTTCGGCATTCCCGGGGCCAAGATCGACGCGGTCTTCAACGCGCTGGCCGACTCGACGATCAGACTGATCGTCTGCCGGCACGAACAGAACGCGGCGTTCATGGCCGCCGCCGTCGGCCGCCTGACAGGCCGGCCCGGCGTCTGCATGACCACATCCGGCCCCGGCGCGACCAACCTGGTCACCGGCCTGTCCACCGCCATGTCCGAGGGCGATCCGCTGATCGCCATATCCGGCGACGTGCCCATGTCCATGAGCGGCAAGGCCACCCACCAGGCCGTACCTATCGTGGACATCCTCAGGCCGGTGACGAAATCGGCCCGGCTCGTTCCCTGCGCGGACGCCATTCCGGAGATCGTCGCCAACGCCTTCCAGATCAGCGCTTCGGGCTGCCCGGGGCCGTGTTTCATCAGCTTTCCCCAGGACGTGGCCACGGCGCCGGCCAAAGCCGCCCCCATCGGAAGATTGCCGCTGTACCGGCCGGCAGTGGTCGATCCT
>CAZGAH010000020.1:5618-9280 GCA_964523295.1 uncultured Desulfovibrionaceae bacterium | reverse complement strand
GGACTAATATTCGATGGTGATATCGAATCAACTTATCCCCAGGATTACGATTACGGGGAGGATCGGTCCTCGAAAGAATACGCCCTCCGGGACACGACCGCGGCCCTGGACGAGGCGGCCGGGCGCATCAATCGCGCCTTCCGTCCGGTCATGCTGGCCGGAATGCACGCCAGTCAACCAGAGGCGGCTGCGGCAATCCGACGTCTGCTCAAGGCCTGCCCCATGCCCATGGTCGGGACCTTTCAGGCCGCCGGCGTCATCTCCCGCGAGCTGGAGGTCTGCTACGCTGGCCGCGTCGGCCTGTTTCGCAACCAGCCGGGGGACGTGCTGCTGCAGCAGGCGGACCTCATCCTGACGGTCGGGTTCGAGCCGATCGAATATGATCCCGAGCTGTGGAAGGGCAATCCGGATACGCCCATCATCTCCGTCAACGTGCAGATGGCAACGATCCGGAACTGCTACCACCCGACAGTCGAGCTCTGGGGCGACATCGCCAAGAGCCTGGACAACCTGACTCCGCGACTGACCCCGCGCCAGCCCGACCGCTTGATTGCCGACCTTGCCCGTCGGGGCGAACTCCCTTCGCAAATTCTGGCCCGCGGGGCGATTATGGACAGGACCCCTATCCATCCGCTCCGGCTGATCCATGCGCTGAGGAACCTGCTCGACGACGACACGACCGTCATCTGCGACGTCGGCTCGATCTACATGTGGATGGCGCGCTACTATTATTGTTACCAGCCGCGCAAGCTGCTCTTCAGCAACGGACAACAGACCTTGGGCGTCGGGCTGCCCTGGGCGATTGCCGCATCGCTGATCGAACCGGGGAATAAGATCGTGTCCATGTCCGGCGACGGCGGATTCCTGTTCTCGGCCACGGAACTCGAGACCGCGGTCCGGGTCAAGGCAGATTTCGTGCATCTGGTCTGGCGTGACGGCTCCTATGACATGGTCAAGATCCAGGAACGCATGAAGTACGGCAGGGACTACGGCGTGGACTTCGGCCCGGTGGACCTGGTCCGCTTTGCCGAGAGTTTCGGCGCCACGGGCATGGCCATCACGCGGCCGGAAGACATCGTTCCGGTGCTGCGCAAGGCGCTCGATACGCCGGGGCCGGTGCTCGTCGACGTCCCCGTGGACTACGCGGACAATCTGGCGCTGTGCGGCGAGGCCCACGAGCAGGCCTTTTCCTGACCATGGATACGTATTCAACCATCGCGGCCCGACGCGGCGACATACGCCCGGACGGACTGCCGGAGCCGGCCTCCGTGCCGCGTACGGGGCGGAACGCCGCTCGATCCGGGGAATTCGGAATGCGAAACCTCATTCAGCACTCATGCCCGGCCTTCGCCCTGCTCTGGCTGCTGGTGCTGGCACTGCTCCCGGCCCGCGTCGCAATGGCCGCGGCCCCGCTCGACCGCCCGGAAACCGGTCAGGACAACGCGGTCGTCCGCCTGCGTGTCGCCGGCGACCACGCCTATCCGCCCTACGAATTCCTGGCTGACGGTTTTCCCACAGGATTCAACGTCGAACTGATCCGGGCCGTGGCCGAGGTCCTGCACATGCGAGTGGAGGTAGAGCTGGGGCCTTGGCGGGATGCCCGCCTGCAACTCGAGGAAGGCAGCACGGATATCCTGGCCGGGATGTACTATTCCGAGGAGCGCGCGCGATCAGTCCATTTTTCCGTGCCGCACACTCTCGTCTCTTCGGGGCTGTTCGTGCGCACCGACTCGCCGGTACGGGCGCTCGCCGACCTGCGTGATCGCCGGGTGCTCGTCCAGGAAGGCGACATCATGCACGACTACCTCCTCGCCAATCCGATAGCCGCGCGGATCGTACCGGTGCGCGACCCCGTCGAGGCGCTGCGCCTGCTTTCCCTGGGGCGGTACGACGCGGCACTGCTCTCGTCGAAGATTCAGGGCATGTACTTCGTCGGCCGGCTTGGCCTGAAAAACCTCATGGCCCGGGATACGGGGCTGCCGCCGCGCAAGTACTGCTTCGCCGTTACCAAGGGGGATGAATGGCTCGTACACCGGCTCGACGAGGGGCTGGCCATTCTCAAGTCGACCAGCCGCTACCGCGAAATTTACGACACCTGGTTCGGCGTCTACGAAGAACAGGGGCTCTGGCAGCGCGCATGGCCGCGCCTGTGGCCCGTTCTGCTCGGGCTTACGGCCCTGATTCTGGCCGCTTTTGTCTGGTCCTGGACCCTCCGGCGCACCGTGACCAGGCGCACGAGGGAACTCGTTGAATCGCAGCAGCACCTGAGCGCCATTTTCCGCGAGTCGCCGGCCATCGTGCTCGTGCTCGACCGTAATACCGGTCTCGTACGCGAAGCCAATGATGCGCTCGAAAACATCACGGGCTTTTCCAGGGAGGAAACGCTCGGGCGGACGCTGTGGGATATCGGCCTGCTCCAGGACCAGGACGCCCGGCAGGCCCTGCTCCAGGCGGCCGACAGTCAGGCAGACGCACGCAACGTCGAGCTGCGCCTGAAGTCCCGGGCCGGAGACCTCGTGATCGGGCTCATGTCCAGCGCGCGCATCGCTTTCGAAGGCCAGCCGGCCATGCTCTGCCTGATCAGCGACATCACGGAGCGAAAACGCTTCGAGGAGCGCTACCGGGAAATCTTCAACGCCACGTCCGAGGCCATTTTCATCCACGACGCAACGACCGGCCGCCTCCTCGACGTGAACAAAGCCATGCTCTCGATGTACGGCTTCGCCTCCCGACAGGACGTGCTCGGGATGAACCTGGGCGACCTGAGCGCCGGCGAAGCACCGTACACCGAGGACCGAGCCCTGAAAAGAATCCAGGCCGCGGCATCGGGAAGGCCGCAGCAGTTCGACTGGTTGTCCAGAAAACGCAACGGCGAACTGTTCCCCACGGAGGTCACGCTAAGGTATTCGCAACTCGAGGGACAGGAGCGCGTCATTGCCGTGGTCCGGGACCGGACCGAGCGCAAGCGGACCGAAGAGGAGATCGTCCGCGCCAAGGAGGCCGCGGAGACCGCCAACCGCGCCAAGTCGACATTTCTTGCCAACATGAGCCACGAGATACGTACGCCGCTCAACGGCATCATGGGCATGCTCCACCTGCTGCAACGGGCGCCGCTGGAGAAACGGCTGCACGACTACGTCGAGCTGGCCATCCATTCGGGCCGGCGGCTGACCCGACTGCTCGCCGACATCCTCGACCTTTCCCGGATCGAGGCGGGCAAGCTCTCGCTCGTGGAAACCGGGTTCGAAATCGATGACCAGCGGCAAGCCGTGCTCGAGCTTTTTGCCCGGGCGGCCAAGGATAAAGGCATCGAGCTCGAATTCCGCATCGACGAGCGATTCCCCCGAACCCTCGTCGGCGACGAGGCCAGGCTCCGGCAGATACTCTTCAACCTGGTCGGCAACGCGGTCAAATTCACCACGCACGGCCGGATTACGGTCGATGTCTCGCCCCTGCCCTCCGCTTCCGACGACCGCTTCAAGGCGCTGTTCATCGTGAGCGACACCGGCATCGGCATTCCCGACGAGCGCATCAATGATATTTTCGACCCCTTTTCCCAGGTCGAGGGAGACTATACGCGACGCTTTCAGGGCGCAGGGCTGGGGCTGGCCATTGTCCGCAAACTCACAGAACTCATGCACGGGGATCTGGCCATTACCGAT
>CAZGAH010000020.1:1025-5608 GCA_964523295.1 uncultured Desulfovibrionaceae bacterium | reverse complement strand
GGCGGCGGAACCTCGATCTACCTCTCCATGCCTTTCCGGCTTCCCGAGGCAGCCAGGCCCGATCCGGACGCCGACAGGTCCGGCGCGACGCCCGACGCGATCCAGCCGGCGAAAATCCTCCTCGTCGACGACGACACCGTCAGCCTGACCTTCATGAAAAGGACCCTCGAATCGGATAACCACGACGTCGTTACCGCGCGCGACGGGCAGGAGGCGCTCGAGCGCTTTGCCGAAAACGACTTCGATCTTGTCTTCATGGATGTCCAACTGCCGATCCTGGACGGCGTCGCGACGACCAGGGCGATACGCGCCTCCGGCAAACCCTCGGCTTCCGTCCCGATCATCGCCATGACCGCCTACGCCATGAGCGGAGACAGGGAAAAGTTCCTGGCAGCCGGCATGGACGCCTACCTGAGCAAGCCGATGGATATGGATGAACTCCGGAAGGTGATCGACGCGATGCTGGCAGGACCGGGAAGGCCCTCGGAGCGCCGTCTCGCCGAAAAACAGGACGCATCCGGCTACGGCGAGACCCCGCCCGGCCGATAGCAAGGAGCCGGGAGTTTTCCGGAGACCTGGCCCCGCTCCCCCAACGCACTGACCATTCAACCGGCTCGACCCGGGAGATACGCCATGCCAGACCCCGTTGCCACGGCCCCCTCGCCCGACAGCATTGCCTCCGGTCGCCTCAGACTGGGCATAAGCCGCTGCCTCATGGGCGAGCACGTCCGCTACGACGGCGGCCACAAGCTCGACCCCTTTTTACGCGATACGCTCGGACGCTTTGTCGACTACGTGCCGGTCTGCCCCGAGGTGGAGTGCGGGCTGCCTGTTCCGCGCGAGGCCATGCGCCTGGTCGGCGATCCCGCAGCGCCTCGCCTGCTCGGAATTTCCAGCACCACCGATTTCACGCCGCAGATGCAGGCCTGGGCCGACGCCAGGCTCGAAAGTCTGGCGGCCGAAGACCTCTGCGGCTATATCTTCAAGAGCAAATCCCCCAGCAGCGGGATGCAGCGCGTCAAGGTCTACCGCCCCGAGGGCGGACCGCCCGCACACAACGGCGTGGGCATCTGGGCCAGGCGCTTCATGGAGCGCTTCCCCCTGCTTCCCGTGGAGGACGAAGGCCGCTTGCACGACCCGGGGCTGCGCGAAAACTTCGTCGAGCGCATTTTCGCCATGCAGCGACTGCGTGCGCTCCTGGCCGGAGAAAAGACGCCGCGCCGGCTCTCCGAATTCCACGCCCGCCACAAGTACCAGATCTACGCGCACAGCGAGCCCCTGCTGCGCGCCATGGGCAGGCTGGTGGCCGACGCTGCCGGCAATCCGCCCGAAGCCGTGTTCGCCGCCTACGCCGAAATGCTGATCCAGGCCCTGCAACACAAGGCCACGACCCGCAAGCACGTCAACGTGCTCACCCATCTGCTCGGCTACTTCAAAAAGGAGCTGAGCGGCGACGAAAAGCAGGAACTGCTGGAACTCATCGCACGTTACGCTCGGGGAGAAACGCCGCTGATCGTGCCCATCACCCTGGTCAACCACTACGTGCGCAAGTACGATCAGCCCTATCTGCGCCAGCAGTGGTACCTTGCGCCGCACCCGCTGGAGCTGGGGCTGCGCAACCACGTCTGACGCCGACGCGCGCCGGCACCACTCAGTCCCGGGGCAAGGCAGCGTCCAGGCGGGCGCTCTTGCGCACAACGTCCTCCAGCAGCACGTTCAGGTCCTGCTGGGCGATGCGCTGAATCTGCTCGCGCGTATAGAGGTGCTCGAGCTTGAGCTTGTTGCCGAAGATGTGCGCCTGTTTCGCCGGCGTCGCCGCCTGGCTCAGGCTGGAGTACTGCACGTGCCCGACGCTGAGCTGGCCGACGTACAGGGTCGGGAAACCGGCCAGGTACGAACGCAGGTCGCGTTCCAGGTCGTCGAACTGGCTCGGCGCGAAGCGGATGTCGAAGGGGCCGGCGGCCTCGATGGCGCGCGTGTTGAGCAGATGGCAGCACCCGGTGACCGAAGCGCAGGGGCGGCTGTAGGTGAACAGCCCGGCGTCGCGCAGGCCGATGCAGTTGTTGCCGATGAAGATGTTTTCCGCGTAGTCGACAAATCCACTCTTGCACATGGCCGGGGGCAGGAGATGAAAATCCGTGGCCTGAATCCGGTGCGGCGGCAGATGCCCGACGATCCGGCACCCGATCGCCCCGCACTGCGGCGAGACGGCCGCCGCGCCGAGCAGCCGGTCCAGCCAGTCCCGCGGCAGAACGATGTCGTCGTCCAGAAACGCAACCCAGTCGCAGGCGCGCACCCCGGGCTGCGCAAGCAGCCAGTTGCGCGCCGCCGGCGCGCCGATGTTCACGGGCAGCCCGATCACCTCGAACCCGCCCCCATGCGGCCAGGACGCGGCATGACGCCTGAGCACGGCCAGGGTCTCGTCGTCGGACCCGTTATCCAGGGCGAACACCCGGGCGTCGGCGCAGTCGCTGTCGCGGAGGCTGTCCAGCGTGCGGTCGAGATCCCCGGCCTTGTTCCAGGAGTACAGCAGGCAGCAGACCGCAGGCCGCCCGGCCGCAGGCAGCGGCGGAAACGGCGGCTCGACCAGATCGTGCAGCGTAAGCGTCAGATTGATATGCCAGGGCATGGCCCGCCGTACGGGATGGAGCAGGGCGACAGCCCGCTGCGCATCGCCTTGGCGCGCGTGCAGCGTGGCCAGTGTCACGTCGCGCCACGGCCCGAACAACTGCGAATCCACCCGGCGCGCCAGGTCCATGGCCTCGCCCGGCGTCAGGGCGTAGAACGCCCACTCGGCGAGCAGCCGGTCCAGAATCGGACGCAGAGCCTTGGCCGGAAACGCGTCGATCAATTCCCTGGCCTCGGCAAACAGGCCGCGGTCGAGCAGCAGCGAAAAGCCCTCCCCAAGCCAGAACAGCCCGTGTTCCGGATCGGCAACGCGCAGGCGCAGAAAATCGGTCAGGTCTTGATTCGACGCCCCGGCCACGGCCGGCCATTGCGGATCAGACGCCGGAATCCGCAGCTGACGGTTGCAGACCGCAAGCAAGGCGCGCGCCGGCGGCGTCAGCAGGCCAAGGCCACGCTCCGCCGTAAGCAACAGCTCCAGAAAGCCTTTGTCCAGGGGCCGCTCCTGCCAGGCCCAGTGGAGCAGCCCAACGGCAAAGCCCTGGAACCCGGGCTCGCGCTGCGCCAGGCTAAAGGCGGCGCGGATGAGCTGCACCTGGTTCCAGTCGCCCTCCACGCCGAGCAGCCAGGCCGGAAGCACGGAGGCTAGCCGTTCGAAAGAGGGGAAGGCGGATGTCGGCAAGGTCATTGTCCGCTACGCAGTCTTGGGGTACACGGTTGCAGCACGTCCGGGCACGGCGCGAGGCCGGATCGCCCTTGCCCGGTCGGCACGGTGCCGCATCACCATTACGACGAAACGAATGCCTGTCAACCGCGGACACGCCGTCCGCAAAGGCGCCAGGAGCCCTCTGGCCCGGCGCGCAGGATTGTCATGACCCAAACTCCCCGCACAGCGGATACGCAGCGAAACCCTGCGACCGCCCCTCTCTGCGCCTGGCCGCTGCTGGTGGCCCATGCGCCCGCGCCCCTGCTGGACGCGCTGCTCCAGGGCACGGTCGGCAAGCGGCATCTGTCCAACACGGCCGAGCTTGCCGGCGCCTGGGCCGCGCAGCTGGAACACAACGCGACGGACAATGCCCCGCTGGCCGCTGCCGCGCGAAACCTGACGCGCGAGCTGCTTCTGGCTGCCTGGGAAAACGATCTGCTCGACGGCGGCCTGGCCGCGCGCGCGCTGGCCCTGACGCAGGGCAACCTGCCGCGCGAATGGACCCGGCTGCTGCGCCTGGTGGTGGCGCACTGGCGCGCTCCCGAGGACCCCGCCGAACTCGCCGGGCTGCTGGCCGCCGCGGACATGGACGCGACCAGGGACTACCTCGCCAGACAGATTGCCCAGACGCCGCAAAACCTGTTCTGGGTGCAGCAGGCCCTGGGCCTGGGCGCCTACGACGCCGCCTTCGACTGGCTCCAGGATCAGCTGGCGCGCGCGACCCTGCCCGAACCTCTGGAAGACAAACTACGCGGCGACCTCCATTTTTTCCGCCAGGACTACCCGGCAGCGGCGCAGGCCTACGCGGCCGCCGGGCGCCGCTGCCCGCTCCCGGGCCTGCGCGCACGCCTGGCCGAGGCCCTGCTGCGCGCCGGCAAACGCGAGCAGGCCATGGCCCTGTGGCGGCCCCTGCTGGCCGGGCGGCCCTGGTGGACAAATCTCCTGCTCAGGCTGCACGACGCGACCGTCGGCCTGGATCGCGCGCGCACGCCGCTTCCCGGCCAGGTGGCCGTGCTGCTCTACACCTTCAACAAGGCGGCCGATCTGACCAAGACGCTCGACGCCCTGGCCCCGACGCTGGACGAAAGCGACGGACGCGTTCGGCTGGTCGTCCTGGATAACGGCTCGCGGGATGGGACCGCCGCCGTCATCAGCCAGGCCGTGTCCCGTTTCGGCACCGGGCGCTGCGTCGCCATCTCGCTCCCGGTGAACATCGGCGCACCGGCCGCGCGCAACTGGCTGATGCAGCTCC
>CAZGAH010000020.1:0-1015 GCA_964523295.1 uncultured Desulfovibrionaceae bacterium | reverse complement strand
TGACCTATCTCGACGACGACGCGCTCCCGCCCGCGGACTGGCTGGAGCGCCTGGGCGCCGCCGTGGCCGCCTACCCGGAGGCCGGTGTCTGGGGCTGCCGCGTGGTCGATGCGCGCAATCCGCTCGTGCTCCAGCACACGGACTTGCAGCTCTGCGACCCGCCGGACACGCCCCCCCAGGACGACGCCGTGGCACCGATCTATCGCGCGCGCTTCGCCCTGTCGCGCGTACACCATCAGGTGCTGGACCAGGGCGACTTCAGCTACGCCCGCCCCTGCGCCTCGGTAACCGGCTGCTGCCACCTCTTCCGACGCGCGCGCCTGCTGGAACAGGGCGGCTTCGACCTGCGCTTCACGCCCTCGCAGTACGACGACGTGGACCATGACCTGCGCCTGGGCCTGCGCGGCGCCTTCCCGGTCTACCAGGGCCACCTGATCGTACGCCACGCCAAACGTAGCGGCCGCGCCAGCCTGACCGACGCGGCCGAGCTGGCGCGCGCGAACGCCAACCAGTTCAAACTCCAACGCCGCCTGACCCCCGAGGCCGTGGCCACGCTCCGGACAGCGCTCCGCAAACGCCTGTGCGACGACATGCTGGAGAAATACGCGCGAGTGTAGTCCATGGAAAAACAGAAAACCGCGCAACGCGTTGGGGGGACATGAGCCGGTCCCCTATTTTCGAATCGGTGTTGCCATCGCCGGCCACCCTGACGGCCCGCAAGGAGAGGCTTCGCCCGCCCGCAGCCGGGGCAATTGCGAAGCGTCGCGGCCCGTTACTTCCGTTGAATGCCCGATCGAATTCATGAAGGAAGATGTTCGCCAGCAGCGGCGATATCACCCCGCCTTGCGGCGTTCCTCTGCCAGGCCTGCTGCGCGTCTGGCCTCCCTTGCCGTCGTCTTCCACAATGGGGCTGTGCACCCACATCCGAATCAGCCGCAGTACGGAGCGATCGGCAATTCTGCGTTCAACACTGGCCATGAGCCTGTCGTGGGGGATCGTGTCAAAGTAGCTGCTC
>CAZGAH010000019.1:15442-56070 GCA_964523295.1 uncultured Desulfovibrionaceae bacterium | reverse complement strand
TCCCGCTTCAGACAGCACCTGACCAGCCAGACCATCTTTACACCGCCCGCCCTCTGCAGGATCTCATCCGGCGCCCAGGTTTTCTTCATTGGACCTACTCCAAATCTCAGGAATTCGAAGATACGCTTGACAGACAAGGCCTGCGGCAGCGATGAACACGACCTGAAACTGAGCTTCCACTGCAACAGTATCGCCTGCCGGCTTGGCGGCGACGATGTGTTGGCGAAAAGCGTTTTTTTCCGGAGGTCAACGTACGCTCATGAATGATATGATGCTGCTCTCTCGTCGAATCCCGATGCTTGCCATTGTTACGTTCTCGTTACTTGCCGCTCTGCTACTCTTCCCTGCCTCTTCTGCCATGGCAGAGCAGCCTCCCGTATTGCGCGGGCTCAATGGCTGGCTCTATCACAAGATTCCGTACAGCATGAACCAGGCCCTCGGTGTTCAAGGACGCCTCGAGGTCAGGGGTGACGATCTGGAATTCGACAGTCTCGGTCGGGTAATTAAAATGACCGTCTTCAACGTCGACACCGGCGAAACCATTGGCCGCTACGCGGTCACCTACGACGGCGACAAGGCCATCCTCAACAATGTCGCTATTGCCAACCTTGAATACATCGGCACGGGGAGCGGCGTGAATGCGACCAAGCCCGGCGGGGAGGTCGTTCAGGAGGAGGTCACCAAACAGGCGACGAGAACGACCAGCAGACTTGTCGGAACGCGCGTCGCCTCCATTCTTGCCCCACGTCCCAAAGGTCCGCTCAAACCCGTCGCAGCCATGCGCTACGGTATCGACTCCAATCAGGTCGCCACAGCCAGAAGGACGGATCAGCCCGTCAAGGGCATGGCTGCCGGAGACGCTCCGCTGCGCTGGGGTGTCTGGGCCAATGGCGCGATCTCCAAGGTCGACAACTACGAAAGGGATTCCCGCTACAACGGAAGCATCTATACGACACTCCTCGGCGCGGACTACACAATTTTCGACGCGCTCGTCATCGGCGCGGCCCTTGGCTTCGAGCACGCCGCGCTCAATACGGAATTCAACGACGGCCTGCTCTCCACGGCCGGCGGCTCATTCTCCCCGTACATCGGCTGGGCGATCACGGACACGCTCACGCTCGACATCATGGGCAATTTCACGTTTACCGGAAACCACGCCAAGCGCGACCTGACGCTTTTCGAATACCGGAGCAATTACAACAGCTTTCGCTCCATGTGCAGTACGAATCTGACCTGGTATCACCTGCTCGAACACTGGAACTTCAGCGCAAAAGCCGGGTTCATGTATGCGAACGAATACTCGGAATCTTACATCGAAAGAAGCTCTTACGGGCTGCGCGCCGAGATTGGCGACCGCAATGCCTATCTGGGCGAATGGAGCTTCGGCGGGCGGATTGGCTATTTCTTCGACAACGTCGAACCCTATGTCTCGCTGACCTGGCTCTGGGACCCGTGGATGCCCAACGCCCGCACGCTCGATCAGGACGAACTCGAGGCAACGCTGGGATTGAACATCGCCGCGACCGATCGGCTGACATTCAGCACGGAATTGACCAACACGTTTTTTCGCAAATTCGTCAACAGCACCTCCCTGATGTGCAACGCCAGGTACGAATTCTAGACAACGGCGACACTTCCACACAAGCGGGCCATCCTGACACAGCGACTCCAGAGGCCCTGGTCGACCGCGCCCGGCCGCCCTGACAGCCGATCCGGTTCGATGAGCCTGCTTTTCGGATCAAATGCACTATCTCATTGCGCGCCATCTTCTGGCCAACATTTTGTATTCATTATAAATTATCCTGTCACTCCATGTACAATAAAAAAATCTGAGGCAACCGATGTCGCCCTTGCCTTTTGCCCTTGCCTGGGGCAGTATTACCGAATCCGGAGCGAGGTGATGTGTATGGTGCTGCTGCGCGCGTACTGGCGGTCATGCTTCCGCCTGTCTGCCTGCCTTGTCCTTCTCGTGTGGTACGTCCTGCCGGCCAACGCCGAGACCGACGTCATGGACGACGCCAACAATGCCGTGAAGGCGCAGGAACGCGGGGACCTGGCCACGGCCCTGACCCTGTACACCCGCGTCATCGATTCCAAGGAGCTGGATCCCGGCGACAATCTGCTGGTCTACACCTACAACAACCGCGGGATCATCTATCTGCAACGTGGCGAGCTGGACAAGGCCATTACCGATTTCGACGCCGCACTGCAGGGCGGGCCGGACTACCTGGTCTACTACAATCGTGGCCGGGCCTGGTCCCAGAAGGGCGATTACGACCGCGCCATCGCCGACCTGAACCAGGCCATCGAACTCTATCCCAACTTCGTCAAGGCCTATAACGAGCGGGGACTGGCCTGGATGAACAAGGGCGATGCCGCAAAGGCCAGGGCCGACCTCGAAAAGGCCAAATCACTGCACCCGAACCTGAAGTTCAAATAACCCCGGCCCATCCGGACGATCTGGGGGATTCGCCATGCTGTCCCGACGCGTCGTTGTCTGCCTGCTCTGCTGCACGTTCTGGCTTATACCCGGCCTGTGCCCCGCTGCGACCTGGCAGGGGCTGGAGCCGGGCATGACGCTCGACCAGGCCCGACAGCGCTTGCGGGCCATTACCGGCGACCCGCAGGCCGATTTTATGGAAAGCATCTGCGAGATTCCCCTGGGACTGGACGTGCTCGACGGCGTGCCCGTGGCTACGCGCGACACCGGCATTGTCATGCAGAAGGCATTGGATATGCCGCCGCTCTACTTCTATCAAGGCCGTCTCTTCGGCATCAAGGAGAACCTTTCGCTGATCGAAGAGTTCCTGGCCCTGAAAAACCGTTTTCCTGCCGGCCGCTTTCAGCAGCATACCATTCCCGGCCTCAGAGCTCCCGTAACGGTGTTTACGGCCGACGAGGGCCGGATCTACGCCTTTTCCAACCGCTACAACGATCTCTACATCCTCGACAACGCGGCCCGGAAATCCGTTGCTGCGTCCCTGCGCGGCTCCGTCTGCTGGCACGGGATGCGTTCGGGGCCGAATCAGAACAGCTTCGCCGCCGATTACGCCCGCTGTGTCGCCCGGTATAACGTCAACGCAGCCCTGCGTCGTCATGATGCCGCGCTCTGCAAGCAATTCTGCAGCCAGACTCACCCCGCGCTCGCCAACACGGCCTGCGCCGCGCGCTGCGATCAGGCCCTGTCGCGCGCCGGCGCCGGCGAATAGACTGGGCGCACCCTCGCTCCTGCGCGCCAGGACGCCCCGGATGAAATCGCCATGGTCAGAAACGGCATCCTCCTGCTCGTCGTGTGCCTGCTCTGCCTGCTCGGCGTCGAACTGGGGCTGCGCCTCTGGCTGGGCTGGAACGCCGGACTATGCTCCGCCTCCGCCGCACGCTGCTATTATCCTGAGCTGAGCCGGGCCTTGGCCGACCCGGCCCGCCGCGACGACGCGCACGCCGATATCCTGCTTCTGGGCGGCTCGGTGCTGGAGTGGCTTCCCGACCCGCGGCAGGCCCTGACGCGTGGCCTGGGACTGCCCGTGCGCGTGGATAATCTCGGCAAGGGCGGCCATACCTCCCGCGACAGTCTCATCAAATACTCCCTGCTGGCAGACTCGCGCTACGACGCCGTGGTCATCTACCACGCCATCAACGAGGTACGCGCCAACAACTGCCCTCCGGACCTGTACCGCGAGGACTACGGCCATTACGCCTGGTATTCGCAGGCCAATGCCCTGCTGCGCCCGTGGGCGCGCTGTCTGCTCGCGCCGACGTTACTGGAGGCCGGGCTGAACCGCCTGCGCAGTCGCCTGAACGCCGACGCCTATGTCCCGCCCTACGAACCGCGGGACACCTGGCTCCAACACGGGCGTACGCTCAAGACGCCGCAAGCCTTCCGAAAGCATCTCACGGCCATTCTGGATCAGGCCCTGGTGCGGGGCGACCGCGTGCTCCTGCTTACCTTTGCCCTGCATCTTCCCGAAGGCTACGACCGGGCGTCGTTCGAAGCCGGCAATCTGGATTACGCCATACGCGGGGGGATGCCAGCCGAGACCTGGGGCGAGCCGGAGGCCATGCGCCGGGGGGTGGCCGCGCACAACGCGGTCATCCGCGAGCTGGCCGCATGGCGAGGTGTGCCGCTGCTGGACATGGCCACACTCCTGCCCGACGAGGGCCGCTTGTTCATCGACCCCTGCCACCTGACCCCCGAAGGCTACGCCGCCTTCACCGCCCTGCTCACCGCAGGCCTGCGCGAGCTGCCTGCCCGGATGCACGACTGAGCGGGCAGCCCGCAGGGCCAAGGCCATTTCATCTGCGCGACCATGATTATGAATTGTAATTCACAATCAATTCCCCCTAAACATCGAAGCTTCATTTCGCTCATGCCCTCACAGCATTCAGGCTTTTTCTGGAAATTGTTTATATTCCATCCATGGACATCATGGCTCGTCAGGCGCGAAAGTGAGAACGGCCCTGGTCTGAGGAACCGCTCCTCAGACCCGGGCCGGCGTGGAGGACGCGCCGGGCGACGCACGGCATCGCCCAGCGCGGGACGGACGATCAGCCCAGGATGCGTTCGATTTCTTTCTGGTCGGATTCCATGACGTAGGGAATTCCAGACATGACGGCGGCATCGCGGGTCAGGGAGACGAGGTCGTTGCGGTCGATATGTTTGAGTGCGAACTTGCGGGCGCCGGCCATGAACTGCTGCAGCCCCTGGCCCAGCCGGTCGACATAGTAGTAGAGACCGATGGCCGCGGGCGGCAGGTTGATGAAGTCCTTGCCGTAACGCTCCTTGAGGTCCGCAGCCACGGCGAAGAGCTGCATCAGGCCCTGCTCCTTGTCGACTTCCTCGACGTCAACCTTCTTCTGCAGCAGTGCTCCGTTGGTCTTTCCGACCATGGCGGCGGTCATGATCGCACGGCCGAGGCAGACGGCCTTCACGAAGGGCGAACCCAGGGCAATGGCCTTGAAGATGTGGTCTTCCAGGGACAGACCGCCGGCGATGGCGATGGGCGGGATATAGGCACCCTTCCAGGCCAGTTTCTGGCACATGTCGTGCGCCATGCATTCGAGATAGACCGTGGGAATGCCCCACTCGTTCATCATGCGCCAAGGGCTCATGCCCGTTCCGCCGCCTGCGCCGTCGATGGTCAGCAGGTCGATGCGGGCGTTGGAGGCGAATTTGATGGCCCGGGCCAGATCGGCAGGGCGGTAGGCGCCGGTCTTGAGGGTGACGTATTTGGCGCCCAGGGAACGCAGCCGCTCAACCTCTTTGTAAAATCCGTCCTCGGTGACCATGCCCAGCCGGGAATGGCGCTCGAATTCCGTGATGCCGCCGGCCTTGAAGGCCTCCTGCGAGGTGTGCAGCGTCGGATCCGGCAGAACGATGTAGCCGCGCTCCTTGAGTTGCATGGCCCGCTCCATGGAGTGGAGCTTGACTTCGCCGCCGATATCCTTCGCGCCTTGTCCCCACTTCAGCTCGAATATCTCTATGCCGAGCTTCTCTATGACATATTCGGGCACGCCCAGCGTGGTGTCTTCGACGTTGGCCTGAATGATGATGCCGCCGACGCCGTTGCTCCAGCGACGGAACGACTCGATACGACGCTCCATTTCCGGCGACTTGACGATCTTGCCTTTCTTGATTTCCGCATTCGCATCCATGCCGCAGATGTTTTCGCCGGCAACGACCAGAATTCCGGAAATGGCTGCCCCGATGGCCATACCGTCCCAATTGAGCCGGGCAATGTCCGTAGAACCGACCGCACCGGTGAAAACCGGGAAATCGAGCTTGATTCCGCCGTCAGCGCCCAGCTCCGTGGCACAATCGACCGCAGGAAAAGTCGCCTTGTCGGGATCGGCGGCAATGCCCACCGCGCCGACACAGGTACCTTGAATGTTGAAATGGGAATAATCGATGGGATAGTCCTTATCCGCGCCGGCAGTTATCTGCCCGAAAGGCTGTGGATAAATGACCTCGCGCCCGCGCAGGGCGGAACGGCCGATCTCACAGGGCCCCTTGCACCCGTCGAGACAGGTGACGCAGATTCCGGAAATCGGGGCCGCCTCGACGCGCGTTTTGGTCAGTGTTGCGGAACTTCTGTTGGGCTTGCTCAGGGACATCTCTCGGACTCCTTGGAAACAGTTACAGGAACAGGGCCTCTGGATCAGTATTCTGGCGTCGGCGCCCCGCGTGGGCAGGCGACCCGTTCCTTGCGCATCCGCGGCAGCCACATCACGGATACGTTACGCTCGGAATCGGCCTACGCTGACAACTGCACTGTACGCCTGACTCAGCAGGATACTTCCGCAACGCTGTAGCCCAACTCCTCTTTTTTTTGCAAACTTGAGAGATATTTCTTACAGAAGAAAATTTGCGCAGAAGAGATTGTCAGTAGACATCTTACATTTTGTAGGAATTACCTGACGAACAAGACCAGCCCGAGACATTGGGACAATGAAGTGGAGGCAGGAGATGCACGAAATATCGAAGCACTTTTAGCAAAAGTCAAGCAACAAGTTAAAATATTTTCAGCTTAACAAATAACGGATATCAAATTGTATGCTTAGCTAAAAAATTTCTTAATTTCTCATGTCAAGCCGTCTTAAATTTTTCTATGTCAGATTAAGAAATTAAGCATTTTATAAAAATATAAGCCTTTACATACTTATTATTCAAATTCTACAATTTGTTAATGGATATAATTATCGAACTAAATATAAACATATAGTATAATGTGAGGCCCTGCGTGTTCATGATACCATTTCTTTAGTGAAATAACTCTCCTTCTCCGAAAGGTGGAAGATCAATCGCATATCTCTGCGCGGCATGTGTTCCGACACGCTGTGAAAAAATCCTACATTGCCCTGGAGCGTTGAACGACGCGTGCGGAGCGTGTCGACGGGCAGACGGGGCTCCCGCCAATCCGCTGCATTCCGGGGGGGCTCCCCGCGGTCGAGGCAGGCAGCGCTACGCGCCTGGCGGCGATACGGTTGGTTCCGTTCAGGCGATGGCGTTCTGCATGGCGTAGCGTATCAACTGTGCGTTGTTGGCGAGTTTGAGCTTTTTCATAACCCTTGCCCGGTAGGTGCTGACAGTCTTGACGCTCAGGGACATTTCTGCAGCAATGGCGGTCAGGGTCTTGCCGGCGGCCAGGGCGGAGAGAATCTGGTATTCCCGTTGGGAAAGCTGTTCGGAGGGGCGGCGGACGGCCTTGGGATCAATGTACTCGTGGAGCAGCCGGTCGGAAAGGTCCGGGCTGAGATATTTTCCGCCCTGCAACACCTTTTTCACCGCCGTAATCAGTTCTTCCGGCGCGGAATTCTTGGCCAGATAGCCGTTCGCACCGGAGCGGAAGGTGCGGATGGCGTATTCTTCTTCTGGA
The DNA here is from genome assembly GCA_964523295.1 of uncultured Desulfovibrionaceae bacterium. Lineage (GTDB taxonomy): Bacteria > Desulfobacterota > Desulfovibrionia > Desulfovibrionales > Desulfovibrionaceae > CAZGAH01. The sequence goes on along the minus strand of CAZGAH010000019.1, from coordinate 48,697 downwards.
TGCATACTCAGGATGAGCACCGGCAGCGCCGGATGCACTCGTCGGATTTTTTTCAGGGTTTCCAATCCGTTTTCATCCGGCAGCGAGATATCCAGCAGGACCAGATCAAAAGCGAATTGCCCGAGCAGGGACAATGCCTCCCCCGAGCTTCCGGCCTCGTGGAAGGTCACGTCGTCAGAGTAATCCGACAGAATTTCCATCGTACCCCGTCGGACCACCGCATGGTCGTCGACGATCAAAAATCGCATGGCTCAAGCTCCCGTTGGGTCTGCAAGGGAAACTCCACCAACAACCGGGTGCCCCGTTCCGGGCTGGCGCCTATCCACATGGCCCCGCCCAGCGAACGGACCCGCTCCCGCATGCCGAGCAGTCCGAGCGAATCCGGGTTGGCAATCTGCTGCTCGTCTATCCCCACGCCATTATCCTCGACCGTCAGACCAATGCGGCCGTGAGGAAACATCGCCAGGACGACCTCGACGCTCGTTGCCTGGCTATGCCTGGCGACATTGGTCAATGCCTCCTGAAAGACGCGATAGAGCGTCGTCGTCAACTCCGGCATCAACGCGTCGTCTACGGCGCAGGTCATGAGCACGGATATACCCGTGCTCTCCTGAAACTGGCGCACATACCATTCCATGGCCGCGCTCAAACCAAGGTCATCCAGGTGGCCGGGGCGTATCTCTCGGGAAATCCGCTGCACGGACTCTATGGTTTCGTTGACAATGGCCTTCATGGTCTCGATTCGGCGCGTAATCTGCGCATCACGTGCACCGGTCAGGCGTTGAATCCGGGACAGCCCCATATTCAGGGCAGTCAGATTTTGCCCGAGTTCATCATGAATCTCGCGCGCAATGCGCTTGCGCTCGTTTTCTATGCTCTCCTGCTGGTACAACGACAAACGCCGCAAGCGCTCAGTCGAGCGTCGCAGATGGTCGCGGATCTCGTCGCCTTTCTGGATCTCCCGTTGCAAATGCTCATTGGCCAGCTTGAGTTCGCTGGTACGCTCCAGAACACGCCGCTCCAGTTCCGAGCGCGCTTCTAATAGCGCTTCTTCGGCCTTTTTGCGCTCCGTGACATCGCGCATGCTGATGCGAACGCCCAGCGGAACGCCATCGTCGCTGTGTACATTGCGGGATTCTTGAGAAATCCAGACAGTTTTGCCATTGCGCGCCCGGACCCGGAAGTCAATGGCATTGCCCTCCGCGTCGTTGCTGCTGGCCATGTGCCGCTTCCAGTCGGCCAGATCGTCTTCCTGGATGATTTCTTCCAGCAAATGCGGATTTTCCATGAACATGGACGGGGTATAGCCGGTGATACGCTCGCAGGACGGCGAGACGTACAGCATTTCCCCCTCCTGCGACAGCCAGGTTTCCCAATCATAGGTGAAATCCGCCACCGTCCGGTAGCGTTCTTCGGAGCGTTGCAAGGCTTCTTCTGCCTGCTTGCGCTCGCTGACGTCAAAAAAGATCAGCAAAACACACGGAAGGCCTTCCCAAACCATACGGGCGGCGTTCACCAGAACGGGAATGGTGCTGCCGTCGTTGCGGGCGATGCGAGATTCGAAGGAAGCGATTTCACCAGATGCGGCAGAAGCCACGCGCTGCGCCTGTTCCTCTTGCGCCCCACCCGGAGCGAACAGCATGGCATAGCCCAGCCCGACCAGGGCATGACGGGGCAACCGCCACAGCGTTGAAGCCCGGGCATTGGCGTCGATGATTATCCGGTCCTGCTCCGATGCCAGCAAGAGCGCGTCGTTGACCCCTTCGAAAAGGATGTTCCAGGACTCACGCCAAGGGAACAGGTACTGGTTGTCCGATGAACCATTTTCGGAACGGTTCCCGGCCTGGCTGTCGGGGGATATGGCAGTACACGTGCTGCTCATGATTTGATGCAGAACAAGAAGGCGTCACCGGGAAATCGGGGGCTCGATACAAATAGAAATGTTGGACGAAATTCGTCCTGGCTTCGTACAGCACGTCGTAACGCGTGTCAAACGTGTCCCAACGCCGTCATGGCTTGCATAGTCCGAGAATCGGGCTGTGCAGTGGTCGGCCAGGACGGTCACGTCTCGTTCCGATCAGCAAGCTCGAAAGCATTCCAGAACGCTGTCGGATACGTGCGAACGGTGGGATACAACGCCGTCAGCGATTGCCTTCTGCCACAGAAGAATTTATCCGGTGTACAACCTCGGATATGGCAGAAAACCGGCGGCCTCCAGAGCCCGACCTGAAAACCTATTCGTTGACAGCGCGTTCTGTGTCTTGAATTTTCTGCAGAAAATCCTCGTATTGCAAATTTTCCGTCAAGCCACACAGGCCTTTGACCACGGCGAGAATATCCCTGGCATTCACAGTGACGTCGAACAACCCGTTGTTGATCCGGCACAGGTGACCTTCGCGCTTGATCAGATAGGCCCGCTTCTCTTTTGTCCGTCCGTCACTGGATATCACGGAATAGGCCTGATGCCCTTTGTCCGTGATAAACAGCTTTTGCTGGGTCAAAACGCCGGCCTCCTCGTCATAGAAGGAATGCTCGGCATACAGACGTCCTGTAAAGCAGATGTTGGCGCCAGTCTCGTTATCCAGCGTGATCTGTTCCATGGCGGTAAGATTTTTTTCCGCGTCCTGATTCATCTCCATACCGTTCCCTCCTTGCTGCTGCCGTGTACGGCTTTACGTAGGGAGCTTGAGCTGCTCCGGCCCCGGTGTCTGTTTCGCGCGCTTTCGGCTCTGCCCCAGTGTGCCGGGTGCAGGCCTGGGCGAATCCTCGAAAAGCGCCCCGCCGCCTTTGCTGGCCCAATACTCTTCCAGGTCGGATTTGGATACCCGATACTCCCGTCCGATTTTAGCGGCCCTGAGCTGTCCGTCGGCTATTTCCCGACGAACAGTCTCCTTGTTGCAGTGTAGCAACTCGGCCACCTCATGCAGAGTGAAGACCGTCTTTTCAACCATGCATGCCTTTTGCGCCTCAGGACCTGTTCCCCACCCGCCCCCTCGGCTTGCGCATCATGAACCGCAGCCAGCACAATACACCCCCGCCACGGATGATGCGGCTTAGCATCCGGCATCCCTGGATGTCAACAGAAAACCACCTGGACGGATACAAACCTACATAAACCTACACTAACCAATCTTCTTCAACCACCCGCCGAAATCATTGACTTTTTAAGATGACCAAACGACTGATCCCTACATTGCACATAAAAAAATTTCTAAACTTTTCCGCCCCTCAACTTTTCGCTCAGGCTTGGATTGCAGCACGATGCACCACCCCATTCTGCCATCGTGTTCAAGCTCATACCTTGAGACCCCGATTCGAGCAAGTAGGCCACGCGCTTGAAATAGCAACACAAATTCCCAGCATACTTGAATTTATAACAATTTTTCTCCGGATTCGACGGCACGCCCTGCCGCCTGTGCAACGGATCGGAAGCGATCTCGCCGGGATGTCAACGCCCTTCGGCGAGTGTGATGTGAAAGGCCAGGGAATAGAGCTGACGGCAAAAATCGACATATTCGACGTGTATTGTCTCCGGTACAACAATCCGCGCGGGGGCGAAATTGAGGATGCCTTTCACGCCGGCGTCAACGAGATGATTGGCCGCGCGCTGGGCGCGTTCGGGTGGCGTCGTGACAATGCCGATTTCGATTTGCAAGGCCTGGACCTGCTCGGGAAGCTTGCGCGTACACTGGACCTCAAGGCTGGAGAATTCCTCGCCGATCTTGAAGGGATCGCAGTCGAAAGCGCCGACGATATCAAACCCGCGGCGCTTGAATTCCTTGTGGTTGAGCAGCGCGCGACCGAGATTGCCGACGCCGACGATGGCCGCTCGCCAGATGCGGTCAACGCCGAGCGAGCGCTTGATCGCCGCCAACAGGTCCTGGGAATGGTAGCCGACGCCACGCACGCCGAATTCGCCAAAATACGCGAGGTCTTTGCGGATTTGAGAGGGGTTCACGGAGCAGGCCTTGGCGAGCAGCTCCGATGAGACAATCTGAATGCCGTCGTGAATGAGATTTTCCAACACCTGGACATACATGGCCAGGCGCTGAATGGTTGCCCTGGGAATGTGTTCGCTCTTCACGGTGTGGGGCGTCATGGCTGATCAGATTGTGAAATTTGTAACACGGGTAAGGAAAAAAGGAGGCCGCCAGGCGGCCTCCTTTGACCAGTACGATTGTACGGCAGATTACAGAATGAGCATGAGGCTGACGACCAGGGCGTAAATGGCCAGCGATTCGACAAAGGCCAGGCCGAGAATCAGGGTGACCATGATCTTACCACCGGCTTCGGGATTGCGAGCGGTGCCTTCGCAGGCGGCGCGCAGGCCGAGGCCCTGGCCGATACCGCAGCCGGCAGCGGCGATGCCCATGCCAAAGGCAGCGGCGAGCTTGGTCAGGCCGACGCCCAGGGAATTGGCATCGGCTTCAGCGGCGAAGGCCAGGCTGCCAACGGCAAGCAGAGCAACGGTGTTGAGCAGGGTCATCAAAACTTTACGCATGGAACTTCCTCCTGATGGTTTGTATGTTACGGTCCAAGGACCATTTCCCCATGATTAATGCGCGTGCTCGAGCGAACCCTTCAGGTAGATCATGCTGAGCATGAAGAAGATGAAGGCCTGCAGCACTTTGGCGAGCAGAAACAGGAAATAAATCGGAATCGTACCGACGAGCGGCGCCAGGATGAAGAAGAGGATCAGCACGATTTCCTCACCGCGGATGTTGCCGAAGAGACGAAGCGTCAGGGAGAGGATACGCGCAGTGTGGCTGACGATTTCCAGGGGCAGCATGAGCGGGATGAGGAAGGCTACCGGCCCGAGGAAGTGCTTGATGTAGCCGAGTTTCCAGCGCCAGAGACCGATGAAGTTGTAGTAGGCGAAAATGAACAACGCCATGCCCAGGTTGGTGTTGACATTGGCGGTCGGGGCGTCGCAGCCGGGGACCAGACCAAGCAGATTGTTGACAAGAATAAACAGAAAAAGACCGCAGAGAATGGGAAAGACCATGCGGCCGTCCTCTCCGATGGTACCGACGACGAAATCCTCCAGACCGCCGACAATCACCTCGGCAATGTTTTGGATTTTCCCGGGCACGAGCTGCAAGCTGCCGCGCGCGAGAAAAGCGAAGACAAAGAGAATGAGCATCGCGCACCATGTATAGAAAATGTGCTTTGCGTCACTCACGCCGAGAGCAGACTGCAGCGCCTGATCGACGCCAGTCAAACTCGAAAATAATACTGGATGTGCAAGACCCCCTGCCATTTCCCCTATGCCTCCTTCACGTTATGCTGCGCGATGAGTTGAGTGCCACCCCAGACACAAATTGTCGCCACCACTGTGGATAATCCAAGCAGCAGGCAGACCACGGACGCCTTGAGCCAGTAAATGAGCACGAACAGCACCAGGCCGGTCAAAAAGAGCCGGCCGTACACCCGGACCAGGAGGTTGACCAACAGGGCTCGGGTATACTTTCGGTACAGAACTTCCTGAATGAACTTCGCCAACGAATAAAAATTGTACGTTGCCAGCGCAGTCCCGGCCACGAACGAGAAGGGCCAGACCCCGGCCCAGAGCGACAGCGGCAGCAGACACAGCGAGGCGAGCAGCAGGACACACTGGTTGCGCACAACCACCCGCACTCCCGGCAAGGTGAAGCCTCTGTCGTAGAGATGCTTCTCGATACGCTGCACAAGGGTGTTCATCATCGGGATATGTTGTTGTCCTTTTTCGTCTCGTTGCTTTCTGAACGCCGCTGCGCGTTGTCCATGCCTCTGAGCAGGCGCCGGGTGTCCGTATACGTATTCTTGATCCCCGCCGCAATGCCGAACCCCAAAAAAATGAACAGCATCCAGGGCTTGGTATCCAGCCAGCGGTCCAGGTAGTACCCCATGGCCCCGCCGACCAGCGTTCCCGAAAGCATGTGCAGGCCTATGACCGACGCGTCGGATATCGCCTGCCGGTAGGTCCGATCTATCTGCAGCTTCTTCAGAAATTTCATGGAAGCCCCGATCCGGACCTTTGCTGCAAACGGGCGCTTGCGCCGATGTTCACATGCGTGGGAGTCCCTAGCACACCTGCGCGACATTCGTCAACGCATGGACCCCGATTTCTTTTCCAAGGCCCGGGCATTTTCTCGGGGCCTCTGGAGGAAAAACCCGCCTGCTCGACAATGGTTTTCCGACTCCCCCCGCGAACAGACTCCGGTATCTCCAGTCAAGTTCTGAGCGGGCTGAAAATTCTCTTCTGCACAATCAACGACACTGGTCTCCGCTTCATACCCATTACCGTGGTTGCTCGCAATCCGCTTGTCGTAGAGTCACAGAGTTCGAGCATATAGATTTGGATTGGCAGAAATGATGGATATGCCAAAGTTACCCATATCCTTATCATGCGTAATCAAAGAGAAGCCGTTTATCCGGCATGTATCAGCAATAATGCAATCATTAAAATCTCCGCTCAGCTTGTTGAATTCATCCAGCCTTTCAAGTGCCCAGGCATTATCACCGTGCGAGCAAGACAAAGAAAAAGTCCTTAGTCTTTTCTTCATTAAGGTGCAAATATTAGAAATAGTTGCTTTACCGTGTTTAGAATTTCTAAACTCCTTAAATGTGCCATAGGCGCGTGATTTAAAATATGGATTAAACGCAAGTCTGAGGTATCTATTTGCAAATTCAGAAAGAACAACTATGTCAACAAATAGCCGAGATTTGGCCTTGCGCATTTTTGTATATGCTACATTATATATATCTTGAAGATTTTGGTCTACGCTAGCAATAGGGCCGTCGAGGTAAACCAAGATGTTCGCGTCAAAAAATAAATTGTCTGACGCTGAGAATGTGTACTTTGTAATATCATTTTTCATTGTCAAGTTCCTCTTGCACTTCATCAAAGTGATGAGGATCCTTATAGTAAAATTTCGCTCTTTCAATTACACTAAGATAAATATTCATGTCCTTGTCATCAAGACCTTTCGCAGAGACGCTTTTGTCGAGCATGTCATAATCAAATTCACTATTATATAATCTCCCGACAGACGCATTGAGAAAGCTTGATATAAAATCATCAATACCATCAAAGGACAATTCAATATTATGGCCGCATTGAAGTTCTTTTCTCAAAGCTTCATAAACTTTTTTTGCATCTTCAGATGAAACGGCAAATGGCGAATGAATAATATTTCTAATTGAGACAGTAACCATACAAATCTCCTAACAACAGTTAATAGCTAGAGAAACGATCGTTCCCGGAAAAGCAGGTTGTATATTTTGAGAGTATTCACTCCCCCGAAGGTTCTGATAAAAACCATCGTGCGATATTATGTACAATTCGCCCTTATTGTGCTCGATAAACTTCCTAATATACTTTAATCCAAACCCTCCAGAAACTCCATGTTCGATTGGTCGGGCGGAATTGTTACCTGTCAAAGCCCACCTGATAGCCTTTTGGCTACACATGGCTATCCGCTTATTATTTTTGATATGTTCTGCAAAGCCTATTCCAGCATCAGACATAGTAAATTTCAGCTTGCGTTCATTTGGAAAAAGCTGACCGCACGTTATAAAAATATTTGAATCAGAATGCTGCCTTGTATTACTTGCGACTTCAAGTAAGCTACGGCGAAAATATTTTAATACCTCGGGTCCGAAGATCGAAAGACCATTTTTGTCTTGCTTAAAATAATCAAAAACATATTCGGCAAAAGGCTTTTCTATTTCCCGATAAAACACTTTATAGTCAATTGATGTATCGAAAATATCATCCAGAAGTTTCTTTTTACAGTATACATTGTAGAAACCATTTTTGCTTAATGTGATATTGATCCTGCTCCGTTCGTCAAGCTTTAAAGAAAAAGCCTTGTTCTTTTGTTTCAAGACTTCCAAAATTAATCCCAAAACCGCACACATATTTGCTTCAATAGGCTTCGATTTTGAAAAATCAAAACTCAAAGCCCCTTCGTAGTTTAGTGCGGTGGAATAAATGCCTGATATTTTTCGAAAGCCCTGAAAGTCGGTATGAAGTTCAGGAATATCGATACAATTCAGAGTTGAATATACCATCTTTCGTCCATAAACGCCCCCCCCCCGGCTCAGCGCACCCCGTGCTGCCGGAGAAAAGCGCTGTACTTCTTATCCACGCTTTTGATGTGCGTGGTCAGCCAGTCCTTGAGGAAATCCATCAATTCGGTGGAGACCTGTTCCTTGCCGGAGCGGAAGCGCTCGATGAACCGGGTCACCTGGCTTTTCAGGCTTTCGTGCGCCTTCTTGTGGCTGGACGTTTCAGGATATCCGAACCTGTCGAAGTATTTTTCCTCGTGGCTGAAGTGGTAGACCGTGTACTCGGCCAGGCTGTCGAGCAGTCGTGAGAGCACGTCCTGCGCCTGTCCGGTTTTCATGGCCGCGTAGAGCCGGTTGATGAGATCGACGAGTTTCTTGTGCTGGGTATCGATTTCCTGAAGACCGACGCTCAGATCGCTGGTCCAGTTTATAAGAGTGTCAGCGCCGCGGTCGCTTTTCAGATCCTGGATCAGGGTGCTCAGATCGACAACCATGGACCCGAGTTCTTCAATGTCCCGTGCGGAGTCGTGCATGGCGTGGGAAATATCCTCTGCGGCGCTTCTGACCGCATCGACCGAACGCGTGACCTCCGAGGCGCTGGCCGACTGCTCTTCGGCAGCGGTGGCAATGCTGGCGACCATGCCGGCATTGTCCCCGGCGAGCGTCTTGATTTCCTGGACGGCGTCGCCGGAGCGTCGGGCCAGATCGGAGGCCTCGCGGGCGAATTCCACGGCCCGGCCCATCTGATCGACATTCTTGTTCGTCGCCTCCTGGATGGAGCGGATGGAGTCGCCGACCTCCTTGGTGGCGACCATGGTTTTCTCGGCGAGCTTACGGACCTCGTCGGCGACCACGGCAAAGCCCCGACCGGCCTCGCCGGCGCGCGCCGCTTCGATCGCGGCGTTCAGGGCCAGCAGGTTGGTCTGGTCGGCGATGTCGTTGATGACGTTGATGATGCGATCGATGGAACGCGCCTGTTCGCCCAGCTCCGCCATGCTCGTTTTCAGCTCCTCGGCCACGTTATGCACCGAGCTGATGGCCTGAATGGACCGGGCTACCAGGGCTGCGCTCTGGGTGGAGCGCTGCCTGGCGTCTTCGGCATTGTTCGAGGCGCTGCCGGTATTGCGGGAGATGTCGGCCACGGCGTCGTTCATCTGTTCCATGGCCAGGGCGATTTCCTTTACCCGATCGGATTGCAGGTCCGTACCGTCGGATATTTTGCCCAGCTCCAGGCTGAGACGATCGGCCGAGGAGGATATCTTGGACGCCATGGCGTCGAGCCTGCCGGCGGCCTGGACCAGCCCTTCCGTCCGGGCCTTTTCGGCTATGTCCGTGGCGTGGCGGGCCTGGGCCATGCCCTCCTCGTGCCGCCGGGCCAGATCGTCGCGCTCCTGCTCGGCCTGCTTCAGACGCGTGCGGAGCTTGTCCCGCTCGGTGGCCAGTCCATGCATGGCAGTGGCCAGCACGGAAAGCTCGCCGGGCGCCTGCAGCGGTTCGGCCGGTGCAGCGCCCGAGGCCAGGCTGCGGGCCGCATCGAGCAGCTGCCCGAGCGGCGTGGCGAGCGAAAACCAGGCCAGCGCAAAGCCGACGGCCAGCAGCAGCGTCAGTCCGGTCAGCGAGGCCGTGAGCCAGTTCGGTACGGAGGCCTGCGAAGCGGCAATGCTCAGAACAATGGCCACGAGCGTGGCAATGGCCAGAATGACAGCGAGGACGGTGCGTTGTGACATGAACAATACCCCCGAGGAAGTAGAATAGCGCGCGTGCGGCGTCCTTGCGACCGGGTCGGCGGGCGCACCAGGGACAACGACACCTTACGGCAGGGCGCAGACAATTTGAACTCTTTTTTTATGTCTCCGGTTCGTCAGTGCGCGCCCGTTGCACGACCGGCTGCGCCGCGACTGCCTCGAGAGCCTTGTGATAGCGCTCGAATTCGCTGTACAGGCAGCCGCAATACGGCTGGCGATACAGCCCCAGTTCTTTGGATCGGATGATGCCTTTCTTCCAGCCAACCCGGAAATCTTCATAATGAAACGACGGCCCATGCAAGGAATTGGCCAGCATGGCGCCGACGTCGGCAATGGTTTCGTGCTGCTGATATCTGGAATAGAGCAGGGTGGAGCTGAAGGCATCGAAAGCAAGGTGTTGTGCGGCGTCCCGCGTCTTCTCCAGCCGAAGAGCGTAGCAATGGAAGCAGCGATTGTCTTCGCGGCGATGGACGGCGTGAAAGAACACTGCGGGATCGTAGCCAATGTCGCCCCAGATCACGTCGAACGCCATGATATGGGCCAGGTCCGCCAGCGCCTGGCGCCGTCGCAGGTATTCCTGAAGCGGGTGAATGTTCGGGTTGTAAAAGAACCCGGTCACCCCGATCCCCTGCTCCCGAAGCCGGAGCAGGGGCCAGATGGCGCAGGGGCCGCAGCAGATGTGGAGCAGCACTCGGGACACCTCGCCGGACTGATCCTGTCGTGCGGGCTCGGAAGCGGGGGGCAAGGGAGTGGGGTCGGTCACGAGTATTCCCGGTTAGCGCATTTTCGCCTTGAAACAAGGCTCTGCCCCCGAACACTGTCCCATTGTTTCAGGGAAATGCATAAGAGCATCTAACCTTTTTCAAAGCTAAGAGGCTCTAAAGCGTTTCGACGTGTATCTGCGTGTCGAATTCCTGCTCCAGATCGAGCAATTTGCTGCGCTTCTGGTTGAGCAGGTACAGGGCCAGCTCCGACGGCGCCTTGTACTCCAGGGGCTGGTGACGTTTCTCGATCCGGAGCTGGCGCTTGATGTCCTTCAGGGCCTGCTGGGCCTGCCATTCCAGATTGCGGCGCGTGCCGGATCCGCCACAGCAGGGGCAGGGCTCCATGCTCAGCGACAGCGCCGAAGAGCCCAGGCGCTGCCGGACCACCTCCAGCAGCCCGAATTTGCTCATCCGGCCCACATCGTGCCTGGCCCGGTCGGTTTTCAGCTCGGTGCGCAACGTCTTTTCGACCTCAGCCCAATGCTTGCGGTCCTTCATTTCGATGAAATCGATAACAATCTGTCCGCCGACGTCGCGCAGGCGCAGCTGCTGGGCAATGACCTGCGCGGCCTCGATGTTCGTCCTGAGCGCCATTTCATGAAAACTGGCCTTGCCGCCGATCTTCCCGGAATTGATGTCCACGGCCATCAGCGCCTCGGTCTGGTCGAAGACGAGTTGTCCGCCCGAGGGCAAGGTGACTGTGCGCGAATAGATTTGTTCGAGCTGTTTCTGTACATTGAAACGCTCCCAGATCGAGCGGTCGGCCTGGTTGTGCAGCTTCACCAGGTTGGGCCGTCGCGGATAGATCAGGGAGGCGAACTCCGTCACCTTGTCTGCCGTCCGCTTGTCGTCGACCCAGACTTCGGCAACGTCTTCGGTCAGGTAGTCGCGTATGGCGCGAGAGGCCAGCTCCGGCTCCTCGTAGATCAGCGCCGGAGCACTCTCGGTGGAGCCCTTGCGCCTGATTTCCTTCCAGAGCCGTTTGAGGAACTGCAAATCCTTGGAAAGGCTGGTTTTGCTCTGCCCGATGCTGGCCGTGCGCACGATGAGCCCCAGGCCCTCGCCCGGCGTCAACCCGGACATGAGTTCCTTGAGACGCGCGCGCTCGGCCTCGTCTTCCACCTTGCGCGATACGCCCAGCTGCTCGCGCCCGGGCGTCAGCACGACGTAGCGACCCGGCAGGGAAATGTAGGTCGTAACAAAGGCGCCTTTGTTTCCGGTCGGCTCCTTGACGATCTGAATGAGTATCTCCTGCCCGCTTTTCAGCACGCGCTGGATGAGCGGGTACTTATGCCCCTTGTTCTGGTCATGGGGCTGCTGGTAATACTCGGGGTGTACTTCGTCGATCTGGAGAAAGCCGTTCTTCTCGGCTCCATAATTGACGAAAGCGGCTTGCAGCGACGTATCGACGTTGTGAATCACGCCCTTGTAGATGTTCCCCTTGATCTTGGCCTGATGCACCATTTCCACGTAATATTCCTGCACCTTGCCATCTTCGACCAGCACGACTTCCGCCTGCTCTCCAGGCAGCACGCTGATGAACATCTTGCGGCGAGACTTCTTGCCCTTGTCTGACGCTTCCTCATCCCGGGCTGCCTGTGTCGCGGCTTCGGGAACAGTCCCCGTGGCGGCGGCATCGGCCTGCCCGGACGATTCCTCCTGAGCGGAGTCATCGTCTGCCTGACCGTCCTTGCGCTGCGCCTCGGCCGCCTGTTCGGCCGCCTTGGCGGCCCGGCGTTTGCGCTGCGCGCCCGACCGGCCGCCCCGACGGGACTTGCGCGCCCGGGGGGCCTCTTCCGCCTGCGGCCCGTCCGGCTCGCCAGGATGCGTATCTCCGGGATCGTGCCCCTCGCCCGAGTCAGCCGGTATGAACGGCTCCGGAGGAGAAAGCGATTGCGCGGCGTCAAAAGGCGGAGGCGTCGCGTCTGAGCCCGCGCGGCGGATATCCAGGGGCTGGTTGCCCGAATCGGATGCTCCGGCGGGTTTATCGGTTGATTCGTTCGTCTGCTGTTGACGGTTGGACATGTCCGTGGGATGATTTTCCATGATGCCCCCTTGGGCGGCGGACCGGTTCCCGGCTCAGGACCGTGCGGTCTTCGTGCAGCCGGTTCTGGTCATATTCGCGTGTAAAAAATGTATGTCGCCCGGGCCGGGCGGTTTCGCCCCGGCACGGTTCCAGGCTCATGGCCTGACCAGGCGCGATCCGGCCTGGACTGTGCGACGAAAAAAAGCCTTGTCGTGGGGGTCCGGTTCGACTTCCCCACGAGCAACCAGCAGTTCAAGCGTACGCTCGACCTGCTCCGGCGAAACGGCCAGTCCTGCCGCCAGCTGGCCTGCGGTCTGCGGCCGGCGGCGCAATGACTGGCAAAGTCTCCTGGCGAGCGTTGCAAGGTCCTGGGCCGGAGAGGCGCCGCTCACGTTCTGCCTGAAAGAAGCCGGCGTGGCAACTCCCTTGCCCGACCCTGACTGGCGGCAGAGTGCAGCGCGAAACCGCTCCAATCGCCCCCTGGCCGCCGGAAACGCGCCGGCATGCGCTCCGGGTCGGCTCATCGTGACCACGTCCACGGCATCAGGCACGAGCCGGCGACAAAAATCCTCCAGAAGGGCACAATTTTCCTCGGTGTCATTGATGTCCGCGAGCAGCAGGGTCTCGAGCCGGAGACATCCGTCATAGGCGGCCCGAAAGTCCAGAATCCCGCGGGCCATGGCAGCCAGATCGACGGACGGGTGCGCCCGGTTGATGCGCGCGAATTCGTCCGGCACCAGAGTGTCCAGCGACGGCAGCACCACATCCGCCGGCATCAGCCCGGACCGGACCGCCGGGTCGGACAAAAGGGAACTGTTGGTCAGAACGGCCAGCCGGACATGGGGGAAAATGGATCGTACGCCGATCACGATTTCGTCCAGATCCGCGTGCAGACAGGGCTCGCCAGAACCGCCCAGGGTGACGTGATCGAGTTCATCGCCATGGTCCAGCTTCCACGCGCGTAATTCATCAAGCAGCGCAGCCGCAGGAACCCATGAGCGGCGGTCCATGGTCAGCAGTGTAGTCGGTCCGGCCTCGCAATAGAGGCAGTCGAAACTGCAGATGGTGCTGCCGGTCAGGTCCAGGCCGAGCGAACGCCCCAGCCGCCCCGAGGGGACGGGGCCAAAAACATAGCGCCTAGTCATAGTTTGTGGTGCCGGCGCCTCGCAACCCGAAGCCGGGTGCCCGCCGTTTCCAGCAGCACGTATATACCTCTTCGGGCCGCTCGTCTACGGTCCCGATCCAGAATCACAGCGTCAATCGTGACGGCACAAGCTATGCGACGGGTATGCAAACCAGAGATCCCTGGATGTCGCCACTCCCGGCAGGAACCCCGCACAGAGCGCACTGGAGGATATTTCTTCCGCAGAGGGGGTCACTCCAGGGCCGCAAGCAGTTTTTTGGGACTCTGGAAGGACGGATCGAGCCTGAGGGAATGTTGCAGCAGACGTCTGGCCTGGTCGACACGGTTGGACTTGGCGTAGATCAGGCCGACATTGTAGGCGAGAACCGGATCGTTGGTGTAAAAATTCGGATTGAGTTCGAGGGTCTTGCGAATGGAATCAAAGGCCTTGCCGAATTCATGCCCCTCGGCGTAGGCCATCGCCGTGTTGTAGAAGAGATTTTCGTCGTCCGGCGAAATTTTGAGCGCCTTTTCGTACTCATCGATGGCCTCCTGCCACTTGCCCTGACGACGCAGGGCAATGCCCAGCAGGTTGAACGTCTTGATATCGGTCTTGTCGAGATGCCCGCCTTTGGTCTCCAGGGCCGTGCGGTAATACTTCACCGCCTTTTCCGGATTTTTCTTGGCATAAATGTCGCCGATCTTTGAAGAAATATCCTCTATGTAGGTTTGGGCCTCCCGTTTGGCCTGCGACATGGCGACCTCGAACAATTCTTCGGCCCGGTCCTCGTTGCCGAGTTCGACATGAATCTGTCCCATGTCCACCTTGCGGTCAACATTGAGCGGACTCAACTTGTCGAGTTTTTCAAGATACTTGAGCTGCTTTTCCTGATCCCCCTCGGCGTTATAGAATTCGGCGAGTTTTTTGAGCGGCTCCAGGAAAAGCTTGGCCTGCTGGCTGGCCTCTTCGTAAGCCTCCACGGCCTTGTCCCGCTTGCCCATGCCCCGATAGGCGTCGCCCATGAGCATATAGCCGGCGGCGCTATTGGGCTTGAGTTCGAGAATCTGTCGCGCGAGCTTCAGGGCCTGCTCATGCGAGCCCTGGTCGACCAGGAGTTTGCCCGAGTCGATGAGCTTGCCAATCTTTCCCTGGGGCTTGATGGTAAAGGCGATTTTCTCGATAAGGGTATTGATGGAAATAGGCTTGGAAACGAAATTGTCGGCGCCGATTTCATGCAGCAGGACAAGACGCTGGCGCTCGGCCTCTACGGTCATGATAATGATCTTGACCGCAGGAAAGGCCTCCTTGATCTGCTTGATGAGAAACCCGGTTTCCCTGTTGTTGAAGACACGCTCGACGAACAGAACCAGCGACTTGTTGCGCGAAAAACACTCTTTTAGGCTCTTCAATATCCTGTTTTCATCGATGACAACGCTGATGCAATCATCATCGAGCGCCAGATGCTTGCTTATCGTTGTCCGGAAGACACGGATAAAGGTATTGTCATGGCTTGCAATAAGAAAATGACCGTTCTGCTTGCGGATAAATTCGACGACCGTTGTTTCGTATTGCTTGAGCTTGCCATCCAGCGGATTTGCCACAGTAACGCTACCTCGAATGCAATGCCGTTGAAAACATCGTTTCCCGTCTCTGCCGGAAGAGGACAACGACACAAACCCGACCGAAAAGCAAAGGACCCCGGCAGAATGGTCAGCTGACGGCGATCCGGGAACTGGCGGGTTGCGGCAGAGTGAGTATTGCCTGAAATGAGAAGAGCATGGACGTAAAAGCCTCCTCTCAACCCATTCATAGTCCTTGCGGGGGGGGGAGTGTCAACAGTTTTTTTGCCCGGCGTAGTGTATCCGGTATGGCAGGAAATGTGACACCGGCGCGCAGCTTACTCCAGACGCAGGGCCTGCCGGATCTTCTTTTCCAGCTCCTTGGCACCGAATGGCTTTGTGATGTACCCGTTGACCCCGGACTGCACGGCCTCGATGATGTTGGTATCCATCCGCTCGGCGGTGACCATCACAAAGGGCAGACTGCGTAGCGAGGGCGTGGCGCGGACCTTTTTGAGCAGCTCGATGCCCGACATCCGGGGCATGTTCCAGTCCGAGAGGATCAGCCCGGCCTTTTCTCGGCCGAGCACTTCCAGCGCGACAAGGCCGTCCTCAGCCTCCAACACGCGGGTAATCCCGAGCTCACGCAACATATTCTTTATTATCTGCCGTGCCACTCGGGCATCATCCACGACAAGCACACAGAGATGTTTCAGGTCCATCGAATCCTCGGCCACTCTTTTGCGTTTCAGGCCACACTGCGCGTACGCGTGGGACGCCGCTCCTCGTTTGCCTCCATTCCCCCTAATCGACTGAAGGTATTTTTGCAACAGTCTATCCGGAACCGTGTTCATAGCCCGACAGTCAGTAGCCCCTCATTTCGCTCCTCCTCGTTGCCACCCAGAACGTCAAAGCTGACTGCGCGCGCGGAGTACACCGTGTGCTCAGCCAGCAATCGTCGCAATAGTATTGGCTGAATAGAACGCTGAGACGTGCTCAACATCCGGCGACTTCTCTTGTCTCCTCGTCGCACGCGAATCCTACGTGTCTACCGCGACTATTTCTACGCATCAACGCTCGCTCATCGAACCGTGCGTGCTGTTTTTTCGCATATACTCCCCGATGATCACTCAGCCACAATCATTCGCAAGGGTTGACGGCTTAGTCTTCACAGTGGAGCAGTCCCTTGGACTGGTGCGCCCTATACAGCGAGGGACCGCCGAGGCGGCACGGGTGTCGAGAGTCAGGCCCGGGGGTTGGGCGGTGCGGTCAAATAATTGCGCCGCGGACCATACCCGAAGCGTTTTTCGCTCGGAATAAGCGCCTTGAGACGGGCGCCGCAGTCAGCGCAATGACCACGGTAGAGAATACAATGCTCGACATCAGGCAGAATGGGCGGCAATTGGACATATTGATGGATAGAATAGGGCTCTGGATCGCGTAACGCTGTGCAACCGCAAGAGCACGGCGCTGGAAATATTTCTTTGATCTCGGCGGGCCGTAGACATTGCTGTCGAACCCCCTTGCGCATCCGCGGGGCCTTGGTCTTGGGAGGTTGATCGACTTGCTTTTCCCTGGGCTTGGGAGTGAACGGGCTGTCGCTCGATGGCGGCTTGTTGGAATTGGACGAGTTCCGGCCAAGCTGGGCTTCAAGTTGCTCAATTCGAGACTTGAACAGTTCAACGGCTGCTTTGAGTTCCTGGTTTTCATCGCGAAGCCGCTGAAGATTGTCGCGCATCGGACACGACGTGTTCACGAGCTTATCTGCGGAATAGAGAAAGACGATGTCAATCTGGAGGTCCATGAAAGAAATATGATCATTTTCCCGAAAAAGCCTAGACCCTGTGAGCGCGTACCATCGAAGTAGTCGATAAATGGCTACGACGAGTCGTGCTTGGGTATAGCCGGCACCATGCAGTACCTGGAATTTGTGACGCATTGAACACGGTGGGCGAGGAACTGAGCCAATACTGTGTTAAAAGTACTTGACGTCGGAGCCAGAAACGTTGCATGAACTGGGCCTCATCGTCAGAAGCTGGATACCAATGCCCGGAATAAGGCATCCCTTTTCAAACGGGCGTTTCTAAGCCAAACACCCGAGGCAGGATCCCGGTGGGGTATTTCTACACGCCGGAATCTGTGCGGGGGGGCTCGATAGGGCGGCCCCTACCGCGTCCAATCTTTGTTTCGAGCACTTTTCTTTTAGCGCTATTTTTTGCTTGCCAAGGCGTTCTCCGGCGGGTAATAAAACTCTATTGTTGATTGAGAGAAGGAGAGAAACAATGACCATGCTGCGTTTTTTCGCTATTGTTCTGGCCCTGTCCTTGTTGGCTGCCTGTGGTTCGACAGATGAGCCGGCGCCTGACTCGGGGCAGACGGCAGCAGCCCCTCCTGCGGAATCGCAGGCGACAGAAGCCGCCCCGACCAGCCCTCCGCCCGCGCCAGGAACTCAGATCACGCCGTGCAAAGTCACCAACGTCAATGATAAAAAATGCACTGACGAACTCGGAAGCGGGCTGACCGCCATTCTCAAGGCCCAGGGTGAAGGCGAAAAAGCGGCCCGCGAAGCCGGCAACGCCATAGCCAAAGCTATCCAGGGAGCACCCTTGGAGAAGCGGAACGGTTTCAAGATGAAAGGTCCTGAAACCGGTAAACAGTTCACCTTTATGTTTCAGAATATAAATGGCAAGTGCAACCTCCAGCTGTTCAACAAGCCTGACGGCAATTCAGAGAGCTACGAAATCTTGGGGTCCACCGAGTTGCCCCACTGCCTCTGCAAGGAATAAACTTCGGCGGCATATTCCTTACGCCGCGGTGCTATGCCTCATCCTGACATCTGCATCCAGACGCGCCCCGCCAAGGGGCGCGTTTTTTTAGGTTTTTCGGTTTCAGCCAGACAGAACGCGACAGGTCATGTTGTATTTGAGATTTGGAGTAAGTCCAATGATGCAAACATGGATACCGGGGGCGATCAGGCAGGGGGCGGGATGGTCTGGCTGGTCAGGTGTTGTCGGAAGCGGGCCTTTTTACAACGGTCTCGAAGAGCACAGCGCGAAAGCCGAAGCGGGCATACCAGTCGTCGGGGAGGCAGCGGGAGGCGAGGCCGAGGAGCATGGAGCGCACCGCACCCACGGGAGAATGCGGAAACGGGCGTTATTGATGACGAGGTAACGGCGGGCCATGCGCCGGGGCGTTATCCAGCCGATGAACTCGTCGCGTGGAGCGATCTTCCAGGCGGCGCCCCTGAAACCTGGCCGTGAGCAGACCGTCTTCAAAGCGAAAGGGCGCTCCGGGTCATCTCCGGCCCGGTGGCGTGCATACGGATACGCGCGAGCTCCTCTTCATTGAAATCCCGACCGCACTATATCATCGTAGAAACTTCCCGTGTCGCCCGTCATCACGAGCTGTCCGGGGCCTTGCCCGGTAGCGCGCGAGAACGGTCTCAGCCGGCTCACCCATCAGCTCGCGCTCTCGCACGCTGATTCCGACCAGCAGAAATGCCTCATGGTTTCTGAATATCCCGAAGCGATCCCCACAGAAAACGATAACTTTGTCGTTATGTTGCGCGTCGAGTCTCCGCCGGAAACGGCCGATGCCGGTCTCCTCACGGCGGCGTCCGGGCTCCTCGACCGCTTTTCGATGGAGTCTGAAGGCCGTCACCACGGCCATGCAGGTGAACACCAGGCAGGTATGGACTTAGATAAACGATCACCGGGCGCCCTTCCGATCCTGCGGATCCATCCCCACCAACAGAGGCCAGGCCCGAGTTCGCGGATGTCGTGGAGCAGCTCGTCAAAGAAGCTCGCGGTGTTCAGCGGGTAAACCCGATCCATCGACCGTGTCGTGTTGGACTCCCCGCCACCCACGCGTCGCTGCGCGTTCTTGTGTTAAGTTTTTTAGCAGCCTGTTTGATTTGTTTGGAAATACCCTGCTCCGAATCTCGTTCTCCACTCAGGCCTTTTCATTTCTTTCGCCCTATGCTAGTCAAATAGATACATCAGGTTGCCGAACATATCGTCGTGCGCGCTCGGAGGTCTTTGTGACCGATTGCACCGTCCGCCCCGTACAGCCTCCTCCCCATCGACAGCCGGGTCCCCCCCCCGCATCGAGCCGCCCGTGTTTCTTGCCGGCTTTTCCCCTTCGCCTTTTCGGGCAGTTCTCATGCCCGTCACCTGGTCATCGACCGAAACCACAAGGAGCATAGCCATGAAACTGTCTTTCGTCGTCTGCCTCGCCCTGCTTGCGTGTCTGGCGTCCGGCCCGGCCCTGGCCAAGAAACAGGCCATTCCCAACATCGATTTCGGGCGTTACACCTGCCAGGAATTCATTGACGAAATTGCCGGGGCCAGCGCGGAGGACACCGGCGCCGTGCTGATGTGGCTCGACGGCTATCTGAGCGGCATTTCCGGCGACACGGAACTGAAATGGACGGAACTCGAACAGTTCGGAGAAGGTCTGATAAACTATTGTTCGCGCAACAAGGATGCCAAAATGCTCGATGCGGCCAAACAGGTCGGCATACAGGAGTAATTTTGCGGCCAGGACGTCGGCAAAGGCTGTTGCCCGGCCTTTGCCGACGCGTCCCGCCGGCGGGTATCGGGCGCACGGTTGGACCAGGCAGGGCGTTCGCAGCCCTTCAGCATCACCGATAGACTTTCCCCTTGTCTCGATTGTTCTTGGAAGCGTACCCGTGGTGGCACCTGGCCATGCGACGCTGAAGCGTGACGGGAGGGCAATCACGGTCCTGAGTCGACGAATTTCCTGCTCGGCCTGGACTTCCCCAACTGCCTGGCATAGTATAAAAAGCGGAACTCATACCTCGACTTCATTATTTGCAAGCGACCGGCCATGACCATACCGTTGACCGCCGAACGTACTGCACCCGTGCAGGACCGGCCGACCGGTTTTTTTACCCGGCACGAGAGCCTGGTGCATATCGCCTTGCCCTCGCTGCTTGTGACTGCGCTGTTTGTGGTCACGGTCTTCGGCCTCGTCCTGCCCGCCCTGGAGCGGGCACTGCTTGAACGCAAGCGGGAGACCCTGCGCGACCAGGTTCGTACGGCCTGGAGCGTCCTGGACGACCTCGAGCGTCGTGCCGCAGCCGGCGAGATGGACCGGCCCGAGGCCCAGCGCCAGGCGGCTTCGATTATCCGAGGCCTGCGTTACGGACCCGAGGGGAAGGACTATTTCTGGATCTGCGACATGCAGCAGCGCAGCGTGGTGCAGCCCTACCGGCCAGACCACGAGGGCCAGGACCTGACTGGCCTGGTCGACCCGAACGGAAAGCCGTTCATTCAGGCCTTTGTCGAGATGGCCCGGACCCGGGGCGAGGGTTACGTGGACTATGTCTGGCAATGGCATGACGACCCTGAGCGTATTGTCCCCAAGCTGTCCTATGTAAAGGGCTTCCCCACCTGGGGCTGGGTCCTGGGCACGGGGCTCTACGTCGAGGATGTGCAGAGTCAGATACGCAGCATCCGTAACAAGCTGGTCTGGCTTGTGGGTGCGGTGCTGACCCTGGCCATGGGCTTGACCGCGTACGTCATGCGGCGGGCCTGGCTGGCCGATCAGGCCAGGCTGCGCAACGCTGCGCAGCGGGAACAGGACCAGGAGACCTTGCGGGAGCAGCTCCACCACACGCAGGCCCTGATCGACGCCGTGCCCAATCCCGTGTTCTTCAAGGACCTCAATTTCAATTACCTGGGGTGCAACACGGCCTTTGCCGAGTTCGCCGGGCTGGAAAACCAGGATATTGCCGGCAGGAACGACTACGATATCTTCGAAAAGCGCACTGCGGACCTGCTCCGGAACATGGACAAACGCATGCTCGTCACCTGGAAAACCAAGTCCGGCTACCTGCTGACACGCACGACTGACGGTCGCAAGACCCACTATGAGGTGCTGATTACGCCGCTACGCTCCAAGGCCGGCCGGATAATGGGCATCGCCGGCAGCATGCTCGATCTGACCGAACTCAAGGAGGCCTCCGAGGAGCTGCAACGTAGCGAAACCCGGCACAGGACCATCTTCGAAAACTCGGGCATGGGCATGGTGCTCATCGGGCTCGACAGTCGCATCATTTCGGTCAATCCCGCCCTGGAGCGGATGAGCGGCCGATCACGGACCGAGCTGGAGGGCGAGAACGTGACTTCCCTGCTCTGTGCCACCGAGCGGTTGTTCCGGCCTGACTGGGTCGAACTCCTGGCCACGCAGCCCGACGATACGCTCCAGGCCGAGGTGCGCATGCAACGACCCGACGCGACGACCTGGTGGGCCACCCTGGCCCTGACCCTGATCCGCTCCCCCCTGAAGCGGCCGCTGTACGCCATCGCCATGGTCGAGGACATCGAGGCCCGGAAGCGCGCCGAGGCCGAACTGGCCGAACTCAATCACAGGCTGGAAGAGGAGGTGACCATCCGCACCGGCGATCTGGCGGCCAAAGCCGCCGAGCTGGAGCGCGCCAACGCCGAGCTGGTGAAACTCGACGAACTCAAATCCAGCTTCGTCTCCTCGGTCTCGCACGAACTGAGAACTCCGCTGACCTCGCTGCTCGGCTTCGCCAAAATCATCCGCCGCGATTTCAGCCGCCACTTCGCACCACTGGCCACGGACGACGGTAAGCTCGGCGAGCGGTGCGAGCGTATCGCCGCTGACCTCGGCATCATCGAACGCGAGGGCGCGCGCCTCACACGCCTGATCAACGACGTCCTGGATCTGACCAAGATCGAGTCCGGGCGCATTGACTGGCGCGACGTCGAGCTCGATCCTTGTCCCATCCTGGCCGCAGCCGTGGACGCCGTGCGCGGCCAGTTCGATCAGAAGCCCGACGTGGCCCTGGTCCTCAATCTGCCCTCGACCCTGCCCCCCGTGGTCATGGACCCGGACCGGCTCCAGCAGGTACTCATCAACCTGCTCAACAACGCGGCCAAATTCACGGTCACGGGCGCGGTCACGGTCACGGCCCGGCAGAAGGACGATTTTTTGGAAATCGCGGTCCATGACACCGGTCCGGGCGTGCCAGAGGCCTTTCGAGAAAAAATATTTGATAAATTCCACCAGCTTCACGAGGATTTTCTGACCGATAAACCACAGGGCACGGGCCTGGGCCTGCCCATCTGCAAGCAGATCGTGGAGCATTACGGCGGGCGCATCCGGGTCGAGGCAGAGCCCAGCCAGGGAAGCGTCTTTATTGTCGAATTGCTCATCGCGCCCGGCCAGTCCACCGAATAAGGATGACCTTATGCCCGCGACCTTCGCCTTTTCCACGAATCGGGACCCGATCCTGGCGTCCAGGGAGCTTGTCGCCGGCCTTGGGACTGCTGGCGCCGGGCTGGTGATTTTTTTCGCCTCGACCCTCTACGACCCGCAGACCCTGGCCAAAGCCATGGCCGACGCCTTCCCCAAGGCCCGGACCTGCGGTTGCACGACAGCAGGCGAAATCGTCAGCGGCTACATGCTCCGTCACTCGGTCGTAGCCATGGCCCTGGGACCGGACGTCATAGCCGGGGCGCAGATCGGGACCGTCACCGGCTTGCGGGATACCGACTTCGACCTCGGCCCGGTCTTCCGGTCCTTCGAGCTTTTTTTCCAGGAACCCGTCGAGGAGATGGACACCGAGCGCTACGTGGGACTGGTCCTTGTCGACGGACTGAGCATGGCCGAGGAACGGATCATGGACCGCCTCGGCGACCGCTCCCAGCTCGTCTTTCTCGGTGGCTCGGCCGGCGACGACCTGGCCTTTCAAAAGACCCACGTCTTCGCCGACGGCCAGGCATTGAGCGACGCGGCCCTCTTTGTCCTGCTCAAGACCGTGCGCGGCTTCCACGTGCTCAAGAGCCAGAGCTTCGAGGTCCTGGACAAGGCCTTGACCGCTACGCGCGTGGACGAGACCCGACGCGAAGTCATGGAATTCGACGGCGAGCCCGCAGCCCTGGCCTATGCCCGGGCCCTGGGCCTCTCCCTCGATCGGGCCGGGAGCATGTTCCGCAGCAACCCCCTGGGCCTCATGGTCGGCAACGAGCCCTATGTCCGCAGCCCGCAGCAATTTAAGGACCAGAGCATGATCTTCTTCTGCACCGTGGTGCAGGGCATGGAACTCCACCTGCTCCAGTCCGGGGACATCGTCGAGGTCACGCGTCGCGACCTCGACGCCGCGCTCGCGGCCATTGGCCACGCAGCCGGGTGTATCAACTTCAACTGCATCCTGCGCACCCTGGAACTCGATGCCAGAGGACAGCTCGATGCCTATGCCCGGCTTTTCGCCACGATCCCGACCGTCGGTTTCAGCACCTACGGCGAGGAGTATATCGGCCACATCAATCAGACCGCGACCATGCTGCTGCTCAAGTGACAATGGATATTGTCACTGCAGGCGCTGTACACTGCAGGGCTATGGGACCGTTCGGTGGTTACCTGTTGTCCCTGGCACGTATCATTCGGGCTGCTCGAAGGAGTATTTGTCGAACCAGATCGTCACCTGTAGTTTGAATAGAAATTGCTCGTGTCCCCCGCAAACCCGGTGTGCCCGTCGTTGAGGATTTTGTTTTGTGTTGAAAGATGCCGCGCCGGCATGTGCTGCCCGTAGGACACAGAGCGCGTTACGATGAGTAAAATACGCCGTACGCTCGCGGGGCAGCACTGTTGGCAGCCGGTCGGACAGAGCCGATAAAAGGCCCCGGAAAACGCAGTTGATCTTGCAGGACTTGCGCGCCTGACGTACCATGTGAAAAACGGCGTCCACCGGAACGTGCCGTTGTTGTGAGACGGGCGGGCGCTACGTCGGAGGCTGTATGGTCGCGCATCCGCGGGTTTGGAGGTCGGTTGTGCGTTGTTGCGCTGTTCTGCTGCTTATGCTCGGGATGTTCGGTTGCGGCGAGTCGGCCCGGACCGGGTCCGAACCGCCGCCCGCGCCGGTATCGGTTGTCCAGGCCACGGTCAAGCCCGCCAAACGCTGCATTGACGCCGTGGGCTTCGTCAAGGCCTCAAACGCCGTGAGCATCCGGTCTCAGGTCGACGGCGTGCTGATGAAAATTCATTTTCTGGACGGCCAGGACATCCAGAGCGGCGAGCGATTGTTTACCATCGACCCCACGCTCTATCGCCTGGACCAGCAGCAGCAGATCGCCAACGAGGCCCGGCTGCGCGAGAATGCCGAGGAGGCCGCGCGCAAGTTCCAGCGCTACAAGACGCTCTACGAAAAGGGCGTGGTCAGCCGCGAGGAATACGACGCCAAGGCCACGGCCGCCACAACGACCAGGCAGGCCGTGGAGGCGCAGCAGGCCCAGGTCGGGCAATCGGCCCAGAAGCTCGGGTATACGCAGATACTCGCCCCCTATGCCGGGACCCTGGGCAGCGCCCTGCTCGACGAAGGCAACCTCGTGCGCTCCAATCAGGACAGCCTGGTCGTGCTCAATACCATAAGCCCGGCCGATGTCTCCTTTTCCGTACCCCAGCGCTATCTCCAGGATATCCGCCAGCACTTTCTGCGCGGCAACGTGGAGGTGTTCGCCGCGGCGCCCGGGCAGGCCGGGCCGCCCGAACACGGCGACCTGACCTTCGTCGACAACGCCATCGACCGCACGACGGGCATGGTCGGGCTCAAGGCCCGTTTCGACAATCGCCAAAAAGCCCTCTGGCCCGGGCAGTTCGTTACCGTGTCTCTGGTGCTGGACACCATCGACAACGCGATCCAGGTCCCGGCAACCGCCCTGCAGCAAGGGCCGGACGGACCAATCGTGTTCGTGGTCGCGGACGGCATAGCCCAGGTTCGGGCCGTGACACCGGGACTGCGCACAGGTGACGAGGTCGTGATCGACAGCGGGCTCACGGTCGGGGAAACTGTGGTCACGGAGGGCCATCTCCGGCTCTATCCCGGTGCCAGGGTGAGCGTCGTGCCGGCCCCGGACAAACAGGCAGGGGACAGGCAGGCCGGGGAAGGTACCGCCACTACGGCCGCCGGCGGCGGGGAACGCCGGCCATGAACCTGACCGGCTTTTTCATCGACCGCCCGGTGCTGACCACGCTGCTCGCGCTCGGTGCGCTGTTTTTCGGCATCCTGGCCTATCTGTCCCTGCCGGTCAGCTTTCTGCCCGCCGTGGAGTTCCCCACCATCCAGGTTTCGGCCTCGCTGTCCGGGGCCAGCCCGCAGACCATGGCCAATTCCGTGGCCGCGCCGTTGGAACGCGAGTTCTCCACCATCGCCGGCCTGTCCTCAATGAGCTCCACCAATAGCCAGAGCAGCAGTTCCATCACCCTGCAATTCGACCTCAGCCGCTCGATCGACGACGCGGCCATGGACGTCGAGGCCGCCATTTCGCGCGCCCGGGGCAATCTGCCCGATACCATGACCACGCCGCCGTCTTTCAACAAGACCAATCCCGCGGACCAGCCCATCCTCTATTTCACCATGCGCTCGGACACGCTGCCCCTGAGCCTGGTCAACGACTACGCCAAGACCATCGTCAGTCAGAACCTGTCCACGGTAAACGGCGTCTCCAAGGTCGAGATCTACGGAGAGCAGCGTTACGCCGTGCGCGTCCGGCTGGACCCGGGCGAACTGGCGACACGGGGGCTGGGCGTGAACGAGGTGCGCGCGGCCGTGGCCGCGGCCAACGTCAACCTGCCACTGGGCACGCTCGAAGGCGATCTGCGCAGCCTGACGCTGCAGGCCGAGGGGCAGCTTTTCCGGGCCAAAGAGTACCGCTCCATCATCGTGACGCAACGTGAAGGCAAGCCGGTACGGCTGGCCGATCTGGCGCTCGTGGAGGACGGCGTCCAGGCCGAGCGCTTCAGCGCCTGGACCAACGGTCAGAAGACCCTCCTGCTCGCGGTCAAGCGCCAGCCTGGCAGCAACACCATCCAGGTCGCCCGCGATATCCAGACCCGGCTGGAAACCGTCAGGGCTCAGCTGCCGGCCTCGGTCCGCTTCGAAACCATATACGATCAGAGCCTGTTCATCGAGGACGCCGTCCAGGACGTCAAGTTCACCCTGGTGCTGGCCGTGGCCCTGGTCGTGGTCGTTGTTTTCGTGTTCCTGCGCAATCTGGCCGGCACGTTCATCGCTTCGGTGGCCATTCCCTTTTCCATCATCCTCACCTTCGCGGCGATGTATCTGCTGGGCTATACCGTAGACACGCTCTCGCTCATGGCCCTGACGCTCTCGGTCGGTTTCGTGGTCGACGACGCCATTGTCATGCTCGAGAACATCGTCCGGCATCTGGAGGCCGGCAAGACGCCATTGCAGGCCGCGCGCGACGGGGCGAAGGAAATCGGCTTCACCATCGTGTCCATGACCCTGTCCCTGGCCGTGGTCTTCGTGCCGATCCTGTTCATGGCCGGGACCCTGGGCCGGATCATGCATGAATTCGCCCAGGTTATCACCCTGGCCATCCTGCTGTCCGGGGTCATCTCCCTCAGCCTGACGCCCATGCTGGGCAGCCGGATGCTGCGCTCGAGTTCCCGGCTTGCCGAATCCGATCCGATTTTCGGCTTTCTGCTGCGGGGCTACGAGCGAAGCCTGCGCCTGGCCCTGCGCCACCGGCTGACCACCATGCTCGTCGCGGTGCTGCTGCTGGCGGCCACGGTCCAGCTGTTCGTCGTGATCCCCAAGGGCTTTCTGCCCGCCAACGACATGGACTATTTCTACGGTTTCGCCCAGGCGCGCGAGGGCATTCCCTACAAGCGCATGAAGGAACTCCAGCTGCAACTCGACCCGCTCTTCGCCGCCGATCCCGACGTGCGCTACAACTGCCAGATTGTGGGCAATCCCTTGCAGAACCAGGGCATGATCGTGGCGCTGCTGAAACCCCGGGCCGAGCGGAAACGCTCGGTCGATGCGATGATTCGGGAATATGAAGAGCGCGCCAACACCATTCCCGGGCTCATGGCCTTTCTGCTCAATCCGCCGCTGTTCGACATCGGGGGCAAATCCGGCAAGGGTGATTACATGTTCACCATGCTCTGCGCCGACACCGGCCTGCTCTACGCGGAGGCCCTGAAATTCCAGGGCGAACTGGCCGGACTCCCGCAGTTGCGCAACGTCACCAGCGATCTGCTCATCGGCAACCCCGAACTCAATGTCGCCATCGACCGGGATATGGCCGCACTCTACGGCGTTTCCGCGGCGGACATCGAGGACGCGCTCTACACCGCGTACGGGCAGCGGGAAATCTCGACCATCTACAGCGCCAAGGACGAATACAAGGTCATCATGGAGCTGAAGCCCGAATTCCAGATCGGGCCGGGCGCCCTGAGCATGCTCTACGTGCGCACCGGTGCGGGCCGGCTGGTCAGGCTGGATACCGTCATCAGGGTGAACGAGCGATCCGGGCCCACCACGGTTAACCACTCCGGGCAGCTGCCCTCGGTGACCTTCTCCTTCAACGCCGCGCCCGGCGTGGCCCTGGGAGAGCTGACGCGCGTCGTCGATGCCCTGGCGCTGGAAAAACTGCCGGACACGATCCAGACCATGTTCGAGGGCACGGCCGGCGCCTTCGCCCAATCCCTGACCAGCCTCTACGTGTTGCTCGGACTGGCGATACTGGTCATCTACATCATCCTGGGCTGCCTCTACGAGAGCTTTCTGCACCCCGTGACCATTCTTTCGGGCCTGCCTTCGGCGGCGCTGGGCGGACTGCTCACGCTCACGGTCTTCAACCTGGATCTTGATCTCTACGGTTTCGTCGGGATCATCATGCTCATCGGCATCGTCAAAAAGAACGCCATCATGGTGGTGGACTTCGCCGTTGCCGAGCAGCGCAAGGGGCTGGCGCCGGCGGAAGCCGCCTGCCAGGGCGCCATGGTCCGGCTGCGGCCGATTCTCATGACCACGCTTGCGGCCATCATGGGCGCATTGCCCATCGCCATCGGCTTCGGCGCCAGTGCGGACGCACGCCGGCCGCTAGGCCTGGTCGTGGTGGGCGGCCTGCTGCTCTCGCAGGTCGTCACCCTCTACTTGACGCCCGTCTTCTACTCCTACATGGAGCAATTGCGCGAGTGGCTCGGACGATCGTCCGCGCGCGTAGCGGAAGGACCGCCGGCTAACGAAGGAGTTGGTTCGTAAGCATCAGGCTGACCGGGCAGGGGAGCAAACGTCCGAACTCTCCCCTGCCCTGGCGCGCGCCTGTGGAGGCATTCTGCGAGTGGCCCCGGAGCCGGGGCCACGGTCACTGCGTAAAAGGTAATCCAACGCCCGCATTACCAGGCTTTCGAGCTGAGTATGTCCTTGATGGATTCCTCGTTCTTCTTTTCCACCAGAATCATCTTTTTAGCCTGAGCCTTTTTGATTTTTTCCGTAAGAATTTCGATGTTCGTGGGCTTTTCGATGAAGTCCAGGGCCCCGAGCTTCATGGCCTCGATGCCTTTCTGCACCGTGGCGTGCCCGGTCAGCAGGATGACCTGAATGTCCGGACGCTTTTCCTTCATCCGGCGCAAGGCCTCGATACCGTCCATGCCCGGCATCTGCAGGTCCAGGACAACGGCGTCGTAGAACTCCTCGTCCACCCTGGTCAGGGCTTCCGCTGCCGAGCTGGACGAAGAGACGTCCATACCACGTACGCGCATACGCTCGGAGAGGGTGTCCAGGAATTCCTTTTCATCGTCCACTATCAATACTTTCTCGGCCATGACCGTCTCCTTGGGTGGTAAATGGTGAAGGCTACGAAGGAGCCTTGAATGGTACAATAATACGCAGGACGCCGCCGTTGTCCAGGGTATCGAGCGTCGCGCCGAGCATCCGCGCCAGCGGCTGCGCGTCCGGCAGCCCGGGCATTTCAGTCGCCCTCGCCAGACCGGCCACGGACAGGCAGGCCCCCTGCTCCGTCGGGGAGACCCGCACGGTCACCTGACTGGCCGCATCGTGATGCTCCAGGGCGTACACGATCGCCTGAAAGAGCAGCTCCAGCACGAAAAAGGCGTTTCCGCGCACGGAGACCGGCTCTGTCTGTGCGACGAGCGTTACGCAACGCATGGCAGCGAGGCGCTGGCACAGGGCGACGAGCAGGCCGACGATCCGGGGAAGATCGAGCATCTGCTCCGGCTCGTCGACGCAATGCGCAAAGGCATTGAGATTTTTGATAAGTTCGTCGCCGCGGGCCACCTGGCCCAGTACGGCGCCTGCGGCCCGGCGAAGGCGCTCGGGGTCGATGGGAGCCCCCTGGTCGGCGAACGCCGCCAGATCCTGAAGCAGGCCAGCGTTTTCGTTGATGACGGCCAGCACGTTCTTCAGCTCGTGCGTGACCGAGGCATTGATGCGGCCGAAAAAGGCCAGACTTTCCAGAGCGCGTGCGCGCTGTTCGGGATCCATGGCTTACCTGGCTCCTGTTTGCAGGGGTTGCGCCAGCGCGCTTTCCATTGTGACGATAAGCGCGTCGATGCTGACCGGCTTGACCAGGTAGCTGGCCGCTTCCGAGGAGCCGGTCCGGAAGTCTTCCTCGGAACCGTGACCGGTCACGAAGATGAACCGCAGTCCGGGCTGGAGTTCCTCAAGGCGGCGCTTGAGTTCCAGGCCGCCCATATTCGGCATTTTGACATCCAGCACCGCTATGTCGAAGGTCTGTTTCTCAAGCAAGGCAATGGCCTCCTGACCACTTGTGGTCCAGGTAGCATCAATGCCGCGCAGCCCGAGCCGTTCGGCGAGCGCCGAGACCAGCTCCTGCTCGTCGTCGACTAACAAAACATTCACGATGATTTCCCCTTCATTTCCAGCGGGAGGCTGACGGTAAAGGTCGTGCCTTTTCCCAGCTCGCTGTCCACGGCCAAGCCCCCGCCAAGCTCCTGCACCAGCCCGTAGGTAATGGACAGCCCGAGTCCGGTGCCGCCCTTTTTCCGCTTGGTGGAGAAAAAGGGCTCGAAAATGCGTTTGAGATCGTCGGCAGGGATGCCGCACCCGTCGTCGGCGACCGTGACCGAGACCCCGCTTTGGACCGGCGCCAGAGTGATACGCAACCTGCCGCCGTCGGACATCGCCTGAAAGGCGTTGTTCACGAGGTTGAGAAAAATCTGTTGCAGCTTACCCCGGTCGGAAACGATGCTCAAGGGCTCGCCCGGTCCGTTGATCTCGATGGCGATGTTGCGGTACGCGGCCTCGCGGGTCAGGAAGCTGAGCACCTCTTCGACGACCGTCTTCACATCGACGGCCTCGACACTCACCTCCAGATGCCGGGCAAAACCGAGCAGTCGCCGGGTTATGGCGCCGCAACGCTCGACCGAGCCGATCACGGAATCGAGCAAAGCGACAAGTCGCTGCGGGTCGGGCTCCTGGCGGCCGTAGACCAGGAGATCCTTCATCAGCCCTGCTTTTTCGTTGATGATGGCCAGCGGGTTGTTTATCTCGTGCGCCACGCCCGCGGCCAGGCGTCCGATGGAGGCCATGCGGTTGGCGTGCTCCACCTGATGCAACGTCCGCGCCCTGGTCAGATCGGCGAGATAAATCTTGTTCGTCATATAGGTAGCCACGCTGACCACGACCAGCAGGATGATGCAGATGCTGACCACGAGAAAGCCGATGAGATTGAAGCGGACGGCGTACCAGGCCTTCATCAGCTCCGCCTTGGACTTGACGACCATGAGGATGAGCGGTGAATCGGCGATATAGGCGACGCCGATGATCATCCCGGCTTCGCCCAGATCGTCGAGGTCGAACACCTGCGTATGCTCGTCGTAGTCCGGAATCGGCAAATCGATGTGCTCGAGAAGCTTGCCGTGCGAGCGCGACGAGGTCTGCAACCGCCCTTCCTTATCGACAAGAAAGGCGTCCGAGCCGCCGCTCAGGTCGAGCCCTGTGAGCATTTCGTCGATACGCTGGCTGTCGAGCGTGGCGCGCAGCACGTAAAACGAGCCATCGGGCTGCCCGGCCTTGACGGCGATGATCACGTGCGGAACGTTGCGGAACCCCAGAAACACCCCGGAGATGTACGACCCGCGTTCCATGGTCCGCTTGAACCACTCCTGGTCAGCGTAGTTGCGATTCTGCAGGGCATAGGGACCGACGTAGGCGGTCTGCAACCCGTCGGCCCGGATTACGCCAAGGTCGGCGATACCTCCGAAGCTTTGCTTGAGGTTCTTGAGTACCTCAAGCAGCCGCCTGGAATCCGACAGTCCTGCGTACGATTCCTCGCGGGCCGCCAGATCCAGCCCGGCCAGGCGCTCCGAAAAAAAGAAGGTCAGGGTCCGGCGCGTATTCGAGGTCAGCCGCTCCGCGACCAGCAGTTTCTCGGAGGTCATGGCCTGACGGGTCACCTTGAAATCGATGATGGAGAGCATGATGAGCGGGAGCAGGGCCACCGCGGCCAGCATGCCCACGGACAGCCGCCAGATTCGCCGGTAGTTGAACAGGCTCTTGTGCGGACCTTCCCAGGTACCCTGTTTCCAGAAGTCCGGCCGGATCTTTTCCCACAAACGCATCATCAGCGCCCTCTGCCCGCTCAGGAAGACTTCTTGCTTTGGACCTTTGCGTTGGCCTCTTGCAGCGTGCGGCTCAACACCTCGATGTCCACAGGCTTGTGGAGATAGGCGAACGCGCCCAGGCCCATGCACACGTCCCGATCCTTTTCCGTACCGTGGCCGGTCAGGATGATGACCTCGACGTCGGGGCGCGTGGACTTGACCTGGCGGAGCACTTCGATGCCGTCAATGCCCGGCATCTTGAGATCGAGGACCATGACCTCGGGCTCGTCCTCGCGAATCATATTCAGCGCGGATTCTCCGTCAAATACGGCGTGGGCGCCGACTTCGCGCATGGACAGCCGTTCCGAGAGCGTCTGGACGAACTCGCGCTCGTCGTCAACCAGCAATACCTTGGAAGGCATGGCGAAATCGACCTTCCGGTAGATGTCGCTCTGATAGTAATCCTTGCCGACGCGGGTCACGACCTCGCGCACACCCTCGACCTTCGAGGCCTGGGCTTTGAGTTCGTTCTCCAGACGTTCGAGCAGCAGCACCTTGCGGTTGATGGTCAGGGTGACCACGCCGGCCCGGGCCGCGACCGATACCGTATGCCCCTTTTCCGCCAACGCCGATTCCACCGTCGCCGCGAGCAGAAAATCACGGGCCGCGTCCCTGCTCCGCGTCGTCGAGGCCACGGCCTCGGCTCCCGCGTGTTGCAGGATCAGCGCCACCGCGTTGTCCACCGTGGTCTTATGCATGGGCAAAAAGATGTCGTACAGCGCCTCTGCCCAGGGATCGTCCGTGCGGGTCAGCTCCTGAACCCAGGTGGCGTGTTCTTCGTCACTGCGGTTCAACAATCTGGCGGCGTCGCGCTCGGCAAGGCCTCGCTCCTGCATGGCAGCGGCAAGCCGGGTCTTGATGTCGGCGATGAGGCAGACCCTGAGCACGTGGCTTATCTCTCGCGGCGGCAGTAAGGCGCAGAAACCGGAGATGAGCAGATTGTCCTCGTCCACCAGCCGGCGGGCCAGGGCCAGACGCAGCCAGGCTACCGCCCGCTCCTTTTCATGGGTGAATTTGTTGAAGACCGAGGTCTTGCCGTAAAAGGCTTTCTCGATCCGGTCTCCGGACATGCCCGACAATCCGGCTGCCGCGGCGACCAGGTCTCCGTCGCCCAGAAGCCTCATCCCGTTGGCGTCGAGCAGCTGCTTCAACACCGACGCCTCGTTGCAGCAGATGCCGCTGAATACGCTGATGACCGTCATGGCTTGCTCCTTTTGCAGACTTCTCAGGACGTTGTAAGACGGCAGACACTCGTGAGCGGGCAGACCTCTCCGGGCTGATGCCAGGCGTCGTTATGCACGGAGCATATCGCCCGGGACAGATTGGGATAGAGATGATCCTCGCCGATGTGCTCGTACAGGTGCGTACGGCGCATGACCGCAAGCACGGGTTCCTTGACGCCGCACAGGGAAATGTCCAGACCGGCGCTGCGAATCCGGTCCACCAGCAGCGACAGAGCCTCCTCGCCCGAGGCGTCCATGTCGTTGATCCCCGAGGCCTCCAGAATGATGTGCTTGAGCCGGGGCATGGTCTGCATCCGTT
>CAZGAH010000019.1:0-15432 GCA_964523295.1 uncultured Desulfovibrionaceae bacterium | reverse complement strand
GATCTTCCAGAAAACTCGCGTTGGCGAAAAACAACGCGCCGTCAAAGCGCACGACGCAGGTATGCGGACACTCCGCCAGACCGAAGGCCTGAGCGTCGCGATGCGCCTCGTCCTCGTGGAGCGAGAGCGTCGCCACCTTCGGCCGCATGCTCTTGTACAGATAGACGCCAAGCGACAATCCAACGCCGATCATGATGCCCTTGTCCAGGTGCGGGGCAAAGGCCAGCGTAGCCAGAAACGCGATAATGGAAATTATCCCGTCGTACGGCTGCGCCTTCCAGGCATGAATGAAGCCCGAGACGTTGATCAGGCCGATGACTGCCATCATGATTACGGCCGCCAGCACGCTCTGCGGCAGATGATACAGCAAGGAGGTAAAAAACAACAGCGCGATGACCACGGTAGCGCTCGTAAAGACGCTCGAAAACCCGCTGACCGCGCCGGCCTGCAGGTTGACAGCGGAGCGCGAAAAGGATCCCGAGGACGGAAAGCTCTTGCCCACGGCGCCGAGAATGTTGGACAGACCCTGACCGATCAGCTCCTGGTTCGGGTCCAGCCGCTGCCCGGTTTTGGCCGCCATGGCCTTGGCGATGCTGATGGCCTCCATGAAGCCCAGCAAGGAGATGATCGCCGCAAAGGGCAGCAGCTTCAGGGCAACCTTGATGTCGAACGAGGGGATGCTGAAGGCCGGAAGACCCTCGGGGACGACCCCGACCACCGAGCCGCCGCCGTTCATGATCAGCCCGTCGCTCTTCAGGGCCGTATTGCCCACGCGCAGACGCCAGACCCGGCCGTCACCCTGCACTCCGGCCGGCGCCTCGCCCTTCAGGAAAAACAGCTGCTGCCCGTCCTGTCCCTGGCCGCCCTCGAACAACATGTCGCGCAGAGACTGCCGCATCTCGGCGGATTTCGCCTTGGCGTGCGCCATCTCCAGGTTCAGGCGCTCGGTCTCGAACTTCGCATCGAGCAGGGCCATGGCATCGCCGGAGCTTTTGGCGTCGTCTTCGGTCTTGCCCAACTCCGTTCGCTCGAGCGACAAGGAGTCGATACGCGCGACCGCGGCATTGAAGGCCATAATGCGCTCCACGGCCGCCGGGGACTGGAGCGCATCCACACTCACCGTGGCGCGACGCTCAAAGCCGAGCTGCCAGGAGAGCAGCGTGGTCACGACCACGGCCACGAGCACGTTGGGTATCCTTGGCGAGATTTTTTTCAGCCCGAACATGATCGCAAAGGCAAACACACCCATGAAAAAGGTGGGCCAGTGCGTGTAATGCATGGCGGACTGCACCACGCGCCAGATCGTTTCGTAATGATGCTCGGCCGTGTCCACGGAAACGCCGAACAGCTTGGACAGCTGCGAGGTGGCGATGATGATCGCCGCGGCGTTGGTAAAGCCGTTGACTACGGGGTGGGAGAGAAAATTGACCACCAGCCCCAGGCGCAGAATGCCCAGGCTGAGCTGAAACACCCCCACCAGCAGCGCCAGCAGAATAGCGTAGGCGATGAAGCCCTCGCTTCCGGTAGTGGCCAGAGGCGACAGCGAGGCCGAGGTCATCAGCGAGACCACCGCCACGGGGCCGGTCGCCAGCTGTCGGCTGGAGCCGAACAGAGCGGCGATCATCGGCGGAAGAAACGAGGCGTAGAGGCCATAGTAGGCAGGCATCCCCGCCAGCTGCGCGTAGGCCATGGACTGGGGAATGAGCACCAGCGCCACGGTCAGACCGGAAATGGCGTCCATCCGGAACGAGGCCAGGTCGTAGCCCTTGAACCAGCGCAAAAAGGGCAGGGCCGTAAAAACGACCCGACGCCAGACCGGACTAGGGCTTGAGCATCCTGCGGCACGAATCAACAAGCTCGACATAGAGAGCCCCCGCATCGTAGAGGTTAAAGGTTTTGAAGCGTACCAGCCCGTCTACCATGGAGAAAAGAATCAGGGCCGTTTTCCGTGGATGAAAGGACCCCATGGACCCGTCGGCCTGGCCCATGAAAATCGCGCGTTCGAAGATGTCGGCCAGACAATTGTAAATGGCCTCCAGATGCCCCCGACAGTCTTCATTCTCTTCCGCCAGACGGTAGATGAAGTGCGACTGCAGCAGCAGAAACTCATCCGCCATCAGCCCGGCCAGATACAGGTAAAACGAAACCGCCTCCTCCATCATGTCCATGCCGGTCGCAAAACTGCGGTCAGCCAGGTAGCGCTCAAACTCCTCGATGATCCTGATCCGCATGCACTCGAGAATCGAGACGAGCAGCTGTTCCTTGCTCTTGAAATGATAGAAGATCGTCCCCTCGGCAGCGCCGGTGTGCCGGGAGATGTCCTGCATCGTCGTGGCCTGGAAGCCCTTGTTGGCAAACAGCACCATCGCGACGTGCAGAATGGCGTCCTTCTTTTTCGACATGACTTGAACTCCTGATTTCGACTGAGTGCTCAGTCGGTTTTTTGGTTAGACTTCTGGACGCTTTGTGTCAAGCGTTTTTTTCCTGTTCCCAAAAAGAATCCTGATGCCTCTGGCCGACCGTTTCGTCGGTGCAGGAGTCGCCGCGGGCAAGACTTCAACATTTTCTCAAGATTACCGGCTTTTTTGGTGCATCAAAAGCATGAAAATGCACCCTGTGTTGGAAAACGATTTTTACCCACACCTCCGCGCTAGCGGCTCGCTATGTCAGGATGGCACAAATTTAGATATACAGGAACCCTTCGTTACGCATCCATAACAGCCCCCGGAGTCATAGGCTTATTCAGCTTGCTTCATAATGTCCGCGTATAGTTCACCTTTAAAAAAAGCAAACTGAAATTAACTTTGCTTCTCTTTCAGGTCCCTGCGACTTTGCATCGTCATTTTCAGGGCCACTCCGTTATCATCTCGACCGTGTGCGAGCTTGCTCAGGCTCTTCCCCCGCCGCCGCTTCCGCCGGCGTTTCGCTTCGACTGGACTGGACAACCAGCCTGCGCGGGAAGTTCGAAAATATCATGCTCCCTCTTGGCGTCTGTCAATCTCTGGGCTGCGCAGGCTCGGGAGGGCAGACTTCGATTTTTCGATGTCTGCTCTATCAGCCTGGAGTTTACCGAAGGCGCGCAGGGCAGGTGCTTTGCACAAAATAATTGACATATCTTCAAATCAAGCTTAAATGTCGTAAATAAAGTGCATATTCTGGCGGGTGGGGGAGGAACCGATGAGTGAAGCGCTGCGCCGTATCGGCGAGGGAATCCGGCGACGGCGCAAGGCGCTGGGAATGAGTCAGGCCGAGCTGGGGCAGCAGGTCGGGCTTTCGCGTACCGTCGTGTCCAGCCTGGAGCGCGGGGCGTACCTGGAGCTTGGCGTGCGTAAGATCGACCGCGTGGCCTGGGCGCTAGGGCTGGAACTCTGCCTGCGAGACGCCTCGCCCCTGCCGACGCTCGACGAACTCCGGCAGGAGGAGGAATGAGGCCGCACCTGTCTGCCGTGGCCGCATTGCAGGTCTTTGCCGGCGGGGCGTCGGCCGGGGTGCTGTCACGCCGGCCCGCGCGTCCGTTGGGAACCAGCTTTGTATACGGTCCGGGGGCCCCGTGCGGAGCCCAGGTCTCGCTGACCATGCCCGTGAGGCCCGAGAGCTGGGATACCGGGCACGGGCTCCACCCGATCTTTGAGATGAACCTTCCAGAAGGGCTGCTTCGCGACTGGCTGGTGAAGCTCTTTTCCAAGGCCGTGGGCGAGGTGGACGATTTCCGGCTGCTGCAACTGACCGGCCACGCGCAACTTGGCCGGCTGCGATTCGCCGATCCCGGCGCCGGCCAGACCGGAACGTTGCGGGCCATGTCCTGGAAGGAACTCCTGGCCGCGTACAGTATAGCCGGCGCCGAGGAACTCTTCGAGCACCTCTTGCGCACCTACGCAGTCCATTCCGGCCTGTCCGGTGTGCAGCCCAAGGTGCTGCTGCCGGTTGCCGAGGCCGTGGAGCGGCTCGTCTCCAGCCGACCGGACCGGGTCACGTTTCAGGGGGCGACGCATATCGTCAAGGCCTGGCGGGAGTACCACGAACTGGCGACGAACGAGTATTTCTGCCTCCAGGCCGCGCATGCTGCCGGCATGCCGACGACTCGGGCCGAGTTGTCCGCCGACGGCCGGCTCCTCGTGTTGGAGCGGTTCGACCTCGCCCCGGAGAGCGAACCGACGGCGGGGTATCTCGGATTCGAGGATTTCTGCGTGCTGCAGGGCAAGCCGGGCAGGCGGAAGTACGTCGGGAGTTACGAGCGGGCTGCGGAAACCATGCGCTGCTTCGTGGCGCCCAGCCAGGCCGCGAATGCGCTGACCTTCTTTTTCGAGTCCGTGGCCTTCTCCATCGCAATCCGCAACGGCGACGCGCACTTGAAAAACTTCGGCGTGCTCTACGCCAGGCCGGAGCATGAGGCCGTGCGGCCGGCGCCGGTCTATGACGTGGTGACCACGACGGTCTACCTGCCAGCAGACCAGATGGCATTGACCATGGACGGCTCAAAAAAATGGCCGGACGCCAGGCAGCTGCTCGCCTTCGGCGTCACCCGCTGCGGTCTGTCCACTACGCAGGCCAGGAAGGCTCTGGCCCGGATCGAAGCCGCGGTACAAGAGACAATGCCGGCCATCGTGCGCCACATGCGCGAGCGCCCCGAGTTCGCGACAGTGGGCGCGTCCATGCTCGACGCCTGGCATCAAGGCCTGGCTCAACTGCGCGCGTGATGCTCGGACACGAGTGGATCGTGCGCAATGTGGGGGTTCGAGGCCCTGCTCGACCCACAGACGCTCACGCCAACGCACTCGGCCGGATGCGCAGCCAGGTATGACCGGGCTTGCGCTCCACGGTCACTTCATCCTCGGTCGGGATGCTCCGGTAGGTCAGATAGCAAACGTCGCGGACGTTCGAGAGCCGCTCGGGCCGGAAGATCGCGCTTTTTACCCCCTTGTAGCGCGCCGAGTGCCATGGGGCTGTGTCGAGGCTGCAGAAAATGACCGTGGCATAGTCAAAAGGTCGTGTACGCGCAGGCCTCGGCAAAGGCTGGCTCCATCGCCTACCGCCCGCGCTCGATGTCGAGAAGCGGACGTGTTTGCCGCTGACAGAAAATCAGGAATGCGCCCGCAGTTGCACGTTCGGGAGACCGGACGGAACGCCTTGTGCGGAAAGCAGCCTTGCTCAGGAAGCGGGGCTGCGTTCGGCGAGCAGCGGGCCGTAGAGTTCGGGGCGGCGGTCGCGAAAGAAGCCCCAGGAGCGGCGCGTGCGCTCCAGCTCGGCGGGGCTGAAGCTCGCCAGCCAGAAGCCGGTGCTGTCCTGGTCGCCTTGGGCAAGCAGCGATCCGTCCGGCCCGGCCACGAACGAGGAACCGTAGAAGCGGATGCCGCAGCTCTGGCCCTGTTCCATGCCGACGCGGTTGGAGGCAGCCAGGACCACGGCATTGGCCACGGCGTGGCCGCGCTGTACTCGTTGCCAGCGTTCCCGGGTATCCAGTTCGGGCTCGGCCGGTTCGGAGCCTATGGCCGTGGGATAGAGGAGCAGATTGGCGCCGGCCAGGGTCATGGCGCGCGCGGCCTCCGGAAACCACTGATCCCAGCAGATGCCGGCGCCGATGACGCCGAAGCGGGTTTTCCAGACCATGAAGCCGGTGTCGCCGGGCGAGAAATAGAACTTCTCCCAATAGCCCGGTCCGTCCGGAATATGTGATTTTCGGTAGACCCCCATGACGGTGCCGTCCGCGTCGACCATGGCCAGGGAGTTGTAGTAGCGGTCGGCCTGGCGCTCGAAAAAGCTGACGGGCAGGACCACGCCCAGGCTGGCCGCGAGTCGGGCGAAGCGCGTGACGAGGGGATGGCCGTTCGCCTCGGCGGCAAGGTGCAGGTGCTTTTCGTCCCGGTCCTTGCAGAAATAGGGCGTGGCGAAAAGCTCGGGCAGCAGCACGACATGCGCGCCGGCCGCTGCGGCCTGGCGCACCAGGTTTTCGGCGCGCTCGATGTTGTCTTCGCTCTCCCAGGTGCAGGCCATCTGGGTTACGGCGACGGTCACGTTATCCATGCGGTGGTGTTCTCCCGGGTCGCCAGGGGAACGGAAGCCTATCCGGCGGCGCCCTGCCGGGCCGCGATAGCGAACTTCCGGGTATCCAGGCCGTATTTCTTGACCTTGTAATTGACGATGCGATAGCTCACGCGCAGGTCGCGCGCGGCCTGGAGCATGTTGCCCCGCGCCTTTTTGAGCGCTTCCACCAGCAACTCCTGTTCGAAACGGGCCACGGCCTCGCAGAAGGACAGGGTGGTATCCGTGGCCGAGCTTTCCGCAGTCTGGAGCGACGGCGGCAGGTGGTAGGTGCGGATGACCTCCTCCTCGCAGACGAGCACGGCGCGCTCCATGCAGTTGCGCAGCTCGCGGACGTTACCGGGCCAGTGGTATTGGGTGATCAGATCTATGGCCGGCGTGGAGATGCGTTTGATGTGTTTGTTGTACTCGCTGGCGAAGTGCTCGAGGAAGTACTCTCCAAGGGGGAGAATATCCTCGCGGCGTTCCCGCAGCCCGGGGATGAAAATGGGGAATACATTGATGCGGTAATAGAGGTCCTCCCGGAACCGGCCCTTTTCGACGAGCTCCTCCAGGGGCTGGTGCGTGGCGCAGACAAGCCGGACGTCGACGGTTACGGTCTGCTCGCTGCCAATGCGCTGGATCTCCTGTTCCTGCACCGCGCGCAGCACCTTGGCCTGGGCGCCGAGGCCGAGTTCCCCTATTTCGTCGAGAAAGAGCGTACCCTTGTGGGCCAGCTCGAACATGCCCTTTTTCATGTGTATGGCGCCGGTGAAGGCGCCCTTCTGGTGTCCGAACAGCTCACTCTCGACAAGCTCGGACGGCAGGGCCGCGCAGTTGAGCTTGACCAGCGGCCGGTCATGCCGCGGGCTGCCCATGTGAATGGCCTCGGCCAGAAGCTCCTTGCCGGTGCCGGACTCGCCGCGCAGCAGCACCGTGGCCCGGCTGGGCGCTACCTGGGCGACCTGGTTGAGTACCACCTGCATGCTCTTGGAGGCTGCCACGATGTTGCCGTGCTGTTGCCCGTACTCCTGGAGGCTGGGTGGCAAACCCTGCGCCATGAGGTGTTTCTGTCTGGCCAGCTCCTCCTGCAGGTGCGCGGCCTGATTGGCGATCATGCCGGCGACGATTTCCAGAAACCGGCACTGCTGTTCCAGCCGTTCCGGCGAAGCGCAGGGCGCGTCGACGGAGAGCGTGCCGAGGACCTCGGTAACGCCGTCGAGATCCGGCTCGCGTTGCAGCACCGGGACGCAGAGAAAGGCCAGACTGGCGAGCTCCTCGGGAGCGCGGCCAAAGGCCCGGTTGAGAAAATCCGGGTGATCCTTCATCCGGGGTACGACCACGGGCTGGCCGGTGGTAAAAACCTGACCGGTAATGCCCTGGCCGGGCTCATAGGAGACCTTGGCATTCTTGATGGGGTCGTCGCTCACGCTCAGCTTGAGGGTGCGGGTCTCGGGGTCGAAAATGACCAGGTGCGGCCGCAAGAAGCCGTGGTTCTGCGCCAGGGAGCGCAGAATGGCCTTGAGCCCGGGCTGGAAGGCCCGCTGCGGTCCGAGCTCCGCCAGTACCTGCTTCAGGGTGGCGAAAAATGGTTCGAACTCGTGCCCGGAATCACCCATGGGCTGCCCTGAACCTTCGGTCAATGCGCTGCCTCCGCGGCCTGCACGCCCAGTGCGACGGCCTTGAGGTTGATGTCCACCAGTTTCGGTTTCATCCAGCTGCGCACGGCCTGTTCCAGGGCTTCGACGCCGAACGGGAGCGCACTGCTGGCGCACAGCGCGCCGAGCAGGGCCAGATTGCCGCTCTGCGCCGCGCCGGCCTGCAGCCCCAGCGTGCGGCAGGGCAGAAAGATCGATCTGCCCGCGCAAGCGTCCACAAGGGCGGCAATACGCTCCGGATCCGGGTTGCTGGCCTTGCCCAGCGAGACCGCGAGCGGGGGAATGCTTTCGCTGTTGGAGACCACCAGCCCGCCCGGTCGGACGTAGCTCAGGGCGCGTAAGGTCTCCAGGGGCTCGAATCCCAGGAGAATGTCCGCTTCGGCCGGTCCGATTTTAGGACTGAGCCAGCCGCCCAGCAGCACGGTGGACTCGACCACGCCGCCGCGCTGGGCCATGCCGTGGATTTCGCCCGAGGTGACGGCCAGTCCCTGCAGCATGGCCGTGTAGGCCAGCAGGTTGGTGGCGGTCAGCGTGCCCTGGCCTCCGACCCCGGTGAGAAAGATTCGCGTCCGTTGCATCAGGCGCTCCTTTTTCTGGCTTTAATCTGGCGCGTGACCTGCAGGCAGACCATGCAGCCGGCGCATTGCTCAGGGTCGATTTCGATGCCGCTCTCGCCACGCCGGAAGGCCGGGCAGGCCAGGGTATCCAGGCAGCGCTGCACCTCTTCACCCTGCTCGGCCACGTAGGCCATCTGTCCGGGCTTCTTTTTGAGCGTCCGTCGGGCAAAGAGCACGCACGCCTCCTCGGCGATGAGCACGCGCACGCCCGGCAGTGCTTTCAGTTCCTCCAGCGCGGCCAGCGTAGCCTTGAGATTGTAGGGACTGACCTTGCGTACGTGTTCCACGCCGCAGCCATGGACAATGGCCTCGATATCCACCCGCGCGGGGTTGGGGCCAAGGGCTGTGTTTTCCACGCCGGGATGCGGCTGGTGCCCGGTCATGGCCGTGGTCTTGTTGTCCAGGATGACCACGAGCAGGTCGTGGCGGTTGAATACGGCGTTGATCAGACCGGTGATGCCGGAGTGAAAAAAGGTCGAGTCGCCGATAAAGCCAAGCAGGGTCTTGCCTGAGGCCCGGGCCGCGCCCGAGCCGGCGCTGATGGAAGAGCCCATGCAGAGCAGGAAGTCCGCGGCCGACAGCGGCGGAAGAATACCCAGGGTATAGCAGCCGATGTCGCTGGAATAGACGGCCTCGTCGCCAAACACCCGCCGCACGGCGTAGTAGAGCGCACGGTGCGAGCAGCCGGCGCACAGGTTGGGCGGCCGCCCGGGCAGATCGTCCGGGACGTAACAGGTTTCCACGAGGGGTGCAGGCTGGCCTTCGAGAAACAGGTGCAGCGCGTCGTACACGTTTGGCGTGCCGTATTCGCCGTGACGCGGCAGACAGGTCCGAAACCCGTCAGCTTCGCCAGGACCGCCGGTCTTGCCGAAAATGGGCGTCGGTAGCCCCAGGCGGTTGGCCAGCGCGCGCAAATCGTTTTCCAGGATCGGCTCGAGTTCTTCCAGCACCAGAACCCGTTCGCAGCTGAGCAGGAATTCGGCCAGCTTTTTTTCCGGCAAGGGCCAGCTCAAGCCGAGCTGCAGCACCTTGACCCTGCCCTGCCAGTCCGGTCGGGCCAGCGCGTCGTGCAGATAGGCGCGGCTGATGCCGGAGGCGATGATCCCGTCCCGTCCCCTCCCATGGACGGTATTCCAGGCGCTGTTCTCGGCCTCGGCCCGGAAGGTCTCCAGCATGGTGAACAGGCGTTGATGCCGGAGGCGCGCGTTGGCCGGAACGGGCACGAAGCGGCCGGGATTCTTTTCCAGCGTTTTATCCGTTGGCTGCGCTGCCAGCGGGCCAAGCTCGACGACTCCGCGCACGTGGTTCACGCGGGTGGTCGTACGCAACAGCACAGGCTGCTCCCAGAGTCGCGACAGCAGCAGCGCCTCACGGGTCATGTCCTTGGCTTCCTGCGCGGTTGCCGGCTCGAAGCAGGGCAGACCGGCCAGGCGGGCGTAAAAGCGATTATCCTGCTCGTTCTGGCTGGAATGGCACCCCGGATCGTCGGCCGAGAGCAGCACCAGCCCGCCCGGCGTGCCGATATAGGCCAGCGTCATCAGGGGGTCGGCAGCCACGTTGACGCCCACGTGCTTCATGGTCGCCAGAGTCAGGGCCCCGGCGATCGTCGCGCCGCCAGCCACCTCCAGGGCGACCTTCTCGTTCACCGAATACTCGAAGGTGAAGCTGCCTTCCGGAGAGAGGCGAAAAAAGGTGTCCGGCACCTCGGATGACGGGGTTCCGGGATAGCAGGCGACACATTGAATACCGGCTTCCAACGCGCCGCGGACGATGGCTTCGTTACCCAGCAACAGCAGCTTTTTGCCGGGTGCGTCCTCCAGCAGGGGATGAGGCATGGCACATTCCTTACGGGTAAGGGGTGTCTGAAGAGGGAGCAGGCGTCGCCGTCAGATCATTGGACGGGAATCGTCAACTCTTCGCCTCCAGGCGTCTGGTAAGCTGCGCGATCTTGAAGGCGTAGTATTCCCTGCCCTGTCCCTGCTCCTGCTCCTGGGCGAGCAGTGTCTGGTAGGCGGCAATGGCGCGGGGAAGATCATTGGTCATTTCCGCCAGCCCGGCCAGCACCTCCGTGCAGGCCGACTGATAGGCCTTGGGCGCTTTGGTCTTGAACTCATCGATCAAGGCCAGCCCCTGCGCCGGTTCTCCGGCTTGGGCCAGAGCCTGTGCCCGACCGAGCACCGCCAGCACGGCCAGTTCCGGATCGAGCTTCGTCTGGAGTGTCTTCCAGGTCTCCGCGGCCCGGGCGAAGTCCTTTTGCTCCTGCAACGCCTTGACGAGCTCGAACAGGGCCATGACCTGAACCGATGCCGGGGCCTGCGCCGCGAAGGCCTCCAGGGCAGCGAGCTTTTCCTTGTCGCCGCCGCGGGTCAGAATCTGCCCCAGCTCGTTGGCCGCGCGCACGGTCTGC
Source organism: uncultured Desulfovibrionaceae bacterium (assembly GCA_964523295.1). Taxonomy (GTDB): domain Bacteria; phylum Desulfobacterota; class Desulfovibrionia; order Desulfovibrionales; family Desulfovibrionaceae; genus CAZGAH01. Next base: position 4,732 of record CAZGAH010000019.1, on the reverse strand, counting down.
CTGGCCTGCATGCTCGCGTAAATGCCGTAGCCGCCGGTGATCACCAGCAACGCCGCCAGGCCGATGGCTATGGGCTTGATATTGTCCACGAGCTTTTGAAGCACGGGGTGCAGCCCGGGCGCCAGCGCGTCGGGTGCGGCGGGGTGGGCGACCGGGGTCTGGGGCTGAGGCTCTTTGGGCATGTCATTCCTCCGTGTGGGATTGTCGCGCCGGACCGTGAAGGGTCTTCGCGCGCGACGCGACGAACTCTTAGCACGTCTTACACAAATGTCAAAACAATTCACCGGGCCAGGCCCCTTACCGCCACGCGGTACCAACGCCCCGATCCGGCAAACGTGCTGCCGGGTGTAATCCGTTCCCGTCTCTCTCCCTGACGGCGTCCTGTGCTGCCTTTTTCACTCATACAGTGACGTTGGATGAGCATTTCCAAAATCCGATCTATCCGCCTGGTATTACGGGAGCAATGCGCTTCTCTGTGTTGAGCGTGGAGATCAGTTTTTAATTTTTAGGGCTTGACGCGCATGTGATGTTCGACTAACATGCCATAGCGTAAAATCGTGCTTTGAATAATTCTCAAGTCAGCAGTTCCAGCCGTGCGCAGACCAGAATATGCTGAGAACGCACGTTCAGGGTGCCCCGCTTGGGGTATAAACCGATGAAGGGGAGGGGGAGACAGTTCGAGTAGGGGGGGCCTCGGAGACGACGAACGCCACAGAGACTTGTTCCGGGGGTAACCAGGCGCGCAGAGGCGCAGGCTGACGGCGCCCGTTGATTCCATGCCGAGTCTTCGGGAAGAACCGGGAGCCGGGTCAAACAACCGAGGAGGAGTCATGCTAAAGTGGGTGGCGCAGAAAGTTGGCATCTCGACTCAGGGGCTACAGTTGAGTGAATTGAAGGAGTTCGTCCAGACGCTCCAAAGCGCGGACCCCGCCGAAATCCGGGCTGTCGCGCATTCGGTTGAAGAGTATCGGCGCTCTTTTCAGGGCAAAGGGGTCACGGTTGGGGATCCCCTGCCCTACGTGAAAATGAAACCCGCAATCATCACCCGTTTTGAAGAATTCCTGGAGTCCCTGCAAAAAAACAACGACAAAGTCCAGGTTCTCGCTATTACCGTCTGGCTTCACACCTTACGCGCAGCAAACGCTGTCAATACGGGTTCTCGAGGCGAGGAATTCAAGAGTCTGGCCCAGGATATGTGGCGGACGCTGCTGCACACTGTTTCTGGTAATCCCGCAATGGAATGCCCCAGAGGGTTTGAGCCTGGCCCATGAGCGTGCCGGATGTGCGTCGCTCGCCCTTTGACCCGAAAGCAGCCTGGGACATCAAGTGAAAAGGAGCAATTGTCATGGATAACATCGGCACGATCGCCGTTTCGATCATTCTCGGATGCGGCGCGGCCTTTCTGGTCGTACAGAATATCTTATTTTTCGCAAGCATTGTCATTGGCGTCATGGGCTTTGCCCGCTCGCGTCGGTTCGACATGAAGTATTTTCTTCTGTTTTTAAAGTCTCTCGTCGGGATAGCTGTCTGCGTTTTGTTTTTTCTCGTCGGTGATTACATCTTTCGTGACAAGCTTGGATATTCGTATCAGGCTTTGGATATGTTCATTTTCTGGGGCATGCTGGGGTTGACCCTTGCCGGCTTCATCTTTCACGTCTTACGCAAGTTCAAGCGTACGCTGGATGTCGTCGCGACGCCCGAGTTCGATGCCTTTCATTCGGTTTCCACTTCGTCGCAAGGCATTGATGATTACGTGAAAAATAATCTTGAACTCCTGCGTGTCTTGCACGACGAGCGTACTCAATAGCCGTTGCGAAACCCTCGGCGGCGCCAGAGGCTGCTGCGGTTCATGCGGGCGCTGTAATCGCCCTGATTTTGAGGGCGATCGTTTGGGGGCGAGTTGTCCGGTGACAGTGTTTATCGATTTTGAAAGCACATAGGTTGGCACGATGCTTTTTTCCAGAGCGAAGAAAAAGCTCGGAGAGGTCCTGGTCGAGGCGGGATCCCTGACAACAGAGGTATTGCAGGCGGCGTTGCTCGAACACAAGAAGCACGACATGCGCCTTGGGCAATATTTGTTGAGAAATCAACACGTCCAGGAAAATCAGCTTGTCGAAGCGCTCAGCCGTCAATTGAAAATCAAGCGCCCCAATTATCAGCGATTCGTTCCGGATCCCGGACTTCAGTCCCTGTTAAGCGCAGCGGACGCGGAGGCGCACGTCGCTGTTCCGCTCGCGAAACGCGGGTCTTTGCTCCTGGTCGCCATGCAGGATCCGACGGACATAGCGAAGATCGATTCACTGTCGCATATCACCAGGCACGAGGTCGAGGCCGTGCTTTGTGTGAACGCTGAACTGCGCGAGACGTTCAGGGCGGTCTACGGCCGGTCGCTTCATCTTCCCGGAGAAGACCCCGAACCGGCGCTCATAGGAGAGCTCAGCGTCGAAGCCGGATCGGAAGACTTCGAGGACAAAGACGACACGATCACGATCACCTCGTTGCAGAACATGGCGCAGGACGCACCTGTCATCAAGATCGTGAACTCCATCCTCCTTCAGGCGCTGAACAAGCGCGCCAGCGACATTCACCTCAGTCCCAAAAAGGACCGCATGGAGTTGCGCTTGCGCATCGACGGCGATCTCGTGGAGTATCCGGCGCTGCCCAAGAAGCATTTTCTGCCGATCATCTCGCGCATCAAGCTTATTTCCAATCTGGACATTTCCGTCTCCAGGGTTCCTCAGGACGGGCGGTTCACGTTTCGGGCGAACAACTACGAAGTCGGCGTACGCACGTCTACCCTGCCGACCATTTTCGGGGAAAAAGTGGTCATGCGGCTGCACGTCCAGAGTTCGCACAATTTGACGCTCGATCAGCTGGGCATGGGCGAGAAGGAGATATTGCACATCGAGCAGGCCATGCTCAAGCCGTACGGCATGATTCTCGCGACTGGTCCCACCGGCAGCGGCAAGACGACGATGCTCTATTCCATGCTGCGCAAGCTCATCCACCCGTCGATCAACATCATCACCCTGGAAGATCCGGTCGAGTCGCGGATTGACGAGGTGACCCACGTCGAACTGAACTCGAAGGCCGGCATGACCTTCGCAAGCGGGCTACGCTCCATTCTCCGCCAGGATCCCGATGTGATCATGGTCGGCGAAATCCGGGACCAGGAAACGGCCAAAATCGCTATCCAGGCCTCCATGACCGGGCATAAGGTGCTCTCGACGCTGCACACGAACGACTCCTCCGGCGCCGTGACCCGCTTTGTCGAAATGGGCATCGAGCCGTTTCTCATATCGAGCACGCTGCTGGTGGTCGTCGCCCAGCGCCTGGTCCGTCGCATCTGCCCTGATTGCATCGAACCCTACGAGGCGCCTGAAAGCCAGATGCAGGTGCTGATTCAGAATTCCATGCAGCGGATGCACTTTTTTCGCGGCAAAGGCTGCTTCAACTGCGATAACAGCGGATTCAAGGGGCGTTTGGGAGTTTACGAAGTCATGAACATCGACAGCAGGGTTCAGGAACTCATTCTCAAGCGCGCGTCGGCGTATACTATCAAACAAGCACTGATTAAATCAGGTTCCCTGCGCACGCTGAAAATGGACGCCGCGTTCAAGGTGCTTCAGGGACAGATAACCTTTGAGGAATACCTGACGGTGGCCTTCTGACGCAAGCGGATGCGTCCCGGAGCGATACGGCAGCGCAGACGGCGGATTTCGACCGCAACAGGCGCAGCCTTATTTCTCGCAACATACCGAACACAATGGATTGCGGCGCTGGCCGCAGACACTGGAGACGTGTCATGCTTGAGCTCACGCTCAGTGATATCATGTCGCCGACGATCATCTCGGCAACGCCCGACATCGCCACCTCGAAGGCGCTTGAACTCATGGCCGTGCGGCATATCAGCTGCCTGCTCGTCGCCGAGGGGACGACGCCATGCGGCATGTTGACCGAACGCTCGATCATCATAAAGGCCCTGGAGGGGTTTCAGTTCGCGGAGCAGCCCCTCGGCGAGGCCATGAGCACGCCTGTCGTCTCCGCCCCCCCGGACATGGGCGTACGCGCGGCGTGCGAACTCATTGCCGAAAAGGGCATCCGGCACCTCGTGGTGGTCGATGACGCCGGAGAGGCCCGCGGCGTCATTACGCTCTCCGACATCATCGACGCGCTGAGCTTCGAATTCTTCTGCTCCAACGCCCAGGTCAGTCAGCTGATGACCTCCAACATCGTCACCGCCCCAAAGACCACGCCCTTGCGCGAGGCGCTGCAGGGCATGATCGATCGTTTGCACAGCTGCCTGCTCGTGGTGAATGAGCACGGCTTCTCCTGCGGTGTCATCGTGGAGCGCGACGTCGCGTTCCGGATCATCGACGGAAAGACCATCGACACGGCCACCGTCGCCAATGTCATGCGCGCGCCGCTGGATTCCGTGCCCTTCAACGCCCCCATGGACAAAGTGCTCATGTACATGAAGCGGCGCCGGGCCCGGCGCCTGGTCGTAACCAACAGTGATCGCGCGATCATCGGGCTGTTGACGCAATCCAATATCGTCAAGGCGATAACCCGGCTTGACAGTGAATCCTGACACCATCCGCTCCGTACGGCATTGACCGAAGCACGCGGCAGTATGCCCGGCGTTTGCGGGTCTCTACGCTGAGACAGGCGAGAAGAAGGGGCGGGCGCCGCTTCCGGGATTGACGCGCCGTGCCGGCGCTTGCTAACCAGA
>CAZGAH010000018.1:0-56926 GCA_964523295.1 uncultured Desulfovibrionaceae bacterium | reverse complement strand
GCCGAAGCATCGGCGATGCCGAGTTGCCGCCAAAAGCAGATGAAATGTCCCTGGCAGCTTTCCCGGCAACTCTTTACAGAACATTTACTTGCGATTACCCTTGCGCTCTTGCCTGGGCGCACCGGCAAATGGTACCCCATGCCGGACTCGCGACGCAGTTGCGCCGGCGTAACGTGCGTAGCGCCCCCGTGATTGCGCTGCGGCAGCACCTGATCCCTATCGGCCAAAGAGGTTCGAAGTACCCGACATGGCGTCATTGTTCACACTTTCCGGCAAGCCACGCCTCATTGTCTTCACGATCGCCTGGCTGGGGGCCGCTCTGGCCATTTCCCTGATACTGGAGCCCGAGCCGCCCGAGCCGACCAATTCGTCGCGGCATGGCAACAACACCTGGGCCCTGCCTCCTCCCCAGGATTACGACTCCATGGAAAAGGCCTGGAAAAGCACCCGCGCTTTGGGCATTTTCTACAAGGAAGATGCGGCCGCGAACGCGACGTCAACGGCGCAAAAAGCCCCCCCGCCGCCACCGCCGCCGCCGCCACCACCGCCACCGCCGCCGAGAATTCCCTGGCGGCTGCATGGCGTGGTCCGTATCGATGACCGGCAGTTCGCCCTGATCGAAACCGGCGGGCGCGTACGCAGGGTGCCCTCGGGCGGAAAACTTCCAAACGGCGAAGTACTGCGCCGCATCCTCCCGGACAGGGTGGAGATTCAGGAAGGCAAGTCTAAGTCCGTCGTCGAGCTGTACAAGTGGTCTGCGGACAAATAACCGCCTGAAGCCGGCCTGCGTTCTGCTGCCGGCGGCATCAGAACACGCGCAGATCGCTTTTCATTTTCTTCATGGCCAACACGGCATCGACGCCCGGCACTGTCTCCACGGGGCCGAAGCCGCCGCGGGCTGACGACGGCAACAGACCGCGCGTCGTGCAGAGCATGGCAGCATTGAACGCCGGATGGTCGGCACGCAGGTCGCTGAACGGGCTGTCCTGGCCGATGAACTTCGTGGCCAGGGCCATATCGTTCGTCGCCTTGACGAGCACGTCTTCCAGGATCATGGCCACTTCGGCCCGCGTCAGCGTTGCGTTCGGCTTGAACGTGTTGTCGGGAAAGGGCTTGAGTCCGCGAAAACCGTATTCCACGACCATCTGAATATCCAGACGCAGGGGATGGCTGGCGATATCGACCACGCGCGCCTCCTTCGAGGCGAGGCCCTTGCCCAAGGCCGGCGGCTGGAAGGCCGCTGAGGCCGGCTTTCCGGTACGGGTCATGAAATTGCTGAAGCCCAGTTCCTCGACGAGCAAGGCGGCCATATCCGCACGCGTCACCTCGCGAACCAGGGCGATGCGCTTGCCGATCAAGGTTTCCGGGGCAGCGCGACGGACTTTCTGCACAAGCTCCCACAGGGCCTTGGCTTCGTCCGTCTGCCCCCGGCCAAGACGGACGACCCGGTCGAACATTTCCTCGGCGCGATCGAAGCGCAGGGCCTGGAGATAGGCCTCGCCCATGACCAGATTGAGTGCCGGATCCTCGAGTTCGGGCTTTTTGTCCATGATCGAACGCGCGTCGTCGTAGGTGTCTTCGCAACTTTCGACCAGATCCTCGTCGCTCATTTTGCCGTCGCGGGCCTGTTGGATGTTCGCCCGCATCCTGGCGAGCATGGCCCGGATTTCTTCTGCCGGAGTCCTGGCCTGGTCCAGACCGTCTTCGATATGGTCCATGGCATCCTTCTCGCCGAGCATGGCCTTGGCCAGTCCCTTGCCGGCCTGAGCCGGGCCGTATTCGGGGTCAAGCTCCAGCGCCTTCTCGAAGGCCGTCAACGCCGTCTTGGGGTCCTTTTTGTCGAGATAATACATGCCCGAGCGGTAATGATGCTCGGGCGTATCCATATACCCCGTGGCCGGTCTGGGATCCTTGCCGCAACCGGCCAGAAGCAGGACGAGACCGAGAGCAACCGATATCAGTACGCCATCCGTTCGTTTCATTGCGAATCCCCTTCCCACGCAACCCGGTCAGGCGCGACGCCGGACAGAGCAGGCGGCTTCAGCGTCAATCCACCACGATGATGACCCTGGCCTGAGCCAGGAAATCCGAGACCTGGGCCTGCTGGCGCACCGTTTCCGCCGCAGCGTTGTCGATGACCAGATCGGTTTCCGCCTGCCCGCGCACTGCCAACGCTTTGACAGTCAGCGGGTTTCCGGCCACGCGCTCGTTCGATGCGGCCTTGGCGATATCCTTAACGTACCCGGCCATGCCCTGAGCGACCGCGTAGTCGCGACTCACCGAGGCCACGCCGTAAATGACGTTCCCTTTTTCGTCATAAATCTTGGGACTCAAGGCCGGTTTGACGCCGAGCCCGCGCGCATCGACGATCAGCCCGCTGCGACCGACGCCGGAAAAACCGCCGCTGGCCGGGGCCGGCATAGCGCCGGTTTCGTCGGGAACCGCCGGTCGTGTCGGCGGCGGCGTCACCGCCGGGACATCCTGACCCGTACGGCCCAGCGTCTGCGGAGGACCTGTCGGGCCGGATGGCGCTGGCGCGGACTTCATGCCCAGACTGAGCGGCGCCAGCGCCGCGGCCAGATTGCCGCGAATGCTGACACCGACGGTAACCTCCACCGAGCCGTCGGACATGTATTTCGTGTCCATAACCTGCGACTGTTGCAGCAGCCCCTGCACCTTGGAGAGCACGGTATCGTCCGCGATCATGAAATTCTGCACCGTGGTGGCGGAATCCACCTGCACGCCCTTGAGCAGCTCCAGCAGGTTGCGCCGGGCCACGACCGTTGCCGCGCGCAAGGCCAGGGCCCGGGCCTGGGCCGCGTTCGCGGCGTTGGGCGGCGCGGCGCCGATCCCGATCGATGTCGCGGCGCCGGTCATCCAGTTGACGCTGCCTTTGTCGGTCTGCTGCAGGTACTGGCCATCGAGCTCCGTGGCCTCGGCCGGCAGCCATGCCGAACTCCATACGATTCCAGTGATAATGGCGATAATCAGCAGGCGCACCGCCCACTCCTCCCCGGCCGGACATGTCCCGGCCTTTCCAGAGCCGGACGGCCGTTCCCGTCCTGCGCTCCCGTGGCATCCCGTACGACATCGGCCTCACCCGGGCCGCCCGGCCCCGATGACAGGCAGACGCTTCGCAACGCCTCCCCTCGCCGGCGACCGGACCGGGCTCGATCCGGTGCATATCATTTTCATTAGCAAATAGCTTGCCAGACAGACCTCCGGGCAGACCACGTCAGGGAGCGGCCGCACTACCTACGAGCGCCTGTCGGATGGATACGGCCTACTCGGCCGTGGGGATGTCCCAGCGGCCGGCGAGCACGAGCCGGTCTCCATGCACGAGCCGGATGGACACGGCCCCGGGGGCGTCCATGGAACAGCGTAGCGAATAACGGGTATCGCCGATACGCATCGTCGGGATATCCGCGCAGAGCATTGACACAACATGGTCGTCAAAAGCCGTATCCTGGATCAGCGTGTCGCTGTACTTGATGCGCAAGGCGCCCACGGCCTTGCCGTAGTAGCGCTCGATGGCGATGCGGCGGCTGTCTTCCTCGATAATCGGCGCCTTGGGCAGCTGCGTGACCACGGCGACGAAAATGATGCAGGCCAGGCACCAGGAAAAAATGGTATAGGACTGCAAGCGCTCCGCGCAGGTCGGGTCGTTCTGATCCGGCTTCTCCACCAGGGACCTGGCAAACCAGGCATCCGCCATGAGCACGACCCGACGGATGAGCAATTGCACCAGTTTGATCGGGAGCGACCACACGAGCAGGACAAGCACTATGGTCAGGGCAATCTGCAACGTACGTCTCCTGGCGCCTCGTCTCGGAAATGGGGGCGACGCCGCGGCGCCGGCCGCGTCGCCCTGGCTTGTATGCTGCCGGCGAATGCAACGCAACCGCCGGAGCCGGAATTCCCCCACCTGCGCTGCTGACTGCACGGCGTCTCCCCCCCCTGAGCCAAACCACTCAATTTTCTGAGCACAAACGATTTAAAATATGAAAAAAATCTAGACTTTTTCTTGTTAATGTGCTCAGTCTCGCGCGGGGATTCACTGCGCCCTGGTCTGCCTGTGCGGAGCCGTCATCGGAGGCCGGGCACGGGGGGGAGAAGAAGGAGAGGCAAATGATCGACTTCGGAAAAATCAGCCCGGTAGAATGGGCACTCGGTTGTTCCTTGTTTACCATGTTTCTCGTTTCGCTGTGGCGTCTGCTGCGCGCCAATCGTGAGACGCCGATGCGTAACGATCTGGAAAATTTCGATTTCCGGGCGATGAAATCCCGTCGCAGCTGACAGCGATCCCGCCAGCTTCATCCTTTCCCGACCGGCAAACACGCCGGGTGATTCTTTTCACTCCCCGGCGCTCGGGTTATAGACCTTTTTGTTCTTTTTTATTAGGAGCCTTTCCATGCATGAAGTATCCATCGCCATGAGTCTGCTGGATATCATCCGCCAGGAACTGGCCAAACACGGCGCCACGCGCCTGTTGTCCGTCGAGGTTCACCACGGCGTGCTGGCCAATATCGTACCGGAAGCCCTTGAATTCGCCTTTCAGTCGATGACGATCGATACGGAATTCGCCGGCGCCCGGTTGACGATGGTCGAGACCCCGCTTACGGTCCGCTGCGGGGGCTGCGGCGTGACCTTTTCACCCGAGCCGCCGGACCCTCTCTACATGCCCTGCCCGACGTGCGGGCTGGAATTCGGCCACACCGTACTGACGGGCAAGGAACTGTATCTCGAGCGCATCGAAGCCGAGTAATTGCAAGGAGCAGGCAATATGGAAATACCTGTCGTACGCAACATCCTCGAAGCCAATGACCGGATCGCCGCGCAACTGCGCTCGCTGTACGCCGGCCATGGCATATTCGTCCCGAATCTGATCAGCTCGCCCGGCGCGGGCAAGACGACGCTCCTCGAGCGCACGCTGCTGGCCCTGCGGGGCGAGATGAAAATGGCCGTCATCGAGGGAGATCTCATGACGGACAATGACGCCCGCCGCGTCGCGGCAACCGGGACGCCGGCCGTGCAGATCAACACCCAGGGCGGCTGCCATCTCGACAGCTCCATGATCCTGGAGGCCCTGAACAGCCTGGAGCTGGACGGGCTGGACATCCTGTTCGTGGAAAACGTCGGCAACCTGGTCTGCCCGGTGGAATTCGACGTCGGCGAAGACTGCAAGATCGCCCTGCTCTCGGTGGCCGAAGGCGACGACAAGCCGGAAAAGTACCCGCTGCTCTTTGCCGAATCCAGGGCCATGGTACTCAATAAAACCGACCTGCTGCCCTACGTGGATTTCGATCTGGAGCGGGCCGAACGCTTTGCCCGCTCGCTGAACAAGGACCTGGCGATTTTCCGTCTGTCCTGCCGGACTGGCGACGGACTGGAGGGCTGGATCGACTGGCTGCGTCAGGCGGTAGCCGCCAAGCGGCAGGGCCAGAAGTCTTCCTGACAGGAGCCCGCGGGATCCGGTCAGCCCTGCCCGGCAGCGGACCGACCTGTTGCCCCGATACCTTGTCATGTCCCCGGACCTCATCCGTGCCGCCAGCCGGGAGCGACGCGACGCTCGAGAAGGAGCAGATGCAATCATGAGTCAACCGACCTGCGAGTCCTGCGCCAGCCAGAGCAGCTGCCAGGACAAGACGAAATGTACGACCGTTGAAGACCGCCTGGCCCGGACCCTGGGCCGGATACGGCACAAGGTGGCGGTCCTGTCGGGCAAAGGCGGCGTGGGCAAGAGCACGGTGGCCGTCAACGTGGCCGTGGCCCTGTCCCTGGCCGGCAAACGCGTCGGCCTGCTCGACGTGGATGTGCACGGCCCGAGCGTACCCCGCCTGCTCAGCCTGTCCGAGTCCAAACCGCACATCGAAAAAGAACATATCGAGCCCATCGACTGGAGCCACAACCTCCGGGTCATGTCGCTGGGGTTCCTGCTGCCCGGTCCGGAGCAGGCGGTCATCTGGAAAGGGCCGATGAAATCAAGCCTGATCCGTCAATTCCTCAGCGACGTAGACTGGGGAGATCTTGATCTTCTCATTGTGGATTGCCCGCCGGGCACCGGCGACGAGCCGCTGTCCGTGCTCGATCTGATCGGCCCGACGGCCCAGGCCTTGATCGTGACCACGCCGCAGGCCGTGGCCGTGGACGACGTCCGCCGCTCGGTGAGCTTCTGTCGCGAGCTGGGCGTGCCGGTCCTGGGCCTGGTCGAGAACATGAGCGGCTTCGTGTGCAGCCACTGCGGCCAGGTCGAACGCATTTTCTCCAGCGGCGGCGGCGCGGCCCTGGCCCAGGAAATGGGCCTGCCCTTTCTGGGCGCCATCCCCCTCGATCCCGAGGTGGCCCGCTCCGGAGACGAAGGCTACGCCTTTCTCAAAGTCCAGCAGGCGTCGGCAACGGCGCAGGCCTTCGAGCCGACCGTCAAAGCGCTGCTGGCGCTGGACAACGCCTGACGGATTTGTGTATTGATAAGCCATTTATTACTATCACGATCCGACCGCCGATCCGGAGTGTGCGGCCTGACGACAGGCCTTGCGCCGGCGAAGAACATGGAGAGTTGCCGCTTGTCAGTCTGATACGGTGTCGCCACGTTGCGTGCGTCGATCCAGACCGGAAGATGCGCCGCCAGCTTCCGGTTTTACCGTGACGGCGGCACTACGTCGGGTGTTTGCATCCTGCATTCCGCGGAATGAAATGGGGGCGCAGGGCAGGATGACGTCCTCGTCCCGGTTCTGTCTGGATTCGGACAGGTCTGGGACGAGGGGACGTTATCCGTCCTTATCCCAAGGAATGAGCATGGATCGCGTGCTGATTGTCGAAGACAGCAAGACCTTCGCCTCGCTGGTCAAAAAGAAGATCGAGGCGGACTTGCAGCTGGAGGTCGTCTGGGCCGCATGCTACGCTGAGGCTGTCGCCGTTCTGGAACAGCGTCAGGATTTCCTGCTGGCCCTGCTCGACCTCAATCTCCCTGACGCTCCCAATGGCGAAATCGTCGACTACGTCATCGGCAAAAAAATCCCACCCATCATTTTCACCGGAGAAATGAGCGACGAACTCCGCGACTATATCCTGTCGAAAAACGTCATCGATTACGTCCCCAAAAAAAGCGCCCATGATATCGAATCCCTGCTGCGCACCATCCGCCGCATCCGGAACAACCGCTCCATCAAGGTGCTCGTGGCCGACGATTCGCTGACCACGCGCAACATGCTGCACGAACTGCTCGCCGCGCACAAATTCATCATCCTCACCGCCAGCGGCGGCAAAGAGGCCCTGGAACTGCTCGAACAGAACCCGGACGTCCGGCTGCTCATCACCGACTACAGCATGCCCGACATGGACGGTTTCGAGCTGACGCGTCAGGTGCGCAGGAAATACCGCCGCGAAGAACTCGGCATCATCGCCATTTCCGCGCACGGCAACAACCTCATGGCCGCGCGCTTCATCAAAGACGGCGCCAACGACTTCCTGACCAAACCCTTTTTCATCGAAGAATTCTACTGCCGCGTGAACAATACGCTGGAAATCGTCGACTACGTCTCCCGACTCAAGGAGGCCTCCGACCGGGATTACCTGACCGGACTGCACAACCGGCGCTACATGTTCGAGGTGGGAGAACGCCTCTACTCCGATTTTTTACACGGAACCATCGAACTGACCGTCGCCATTCTCGACATCGACCACTTCAAGCCGGTCAACGACACCTACGGACACGACGCCGGCGACTTCGTGCTGCAGCAAATCGCCAGACTGCTCAAACACCGTTTCAGCGCCGCCGGAATCGTGGCCCGGTACGGCGGCGAGGAATTCATCGTCCTGCTGACCAACACCTCCGACGAAAACGCCATACTCCAGTTCGAAGGACTGCGCCAGGAGATCGAAAACACCGAGCTACGCACCCCGCGCGGCCAACGGATCAAGATCACGATCAGCATCGGCATCAGCAGCCGCCGCGCCATCTCCCTCGAACAAATGATCAGCGCCGCCGACACCCGCCTCTACCAGGCCAAAAACAGCGGCCGCAACCGCATCGTTCTTGACGACGGCATTTCTGCCCCTGCCGAAGAGGCACTGGCGGCGGGGTAGACTCCACTTTGCCGCTCCCGACTATGCGGTGCGTACGCGCACCCACTGCCACCCCTTGTCCGTAAGCCGATAGCGTTGCATCCGGCTTCGCGGTTTGTCCGGCACGGTCATCTCCAACAGGCCGGCGGCGAGCGCGGGTTGGAGGTAGTGCTGCCGGAAGTGCTTCTCGTCCTGCAATCCCAGTCGGGCCTGGAGTTCGCGGCGACGTAACGTCTCGCCGGCTAGGGCATGGAGCAGGCGCTCGACTTCAGGGGGGACTTCGGGGGTGACTTCGGGGGCGAGTCCGGGGGTAGCTGCGGCGAGCGCGTCGCGGAGCATCCGGAGCATGAACTCGATGAATGGCGCGCAATCGGTCTGTTCGGTGCTCTGCTGCAGGGCCTGGTAATAAGCCTCCTGGTTGGCGTGGACCAGGCTTTCGATCGGGAGATACGCAAAGAGCGGATTCCAGCGCGCCAGGATCACGGTCTGCCACAGGCGGCCCAGCCGGCCGTTGCCGTCGAGGAAGGGATGGATGAACTCAAATTCGTAGTGGAAGACAGCGCTGACGACAAGAAAATGCACCGGCGTCTTCGCCAGCCAGTCCAGAAGTCCGCGCATAAGCTGCTGAACGCGGTGCGCCGGCGGCGCCAGATGCACGACGCGCGCGCCGGCCATGACGCCTACGCCCTCGTGTCGCCACATCCCTGGTCTGTCGAGCAGACCCGCCATGAGCACACGGTGCGCATCGAGCAGATCGGATTCGGAGTAAGGATTCCACTGCCCTATGCGATCATAGGCAGCAATGGCGTTGCGCACCTCCTGTATTTCCCGGGGCGGAGCAACGACGTGTTTTCCTTCCAGAATGGCCGTCATCTGCTCCACGCTCAAGGTATTGCCTTCTATGGCCAGGGACCCCTGAATGGTGCGGATACGGTTGGCCCGGCGAAGCCGGGGAGCGAGCGGATCCGCAGTCGTGGCGGTCATTCGGCCCACAGCTTCGGCGACGCGTACGACCAGCGCCAGAATGGCAGGCGTCAGGGTAAAGGGAGGAGGAAGGGAGCGCTCGTCCATGGTATCGTTTCCGTCCCGAGGCCCTGCACCGGACTACTCCCCGGGCAAAGCATCCAACGCGTCGCGCACGCGGTCGAAGACCTCGGAGAGCGGCAGGGTAGCGTCCACGCGCAGGAAGCGGTCTGCGTGGCGGGCGGCCCAGCAGAGGTAGCCCTCGCGCACGCGCCCATGAAACGCCAGGCTCTCGGCCTCGAAGCGTCCTTCGCTGACGCTGGTCTGCGCGGCGTCGTTGCGGGCGCGGGCGCGGGAGAGGCCGGTCTCGGCCGGCAGGTCCAGGAGCACGGTCAGGCGCGGCCACAGTCCGGCCACGGCGAGATCGTTGAGCTGGAACAGCAGTTCGGGGTCCAGGCCGCGGCCGTAGCCCTGATAGACGATGGTGGAGTCGGCGTACCGGTCGCAGAGCACGACCCGCCCCTGCGCCAGGGCCGGGCGGATCACCTGCCGGACATGCTGGGCCCGGTCGGCCAGGTAGAGAAACAGCTCGGCCTCCGGCGCCAGGTCTTGCGTGGCCACGTCGAGCAGGATGCGGCGCAGCGATTGCCCGAGAGCGCAGCCGCCGGGTTCCCGCGTCAGGAGTACCGCCTGGCCACGGCTTTCGAGGTACTCGCCCAGCCGCTCAATGAGGGAGGACTTGCCCGCGCCCTCTACGCCTTCAAAGGTAACGAACACTGCCCCTCCTCCTGCTGCGGCTTGACATCCAGTCTGGCTGCCTGGCGCCCGGACGCCGGCGTCTGCCGCGGGCGATAGAGATAGCGCTCCAGGGAGCGCTGATACGGCGACCAGAGCGGGGTTTGATCCTCGGGGTCCGAGCCGAGGCCGACGAAAAGCGTAGCAACCTGGTTCATCTTCGCGTCCAGGTTGTCGAGATAGTGCAAGGCCATGGCCTCGGCCGTCTTGGGCCGACGCGGCGAACCGTATTCGTATTCACCGTGGTGGCTGAGGATGATGTGCTTGAAATGCAGGATCAGCTCCTCGTCGAGCCGCGACTTGCGCAGGAAGGGCTCCAGCACCTCCAGGCCGATCATGATATGCCCCAGCAGCCGGCCGGAATCCGTATAGTCGAGATTCAACCCGGCCGAGAGTTCCCAGGCCTTGCCCAGATCATGAAATACGGCGGCGACGAGCAGCACCTCGCGGTCCAGTTGGGGATACTGGTTACAGACCATCATGCCAAGCTGGGCCACGCTGAGCGTATGCTCGAGCAGGCCGCCGACATAGGCGTGATGCATGACCTTGGCGCCCGTGGCCTGGAGCAGCCGGCCGCGTATGGCCTCGTCGCCCAGCACCTTGAGCGCGAACGTACGCCAGGGCGCGTGGCGTAGATGCAGCCGGCACATGGCCTCCAGGTCCTCCAGCATCGCGGCCGGTTCCCGGACACTGCGCGGCACGAAGTCGGCCAGGTCCACGGACGGGCGACCGTCGGGCTGCGGCGGCAGTTCCTCCAGGCGTTCCAGGTTCAGCTGCACCTGGTCGCGATAGGTACCGGCCACGCCCTCGACAAAATAAAAACGCCCGGCCTGCAAATCCGGATAGGCCTGGCTGTGCGGACTCCAGAGCTTGGCCTCGATTTTCCCGGTCACGTCCTGCAGCACCAGGCTCCAGTACGGGCCGTTCTTGGCCTGCCCAAGCTTGGCCTCGGCGGTCAGAAACACATCCGCCACGGCCTGCCCCGCCGTCAGATCACGTACGTACTGTCCCTTGCTCACCGCGTCGCGCCTTTTCCTCGCACTGGTCCCGGGCGCAGGCCGCCCGGCACGTACCCGGCAGCTTGACCCCTCACCCGAGAAACCGTACAGGGAGGGCGCTCGTCCGGTCGCCAACACGGGCGAGGGTAATAAAAAGTCATGGAATGAACAATGAATATTCTGCTGACTAATGACGACGGCATCCAGGCCGTAGGCCTGCGCGCGCTGTACCACGCCGCCGTCGAAGCGGGCCACCGCGTGCAGGTGGTCGCCCCGGTGGCCGAACAGTCCGCCGTCGGTCATGCGATCACCTTCAGCTCGCCGCTACGGGTCAAGGAATTCCGGGAAAACGGCTTCCAGGGCCTGGGCGTGTACGGCACGCCGGCAGACTGCGTCAAGCTGGCGCTCTCGACGCTGCTCGACGCCCCCCCGGATATCGTCATCTCGGGCATCAACGCCGGGGCCAACGTCGGCGTGGACATCCTCTACTCGGGAACCGTCTCGGCCGCCACGGAGGGCGCGCTGCTGGGGCGGTCGGCCCTGGCCGTTTCCTACGACAGTTTCGGCCCCGCGGATCTGGCCGATCAGGCAGCCTACGCGCTGCGGCTCGTGACGCGCATCCCCTGGGAGACGCTGCCTCCGCAGTGCCTGCTCAATCTGAATTTCCCGCCCCTGCCGCTGGACCTGACCAAGGGACTCCGGCTCTGCCGCCATACCCGCGCCATGTACCAGGACTGGTACGAGCGCCGGCTCGACCCCCGCGGACGCCCCTACTACTGGCTCGACGGCATCATCCCGGCCGAAAAACTCAGCCCGGATTCTGACCGCGCGCTGCTCAGCCAGGGGTTCATCACGCTCACGCCGCTGCGTTTCGACTTCACCGACCGTAGCGTACTGGATATGCTCGCGCAGACCATTTCATGAGCGCCCCGCCGTGCCGAATCCGCCCAGGCCAAACGCTACGGCCCGTCCCATGAGCCTGCGCCGCGCGCTGGCGAACGCGGGACTGGTCGCAGCCGGCGTGCTGCTGGCCTGGCTGCTCGCCGAGCTGCTCTTTCCGCTGCTCCTCCCGCGGCTGCGGCCGGCCATGTTCCATCACCTCACGCGCGAGTTGCAGCCTCTGGGCCAAAGCTCCAAGGCCGGACTGCTGCCCCGGCCTGGTTACGTCGGCCTGGCCGGCGATTCGCACGCGCAGGGCAAGGGCGACTGGTTCGTCGAACAGGGCTACGACCGCAATGCCCGCTTTCACAGCGCGCATCTGCTCCAGGAGCGGCTGGGCCGCGACGTGCTCTCCTTCGGGCGTAGCGGCGCCGGCAGCATAGATGGTATTGTGCTCGAGCCGCTCCAGGTCCTGGCCACCTGCAAGCGCCTGGGACTGGACCTGCCGCCGCCGGAGCTGCTCTACGTCTATTTTTACGAAGGCAACGACCTGCATAACAACGGTTTTTTCCTCGAGACCTGGTTTCCGGCCATAGAACCGGGGCAGAACCCGGAGGACCCGGCCGCCTTCCAGGAGTTCCTGGAGCGGATGCACGCCCGTTTTGCCGATGGTCGAGCCCGCCAATGGAACGATGTCCCACTGTTCGCCAATTTCGCCCTGCGCCTGTTACGCAATACGCTCAGGAACACCTTCACGCGCCGGTACGTCGACGTGGAGCCCCCGCTTCCGGCCGGCGAGAACAATCGCATCCGCCTGGGAGAACGCGTCGTGGCCCTGCCCGACCGGCTCCAGGCTCCGCCCCTGGATTTGACGGAGCAGGAAATACGGCGCGGCGTCGCGGTCTTCATGCACAGCCTGCGCTATCTCCAGCGCCAATGGCCGACGACACGCCTCGTCGTCGTATATATCCCGGCCCCGCTGACCTGCTACCGCCTGGCATCCGAACAGGTCAGCATCTGGTCCGAGCGTAGCGAGTTGCACGACGCGCGCAGAATAGAGCCGGTCAGCGACGCGCTCGCCCGCGCCATAGCAGCCGTGGCGCGCGACTGCAGCGCGGGGTTCATCGACGCGCGACCGGAGTTGCGGGCAGCCGGCCAGACAACGCTGCTCCACGGCCCGCGCGACTGGGACCACTTCAACCGCCAGGGCTACGAGACCCTGACCCGGGCAATCGTCCCGTAAATAATCAGTGCGTTTTTCTCTACGCCAGGATAGTCTCCGGCCAGGAAAATGGCAGGCCGGCCCCTGCGGGCGGCGCGGCGTTGCGAGCAGAAGTCCGCGCCCGGGACCGGGCGCACAGCCATCCGCGAGGGAATCGTTTTTCCATGACCGAGAACCGCAATGATCGTATTCACGGCGTTCTGGCCCTGCTCGTGCTGGGGCTGCTGGCCTATTTGCCGGCCCTGCGCGGCGGTTTCATCTGGGATGACGACGTCTATGTGAGTAGTAACCAGCTGCTGCACTCGCTGGACGGGTTGCGGCGGATATGGTTCGAAGTCGGTTCGTTCCGGCAGTACTATCCGCTTTCGCTGACGGCATTCTGGCTGCAATTCAAGGTCTTCGGGCTGAATCCCTTCGGTTACCATCTGGTCAACGTTCTCGGCCACGCGTGCACCGGCGTGCTGCTGTGGCGACTGCTGCGCTTTCTGGGCCTGCCCTGGGCCTGGTTCGCGGCCGCGGTCTACGTGGTTCACCCGGCCATGCTCGAGGGCGTGGCCTGGATCACCGAACTCACGGCCGTGCTCTCGGGCCTGTTCTACCTGGCAGCCCTGTTTGTCTGCGCCGCGGCCTTCCACCTGGGTCAGGCAGCGGAACCGGAGCCAACGGCCTCGAACTGGCCCCGGCCCCCCGTCCTGCTGGCCGGGCTGGGGCTGTTTCTCTGCGCGCTGCTGGCCAAAACGAGCGTCTCCACCTTTCCGGCCGCGCTGGCCCTGCTGATCTGGTGGCGACGGGGCACCATCCGGCGTCAGGAATGGCTGGCGCTGCTGCCGTTCTTCGCGCTCAGCATTTCGATGGGATTGCTGGCCATGTCCATGGAGCGCACGCTGGGCGCCAAGGGCACGGAGTTCGCATTCTCCGCGGCCGAACGGCTGCTCATCGCCGGCCGGGCCTGGTGGTTCTACATCGGCAAGCTGCTCTGGCCGCAGGGGATCCTCTTCAGCTACGTAAAATGGGAAATCGACGTCGCGAGCGTGCTGGCCTGGCTCTATCCAGCGACTGCGCTGGCGGCCGTTGCCGGACTCTGGGGCCTGCGCCGGCGGCTGGGCCGCGGGCCGCTGACTGCGCTGCTGTTCTACTCGGGAACGGTGCTGCCTTTTCTCGGCTTCATCAACGTCTATTACATGCGCTACGCCTATGTGGCCCAACATTTCCAATACCTGGCCGGCATCGGGATCATCGTGCTGGTCGTGGCCACGCTGGCGAGGCTGGCGCAGCGGATTCCCAATCTGCCGCAGCCGGCGCTGCGCCTGGCGGCGCTGACAGTGCTCGGCCTGCTCGCCTCGGTCACCTTCGACCGCACGCTGCCCTACCGCAACAACGCGACGCTCTATACCGACATCCTGGCCTCGAATCCGCGCTCAATAATTGCCCTGAACAACTACGCCATTCTGCTCAGCGAAATGGGGCGCCATGAAGAAGCCATCGATCACTTTTTAAAACTGTTTCGCGTCGCGCCTAACCACTACCAGGCTATGACCGACCTCGGCCGTACACTGGGCCTGCTCGGACGCCACGAGGAGGCCATCGCCTGGCTGCGCAAGGCGCTGGAACTGGCGCCCGGCGAAAGCCGGACCTACAACAACCTCGGCGTCTCGCTGGCAGCGCTCGAGCGCTGGGAGGAATCCCGCGCCGCCCTGCGCCAGGCCCTGCAACGCAAACCCGACAACGCCGAGGCCCTGGACAACCTGCGCAATATCGAGGCCTTTCTTCGGGAGAAGGAAACGGAAAAAGCGCGCTGAAGTATATCTTCAGCCGACCTCATATCCTGGCGCCGGGTCCATCCTGCACCACGAGTACGAAGGGCTGATCCGCAATCCACTGCTCATGGATTACGCGCAGGCCCGAGGGGCGGTCTTCCCAGGCATCCCAGTGTTTCTTCTTCATGCCCAGCACGACGCGCGGCCGGGAGCGCAATATGGCAGCCAGTTCGTCCGGGTCCGCGGTTTCGTGGATGTCCCGGCCCGCGTACCAGGTGTAGGTTCCCGAATAGATGCGAAATCCCACGGGATAGTACCCCAGTTCGATATACTCACGCATACGCACGGCCTGGGCCTTCGGGCTCATGATCGGGTCCAGCGATGGGGCCAGCTGTGCCCCGGCCAGCAGGGCCCAGAGCGTGGTCGCGAACGCGCAGAGCAGCAACGCCGACCTGGGGGAGAGTCGCGGCGCGAAGCGGAACAGCAGCCAGGCAATCAGCGCGGCCAGCGCAGCGCATGGCGCCAGCCCGGCAATCCGGATCGGCCACGGATGCGCCAGATTCACCCAGGGCAGGGCCAGGGCCACGAGCACCCAGAGCCCGGCCACGGCCGGATACACGCGACGCATTCCCGCGGGGGTCAGGGACGCGAGCTGCCGCCCGGTCAGCACGGCCAGCGGAGCGAAAAGTGGCAGCAGGTAAACCACGATCTTGATGCTCACCACGGACAGCAGCGCGAAACCGGAAATGACCATGCACCAGACGTACGGCAACCCGCCGGGAGCGCGCCGCCGGGCGTACAGCCCCCTCCAGAACGGCCTGGACGCCAGACGCCGCAAGGGTACTGCCGCCAGGACCAGGGTCCAGGGCAACCAGGCGGCGGGCAGCGTCAGCAAATAGTGCCAGAAGGGTTGGGCGTGGTGCCAGGTATCGGTGGCGCGGCGATAAATCTGCTCTTTGAAGATGTTCAACAAATAGGCCGAGTCTTCCAGCGCGAAGGCCGCCGCCACCCACAGCAGCGGCACGAGCGTCGCGGCGAGCAAGGCATACAGCGCATCGCGGCGCAGAAGCCGGCCCGCTCGCCAGCGCCAGAGGAGCCAGGTCAGCGTGCTTAGTAACGGAAAGGCCAGCCCGAGCGGCCCCTTGGTCAGGGTGGCCAGGCCGGCCAGCAGTCCGCCAATTGCAGCCAGCCAGGGCGCGTGATCTTTACACCAGGCCCGGTACAGACAGATATGGCTGGCCACGATCAGCGTGCCGAAGAGCAGGTCCATGCGCGAATAATGCGCCAGACCGATGAAATAGAATACGCTGAGCAAGACCAGTCCGGCCGCGAAGGAGGTCGCCCGGTTCACCCCCAGCACCTGGCGCGCCAGGGCGTACGTGGCGGACAGGAAGAGAAAGGCCGAGGCCGCGGCACCAAAGGCGAACAGGGCCGGACCCTCCAGCCCGGTCGCGGCCTTGATCGCGGCCAGAAACCAGAAATAGAGCGGCGGCTTGTCCGGATAGAACACGCCGTTGAGATAGAGCACCAGCCATTTATGGTTCTCGTACATCTGCCTGAACGCGTCGGCGTAGCGGATCTCGTCCGAGAACCACAGCTCGCGGCTTTCGAGCAGCGGCAAGGTCTGCAAGGCCAGCAACAGGCCCAGCCAGACGAGCGGGAACCGGGTTCCCAGGCTATAGGCCCGGTCCAGCGTCAGGCCCAGCAGCCTCTGCACCCTCTCCAGCCACTTTGTCATTGTTCTCCGCTCCCTGCGTAGTGTTCCGATGTCGCGACAGCCGGCCCTGGCTCCGGTCGCAGCGCCGCGACCCCGTAGACGTAGATGACGGCCCCGGCCCAGCCGCCCAAGGCAACGGCAAAGAGCGTGTCGCTGATATGATGCCAGCCCAGGCACACGCGGCTGAAGGCCAGCAAGGCCAGCACAAGGCCCAGCGTAAGCGAGAGCAGCGTGCTTCGCCGCCACAAGACCAGGGGCAGGATCGATGCCGTAAACTCCGCGCAGTGGCCCGAGGGCATGGCGTTATAGCCTGCCGCGAGCGAAAAACTGTCGAAGAGCCCGTCCACGCCGGGCCTGGGACGGCCGATGGCAATTTTCAGCACCCGGACCAATCCAAAGCTCACGGCGAGCTGCACCACCAGATAGATCAGGACCAGACGCATCAATCCGCGGTTGCCCGTGCGCCAGGCATAGAAAAACAGCAGCCCGTAAAAAACCGAGAAAAACGGATTGGCCCAGTCCGTGAGCAGGCGCAGCAGCCGTACCGCCTCGGGGTGGGCGGCGCGCACGACCTTGAAGACCTCGTCCGACGGCGCCCCGCCCAGCCACAGCGCCAGTCCGAGACTGGTCGCCAGCACGGGCAGAAAGGCCAGCAGGCCATGGCGCACCATACCGCCCCGTGCTGTCAATTCCACGCGCATTTCCCGCAGGTAACGGCATCTGTGCGCCGGCATCCGATCATTCCGCCTTCCCCCAGCCGCCGCCGCCCGGGGTCTCAATGCGCAGCACGTCCCCCTGGCGCAGCAGTTCGTGAAACTTACCCGGCCGTTCCTGCGGCACGTTGTCGCGGATCACGACATTGCGCCCTACAGCGCCCGGTTCGCCGCCGGCCAGCCCCCAGGGAGGCGTCCGGCGCCGCTCCGAGAGCACGGTGACCTCGGCGTCGGCGAGTAAGCGCAATTCCCGGACCAGGCCGTCCCCGCCGCGCTGCCGGCCGCGACCTCCAGAGCCCGGACGCAGGGCGTAGCGCTCGACGCGCAGCGGGCAATCGTACTCCAGGGCCTCGACCGGCGTGTTCAGGGTATTGGTCATGTGCGAATGCATGGCGCTGGCGCCCGGCTGCCGCGGCCCCGCGCCCATGCCGCCGGCCAGCGTCTCATAGTAGGCAAAGGGCCGCCCCGTGACCGGATCGACGCCGCCCAGGGCCACGTTGTTCATGGTCCCCTGGCTGGCCGCCGGGATACGCGCGGGCAGGGCCTGGGCCAGGGCGCCCAGAATCACGTCCACGATGCGCTGCGACGTCTCCACGTTCCCGCCGGCCACGGCCGCTGGAAACTGCGCGTCGAGCAGGGTCCCGGGCCGGGTAAGCACCTCCAGCGGCGCCAGACAGCCCGCATTGACCGGCGCATGGTCCGGCATCAGCGTGCGAAAGACGTAAAGCACGGCGGAGAGCACGATGGCGCGGACAGCATTGACGCAGCCGCGGGTCTGCGGCGCGCAGTCGGTAAAATCCAGGCAGGCCGCGTCGCCGGCGATGCGCAGGGACAGCCGGATCGGCAGCGGTCCGTTGCCCAGGCCGTCATCTTCGATCACGTCCTCGAAGCGATAGAGCCCGTCAGGGATATCCGCCAGGACCTTGCGCATGATTCGCCCGGAATAGTCCATCAGCCCGCGGGCGTAGCACTGCGCGGTTGCCAGGCCGAAACGCCCGGTCAGTTCCTCCATGCGCCGGATCCCGGTGACATTGGCCATGATCTGCGCGGAGAAATCCCCCTCGCGCTCCACCGGCGTACGCACGTTACTCAGGATGAAACACAGCAGACGCTGGTCGATCCGCCCCTGTTCGACGAGCTTGAGCGGCGGGATGACGAGGCCCTCCTGAAACAGCGTACTGGATAACGGCATGGACCCGGCCGCCATGCCGCCGATATCGGCATGGTGGGCGCGGTTGGCCACGTAGAAAGCGGGCGCGTCGGCGCCGGAGAAAACCGGCGCAACGAGCGTGATGTCCGGCAGGTGCGTGCCGCCGTCAAAGGGATTGTTGAGCACGGCCATGTCCCCGGGGCCAAGGGGCACGGCACGGATAGCGGCCCGGACCGAAAGAGGCATGGAGCCCAGGTGTACGGGGATATGCGCCGCTTGCGCCACCAGGTCGCCGGCGCTGTCGAAGACGGCGCACGAAAAATCCCTGCGCTCCTTGATATTGGCCGAAAAGGCCGTCCGCAGCAGCGTCACGCCCATCTCTTCGGCAATCGCCGCGAAACGGTTCTTGAACACCTCCAGCGAGACGGGATCCAGGCCCGCTTCGGGAGTACTCCCTGCGCACGCGCTCATGCCCGCGTCTCCGCGCCGTCCAGGTCGAGGACGATGTTGCCGTAGACGTCGACGCTGGCCCCGGTCCCGGGCGGAACGAACAGCGTGGACGAGTACTCAGTCACGAGCGCCGGCCCTGCAAAACGATTGCCCGGGCGCAGGTGCTCGCGGTCGATGATCCTTGCCTGCAACACGCAGCCGGAAAACACCATGTCCCGTCGACCGACGTACGCGGCGTGCGTCAGCTCCGGACCGGCCAGGGGCAGGGCCCGGTATTCGGGCCGCTCGGTCCGGGCGCTGGCCCGCAGCCGGAGGGTCACGACCTGCACCGCCCGATCAAGATACGCGTAGCCGTAGGTACGCTCGTGCACGGCGGCGAAGGCGGCGGATACGTCCCCGACGCACGGGACCGTCAGCTCGTGCGACTGGCCCTCGTAGCGCATGTCCAGAAAACGCGCCAGCCGGATGCCTGTCTCAGGCACGCGCTCGGCCGCCAGTTCCTCCCGCGCCCTGGCCTCCAGCGGGGCGAACAGGCTGTCCGTCTCGTCCGCAGGCAGCGAGGCGGCGGCGCGCATCACCGTACGGGAGTAGTCCTTGCGCACGTCGGCCAGAAGCATGCCCAGGGCGGAGAGAATGCCCGGGTTGACGGGCACGAGCACGCGCGGAATCCGCAGCAGCCGCGCCAGCGCGGCGGCGTGCAGCCCGGCCGCTCCGCCAAAGGCGCACAGCGCGTAGTCCCGGGGATCGTGCCCCTGCTCTACGGACACCAGGCGAATGGCGCGCTCCATGTTGGCCTCGGCCACGGCGAGAATGCCCTCGGCCAGCGCGACCGGAGACAGCCCCGCCTCCCGGGCCATGGCCTCGAACGGCGTCTGGAGCCGTTCCGGATGCAACGGCATGGTGCCACCCAGAAATCGATCGGGCAGAAGCCGCCCCAGGTAGAGGTTGGCATCCGTGACCGTAATCCGCTCCCCCCGGCCATAGCAGATCGGACCGGGATCCGCCCCGGCGCTTTCGGGGCCGACGCGCAGGGCGCCGCCCGCGTCCAGCGTGGCGATGGAGCCGCCGCCGGCGCCTACCGTATGGATGGCGATCTGCGGCGTCTTGACCGGAAAGCCGGCGATGGTCGATTCCAGCATCAGGGAGAGGTCGCCGTCGATCAGGGTGACGTCCGTGGAGGTACCGCCCATGTCGAAACCGATGCAACGCGGGAAGCCGGCCAGCCGGCCCAGCTCGCGCGCCGCCACGGCGCCGCCGGCCGGGCCGGAAAGTATCGTCCGCACGGGCTCTCGCCGGGCAACCGCCGCGGAAATGCTCCCGCCGTTGGACTGCATCACGCGCAGGCTGTCCTCCGGGCCGAGCGCCGCGAGCAACGAGCCGAGATACTGCCGCATCCGCGGCTGGACATAGGCGTTGAGCACGGTCGTGGACGTGCGCTCGTATTCCCGGAATTCCGCCAGCACCTCGTGCGACAGGGACACCGGCACGCCCAGCCCGGCCAGGGCCTCGCGCATGGCCAGCTCGTGCGCGGGATTGGCGAAGGAGAACAGCAAGGCGACCGCTACGGACTCCACGCCCGCGGCGTGCACGGCAGCGACGACTTCGGCGGCGGCCTGCGCGTCAAAGGGCTCCGATTCGTCGCCCATCCGGGTCATACGGCCGCGGATGCCGTAGCGCAGCTCGGGCGGGACCACAGGCTCGCTTCTGCGGCAGTTCAGATCGTAGAGGTCGCTTCGGTTCTGCCGGCCGATATCCAGCAGGTCGGTGAACCCGGCATTGGCCACGAGCGCCGTCCGAGCTCCTTTGCGCTCGAGAATGGCATTGGTGGCCACGGTGGAACCATGGACCAGGCGCAGCGCGCGACCAGCCGCAATCGCCGACAGGCCGGACAAGACGGCTTCGGCCGGGTTGTCCGGCGTAGACAATACCTTATGCACGCGCCAGACCGAGCGGTCCTGATAGATGAAATCGGTAAAGGTGCCGCCCGTGTCGACGCCGACGATGCACAGCGCTCCGCTCATGCGCCCCGCTCCGTGTCCGACGCGCACTGCACAGGCACGAACGGCCGGCCGCGTCGCGGCCGGCCGTCTGATATCCGCCCGGTCATGTCAGCGGACAATCTTCCAATCACCGTTTTCGATGCGGATCATTTCAAAGGCGTTCTGGTCCAGACCGTTGTGGTCCTGGGGCGACAGATTGAAGATGCCGGCCGTGCCGACAAAGCCTTGCAGCGTTTCCAGTGCGTCACGCACGGCCTTCGGCTCGGCCGAGCCGGCCTTCTCGATAGCAGCCACGAGCAGAAACACGCCATCCCAGCCATGCCCGCCAAAGGTGGAAACCGCCGATTTCCAGACTTCTTCGTAGCGCTTCTTGTAATCCATCAGAAACTGCTTCTGGGGGTGGCTATCCGGGATCTGCTCGGCCACGACCAGCCGGCCGGCCGGAAGCAAAATGCCCTCGGCGGCTTCACCGGCGAGTTCGATGAATTTCTTGGAGGCCACGCCATGGCTCATGTACATCGGCGTGGTGATACCCAGCTGCGCGCGGTTGCGAGCGATGACCGCCGGACCGGGGTTGGTGCCCCAGCACACCACGGCATCGGGCGCGAGCCCTTTGATTTTCACCAGCTGGGCGGACATGTCCGTATCGCTCGGGCCATACACCTCGTCCGCAACCAGCTCGAAGCCCTTGGCAGGCACCAGTTCCTGCAACAGCGCCCGGCCGGCCTGTCCGAAGCCATCGGAAACGGTAATGGCGGCAATGCGCTTATACCCCTTGCTCGCGGCGTGTTCGAGAATGCGCAACACGGCGTACCGATCGGACGGGGTATCCTTGAAAATCCAGGGGTTCACCGGCAACACGATCTTTTCCGCCGAGGCGCAGGAAATCAACGGCACCTGCGCCTGCGGGAACTTCGGCATGACCGAGAGGGTGTTGCCCGAAGTCGTCGGCCCGAGCACAGCCATGACCTGATCCTTGCGCAGCAGCTTTTCTACAGCCAGCACGCACTTGTTGACGTCGGTTTCGTCGTCGTAGATCACGGCCTCCAGCTTGCGACCGAGCACCCCGCCCCGGCTGTTGAACAGCTCGACCGCCATCTCGACCGAATTCTTTTCCGGTTCTCCAAGAAAGGACGCCGGGCCGGTGATCGAAAACACCGCCCCGATCTTGATGGGTTCCTCCGCCCCGGCGAGAGCCGGCAGCGCCAGCAACAGACTCAAGAGGACAATACCAAGTATTCGTCGCATACTCGCTCCCTGTTCACAACTCCGTGCTAGATGTGCCTGTTCAGCGTCACCCCTGACAACATCTCCTGCCATGATTTCGCGCCCGCGAAGACGGACCCGGTCGGAAACCCGGAGCCGCAACGGCGAGCGGTTGCGTCGCGTACGTACTGCCAGACCCTGCCTGGCCGCGCCAGCTTACTGTTTCGTCAGCACGGCGGCAATATCCGTCTCGAGCCGGGTCAACAGCTCCTGCACGGCCATGGAATACGCGCCGGCCAGCGCCTCGGGTGAACGATTCGCCAACGGTACCTCCACCCGATAGGTTTTCGAAAGCGCAATGGTGTACTCCGATAAGGCCGAGTGCAGCAAAAAACACTGTATGGCGACAACGGCCTTGGGAGCGGCCTGGTCCCGGAAATCGCCATACAGATCAAGGACCGAGGACTCGAGCACATAGTCCGGCCGTACGCCGCTCTCCGGGGCAAGTGCCGCGCCGAACTGCGGCGAACGCTCGAACCAGGTGCGCAGCGTTTCCGCCAACATGTCCTTGGGCGAGACGAGAAACAGATTGTAATAATCCGTCGTGAATTCATTTTCTCCCAACCGGTAGACGAACTCGCGCGTGGCGTAGGCCGTGGATACGTTCAGCCGGCGGACTTTGAGCTTCGGCTTGCCCGGGGAGGCCGGCGCCGGCGCCCGGTCCACCGTGAGCGCATAATACCGTTTGGCGGGGTCCGGCTGCTTGAGGGAACCCATGCAGCCGGGCAGACTCGCTCCCAGCAGGACGAGCAGCATAAGAGCGGAGGAAAAGGCCAGGCGCCCGCTCATGGCCGCTTCTCCGTGTTGACCGGATCGGGCGGCGCGCCGAAAAAGAGCCGGGCCGGATTGCGTTTGGCGTCTCCGGTCAATTCGTTGAAATTGTGCAGCAAGGTCTTGGCGTCCTCAAGAATGGTGTCGATGTTGGCGCTCTGGTTCAGCACGAGATCATTGAGACTGCGCAGCAGCCGCTCGAGTTCGGAGGCGCTACGCCGGATGTCGTCGGAGGCGGCCTTGACGTTACGCAGCGTATCCGGCAACTGCCCGACGCCCTGTTTCATGCCGGGGTCGGCCAGCAGTTGATCGGCCGTGGCCGACACCTTGCTCAGGTGCTCGGCAGCGCTGCGAATATTGGCCATGGTCTGGGAAAAATCCTTTTCCCCGTTTTTGAGCATAGCCCTGGCGCTGGCCATGGCGTGGGCCGCGTCGGGCAGAATGGTCGCGGCTTCGGGCGCCTTCACCAGGGTGTTTATCTGGGCCAAAGCCTCGTGCGCTTCTTTCAGGCTCTTGACCAGCAATGCGCCGATGTCCTTGACATCCGCCTCCACCAGCGCGGTATCGAGGTTCGCGATGAAACCGTTGAGCGTCGCGACCAGTGAGGAAAAATCAATGGTTTCGATATCGCGCATCACCGCCCCGACGGCGTCCAGCGCGTCCTCCAGCCGGCTCATGGTGCTCGGCGCCGAGGGAAAATAGACGTGCTGCGGGGTCCACGAGATCGGCAACGGCGGGTTGAGCTTGGGATCGAAAAAGGTCAGCTCCAGAAAGGCCACTCCGGTCAATCCCTGCGTCGTAAGCCGGGCGCGCAATCCGTAATCGACGGTTTTCTGGATCCACTCGCGCATGGAGTGCAAATCGAAAAAATTATCCACGACCCTGGCCTTGAGCTTCATCTCCACCAGAACATAACGGGCCGTGTTGGCCATGTCCCTTTCTTTCTCCGGAGGGTATTTGTTGACCACGAAATCGATGGCGCTGACATTGCCGATGGTCACCCCACGGTATTTGACCGGCGCGCCGACATCCAGGCCCTGCACCGATTCGTTGAAATACGTTTCCGCCGGAATGGTTTTCTCCAGTATGGCGCTTCCGCCCACGAACACGACCACGGCAAACAGAATGCTCAGACCGACGAGCATGAAAATGCCGATTTTGAAGTAGTTGACTTTCTGACTCATGAGCCGTTGCTGTATCCTTGTCGACGGGCCGTAGTGCCGGGAGAAAACCCTTCAACGGGCTCCCGCGGCAAAAATCTTCATATCGTCCGCCCGGCGTCTTCAACGCCGCGGACCGTCAACTATACTGGCGTTTCCGGGATGCGGTTGAAAAAATGATGCACCCATTTATCGGGAGAATGGTCCCTCAGGTGCGCAGGGTCCCCCTCCGCCACTATCTTTTTGAATCGTTTGTCGAGCATTATCACCCGGTCGGCTATCGTGTAAATGCTTGCCAGCTCGTGGGTGACGATGACAAAGGTGATTCCCAGGCTGTCGCGCAGCTTCATTATCAGATGATCGAGTTCGACCGAGGTGATCGGATCCAGGCCGGCCGAGGGCTCATCCAGAAACAGGATGTGCGGGTCCAGAGCCATGGCCCGGGCGATGGCGGCACGTTTTCGCATCCCGCCGGAGAGTTCGGCCGGCGTATGGTGCTCGAACCCGAGCAAGCCCACCAGCGACAGCTTCATCCGGGCGATGAGATTCATAGTCTCCTCCGGCAGCTCGGTGAACTCCTCCATGGGCAGCCGGACATTTTCCAGCACGGTCATGGAGCCGAACAGCGCGCCGGATTGATAGGATACCCCGAATTTCCGCTGAATGCGCCGCAACGCCGAGCCCTGCGCGTGGGCCAGGTCTTCGCCCTCGATGAATACCCGCCCGGCTGCCGGCTGGTTCAGTCCGATCATATGCTTGAGCAGTGTGCTCTTGCCACAGCCCGAGCCGCCCAGGATGACGAAGACTTCCCCTCGCTCGACCGCAAAGGAAACACCGTCCAGGATGACCTGATCGCCATAGGCGGCGACCAGTTCCTCCACGCGGATGATCGGTCCTTCCCCCTGCTCGCGTTCCGTCATGCCGCCTCACCAGCGCAAATTGTAAAATAATACAGCCAGCAGACCATCAACGATGGTCAGCAGGATCAGACCGCTTACCACGGCCGACGTGGTCGCCGCGCCCACCGCGCTCGCCCCCTGACCGGTATTCAATCCGCGCAGGCAGCCCACTCCCGCCACCAGCAGGCTGAACAGACAGGCCTTGAACAGCCCGCCCCACAGATCGCCCAGCTTGAACGCGGCCTGCACCCGCAGCAGATACGTCACCAGCGGATAGCCAAAGCTCATGATCACCACCGCGCCGCCGCACAGGGCGAACACGTTGAAGAAAATCGTCAGCACGGGCATCACGATCAACGCTCCCAGCACACGCGGCACGGCCAGAAAACGCAAGGGGTCGATGCCCATTGTCGTCAGGGCGTCCACCTCCTCGTTCACCTGCATGGTCCCGATCTCCGCCGCGAACGAGGCGCCGGAGCGCGCCGTCAGCAGGATGGCCGTAATGAGCGGCCCCAGCTCCCGCACGAGCGAAATCGTCAGCAGATTGGCCACGAAGATATCCGCCCCGAAGCGTTGCAGCGGCACCGCCGACTGAAAGGCCATAACCAGCCCGATAAGAAAACCGATCAGCACGATGATCGGCATTGCATTCACGCCGGCAATCTCGCAAATGAGCCAGACGTCCTTCCAGCGCACGCGACGCGGATGCAACAACGACAGTATCAGCGTCGCGGACATCTCGCCGACAAAGGTCACCAACCGGACGATATCACGCCAGACATAGAACGCGCCGCGTCCGACTTCTTCGGGAAGGGAAAATGCCTTGGGCGGCGTACTCCGATCCACAAAATCCGCGGCGGTGAACATGGCGACCAGTGGCCGGAACTCCGGCGCCAGATCGTGAATCTCCATACCCAGCCCCCGGCGCGTGCGTATAACCTGGAGCTCGGTGAGCAGACTCGCGCCGGCCAGGTCCAGATACTGCACCCCGGAAAGGTCGAGCACGAACCGGGGCGACCGGCTTGCGTCGGCCAGCCGCACCGCATTGTCCCAGATCGCCGCCACGCCGGCGGCATCCAGCCGGCCGGACAGAAACAGCGTCTGCACCTCGCCGGTACTGCGCTGCGCCAGCACCGACGACACCGGCGAGGCATCACGCGGGTGCAGCCGACGCTCCGGCCCCGGCTCGGAAGGAAGAAGAGGACGCGTTCCCGGCATGGTTTCTCTGAAAAAAAAGGATCACAAGACGACAATCCAGCAAATCCGGTCCCGCTCCCGCAGCGACCCGGCAACGACAAGGCCTGTCTCGACGCCAGCCCCTACTTGCGCATGAACGGAAAGAAAAATCAAGGGAGATCGGAAGCAACCGGCTTTCTTTCACTTCCACCATCGCGCCGGCAGGAAAGGATCACGTCGTTCCGGTAGTCACGCCCCAGTGACAACCGCTTTCCAGGTCATGCGCGCAGCCCTTCCTCGTGCTTCATGAACACGACACAACGCTCCCTGAGTAGCACGGGCCGACCGGTTTCCTGAAACCCGACTGCGTGCGCCAGCCCGACCTCGTCTTCGAAGCGCTGCTCCTTCACGTGCCCCCGCGGCTCCATGACGTAGAATTCGCCGCCAGACTTCACGCTACAATAAACCCGACGCAAAAAATCCTCCAGGTCCGGCACCTCGTGCAGCATATTCGCGGCCAGGACAAAATCCAGGCCGTCGCCGACTCCCAGGTCCCCCGGCCGGGCCAGTACGGGGCGTATGCGTCGATCCAGACCTTGCCTGCGCGCGCGCTTCATGGTCTTGGCCAGCATCTGCTGTTGCACGTCCATGGCCAGAACGACACCGGAGTCGCCGACAAGCCTGGCCATGCCCAGGGAGAAATGCCCGAAACCGCACCCAAGATCAGCCGCATGCATCCCCGACCGCACGTAAGGCGCAAGCGTAGCCTCGGCCGGATGAATCAACCGTCGGAGAGGATTGTCAAACGTATACGCAACCCACCAGGGACAAAGACGCCCCGCCGCGTGTGTCATGGTGCCTGCCATGTCCGTGTCTTCCTATTGATTATGTACACAAACGCGCTGCTCTTTGCAATCGTGCCTCGCCGTGCCCTTGCATACAAAAACATGATATAAGTTCTTATTTTGTCAAAAAAAAACGGTTTTGAACAGTTGCGTCATCCCAAGAGATCGCCAATACACTTTTGGCTATTGTAGCAGGGAGGGAGCAGCCGGACGCGAGCTGCTTTCTGTCTGAAACTGCCAAAGACCCCCCTTCCCTGCGAAAGAATGGCCGTGACTGAGTATGGCAATCGTCCCAACGCTCAGTGAACCTAACGACAAAAAAAACACCAGCGATCCCGGAAGCATAGCGTTTCCGGGATCGCGGGCGATGCGGGCGTGCGGAATGGTGATCAGGCGAGCCGTGCGTTCAGGCGCGCGGCAATGGCATCGATGAAGCCGGCGGTGTCCAGAAAGGTGGCGGGACTCGGCTGGGCGATCCGGGCCATGTCTCCGGTCATTTCGCCGCCTTCGATGGTCTCGATGGCCACGTGTTCGAGCGTGTCGGCAAAGGAGACCAGCTCGGGCGTTTCGTCGAGTTCGCCACGTTTACGCAGGGCGCCGGTCCAGGCGAAGATCAGCGCCATGGAGTTGGTGGACGTCTTTTCGCCCTTGAGATGTTTGTAATAATGGCGCTGCACGGTACCGTGCGCGGCCTCGTATTCGAAAAAGCCCTGCGGCGAGACGAGCACCGAGGTCATCATGGCCAGGCTGCCGAAGGCCGAGGCGAGCATGTCGGACATGACGTCGCCGTCGTAGTTCTTGCAAGCCCAAAGAAAGCCCCCTTCGCTCTTCATCACGCGGGCGACCGCGTCGTCGATGAGGGTGTAGAAGTAGCTGATGCCCGCGGCTTCGAAGGCCTGTTTGTAGTGTGCGTCGAATTCTTCCTGAAAAATGACCCGGAAGCGCGCGTCGTAGGTTTTGGAAATGGTGTCCTTGGTGCTGAACCAGAGGTCGATTTTCCGATCCAGGGCAAAGGTGAAGCAGGCCTTGGCAAAGCTGCGGATGGAGTCGTCGACGTTGTGAATACCCTGAAGAATGCCCGGCGCCTTGAAGTCCTGGATGGTAAGGCGCTGCGGTGCGCCTCCGTCGGCAGGCGTGTACACGAGTTCAGCCTTCCCAGGTCCCGGGATACGCAGTTCGGCGTTTTTGTAGACGTCGCCGTAGGCGTGACGGCCGATGACGATGGGCCTGGTCCACGACGTTACGGCCGGCTTGACGTTCTTCACCAGAATGGGCGCCCGGAAGACCGTGCCGTCAAGCATGGCCCTGATGGTGCCGTTGGGGCTTTTCCACTGCTTTTTAAGGTCGTACTCCTTCACGCGCGCGGCATCGGGCGTGATCGTTGCGCACTTGACGCCGACCTTGTAGCGCTTGATCGCCTCCGCGGCGTCGATGGTCACCTGATCGTCCGTGGCGTCGCGGTTTTTCACGTGCAAATCGTAGTAGAGCAGCTGCACGTCCAGGTAGGGGAGCAGGAGCTTTTCCTTGACCATCTGCCACATGATGCGGGTCATTTCGTCGCCGTCGATTTCGACGATCGGGGTCTTTACGGTGATTTTCTTCATCATAATCTGAGCTCGCTAAAGAATACGGGTGAATAAACAGGCCTGCAAAGGCCGCGCGACCCTGTTCAGGGCCGGGGACCGCTGCCGAGCCACTTGGATACGCGCGGAGCGTCCCAGGCGGCGAGTTGCTCCAGAAGCTCCGACGCCGTCTCGGCGCGCCGCAACATGTTCCGGTGCTCCGGATGCACGAAGCCTTCCGCGACGGCGTGATCCAGGAAGGCGTCCAGCGAGGCGAAATAGCCGTGGACATCGAGAATGCCGCAGGGGCGAGCGCAGAGTCCGAGCTGCGCCCAGGTCAGCATCTCGAAAAGCTCGTCCAGGGTGCCGAGGCCGCCGGGCAAGGCGATGAAGGCGTCGGAAAGCTCGGCCATGAGCGCCTTGCGTTCGTGCATGGTTTCGACAATGCGCAGGTCGGACAGGTGCCGGTGCGCGACCTCGTGTTCAATCAGCCCGCGGGTGATGACGCCGATGACCTGCCCCCCGGCGTGCAGGGCCGCATCCGCCAGCTCGGCCATAAGCCCGACTCCGGCGCCACCGTAGACGAGCACGCGCCCTTGGCGTGCTATCGTCTCACCAAGCGTACGCGCTGCCTGGACATAGGCGGGTCGGATGCCTGGATTGGAGCCGCAGAAAACGCAGATTCGATGCATGATGCCCCTGCCCTTGCGCAGTGAAAGACGATGATGGATGCCCTGAACGTGAATCGGGTCCGATACCCTCGGGCCGCTGGATGCGAAAAGGGCTTGCTCCTTGCGGAGCAAGCCCTTACTGCCTCGTGGGCGCCGAAGGTCAGGAGGCGGTGCCCATTTCTTCCTTGACGGTGACGGCGATCTTCCAGAGCACGGTCAGTATCATCGCGCCAATGGCATAGATGGTCACGGCGATCATCAACTCCCACAAAGTGGGAACGTACTCGGTGATCCTTTCAAAGGGGTTGGGGGTAAAACCGCCGACGAGCAGGCCGATGCCCTTGTCGATCCAGGTCGCGATGACAAGGATGACGAGAGAAAAGGGCAACAGTTTGTGGTTCTCGCGGAATGACGGCGGAATCAGCAACAGCAGGGAAAGCATGGCAAAGATTGCTGCCGTCCACATGAAACCGACCCACTGATGATACTCGTGGTGTCCCTGGAACAGGTAGACAATGGGATGCATGTGGCCCGGGATGTTGCTGTAGAAGACGGTGAAGAGTTCGAGAATGTAGAAGAACACGTTGATGCACATGGCGTAGGTGATGATCTTTGCCAGCGCATTGATGGCCTCGGTGCCGGCTCGGAATTTGCTGATCTGCTGGAGAACGAAGACCAGCAACAGCAGGATCGCGGGACCGGAGCAGAAAGCCGAGGACAGAAAGCGGGCGGCCATGATGGCGGTCAGCCAGTAATGACGGCCCGGAATGCCTGCGTACAGGAAGGCTGTTACGGTATGGATGCTGAAGGCCCAGATGATGGACAGGTAAACGAAGAATTTGATCCATCCTGGAGGCGGCATGTCGTTCTTGTCGGCCTGCAGGGTGACCCAGCCGACGAGCAGGTTGATGAACAGGTAGCCGTTAAGCACGATCATGTCCCAGAAGAGGATCGAGCCGGGCGTGGGATGCAGAATGACGTTCATGGCGCGCTGCGGCTGCCCGAGGTCCACGATGATGAACATCAGACACATGGACACGGCGGCAATGGCCATGAACTCGCCGAGCAGGATCATTTTCTTGAAGGCCTTGAAGTGATGGAAGTAGTACGGCAGGACGAGCATGACCGCCGAGGCGGCGACGCCGACCAGATAGGTGAACTGGGCGATGTAGAATCCCCAGGAGACGTCCCGGCTCATCCCGGTAATCTTCAGGCCCAGGTTGAGCTGGAAGATATAGGCAATAAGCCCCGGGGTGGCGATCGCACCCAGAATGAGCAGCCATATCCAGTAACACGGCGAACCTTTAAGTGCTTTTTCGAGCATGGCAGTCCCCTTAGATTATGTAATAGATACTGGGCTGCGTGCCCAAGGTGGGTTTGCGGCGGATGGTGAAGTTCTCGCGCAGGGCCTGACGCACCTCGGACTTGGGATCGTCCAGATCGCCGAACAGAATCGCCCCTTCGGAGGCCTCGACGCAGGCGGGCAGAAGCCCCTCGTCCAGACGTTCGTAGCAGAACGTACATTTTTCCACGACACCGCGCATCCGGGTGGGGAAGGTCGGGTTGGGCTTTTCGACATATGGACGCGGATCGCCGAAGTTGAAACTGCGCGCCCCGTACGGACAGGCCGCCATGCAAAAACGGCAGCCGATGCAGCGGTGCATGTCCATCATGACAATGCCGTCGGACTCGCGCTTGAAGGTCGCCTTGGTCGGGCAGACGCGAACACAGGCAGGATCGCCGCATTGGTTGCACAGCAGCAGGAACTTCTTGTGCTCCACGTCTTCCGGAAGATAGGGCTGCTCGTTGTCCGTAAAGGATCCGGAGAAGTCCTCGCCCCAGATCCACTTGATCTCGGTTTTCGTTTCCGGGATGGAGGGGACATTATGGATGGAGTGACAAGCGTTGATGATTTTGTCAAACTGCTCGGGCGTAGTCAGCTTCTTGGTGTCGATGACCATGCCCCACTGTTTGGCCTTCAATGCCTTGGGATTGGGCGCATACTGCGGCTGCTCCGACGTTGCCAGGGCATCGGGTACGGCATGGCCGACAAGATCCAGAGCCGGCTTGACCCCCAGGCCAAGCGTGGCGAATCCCGCAAGTCTGAGGAATTTTCTTCTGCTGTTGTTCATCAGTTGTTCCCCTTTGGCTCGAGATGGCAAGTCCAGCAATAGGGACTGACGCTCGTAGTGTCGTGGCACTTGTCGCAGAACTCTGCTTTGTTGGTGTGGCACTTCATGCAGGTGTTCTGGAGGCTGATGTCCCACTTCTTGCCGTTGGAGGCAGTGTAGACGCGCTCTTGTTCACGCACGACCTTGTCCCGCCACATGTCGAGTATCTGCATGTGCTCGGCACGCATGTACTCGGCTTTTTCGATACACTCTTTCTGGTCTTTCGGCAGCGCCACCTTGGGGGTCGCGTAGCTTTCTCCTGTGAAAACATTGTACAGGAAAGGGAACGCGATCAATCCCACAAAGATGACAAGTCCGGGGATGATGTATTTTCCATTATACATGATTATTCATCCTCCTCCACGCCGGGCAAGGGTTCCTGCCGCAGGTCGGTGGTGCGCTTCTTTTCACCCTTCATGATCAAGGCGTTGGCGACAAGCTCGTGCGTGCCGCATATCGTTACGCCCGGGGCCCAGTAGTCGGCCAGGGGAATGAGAGTTGCGCGGTCGATGGCGCAGACGCAGGCCATGGTATTGACGTCGTGCTTGTCGCGCACGTAGCGCAGGGCATTGCCGCGGGGCAGGCCGCCGCGCATACGGATTTCCATGATTTCGTCGGTGTTGAGTCCCGAGCCGCCGGCACAGCAGAAGGTCTGTTCCCGGATGGTGTTCTCGGGCATCTCAAAGAAGTTGTTGCAGACGTTCTTGATGACGTAGCGGGGCTCTTCGAGCAGCCCCATGGCCCGGGCCGGGTTGCAGGAGTCGTGGAACGTCACCCGCAAATGGTCGTTGCGGCTGGGATCGAGCCGCAGCTTGTTGTGCTTGATGAGATCGGACGTGAACTCGGTGATGTGAATCATCTTCGTACACTTGGCATTGTCGAACACCGTGCCGGTAATCGGGTTGCGCGGCGTAATCATGTGCGGCGGCGTAGGACCGTTGTGCGTTTCCATATACTGGTTGATCACGCGCCACATGTGGCCGCACTCGCCGCCAAGGATCCACTTGGCGCCCAGCCGTTCGGCCTCGTGATACATCTTGGCGTTGAGTTTCTTCATCATCTCGGCGGAGACAAAGGTGCCGAAATTGCCGCCCTCGGAGGCGTAGGTCGAGAGCGTGTAGTCCAGGTCAAGCTCATGGAAGAGCATGAGATAACCCATGAAGGTGTAGATGCCCGGATCGGCGAAGACGTCGCCCGAGGGCGTGATGAACAGGATTTCATGGCCCTTCTCGTTCAGCGGCGCCTTGACCCGGACGCCGGTGACAGTCTCGATATCGTCGACCATGAAATCGACGATGTCCTTGAAGGCGTGAGGCTGGATGCCCAGATGGTTGCCCGTGCGGCTGCAGTTGCGGACGGGCTCGCAAATCCAGTTGATGTTCAGGCCCAACAGGTGCAGCAGCTCCCGGGCCATCATGGTGATCTCGCAGGTATCGATGCCGTAGGGGCAGAACAGCGAGCAGCGACGGCACTCGGTGCATTGATAGAAGTAGTAGAACCACTCCTTGATGACGTCGATGGTCAGCGGCCGGGCTCCGGCCAGGCGACCGAATATCTTGCCGAAGGTGGTGAAATCGTTGCGGTAGATCGAGCGCAACAGCTCGGCCCGGAGCACGGGCATGTTCTTGGGATCACCGCTGCCGATGAAGAAATGGCACTTATCCGCGCAGGCGCCGCAGCGCACGCAGATGTCCATGAAGACCTTGAACGAGCGGTATTGATCCAGGCGTTCCTTGAAACCATTATGGATGATTTCCCACCAGTTCTCCGGAAGTTTCCAGTCTTCGTCGGCTGGAGACCATATCCGCGGGTTGGGCAGGCCGATTTCCTGCGTCACCTCGGGCTTGCCCGGATAGCAGAAACCACCGTCCCTGATTTCTGTTTTCGTATCCATCCAATGCCGCTCAGGCATTGAATAATCAATCTTGATAAGCTCTTCTGGTGCGGGGCATTTGGCCATGGACTACTCCTTTTCAGCTTCTTCCAGCGTCTTGTCGACAGGGAGACCGACCTCGACCATGTGTTCCCTGAAATCATCCTCATACGCCGCGTAGGTGTGGAACTTCTTGGGCGGATTCCACGGATTGTCATGATGCACCGCGCGCGGGTTGTTGGGCAGATTGCGCGTGGGACTCAAAAAGACACCGCCCAGATGCATGAGCTTGCTGAAGGGGAAATACAGCAGCAGCACGCTGACGAAGAGCATGTGCATATAGAAAATGTAGCCGATGCCATCCGGAATCGTGGGCTTCAGCGACATCAGACCCATGGTCAGGGTCTTGACTGCCGTAATGTCCGTCTTGCCGAAATAGCGCATCCATATCCCCGAAAGCGCTATGGCAAGAATCAGAAACAGCGGGAAGTAGTCGGCGGCAAGCGAAATGTAGCGGACTTTGTCCACGAACAAACGCCGGAGCAACAAAAAGAGAACCGCAGCAGGCAGAATGATGTCGGTCTGATACAGCCTGGGAACGCCTACCTGGAATATTCCGTCGAGAAATTCCAGCCCCTGGATGCACAGCGGCACCGGCTCGAGGAACAAACGGAAATGCCGGATGAACACCGTGAGAAAGGCATAATGGAAGAGCAACGCAAAAAGCCAGAGCCACTTCGCCGAGTTGTACGTCACGCGCGGACCATCGTGCAGCTTGAGCGCGGTGTTCCTGAACAGCGAACGGAACAGCAGCACTTCGAACAGCATCCGGACAACCGTCCACCCTTTGTTCGGGGGGTTGTCGATGGGGCTGGACTTGATCCAATCCAGGCTCTTCTGCTGACCACCCGTGGTCGCGATGCTGAAGGGTACGGGCGTTTTGGCCCAGTTCAGAATTTTGTAAATGAACCCTAAAAGAAAAACTGCCACAGCCACGTAGGGGATGACTATCCCCAGGAGGAATTGGAGGCCGGCCTGCGCGCCGAAATAGGCAGCTGCACCGAGCGCAAGGACGACCAGCAGGGGAATGAATACTGCCATGTACCGTCACCTCGCTTCCTGTTAGAACTTTACCATTTTGGGGGATCCAAGTCCTCTGCCGGTACGCCGACAATCATTCTCGCTCGCTGCAAGAGCTTGAATTGACTGTTCTTCACTTCATTGACCCGCATCTCGAACAACTGCTCCCGACAGCGGGAGTGGATATCGAAGGCGAGCAGAGCGACGCTATCAACCTTCGTTTCAAATTGCAACAATTCCTTACAGATAGCGACATCCCGCAGCGATGGCTCAAGCACTTCGCGTACGAGCGCCTTGAAAAGAAAAAAAATCCCGACCCCGCCCGAGGGCTTGAAACTCTGCACAGCGCGGATACGGACGATATCATCTATTGGTACGGCGATACGCTCCGGATCAAGCTCCGGACTCAATAACTGTTCGACCAGCGAGGTCACGGCCTGGGTCGTCAGATGCCCGACCGGATTGTTGAACTGATCCTTTTGCCGCCGCAAAAAACCTACCGTATCGAGGGGATAGGTGCGGTAAATCGCCTCAAGCCACTTTTCGGTCAAAAGTTTCTTTTTTTCCAGCAACAACGCGTAAAGAGCCATCTCAATCCTCTGGCAGGGACAATAGTCTTCGATCAGGCGGTGTTGCCGATCCCTCCCCATGCCTTCCGGCCCGGACCAATACGTGCTTTTTTCCCGTTTGTCCAAACAAAACTCAGGGCCATGACCGCTTAATCGCCTGAGCAGCACCACGGCATCCGCCTGCTCTCCGGACACCGATCACAGCGTGCTGACATGCCCGCGCAGACACTCCACCAGCTCATCCACGTTCGTATAGGGATTGCATTCCCAGGGCCGGTCGCAGTCTCCGCGTACGGCATAATCGGCGCGCAAACGTTGAGCGCGGCGTATCGCGTCGTCGAGCCCCGCTCGCGACTTTGCATACGTAGAGACATCGCCCTTGGCATACGCGGGAAAATGACGTTTAAGTTCTCTCATCATGGCTGCACAGTCAGTGGCCGCAGCAGAAGTATACTTGTAATGGAGCAACAGCCAGTACTCAAAACAGATGCTGGAAAACGCTATGGAGATATTGCTCCCCCTCGCTGCGTCAAAACCACGGGCATGTTCCGTGTAGCCATCCTTGTCGACAACGATCCAATATTCATCATTGGGGAGGCTTTTCTGTTGTTTTCGGTGATCTTTTGCATCATTCACAAGGCTGCACAGATCGGTATGGACGCTGTCCACGACTTCCACCCGAATCAGGTTGGGCGGCAAACGCAGGTCGGCGATCAGCGACTTGAAATAATTCGGCTCCGTCTTTTTCCCTTCGCAGAAAATGAACACCGCTTTGTTGACGGATCGGGTGTCCTTCTTACGCTTTGCGGGCATCGTCCGTTGCCTCCCCGCGCAGCGCGGCTTCCATTCCGGCCCGATCGATGACGGGCAACGCGCCGAAACGCCCCTGCAGGTACCAGGTGCCAAAGTCGGTATCCTTGCGCACCTCGCTTTTTTTGAACTCGAGCAGGCTGTAAAGCTGCGTTACCCCCCGGGTATTCTTTTGCGTGAACCAGAGCTGGTCGCGGCGAAATAATTCCGGTGTCAGCAGCGATACGTCGTGCGACGAAAACAACAGCTGCGCGTTGTTCCTGTTGATGTCCGGGTTATGAAACAAGGTGACAATGTAGCGGGTGATATCAGGATGCAGGGCATTGCCGAGTTCGTCGAGAAGCACGATGTTGCCGTCGCGTAGCGCCTCGACGAACACTGGCGCAATCTCGAAAAAGGCCTTTGTTCCTGATGATTCGTTGGCCATCGGAAATTCTTCCTGGCCAACGACGGTTTCGCCATCGTACCGATTATGCATAGCAAATGGTCGATGTTTTAAAATGTCGACAGCTACTTTTTTTACTTCATCTGGAAATTGATCAAAAAACTTTATATTTGGAATATTTTTTTGTTCTTTGATTCGAATTCCTTGAATGCCCGTATCAATGGCCTTGAGCATATCACCAACTGCACTGATAAATGACTCGGCACCTTCTCCACGCAAATGATTCAGGGCAACACTCCTTGTGGAAGGAGTTCCCGACATCGCCAATGCGCTGACTGGCGATATAATTTTCGTCTTGAAATAGTGATAGATGACGCTGAGCGGATGGTCTCTGGTGTTGGCGGCCACAGAGAGCAGCATCTGATTGTCCAGGAGCAGGCGCTCGATGCCCTGTTTGCTTCCTGTCAGGTAGGCACCCCAGGTGACTGATTTTCCAAAGATCCGGGAATAGATCATTGTCGGTCGCCTGGTGCGGTACACGAGGAGGGTCTCCTCCCTTATAGCTGTTGCATCGTAAGCGAGGGTCAGGCGGTAGCGATGGAGCCGGGACGTCTCGTACAAATCGTTGGCGACGAATTCGAGCGAAAACCGGGTCGGAACCTTTTCCCACTGCTGATCCAGGGCGAATGGATCGTAGTCAGGGATCGCCTCGTCCATTTTCATGTCCCTGGAAAAGAGCACCATGGACTGCAAGGCCATCAAGGCGCGCAACACGTTGCTCTTGCCCGAGGCGTTCGCCCCGTAGAGCGCGGCCGAGCGTGCCAACATAAGTCCCGAGCCGTCGTCGATCCCGGCGCAACGAGCGATATCCGCCTTACCCCCGGAGTCACAAACCAGACTCAGCACCTGTTCTCCGGCGATGGAGCGAAAATTGGTAATGGCAAATTCAACAATCATCATTTTTCCTGCCGTTTTTTGAAAAAAAAACACAAAAAATGACTTTTAGCAAGAAAAATGCCGTCTGAAAAGCAGGAAATGCTCCATATCTCCAGATACTGTCCTCGTCGATGCCGAGGCAGCCGCGTAGAAGAGAGTGGCGGGGGGCTACGATCATCCGCCAGGGGAGTTCAAAACGTACGGGCAGGACGCTCGATTTCGCCGATCAATTCCAGATTGCGCAGAGTAGCGTCGTACGCCATCCGGCTGGCCATGAAACCGCTCTGATCGAGTCCATGGGTGTAGGCGAGCACCTTTCCGGCGAAATCGATCATGTCATCGAGGTAGAAACGCCATTCGCGCTGGCGGGCATCAGACATTGATCCGCTCCTGTTCGATGCCGGGGCGCAATTCCGGTCGCAAAGCCTTTTCGGTAACCAGATCGACCGGGCAGCCGAGCAGGTCTTCCAGGTAAAACTGTACGCCGAAATACCGCTTGGAGGTGGCAGGGCCGTCGAAGTCCACCAGCACGTCGACATCGCTTCCGCTGCCCCCGGTGTCGCGGGCG
Organism: uncultured Desulfovibrionaceae bacterium; assembly: GCA_964523295.1. GTDB lineage: Bacteria > Desulfobacterota > Desulfovibrionia > Desulfovibrionales > Desulfovibrionaceae > CAZGAH01. The sequence continues at coordinate 19,476 of CAZGAH010000018.1, read as the reverse complement.
ATCGAGCCGAACAAGGCCAGCCGGATCACACCGAAACGGGCCTGCAACTCTGGCTTGCTGCGACTCAGCAGTTCAAGGACGCGTTGCCTGTTCATGGATCAACCCCCAAGGGCCATTTTCATTTCTCCAGGCACGAACTCATCCGTACCTGACCTGTTCGAGGCTATACCAGTTGCTCTGCCGCGTGCAACTCAAGATTCGAGGGTATTCCGACAGAGTCATCCCGGCCTGGTGGTGAAGCGTGCTCAACGCGCCTTCGGGGGAACAGCCCGGAGGTTCCGATCGACCGGCAAGTATCCCGCCCGCGGCTCGACAAGCACTGGCAGCGCAGGTATGGCTTCCCGTAAGGCCGTTCGTTCAATTCCCTACCAGCGCAGTGCTGCCCCCCCCTGCGCGCCCAGCAAGGAGGCATTATGTCTGGCACCATCTCACGGCGTACTCTGCTCAAGGCCTGCGGCGCCGGCGCCGCCACGTTGCTGCTCCAGCCCGGCCTCTTTCCGCTTCTGACTGCCGAAGAACTGGCTCTGGCCGCAGGGGGAACCTGCGATATCGATACCCGGAATCCCACCGTACGCGCCCTGCTGTCCGCGCCGGGTTCCGAGACGCCGGCCTGTCCGGAGGCTCTGTTTCTCGGGCCGAAGGGTGAAAATGCCGATGTTGTCGAAACGGTTCTGCTGCGCGTGTTCCGGGATCATGTCTTCTGGAGGCGCAACTTCCACCCTGAGGACAGGCAATCGATCGATGCCCTCGAACGCAGCACACCGGCATACCGGGAGTCACTCCAACGCATGGAGGACGATCTGTTCGCCCTGCTCGGGCATCTCAAACAGGATATTCCCTTTTTCTCGCCCCGCTACATCGGCCACATGACCGCGGACGTGCTGTTACCCGGCGTGATCGGCTATATCGCCGCCATGCTCTACAATCCCAACAATGTCTCCTGGGAGGCCTCGCCGGTGACCACGCTGCTCGAGGTGCAGGTCGCCCGCGAGCTGGCGCGTATGATAGGTATGGCGACCAGACCGGAAGAACTCTGCGCGACGTGGGGACACATCACCTCGGGAGGCACCCTGGCCAACATCGAGGCCATCTGGGCTGCGAAAGCGCTCAAGTTTCTCCCTGTCGCCCTGCGCCATGCGGCCAAAGATCTCGGCGTCACCGGCCTCGACGCCGGCAACGGCAAGGCCCTGGAGGCCTGCTCCGCCTGGGAACTGGTCAACCTGTCGCCGGAAAAGGCCCTGAACCTCAAGGACGAGCTTCTGAAGCGCTACATCCGGGATGCCGGAACGGATCCGCAGATCGCGCAGGACCAGGCCGTCGCAGCCATCAACGCCAACGATATCCTCTCGCTCGGCGATCATGCCTTTTTCGGCAGACTCGCCCGGCAGAACGATCCGCTCGAGACGCCCACCATGTTCGTTCCGCAAACCAAGCATTACTCCTGGGTCAAGGGCCCCGGCGTGCTCGGTCTGGGTTCTGCGCAGTGCCTGCAGGTTCCCGTGGACGAACACTATCGTATGGACCTCGCCGCGCTCCAGAAGTTGCTCGACCAGGCGCTCAAGGAAAAACGGCCCGTGGTCATGGGCGTGGCCGTGTGCGGGACCACCGAGGAGGGCATGGTCGATTCCCTGCACGGGCTCCTGGCCATGCGCCAGGCCATGGAAAAGCGGGGGATGAGCTTCTTCCTTCACTGCGACGCAGCCTACGGCGGCTATCTCTCCGCCTGTTTCCGCCGCAAGGACGGCTCATTGCGACCGCTCGACGAGATGCAGAAGGAGTACTCCGGCTGGCCTGACAAGGACGTATACGACAGCTTCAAGGCCATGGGTTCGTACGACTCGGCGACCATCGACCCGCACAAGCTCGGCTACGTGCCCTACCCCGCCGGCGCCATCGTCTTTCGCGACGGCCGCATCAAGGACCTTCTGGCCCAGGACGCACCCTACGCACTCGGCGACGGAACCGCCAAGGCTCCTGGAGAATTTTATATCGGCAAATACATCCTTGAAGGCTCAAAGCCCGGCGCCGCGGCGGCCGCAGTTTACCTCTCGCACCGCTCCGTCACCCCGGACGAAAACGGCTACGGCAAGCTGCTCGGTCGCACGCTGCACGTCGCGCGTATACTCCATGACCGCTTGCGCGACCTGGCCAGGACGGTTCAGGACGAATTCATCGTCGAACCCCTGGTGCTGCCGGATACCAACATCGTCGATTATCTCTTCAACATCAAAGGCAACGCCCGGCTCGACGTCATGAACCGGTTCGGCAAGGCCCTGTACGCCGAGCTGGCAATCGCACCGCAATTGCCCGTGCAGACGCGCAATTTCATCGTCTCGCATACGGAGTTCAGCTACGAGACCTACAGTCCCGACGTCGTCCGGAAGCTGATCGCCCGGCTGGGCATCGATCCGGAAAACCTGGTGTCGCTATCCAGCCTGCGCGAAGCGGAAAAAGCCGGTGTCTCCGGGCGCGATAATGCCGTCCTGGTCTTCCGCACAACCTGCATGAATCCCTTTTGCCTGGACGTGGCCCAGGACGGGAAGACCTACGTCGACCTGTTCATAGAAACCCTGCCGGAGCTGCTGCGCAAGGCCAAGGCGGCAATCTGACGCGAGCTGACAGGCACGGCGCCGTTGCGAGGCATCGGCGCCGTGCACACGTCTGCTGAGAGCGCCGTACGCAGTCATGCTGCGACCCGGCTCAACGGCCCGATCGTGCGGCGCACTCGCTCCGGTAGCACTCCACCACCTCAGCCGGCGATCCGTCCAGACGTATTCTGCCTTTGTTCAGATAGAGCGCGCGGGTACAGTGCTCGCGAACCAGGCGCAGATTGTGCGTGACAATGAAACGGCAGCCGGCGCGGTCGAGCATCGCGTGCATGGCCTTGGAGGCCTTGTCCTTGAAAGCGAGATCGCCCACGCTGAATATTTCGTCCACGAGCAGAATGTCCGGCTCCAGCGCCAGAGCGATGGCGAAGCTCAAGCGGCTGGTCATGCCGCTCGAATAGTACTTGAGCCGCACGTCGACAAACTCTTCCAGTCCGGCGAAGGCCACGATATCCGCCAGACGCGCGGCCACCTCGCGCCGGCTCATGCCCAGGGTCATGCCGCTGAGCAGAATGTTGTTCCGCCCGCTCAGCTCCCTGTCGAAGCCGGTTCCCAGCGATAACAGCGGCGTAGTCTTGCCGTGCACCGTCACCCTGCCGGCATCGGGTGCGTATATCCCGCCAATGGTACGCAACAGGGTCGATTTGCCGCCGCCGTTGGGGCCGATCACCCCCACGATTTCGCCGTCGCCAACGGTCAATGAAACAGCATCGAGCGCGGTGAAACGCTGCGGCCGTTGCCCGGTTCTCAGGCAGCGTATCCACAGCGCCAGACGATCGCGAAGGGTGCGTGCCTTGTCCCGTGAAAGCTGAAAGGCCAGGCTGACGCGCTCCAGGCGCACCCGGAAGGGAGTGTCCGCTGTCATCTCAGAACCACTTCGTCAGCCGGGGCCGACAGAATCGGTACAGGGCGTGGCCCGCTACGAGCATGAGCGCCATTTCCCCGTACAACCAGACAACAGCCACAGGCGGAGGCAAGGCCTGGCCGAACAGGCTGTACTCCAACAGCCCGAACAGGCAGGCCAGCGGGTTGGCGAAATACCATCCTCGCAGGCTGTCCGGCACCAGCGAGGCCGAGTAGATGACGGGCGCCAGATAGATCAGGACGCGCAGGGCTATGCCCAGCAGATGGCGGATGTCCCGGAGCCATACCGTCAGACAGGCCAGCGGCAGGCCATGAACCCAGACGAACAGCACCATGCTGGCCACCACGAGCGGGTACCATGCCAGCCGCAACGACAACTCGCCTCCGCGCGCCGCATACACAAGCAATCCCAATGCGACCGGAACCGACGCAACCGCGGCTGCCTTGTATACCGACGTGGCGACAAAGAGCATCGGCTCAATGGCCACGTGCAACAACAGACGCTCGCGCTGCATGATCGAGGCGGCCGCGGCATTCAGCCCGTCGGCGATAAAGGCGTAATGGAATAGCCCCACGCACAGAAACGCCAGAGGATCCTGTCCGTAGGTCTCGCCACGACGGAACAGCACCACGATGAGGAAATAATAGACAAGCACCTGCGAGGCCGGCAACAACAGCAGCCACAGGTTGCCGAGCACGGCACCCACGAACGCGGATCGTCGCTCCTTGCCGGCCAGAAACCGGATATAATCCCAGCGACGGGCCAGGCTGCGGTATTCGGCGTACATCGTGCTCCCTGGATTGAGCCGACCCGGCGGCGCGCCTGTCAGAAGGCCAAGGCCCCGGTCAGCGTAGCGAAAGACTGCTTCCAGTCGTGCCGGGCCGCAAAGTCCTGATAGCAGGCGACCTCGCCGCTCGGGGCAAAGGCATGATCCGCTACGGCCCGGATAAATTCCTCGCGCGTATCGCAGAGCGTGGCCGGACTGTTCATGAGCCGCAGCTCGGCCCAGGCGGTACTGACCACGGGCAATCCTGCGGCCAGATACTCAAGCAGTTTGAGCGGCCGAAGCACGGAGACAAGATCGCCATAGTTCCGGACATCGAACGGAATCAAGCCCAGCTGCGCGTGCTCGAGCAGGGCCGGAACGTGGTCGCGCCCGCGCGGCCCTACCATAAAGACGTTGGCCAGGCTGCGCAAGGCGCGGCACTCCCTGAGCACCGGCCCGACGAGCACGAACGACACGCCGGGCAGTGCCTCGGCGGCAGCGGCCAGGAGTTGCGCATCGAACCAGCGTTCGATCACGCCCACATACAGCGCGCGCGGCGCCGGGATGCTCAGGTACTCGCGCGGCAGAGGCCGGTTGCACGGACGATACTGACGCACGTCGATGCCATTGGGTACGTACTCCATTCTGCGCGCTCCCAGCGCCGCGACATGGGCGGCCATACCCTGCGCCGGGTACACCACCAGATCGACCGTGGCGACCAGTCTGGCCTCGGCGGCCTGCAAGCCCGGCGTTGAGCCCGGAAATGCGGCGTTCACGTCGGTCATACGATAAACGCTGCGTCGGGCGCGGACGCGCCGTAACCAGAAGGCATGGTAGAAGTTGTCCAGGTAGAGCAGATCCGGTTCGCCAAAACCCCATGCGTGCGCCATGGCCGTAACCGACGGAAACGTCAGACGCGGCCAGTGCTCCAGAACACGGCGAAGGCGCAATCCGGGCCGGTTGTCCGGCGCCAGCAAGGCCAGGGGAACGTACGCGCGCAAGCGACCGTCGCAATCGCTGACGCCGCGCCTGCGCCAGATGGCGAAGCGCTCGGGAAGATTGTCTCTCAGACCTTTCAGCAGATGAAGCGGCGTGATCGGGGCGGAAAAAAAACCGACATCCCAGCCGGCATCGACAAAGCAGCGCGCCAGATGCTGACTGCCGACCTGCAGCGGCGAGCCCCAATAATGGAGGCAGGCCATAAGCACGCGCGGTCGCCCCGACCTGGCGCCCTTCGCGCGGCCCTCAATCGTCACAACGCGACCGTGGCACAGTGCCTGGCGCGGCATTTGGTGAGAACGCGGGCCATGCTGCTGCGTTGCCTCCGGCCGTAGCGCATCCCTCAGGGCTGTTCGCGGACCCGGACCGAATCCTGCGTTTTCGGATTGGTGATGGTCAACAGGCCGTCGCCTTCGTGCGTGACCTCTACCTCGTCGCCGGAGTTGAGGCCTTTGAGCCCGATCTTTTCGAGCTTGGCCGGATCGTCGACCTTGAAGCGCGCGGTAGACCCTTTGCGTACGGCGTCAGCGATGTTGCGCGCCTGAATTCCCAGCATGGTGCTCTGTATCGGGGCGAAGGAGGGCGGCGGAGCGGGCGGTCCGGCCAGCGCCGCGCCGGATATGGCGAGGACGAGCGCCAGTGCCAGGGAACACGTCGCAAGACGGACGAAATGGCGATTCATGTCAATACCCTCCGCAATACAGGTTGGCTGAGCGAGCCGGAGGCGCAACGCACGGTCATGGCGCAAACCCGGAGTCGTCGGAAAACCCGGGGTCATTGAACCGGCTCGGCATCGTGAACGCCCAATGCCGCGGCCCGCTGCAGATTTTCCTGCATTCGGGCCATGTCACCTAATCCCTTATACGCCAGGCCGCGAAAATAGTAAACGCGCGCGTTGCGCGGATCCAGGGTCTGCGCCTGGTCGAGATCACGCAAGGCATCGGAATATTTCGACAGACGCAGGTACACTTCCGCCCTGTTCACGTAGGCCGGGGCATAACCGGGGTCGTATTCGAGTGCCCGACTGTAGCGTTTCAGGGCCAGAAAATCGTTTCTGTTGCGCGAGAGGATATCGCCAAGGCCGGTAAACAGCCGCGGCATATTGAACTTGACGGTAAAACGCTCGCGCAACGACGGCTCGCGATAGACCGGCGGCGACGCCGTTGCCTTGGCGAGGAGCAGTTCCCAGGCCTGCTCCTGGCTGCGCAGTCCCAGATCCCAGAAGTCATAGCCCCGACAGAGAAATACCTCCTTGCGCGGATAGAAGGGCTCTGCGGGATTATAGCGCTCGTAGAGCACGAAATGGTTGGGATCCACCAGATACCAGCGCTCGCCGATGAGCACTTCGATGAAGCTGTGCCCGTAGACGACGGACAGGGGATTGTTCCGATGCCGCTCGATCCAGTCCAGGCTCGCGGTGAGCACGAGCATGGAGGGGATATTCATGGCCCTGAACAGGGCCAGACCGGCCAGGGCGTAGTCGCTGCACCCGCCCAGGGTGCGCGTGGTGAACAGTTCCTGCGCAGTGCGGCCGAACTGCCGGGTATTGAGTTGCGGATCGTAGGCGAAGTGCTCGATGATATACTTCATGGCCTGATACAGGCGATCAAAGTCGTTCTCTCCCTGTATCGTTTCAGCTACGGCCTGAATTTCCGGGGTAATCGCCGACTGCGAGGCGGAGGCCCCGGCGTCCTCTTTCGTCGGGGTACCGGAAGATGGCCGGGCAGTGGGGGCAGACTGCGACGCAACCGTAGCGCCGGCGCCCTGTCTGGAGGCCATGTCCTGCCAGACGGCAGTCAGGCTGCGATGCTGAGGTCCATCGGCAGCGCAGCCGCAGAGCAACAGGACTGCCGCGAGGACGATTGCGTAAGCGATACTCCCCCTGCGCACGCACGTCACCTCGATTCTGCGGCTCCTGGCCGAAGAGACGGCTTCCCGGCGCCTGGCACGACGCCTATTCCAACAACTCCGGCATGCTCATGATCGTGGGCGTCGGCATGGCCCGGTTCATGACCCCGGTCGCCAGGCTGGGCGTTACGGGTACCGGCGAGGTGATCCGATTCTGAAAGGCGAAGTTCGAATTGAAGGACCCGAGTGTCTGCGTCCCGCCCGGGCCGGTCAGGCTCAAGGACGTATCCGCGCCGGTCAGCGTATAGATGACGTCGCCAGGCGTGGCGTGGGCGCTGGAGACCACGTCGAGACGCTCCCACCAGCTGGAACTCTGCCCGCCCTCGACGTCTTCCTCCGGGACCATGGCCACCACGAAATCGGAGCCGCGTACACCGATGGTCGCCAGCGGCGTACTGACTCTGAAATCTTCCTTCCGGGCACCAAACTTTTTAACCAGGTAGCGAACCTTGCCGAGCAGCATACTGACAACGGTATCCCGTTCGCCCTTCTGCGCGTCATACACGCTCTTGTCGATGACCAATTTGGAATACGCGCCCAACGTCATCCTGCTCTGGTCGTTGAGCAGGACGATCATGCTCGATTTCGCCTCGGTCAGCAGCGTATCCCCCTGGAAGACGGGCAGCCCTTTTTTCGCCTTGAATGCCGTCTGCGGGGCATTCTTATGGATGATGTAGGCATCGTTCTGCACGAATTCGGCCTGCCCTACTGCCTTTCCCTCGCCCGGTTCGTAGACTTCAACCACGGAGGCGCCAGCAGGCAATACCGTCCTGGCGTAGTCTTTTTCAACAAACTTCACAAAAGCGTCGCCCGGGTTTTCGGCAAAAGCAATCCCTGAGGACGTCAACAACGCGATCAACACCGTGATCAACAACCGAACGACTCCACACCCCTTCATGATGGTATCCTCGTTTCCCGGGCAAAGTTATGCGTATCGCGATCGGAGCCACGCGTTTCGGTCGCAAGCCAAATGACGCCACCACCCTAGCCCCTCTCAACTCAGAAATCCTTACACCATTTCATCAGCATTGTCCACGTGCATGCAACACGTGTGTCCATAGCACGCGCATACGACAACACCCATGGCAACACCCTAGCGGCAAGACGGTGAGACCTTTCTGGCCTGCCAACTATCAGTCAGCAAATTCAATGAATTTTTTTTAAGAAAAAGTACGATTTTTTAAAAAAATATTGCAATTTATCAAAAAAAAATATACAATCTTAGAAAGATTGTACTTTTAGTATTGATAGTACAATTTCCATTTTAGAGCATAGGAAGTACGATTCGAGACAAGGCGGAGGGAAGATTTACGTCAAGCAACAACAGGCAACAAGGGGAGAAACAGAGATGGCCAATCGAGCGCTTCTTGTGGGAATCAACGACTATCAATCCGTTCGCGACCTGAGGGGATGTCTGAACGATGTAACCAACATGCGCAACATACTTAAGACGTACTATAATTTCACCAATAACGACATCAGGGTCCTTACAGACTCCCGAGCTACCAAACAGAACATCCTCGAACGATTGACCTGGCTTGTTGGCAAGTGCAGCCCAGACGACAGACTCGTATTCCATTTCTCCGGGCATGGCTCCCAGATACGTGATCGTGACAAAGATGAGGAACTACTCGATGGTACGGATGAATTGATTTGTCCTTATGACATGGACTGGAACGGAACCTTCATTACCGATGACAATCTCTACGACGTCTTCAAAGAATTACCTGATGGAACGTTGCTGGAGGTCATTCTGGACTGTTGTCATTCCGGGGATGGCATCAGAGAAGTTGGGCTGACGCCTCCACCCGAACTGGCTCCTCCAACGCAGATCATGAAACGCTTCCTGCAGCCGCCGCTGGACATCGAATGCCGTTACGAAGGGCTGGCCAACGAAATGGGCAAACGCAGCACATTCCGGGCCATGCGAGGCCCGAAAAACAGCGTGCTCTGGGCCGCCTGCAAGGACTACCAGACCTCGGCAGACGCGCCTATCAAGGGTAGTTACAACGGCGCCTTCACGTATTTCTTCTGTCATCACGTACGCGAGGCCAACGGCACTATTGATCGCAGCAGCCTGCTGAAACGCATCCAAAACTCGCTCTCCTTTTACCGGTTCAATCAAATTCCTGAACTGGTATGTGACACAAATTGGAACAGCAATAATATATTAACCCGTTAGTTCCATAGGAGGCATTAGCATAATGAAAACCGTAAAGATAGACGATCTGAAGCCAGGAGACATTCTGCTTTACCATTCTGACAGCTTCTTTAGTAAAATGATCAGGCTTTTTGATGGAAGCAAATACAATCACGCTGCGATATGGGATGGCAGATTTGTCCTGGAGGCCTTAGGGAAGGGAATTGGGTACAATACCCTGAGCGACAGCGTCAAAGAAGACGAAGAATACGTCGACGTTTACTATTATAAAAACTCAGCCGGGCACCAGCTCGGGGCGCCTGCATTGCCGAGCGAACCAGTCCTGGATCGCATCGAGTACTATCACAAGAATTCGGAACGGTATGCCTTCGAGCAAATATTGCTGCTTGCAATCCTGGCAGAAACTACGGCCCTGCCCGTGGTGGGATGGATACCGGGTCTTTCTCTCATCCTGCGCACCATCTTCGACGCCGCAGGCAAAGTCCTGACCACGCTTACAGCCCTCGGGCACGAGCCAATGATCTGCTCCGAACTCGTATTCCGCTGTTACAAGGAAGCGGCTGAAGCGACGAAAAAAAACTATCGGATTCGCATCGTAGGGGCAGACATCCTGGAACGAGAAGGACTTGAGGCCGTAAGTAGTCCCTTGGCGGCTCTCGAACGAGGGCTCTTTGCCGAAACCCGCGACCTCGCCACGGAACGTGACTTCATGCAAGCGCATCAAGATGCACAAATCTTCATGGCTTCCCTGCGTGCCGCCATGACCACTCCGGCGAGTGCCAGCAAAATAAGAGAATCCATCGGAACGGTAGTCAGCCCCCCCAATAACGAGCCGTCGCTGGAAAACTTTCTGCCGAGCGCTGATTCCAAAGCAATCGCAGATTTTGTCACACCTGGCGACCTGAGTAAATCTCCTGACGTGAACCTGCGGGGCCGACTGAAGCTGTAATATTCCGGAAAGGAAGGCACGGTTCCCAGTGTTACCGACGGGAACCGTGCCTGACGGAAAATACTGCTCATGAAATTTGCTAATACTCTTTTAACCGCTAACTAGCGGCCTGATAGGGGCATACCATGGCAACTATTCCACTCGACTTCGAGGCTATTGCTGACGCAAATGGAACAATAAACATTATAAAAAAAGAGAATATTCCAATATCTATTAAGATTATTCGTATTCAAGTTTGCACGAACAGTCTATGCAAAGGAAGATCTCATCCTGTAAAGCTGACTGTAAATGATAAGCCATATATCGAGAACGAGATCATTCGCGACTGTGAAACATTTCAGGTGCGCCGTCAACTTGCTGTCAGTTCCGGTGATGTAAAGGTGCATCTCTTCTGTTCGGGTTTCGACCCCGGCGAACGCGTAACCGGAACGGGTGAACTGAAATTCAGCCTGAATTTATTCGGCCTTCGCGAACTGACGGTACCCAAGCCACTGGAAACAATTCCCTTGGTACGCGAATGCGTCCCTTTGGGACCGGGCGTGATAACCGCCGTCAAGGAGGAAGTTCGAAAGGCGGTCGATCGTGAATTTCCTGGAGGGAAATTGCAGGAACGCAACAGTTCCTGGGGCCGTCATGTCATCTGCTGGCCCATGGGACGCCAGAAGGACGGAACCTGGGAACGCAAACGTATGAGTGTTACCCCTGACTACGACTCGTTGCGCCTGTGCCTCAATCCGTCGCTTGGCGAAGTCGAAGGCTCGATAACCATCTCTGCCTGGGGCAGACTGGACAAGTATATCTACAAATGTGGGGCCGAAATTGCCGTAGCGGATGTAGAAGTGAAGGCCACACTACGCCTTCATATCCGGGTTAACCTGAGCGGGGCATCTCCAACCGCACAAGTGACTCCCGATCTCGACATTCGTATTACCCGTGTCGATTTACGCGGATTGGGCATCATACTCGAGCCATTGAAGTCCATGTTGATCATGTATGCTACAAGAAAACTCCGCGATGACATCTTACGGCATAAAAGCGAAATGGAGCGGCAGATAGCCGCAGCTTTCGCATCAATGACACGAGGGTCCCGGGCGCTCGAGGACACAGGAAACGTGACGCACGAAGAAGGACGCAACTTCGTCGAACTTGTCGGCTTGCAGTCACTCATCGACGACCCTGCCGTGTACGAACAGTATCTGGATATCGTCGACGCGCGCGAGGTCCGGGGGATCAGCGCCAACTCGCTGCAAGTATTCGACACGTCAAGCCGACTGAATCCTGAGGTTGTCTCTCAACTTCTCAACAGCCAGCAGGGACATACCCTCACCCCTTCGATCTCCCCCCCGGCGCCGTTCATTATAAAAGACGTCAACATTACACTCTCCTTCGCCACGAAACCCGAAGAACTAGACGTCGTTCTCGCCCCGGCCATTCGTATAACGCTCTTTTCCGCAGGCATTTCCTTCACGTTGAGGTGCAATACCAATCTCTTCGCAGCGGGATCATTTTCAGCGACCGGCGTGATAGGCCTTAGCTTTTCCTATGTATACGGCATGCAAAATGTCGAGAATCTAAATCTGGAGATCAAAACATTCCAGAGCCCGGAACTTTGTCCGAACTATCCCAGCGAGCCGGGCATGTGTCCGTTTGTGCGCCGCCTTCTCAACAATCAGCTCTGCGCCGAGCTACAACGAGACGGAATCTACGGTCAAATTCTCGCCAATACGCTGAACGACATCATCGACAATACACTCCAAGGGGAGAACCTCACCTTCCTGTCCCACGAAGAGTTCGTTAAGGGATGCGGTGAGTATTTCAACCTTTGCATGGAAAGCTGAAAAGCTGGGCGCTTTGACACATCCGTGCCCCTCCGCACCGGCCACCGGAGCGGAGGGGCATTCATTTTGTCCGGCGACGAATGAATATTCAGAGTTCAAATTTCGCCAAGGCTGCCGGCTCAACGGGCTTTCCCTTTGGCTACCGCGTCCATGCCCTCGAATAGGAGGCTTAGGATTCAGAACAGTTGTATAGTATGATGGTTCTTCGACGTTTGATGTGGATTTGGCCTTCAGCGCCACTGCAGCCTGCACATCTCACAGGAAAACCGCTGGTATGGTCGAATTTCACGAGTGTCGTATATTCATGGCCTCTTTAGAAATCATTCCCAGGACTACATCATGTCGGGGCTGCCTCTGCTATGCGGACAAAAGCAAAAACCTGATCAACCCATCGGGAATCTTTGCAATCATCGCTGTTATTCCCGTAGAACCGTAACAGTCGAAGGAGACGAATTCAACAGCAAACGTTGAAGATCCTCAAACTCCTGTCGAAGGAGGGCGGTGCTGCACTCGTGAGCGCCCAAACCCTGAAATCATGAATCAGGTTCGGGGGGGATAGTTCGGCCACGGTTCGGCCTTGTCAACAATACTACAGCTCTCGTCGTTGCCGATCCAGAAGCCTCGATGATGTCCAGCGGCGGGATGAGGACGCAGGGCTCGAAAGGACCGTGCCTGATCATCTTTACAGGCTTGACATCAACAACCTATGGTTTTCCCAGCGCAGCTGCCCCTGTTTGCATCTGGACAGCGAACCGCGGCCTCGCGGCTTCATGCTCAAGGCGACGAAGTCGCGCTTCCAGCTCTGTCTGTTTTGCCATATCGCGATTGTCCTTATCCTGGACAACTTTAATCAATGCATATAGCTGAGCCTGGCGAGCTTCTTCAGCCTTCATTTCGTATTCAATCTGCAACGCGTTTGCCTGTCTGATGGTTCTATTGTAGTATTCTATCATTTTTTTCTGGTCGATAGATGCATTTTCAAGAGCTGTATTTCCCCGAACATAATATACGTTTGGAAGTTTCTTTCCGTCGTGAACAACGATGAGGCCACCATCCCAGGCGAAAGAAGACGAGACGGTGAGTAACATGGCAATAACGAAAAGGACTGTTGTTTTCATGGCGATCTCCCCACGTATTCATTTCTTTATCAATTGAATCATGCCCGCAGAATTTTCAGAGTGAAGGTATTTCAACGTACATCCGATTCGACCATTCCCGTTACGTACCGAAAGCCTCGACCTGTCCCGCCTTCCTCCCGGGCAAGACGCCCACGTCCGGCTTCTTGCCGGCTCGGGTGCGCCGTCTGCGTTCCTCGCTGACGTGCGCGGCCTTGGCTTCTTCGTCGTTGCTCAGTTCGGCTGCCTTGCCTTTCCAGTACAGTTCCCAGTCGTCGAGGTCTTCCAGGCGACCGAAGCTGCGGCTAGCGCGTTCCAGGTGGGACGTGCGGCCGGGGTCGTCTCCCGTGTCCGCGGCGAGCGTGGCGCGCAAAACGTGGTAGGGGGGCAGATCCTGTCGGTCGATGGCAGCCTCGACGCTCCGGATGGCGTCCGCGTATTCGCCGTGCCGGCGCTGCAGCAGGGCCAGATTGAACAGCGGGCCGCTCCAGCGGGGGTCGAGGCGTGCGGCCTCGTGGTACAGCTTCTCCGCGCGTCTGCGGTCGCCTACGCGCTCGACGAGTTGTGCCATTCGGTTCGTCAGGCCCGCGTTCTCCTCCTGGTGCAGGGACATGGCCTTGCGCAGGTTGGAGAGCGCCCGCTCGTATTCCCCCAGCTCTTCATAAAGGCTGGCTGCCTGGGTCAGAAGCGACGCGCGCGACTGAACGGAGCAGGAGCGCTGTGTCAGCTTCCGCTCCAGCTCCAGGGCCTCGAGCCGCGTTGTCCGGGGATTATGCACGAAGGTAAGCGGGTTCTCCACGAGCTGCTCGAAGCGGGCCTCGCTGTGCGGTACGTCCAGCTGCATGTCGAGATGCAATACCTGGTTGCGATCCATGCGGTACCGTAGCCGAAGGCCGTCCCCCTTTTGCAGGGAGATTTCCCGGATGGACCAGAGCGCCGCGAACAAGGCGCTCCCGTGACTGTCTTCCACTTCGACGCGCAAGGGCAGTTCCCGGCCCACGCGCGTTTCGGGTATCTCCAGGTCGTGGATTTCCGCCCACCCCTTGCCGTTCGCGACTTCGTTTTCCGGATACGGCAAGGTGGCGCCCCGGGGCACGAGTTCTACCGGGCCGGACTGCGTGCGCAGGAGAACGGCATCATGGCTGCAGTGCGCGAGCATTCCCTGGCCGCGCACTGCCATGGACAGGGCCTGCCAGGCTGCGCCGCGTGCCACGGCAGTCTGCACGCGCGCGGGATTGCCCGAGCGCAGCACCCTGGCCCGGGGAAAGTGCGCCGCCACGGAAGCGGTCACCTGTGGCAGGAGACTGCTGCCGCCGGCCAGGATCACCAGATCGATCTGCCCGGGCTCCAGTCCGGCGCGGCAGACGGCATCGTCCAGCGGCCCAAAGACCGAGCAGGTCATCCGATATTCCTGCTCCCTGGGGTAGAGGATGTCCTGGTCCAGAAAGGGCGCGAGCAGGTCCTCGAACTGGCGCAGACTGATACGCGGGTTCCGGAGCTGGACGGCCAGGCCGTTGTGGAGCAGCAGGGCCGCGTCGGCGTCGGGAAAGACGCCCTCCAGCTCCACGATCGTGTCGGCAGGCTCGCCATGGCGCGCGCAGCAGAGCTTTTTCAGCTGCTCGGCCAGGTCGAGGAAGGCGTCGGCCAGGAGATGACGCTTGTCGTCGAAGTCCAGCTCGCAGGGGTCGAGGCCGTTTTGTTCGAGCAGTTGCGGAATGATCACCTCGTGCAGAATGGCCAGGTCAATGTCGCCGCCGCCCAGCCGGTGGTAGCGCGAGACTGCCAGCGTGGACAGTCTGGACGCGACGCCGGCAACCAGCGATGGGCGGAGCAGGAACACGGAGACGTCGCAGGTGCCGCCCCCGAAGTCGAAAATCAGGGTCCGGTACTCGCGGCCGAATTCGAAGGAATCGCGCCTGGCGTTGGAGACGTAGTCGAGAAACACGGCCTCGGGCTCGTCCAGCAACGAGAGCTGCGCGGCCTGGATGCCGGCTGCGTAGGCGGCCTCTATGGTATCCCTCCGCTGCGCGGTCTGGAACGAGGCCGGCACAGTCACCACGACGCGATCGACGGGGGCGTCCCTGTCCCCGCGCGCTGTCTCCATGAGGAAACCCAGGAGGCGGCCGGCGATGTCCACGGGCGTGCGGAATCCCTCCGGACCGTCGTAGAGCGCAGGCAGCCCCATGTCGTTCTTGCAGTTCGCGTAGACGCGCTCCCCGACAGCCAGGCCCCGCCGTTTTACCTGCGTGCGTAGCGCATGCGCTGCCTGACCCACGTAGGCGCGTCCTTCGCTGACAGCCACCATGGACGGCGCCATGCGGCACCCCGTGCCGGGCGGAATGTCGAGACAGCGCAACCGCAGGCGCCGCGCGCCGGGCTCCCAGACAGCCTCGGCCACGCTGGAGCACGTGGTGCCCAGGTCAATGCCAATGGCCCGGATCGGACGGTCCGGCAAGCCTTCACTGAAGAGGGTGAGCCTGTCGTCAGCCATGTGAAGCCTCCTTCCCGGACCTGTGTCTGTCCGGGGGCGTACGGGCCGGTGTCAATTCGTCGGGACGAACCGGCCAGTGCGCGTATCGATATAGCCGTTTGGCCCGGCCGGCGCCATGTACGTCCCGTCGCGTGTGTTCACGAGACCGTCGCCGGCCGGTGCGTAGAATGTCCCGTCCGCGGGGTTGATCGCGCCCTGGTTGGCCGGTTGCGTGCCGGGCCGCGGCGATCCGTCCTGCGGCCGCGGGGCAATACGTTGCACGTGCGTTTCGGCCAGATGCACGCCGGGCCAGGGGGGCGTCGTGGGGGGATCGGACGCCACGACGGCGCGAGCCGGATTGGCCAGTCGAAGCGGCGCGTCAGCAGGGCGCTCGCTGGCTGGCGAGGACAGCGCAACGGACAGGGACACGGCGAGGATGGCAGAAAAGAGTCCGGACATGGCGTACGCTCCTTCGGCTTTTCGCCCCTGGCCCTGCGTCGGGCTGCCAGATTGGCGCCGTGCGCGAGCAGGCAGGGGCTTTGAAATAAATAGCGTTGACTACATAGTACACAGTCAATGCCCCGTCAAGGGGCCGCTCATTCCCTTTTGTCCGACGCGAAATCCTGCTGTTGGGTTGACGCACCCGCGTCGGACGCCGGGGGGGACGGCTCGGCCGCGGCTCGGACCTGCCGCACTCCGTCGAGCTTGTTGCCGCCAAAGTGAAACAGGCTTTTCAAACGACCGAACCACGAGCTGCCCGGCGAACCACGTCTGCCGACATCCTGTGGCGCGGGCTCGCAGGACGGCGACAGCGACGGCCTTGGATGCGGATTGAGCCCGGTCAGCTGGCGCCAGATGCTCGCGTTCGCCAGGTGGACGAAGCAACGGCTTTTCACCTGCACAGCCCACGCATCGCGCCCGTAGCGGTCCTCGCGGGCAAACTGCCGGATCAACCCGCCAACGCCAATGCCGAGGTTGAAACTATGGACTGGCGGGGCGCAGAGAGAAAATCGAATATCCCTGTCGCGATAGTCAAGGTTTTCGATGCGTTTTTCCTCAAAAAAGGTTGTGAACGCCTCCCGGGTCATGGGAAAGACCGCAAGCTGCATCCCCCCGTAAGTCTGCTCGCCCGTGAGCTGCTCCTCGACAGAGGCGCCAATGCCTTGCGGCGTCGCCGTAAATTGTCTGACGAGCCCGTCCGCGTCGCAAAAGCCATACAGCTCGTGCTGGTCAGGCGCTACCAGGTAATCCTGCACGCCGAAGTCCGGGAGAGGTTGTAACGTTGCGCCGGTCAGGGCATTTATCTTCCCTGTTCCCACGAGCACGAGAAAGCGCCAGTTGGTTGTATATCCGTCCACCGTGGGACTGTAGAATCCGAGACGAACGGTTTCGCCGCTGTACAGCGGGGTCATGACGCCGCCGCGCTGCAGCCAGGACCTGGGCACGCGCGCGTTGTGGTCGTCGATGTGGACAAAGCGACAGGTGCCGATCGACGATGGCATCTCGTATTCGGTCCCGTCCTCGGGGACGCGCAACGTCCTTTGCAGAGACACCTCGAGCACGGCGTCAGCATGGACTTCCGGAAAGGCGAAGCGGAGGGTCGTTCCGTCCAGTTCGATCATTGGGCTCCTCCCGGTATCGAGGCACTGTATGCCGGAATGGCGCTACCAGTCCCCATCGCGGACCTCGCGTACGAGCGTGAGCAGGGCATGGTCAGGGTATTTGTCCAACTCGCGGATGAGCTGGGCGAAGAGCCGTGGCCGCCGCTTGATGATCGCCAGCAGCTCGCTCGACACCTTGCCGGCCATGGCAAGGAGCACGTCCGGATCCTCATCGAGCTCCCGGGCGAGCGCGACGAGCTTTTCCTCGGACAACGGCGCTTGCCACCCACGCTCGAGCTTGCTCAGATACGAGGGCTCCACGCCGATCCGCCCTGCAACCTGCCGCAGCGTGAACCGTGCCCTGTCTTCGTTCTGCCGCGCCTGTCGCCGCTCGCGAACATGCTCGCCAAGTACGGCTAGTCCCATGCTCATATGTGTACTATGTCCTACACGTTTGGCTTTGTCAAGCACAGAATGCGAACGTTGTCGGCCAAAAGACGTCAGAGCGCGCACGCCGGAGGGGACTTAATGGAAGCGAATGGCGTATGGTGTTGTATGTGTCTCAAAGCAAGGGAATATTAGACAATTGCGGATTTCAATCGGAGTGTCAGGCGTGATAAGGATCATAGTGGCTTGGCAAATATTCGCACAGATTGCCAAAACTCAGTTTTTTGTTTTCGGTTTGAATGCATTGCGCTGGCTATGTGCTTTGGTTTAGCTTTACAGATTATATCAAATGCAATCTCAAAACATGTGCGGAAGAGAATGTCAAACGTTAAACAACTGCCAATACGAAATATCGTCGTTTGTTTCATGTGGCGTAGATTGGAATGCCATTCCAATAATATACAGCTACATCTTGCGCGCCTCAGCAGGACACTCTCCTTTATGCATAGCCCATGCTCTAAACAGCTGTTACTGTTACTGGAAGCAAATTTGCCTTTTCCCTTCGAAAAGATTGCAAAGAATTGGCTTGTTGACATTCTACCATTGTATGGCTATTATCAAAACTATATGAACTGAAAATTTTGGCCCTTCAAACAAAAAACAAGAGAAGGACAACGCAGAGTCGGGGAGTATCAAAGTCGCTGGAAATTCAACGCGCTGCAAGCTTTGCGTCTCATTGGATGTGATTATAGGCATAAAACCGATCATTACTCGATGAGTTCATATGGATAAGAAAAGAGTTGATACCGACAATTCTCTGTCCCAGGCAGATTTTGATGATATTCAAGCGGCTGAATCCATCGACTTGTCAGCCAAGGAATATGCAGAAATTGCAGTGGATACGGACGATGCGAGCGCGGCTGCGTTTGTCACGGACGAAAAGTCTTTTTCCGGGCTGACTCCCGAGTCTGGCCCGTCGTTGCTGAATGGAGGGAAGGGGGCCGACGTTGCAGAGAGCGCTTCGGAGGCAGATCACGGCTCCGGAGCTGGCTCGACGTCGGTAACGGGTGCGGGGGGCATCAATACAGGGGGCACGGATAGCCCATCTCCTGAAGGAATAGTCCCGGGCATTGCTGGTAGTGCGCCCGGCCAAAATGTTGTCGAATCAAGCGCTGGGGATTCGCAGTCCGGCAGCAGAAATGCTGGAGAAGGCTTCAAATCTCCGGCTGAAGGATCGGAAATATCCCCGGCGAGTGCGCCACCCGCCCCGGAAGGCGTTCCCCCCCGGCCCGAAGGCCCGCCTTCTGGACCGGAGCTCCCGCCGCCTGGACTGGAGTTCCCGCCACCCGGGCCGGAAGCTCCCCCGTCTGGACCTGAAGAAGGTACCCCGCCCGGACCCGAACTCCCGCCGCCTGGACCGGAAGTCCCACCCCCGGGACCCGAAGTCCCGCCGGGGCCTGAAGTCCCGCCGCCTGGACCAGAAATCCCCCCACCGGGACCGGAAATCCCCCCACCGGGACCGGAACTCCCGCCTCCTGGTTCAGAGGTCCCGCCGCCAGGGCCTGAAGAAGGCGTCACGCCTGGCCCGGAAGCACCGCCGTCCGGCGAACCGGAAGGCACGCAGCCCGAGTCCGAGAGTGTGCCTCCAGAGCCGGAAGAAGAAACATCGCCCGAACCGGAAGGGACAGTTCCCGGCCCGGAAGCGCCGCCGTCCGGTCCGGAAGAAACGCCTGCGCCCGGCGAGGAAGAAGGCACTACGCCTGGCCCGGAAGCACCGCCGTCCGGCGAACCGGAAGGCACGCAGCCCGAGT
>CAZGAH010000017.1:55652-56947 GCA_964523295.1 uncultured Desulfovibrionaceae bacterium | reverse complement strand
TGGAGGAATATTCGACGCTCGTGACGGGGGAATTTTGGGTTGTCAAAACGATTCAATCTGCAAAGCATTGGGAAGTCTACTGGATGAGGGGTAATGGGAAATGGGTCCTTTATGACCCCTATCCTTCACTTCGTTCTCTTGAGGAGTTTCTGAAGTTAATCAAAGAGGATGCTTATGGCTGCTTTATTGGTTAAGACAGTGCAAAGCACCAAAATCCAAAAAGTCGGTAAACCGGCTTTTCAGTTTCAGCTCAAGACCTCAGGAAATACCGTTCAGTTTTTACTGACCTTTTCAGGGAAAACTGAGCTGTACGAAGCTGAAACGCCCCACCCAAAAACCAGCCCGCATCGCGAGGTTGGCATATCCGGTTGGCAGAGCAAAAAAGAAAGGGTCAGCCTCAAAACGAGACTAACCCTTTGTTATATTTGAAGAATAGTGACCCTGGCAGGATTCGAACCTGCGACACCCAGATTAGGAATCTGGTGCTCTATCCTAACTGAGCTACAGGGCCACAGAAAGACCAATGATTGCGGCATGTTAAAGAGCGCTTCACTTGGCGGAGCCACCCGCCGTTCACCCCGGACAACCCCGATTTGACGCGCACAGGATTAGGAATCCCGTTGGCGGCTTCCCCCTCCGGGGCTGCGTAGCGATGTCGTCGCGTCGGGCCGGATGGCGTCCCCGGCGCGGGATCAGGGCTTTCTGCTCAGGCTGTCGGCCAGGTTGACGAGGCCGAGGAACTCGCCCCGATAGCCGAACGGGTCGTCACCGCGGGCGTCGCGGGCCAGGGCGAGCGCGTCGGCGAGGGACCAGGTTCCGGTATAGCGCCCGCCGGTAAGCAGCTGACTGAATCCGGCGACTGCGGCCGCGAAACGGAAGTCGGCCGACGCCCGGGCGATGTCCGGCTGGAGCAGGTCGCGGGTAATGGGCATTTCCATCAGCCGGCTTGTGCTTTCGTCCGGCAGCTTGTAGCGCAGCTTGAGCCAGCCGAACTCCTCGTTTTTGCCGGGAGCGGGCGGTGTCGGGGTGTCGCCGTAGCGTAGCGGTTCGATGCGCTGGCCGGGACTCCCGGTCAGGGCGAGTTCGTAGAGCGCGGTGACGCTGTGGCCCGCGCCGATTTCGCCGGCATCGACGGCGTCGTTGGCGAAGTCTTCGCGCGCGAGCAGGCGGTTTTCGTAGCCGATGAGCCGGTATTCGGCCACGACGGCCGGATTGAACTCGATCTGGATCTTCACGTCCTTGGCAATGGTAAACAGCGTGGAGGAGACTTCGTCCACCAGGACCTTGTTGGACGC
>CAZGAH010000017.1:52015-55642 GCA_964523295.1 uncultured Desulfovibrionaceae bacterium | reverse complement strand
TCGAACAATGCCTCGGTGTTGGCCAGGCCGACGTTGAAGTCGCCGTCCGTGGCCAGAAGAATCCGGTTGATGCCATCCTTGATGAAGGCCTGGCGGGCCATGGCATAGGCCAGCATGATCCCGGCACCGCCGGCCGTGGACCCCCCGGCATGGAGTTTGTCGAGCGCGGCCAGTATCTGTCCCTTTTTATCGCCGGGCGTCGGTTCGAGCACCACGCCGGCCGCGCCCGCGTATACGACAATGGAAACCCGGTCCCGGCCCGTCAGTTGTTTGACCAGCAGCCCCATAGCGGCCTTGAGCAGGGGCAGCTTGTCGGGCGCGTCCATGGACCCGGAGACATCGACGAGCAGCACGAGATTGGCTGCCGGGCGCTCGTCCTGCCGGATTGCGTAGCCTTTCAGGCCGACGCGCAGCAGCAGAGTATCCTTGTTCCATGGCGTCGGCGCGATCTCGCACGAGGCCTTGAACGGCGTTGTCCGGTCCTCGGGGCCGGCATAGGCGTAGTTGAAGTAATTGATGAGCTCTTCGGCCCGGACCGCGTCTTTGGGGGGCAGTCGCCCCTGATTGAGAAAGCGGCGGACATTGGCGTAAGCGCCCGTGTCCACGTCGATGGAAAAGGTCGAAACCGGGGTTTCCGCCGTGCGCTTGACGGGGTTGGCGTCGATGACGGCATACTGCTCGCGATCCACGGCCCCCGGAGGCGGGGTCATGGGCGGCAGCTCAGGGGCAGGAGCACCCGGCCGGAAGGCGGCGCGCGGCTCGGGCATTCCGCCCGCCTGCGCGGGAGCGGGAGGGGGCGGCGCCGCCTGGTCTTTGCGCTCGCTGACCACGCTCAGCGAGGCCTGTGGCGTGCCTGCCGCTTCTTCCCGGCCGGTCACAGCCTTGCCAGCCTCTTTTTTCAGAGCTTCGTCGCTCTCAGGAGCGGATTTTTTGTGGCAACCCTGACACTTGGCCGGTCCGGCCGTTGTCCCCGCGCGCTCGCTGCTCTTGTGACACCCGAGGCAGCTGTGCGGCGAGCCTGGCGCATGAAAGGCCGCGTAGAGCGAGGTGGCGCCTTTTTTGTCCGTCAGATTGTCATGACAGCCGGATTTGCCGCAGGCGACCGGCGGGGTCTGGCCTTCGGGGGCGTGATGGCAGCTCGCGCAGGCCACCGCGCCGTGTCGTGCGTGGGAAAAGGCCACCCCGGGCAGGGTGGCCGGCGCCGGCGCACCCGCCGGCCAGGTCAGAATCCGGTCGGCCGGCACCTCCGCGGGCGGACCGGCAAAGCCGACATGGACGGCGACACTCAGCAACAACACCAGAAGCGACCAAACGATTTTGCTCATGCGAAAGACCTCCTGTACCAAACGGGTTCACGGGGCGACAGTTCCCCTATAGCACGCCCGGTCCGGCATTGCATGAAAAAAGAATGCAAACAGGGGGCTGTTTACACAACCTTTACCCGGGAGCATCCCCGACGGGGAGGAGCACGTCAACGTACGCCCCGGGCTGGCAGCCCAACGACAAATACTTTTGGTATGGCTGGGTTAAAAGTACCCCCCCCCCGAGGCCGCGATGAACACGCTTGCTCTTGAGGCAAGTTCATCGTAGAAAGCGATGGACGTGTTCGCCCGAGACGTTGGTCTGCGCTCTTGCCCGGAGTCTTCGCAATGCGCCAGGAAACGGAATATCCCGCCACTCTGCGCTCCCGCCAGTTCGGGGTGCGTATTTTTCTGCTCGCCATTCTTTTTTTCGCGCTGGGCCTGGCCTGTAAACTGCTGGCGCCGTTCGTGCATCCGATCATTCTGGCGGCCACGCTGGCAGCGCTGTTTCAGCCTGTCAGGCACCGACTGGCCCATGTTCTGGGCGAACGTCCCAACCTGATCGCGACGCTGCTCATTCTGGGGGTGGCCTTTCTGATCGTTCTGCCCCTGCTCTTCGTGACCTCGGCGCTCATTGATCAGGGGATCCAGCTCACGGCACAGATCCGCATCTGGATCGCCCAGGGTAATCTGGACGCGATTCAGGAGCATTCGCTCATCGAAACCATCCTGGACTGGATCAGGGAGAAGCTGCCGTTCGTCTCGGTCGAGGCGCTGGACATCCGCAACAACCTCATGGAGTTCTCACGCACGGCCAGCGAGACCCTGCTGCGCCAGGGAGCCGGCCTGGTGGGCACTCTGGCCCCGATTTTTTTTAATTTCCTGATCATGATGTTCGTGCTTTTCTTCTTTTTCAGCCGCGGGGAAGCGATTCTGCGCAAAATCCAGTTTCTGTCCCCCTTGCGCGAAAAGCAGGAAGAACACATCTTCCAGAAGATCAGGGCCGTTTCGCGCTCGGTGCTCGTTGGCGCGCTGCTCACGGCGATACTTCAGGGTTTCGTGGGCGGTATTGGTCTGCTGCTCGTGGGCCTGCCGGCCCTGTTTTGGGGCAGCATGATAGCCTTTGCCTCGCTGGTGCCCGTGGTGGGCACGTTCCTGGTCTGGGGTCCGGCCGCGGGGTACCTGGTCCTGATCGGCTCCTGGAAATCGGCCGTCTTTCTCTCGCTGTGGTGTCTCATCCTGGTCACCAGCATCGATAATTTCCTGCGCCCCATGTTGATGAAAGGGGAGGCCGGGATGTCGCCGTTCTACATCTTTCTCTCCATTCTGGGCGGGATCAAGCTTTTCGGTCTGGTCGGCATTCTGTACGGACCGCTCATCCTGGCCTTCGCCATGGTCATGCTCGCCATGTACGAAGACGAATTCAAGTCCTATCTGATCGACTGGCACCGGGAAATCAAGCCTCCGGCCGTCGCCGTGAACCCGCACGATACAACACGTCGGCGGACCCGGCTCTTCGCCTGGCCGCACGTGAAAAAAGGTCGCACGCGCTCTCCTGTCAGAGCCCCCGGCCCGACGCGTCCCTGACGTAACCTACCATGGAACCCGATTCCTCCCTGTCCTGGCTCGCAGCCCGCCTCGATCCTGTCATCCTCTGGTTCGAAACCGCCATTTGGGGACCTCACGCCGTTGTGCAACTGGGCACAATCGGGTTGTGCGTGTTGCTGGGACTGCTTGTGCGCCGGCTGCTGCGGCGGCTGTTCCCGGAAATAGTCACCACGGTCGAGCCCCAGGCCCCGCTCCTGAACCGACTGCGCGCGCGCTTCCTGGGCAGCCTCGGGGCGTTCTGCTGCCTGATCTTTCTCGCCCTGGCCCAACTTATCGCCTTTGAGAACAAGGTTCCGCACCTGCTGCTCCACCTGAGTGTGAACCTGCTGGCGGCCTGGCTGACCATTCATCTCGCGTCTTCCTTCATCACCAACCGCTTCCTGGCTCACCTGCTGGCCGGCACGGCCTGGACCCTGGCGACGTTGAACATCCTGGGACTGCTGGGACCGGCGGCAACGGCCCTGGAGACCCTGGCCATCAACCTGGGCTCGGTGCGTATCTCCGTTCTTTCCCTGCTCAAGGGCGTTCTGGTTTTTTTTCTGCTGATCAAGTTGGGCAACGCCCTGACGCATCTGCTCGGCAGCCGGCTCAGGCGATATCCGGACATCTCGCCAAGCCTGCAAGCGCTGCTGGTGAAGACGACGCATTTCACGGTCCTGGGCATTGCCATACTGGTCGGCCTCAGCAGCCTGGGCGTGAACATCGCGGCCCTGGCCGT
>CAZGAH010000017.1:49844-52005 GCA_964523295.1 uncultured Desulfovibrionaceae bacterium | reverse complement strand
CGCAATCGGCGTCGGCATCGACCTGGGTCTGCAGAAAATCGCCAGCAACCTGCTCAGCGGGCTCATTCTGCTCCTGGACAAGTCCATCAAGCCCGGCGACGTGGTCCAGGTCGGGTCGTCCTACGGCGTCATCAGCCGCCTTCAGTCCCGCTTTGTGGCCGTGCGCACGCGCGACGGCATCGAGCACCTCATCCCCAACGAAACCCTTCTGGTCACGACGGTGGTGAGCTGGTCCTTTTCCGACCGCAAGACCCGATTGAAAATCCCGGTGGGCGTGGCCTATGACACGGATTTGCGACTGGCGCTCAGACTCATGACCGAGGCCGCGGCCCGGACTCCGCGCGTGCTCGTCGACCCGGCTCCGGCCGGTCGGCTGATGCAATTCGGCGAATCGAGCGTTGACCTCGAGTTGCGTTTCTGGATACGCGATCCGGAAAACGGCGTGGTCAACGTCAGCTCCGAAATCCGCCTCAGAATATGGGATGCCTTCCGGGAACACGGCATCAGCTTCCCCTACCCCCAGCGCGACGTTCATCTCACGCTTCCGCCGGGAGCGGCGCTGCCCGGTTCCGACACTCCGCGCGCGCCTGCGTGATCGTGTTACTTTCCACGAGAGGCTGCTACTTCACAAGCGTCCGCTAAGTGCATCTCCCTGTCAAAGAACAGGGCTGCGGCATTGTGTTCCGCGGCTTGGCGAGTGTTGCCATGGTTCGGCAAGTTTGCTACCGGTATCGCAGCTGTCGACGGCCAGACGGCTTGTCCGGAACAGCGAGGGTATTATGTCCGCGAATGCCAGAAACCAGGTGCTTGCCTATGCGCGCGAGGGTTGCGCGCTGCGGGAGGCCTTTTTTTCCAGAAACGCCGACCACGTCGTGGAAGCCGGCCGGGTCTTGGCGCTGACGCTGGCGCGCGGGGGGAAGATACTGCTCTGCGGCAACGGTGGCAGTGCTGCCGATGCGCAGCATCTGGCAGCGGAGTTCGTCAATCGCTTCCAGCTCGAGCGTCCGCCGCTTCCGGCCCTGGCCCTGACCACGGACAGCTCCGCCCTGACCGCCATAGCCAACGACTACAGTTTCGAGCAGGTTTTCAGCAAGCAGGTCCAGGCCTTGGGCAACAAGGGCGACGTCCTGATCGGCATCTCCACCTCGGGCAACAGCGCGAATGTCATACAGGCCCTGAAAACCGCGGCAAGCAAGGGGCTGATTACCATGGGGCTGTCCGGTGGTGACGGCATTATGCCGCAATTGTGCGATTTCTCCCTGCACGTGGAGAGCAAAGCCACGCCCCTTGTCCAGGAAGTACACATCGCCGTCGGCCATCAGCTGTGCCGGCTTGTGGATTACTTTCTTTTCGAGGCAGTCATCGAGCTGCAACCCTATCTCGACCCCGCCCCGGCTGCCGCCTCCGGAACCGGCGCGAGCCGCTGATCAGGCGGCATCATAACCACTTAGCCAGAGGTACTGTCATGCCTATTTTCGAATATCACTGCGAGGCCTGCAATCACGAGTTCGAGGAGCTGGTCATGAAGGACGGCGACGTCGTGCGCTGCCCGGCCTGCGGTTCGGATCGCACCGGCAAGCTCTTGTCCTGCTGCCGCTTCAAGACCGGCGGCGACCGCGTTCCGGTGACCATGCGCCCGTCGAAGAGTTCCAGCTCCTCCGCCAGCTGCTCGGGCGGTAACTGCTCGACCTGCCACTGAGGCTTTACCCCGCGCACGCCGCGGGCCTGCCGTCAAACCGGGGGCCAGCGCTTTCCGATGTCATCCGTCTCCCTGCACGCCGCCGACCGGATCGCTGCGCAGACAGCTGATTCGCCGGCATCAGCCAGGCAGCAGGGCGCGCCTGACGGAGCGATGTTCCCGCAATTCCGGACAGGTACTCATGAAACGACTCGTCATCGCCACCCGGGGCAGTCAACTCGCCCTCTGGCAGGCACGCCACATCCGATCGGAGCTCGAACGCCGCTATCCGGGCGAGCTGGATATTACGCTGCTGGTCATCAAGACCACGGGCGATAAGATTCTCGATGTCCCGCTGGCCAAGGTCGGTGGCAAAGGGCTGTTCGTCAAGGAAATCGAGGAGGCCCTGCTCGACGGCCGCGCCGATTTCGCCGTACATAGCATGAAGGACGTGCCCGTGGAGATGCCCCCGGGCCTGGTGCT
>CAZGAH010000017.1:48971-49834 GCA_964523295.1 uncultured Desulfovibrionaceae bacterium | reverse complement strand
CCCTCCGATACGTTGCTGTCCATCACGTACGCGGGCCTGGATGCCCTGCCGCATGGCGCCAGCGTCGGCACCAGCAGCCTGCGCCGGCAGGCCCAGCTGCTTGGGCTGCGACCGGATCTGAACATCGTGCCCTTGCGCGGCAACGTGGATACGCGGCTGCGCAAACTTCAGGAGGGGGAGTTCGCGGCCATTGTCATGGCCACGGCCGGAATCCGCCGCCTGGGACTCTCCGCGCCGCACCAGCAGCGACTGGCGCCGCCGCAGTTTCTCCCGGCCGTGGGGCAGGGGGCTTTGGGCATCGAATACCGTGGCGACGACCACGAAACGGCCACCCTGCTCGCTCCCCTCGACCATCCGCCCACGCGCGCCTGCGTGGAGGCGGAACGGGCCTTTCTGACGCGCCTCGAGGGCGGCTGCCAGGTCCCCATCGCCGGCTACGCCACGTTCACCCCGGATGGAGCAATGCAGCTGACCGGGATGGTTGCCGACGTGGAGGGCCGCCGCGTGGTTCGCGACGACCGCGTCGGCCCGGTCGCCGAAGCCGGCCGCCTGGGACTGGGACTGGCCGAGGCGATCCTCGACGCCGGGGGGGGCGCCATACTCGACGAGGTCTATCGGGAGCAGGCAGAGCAGGCAGCGCCACGATGACGACCGGATTCTTCTTCCGCCTGCGCGGAGTCCGTGACCAATGCCCGCGTCTGCGCCCTGTCCGGTGAACCGGGCGACCTGGCGAGGACTGTTCCTCGGCACGCCGCAAACGAGAGCCAGTCTGTTTCTGATGCTCGGTGCGGTCGCGTTGACCGTCTTTTTTCAGGAATACCGGGATTGGGATCTCGTATGCCGTCTTCTGCTTGAAAAAAAAA
>CAZGAH010000017.1:9694-48961 GCA_964523295.1 uncultured Desulfovibrionaceae bacterium | reverse complement strand
ACCCGATTCCGACAGCTATATCCAGGGAAACACCGCAGCGTCCTGGCGCCCTCCGGTCTATCCGCTGTTTATCCGCTGCCTGGCCGATCCGGACGCGCTGCTGGCCGAGCGCAGGCAGATGCCGCTCAACGGGACGGTCGACGGCGCGGCGTTTCCCCTGGCCCTGCGCGTCGTCCGGGGGCAGAAGGTCGTGCTCGCGGCCTCGCTGCTCTTTTTCGTCTGGGGTCTGGGCCGCTTCCTGCCGCTCCCGTTCGGCCTCGTGTCCGGCGTGCTTGCGGCCACCATGCTCAGCCCGGAGCGCGGCACCATCCTGTCCGAGGCCTTTGCTCAGGCGGCCACGTTCTGCACGGCCGCGTCCTTTCTGGCGTTCATGACCGGACCGCGGGCCCGCTGGCTGGTCTGCGCGTCGCTCATGGCGGCCGTCGGCTTCCTGATCCGCCCGGCCTGCATCTACCTCTACGCGCTGCCTGGCGTCATGGTCGCGTGGTACGCGTATGCGTTCAGAAAAAAGGCCCTCGCCCTGATCATGGCCTGCGCGGCGCTGTCCCTGCTGCTCGCGCTCGCGCCGGCCTTGCTCCGCTACGCGCAGCGCGGGGTTTTTCTCGTGGAGCCGCATCAGGCCGCGTCGCCGATGACCTTTGCGCTGTACTTTGCCGAGGCGGCGGATATCCCGTTTCTTCCCGACGAGCAGTCCAGGACTTTTTTGAGCACGGCGCTCGAAAAGAGACAGTCGCTGCTTGCCGAACTCCCCCCTCCGCAAACGCCGTCGGACATGAGCACCATTTTCGACCGCATGCTGTACGACATCGTCTTCCCCCTGTCTTCGACGCTCGGCTACGACGTCTACACCGAGAAACGTCTGTTCAAGGAAATCTATCCCGTCGTGTTCGAGCGCCATTTCCGGGAGATCGTCCGGTATCGGATCTGCGCGTTTCATGATGCCCTGGTCATGTCCACGCGCCAGAATCAGGTCATTTCGCCCCTCTCGGGGCGGATCATCGATTTGCCGCGCGGCGTCTGCGCCTATACCTTCCTGCTCGCGATCGTGGTGCTCTGCTGCCTGGAACGAAGCCGTTATGCGCTGATCCCGCTGGGACTGGAACTTATGCACCTGGTTCACATTCTGGTCACCGTGGTGTACAATGTGCCGACGCTGCGGTATATCGCTCTGACCAATGTCTTCAGCCTGGCGGCATTTCTGATTTCCCTCTTTATGATAGGGAAAATTCTCGCCACGCGCCTGCCGTCCGTGTGCCGGGCCGCGAAGTCCGGGTCATAGACGAACGCACATTCTGCCGGCGCGGCCGGCACCTGCTCGTTGGGGGACTCGCCGATGTCCGATCCGAAAAGCCTTGATTCCGGCATCCCGGCGACAACGGAGGCCATTCTCGAGAGCATTTCCGACGGCGTCTTTACGGTGGACCTCGACTGGCGCGTCACGTCCTTCAATCGGGCGGCGGAGACCATCACCGGCGTTTCGCGGCAGGAGGCCATAGGACGGCGCTGTTCTGAGGTCTTCCGTTCCAGCCTGTGCGGCGCGGCCTGCGCCCTGCAGCAGACCATGCGCACGGGGAAGCCCGTGATTGGCAGGTCCGCCTATATCGTTGACGCCGACGGCGAGCGGCTTCCCATCAGCATTTCCACAGCCCTGTTTCGCGACAGCGACGGGCGCGTTATCGGCGGGGCGGAGACCTTTCGCGATCTTTCGGAGGTCGAGGCCCTGCGGCAGGAGCTGGCCGGGAAATGGCGCGCCGGCGACCTGCCCAGCCGCAGTGCGCTGATGCAGCGCATCTTCGAGGTGCGCCCGGCCATTGCCGCCAGCCCCAGCACCGTGCTCCTCTGCGGCGAGACCGGAACCGGAAAGGAGCTGGTGGCGCGGACGCTGCACGAACTCAGCCCCCGCAACCAGGGGCCGTTCGTGGGCGTGAACTGCGGCGCTCTACCGGACACGCTGCTCGAGTCCGAGCTGTTCGGCTACAAGGCCGGGGCGTTTACCGGGGCGACGAAAGACAAGCCGGGACGCTTCGCCCTGGCCAAAGGCGGAACGATCCTGCTCGATGAAATCGGCGAGATCAGCCCCGCGCTCCAGGTCCGGCTGCTGCGCGTGCTGCAGGAAAAGGCGTACGAACCGCTCGGCTCGACGCGCACGGAAATCGCCGACGCGCGCGTGATCGTGGCGACGAACCGGGATCTGGCCGAGATGGTGCGGCAGAAACGCTTCCGGGAGGACCTTTATTACCGGGTGAACGTGGTGCGCGTGGAGCTTCCGCCGCTGCGCCGGCGCAAGGAGGACATCCCGCTGCTGGTCGATCTGTTCGTGGTCCGATTCAACCGCGTGCAGCAAAAAAACGTATGCGGCGTGACCCCGGAGGCCCTGTCCCTGCTCATGGCCCACGACTGGCCGGGCAATATCCGTGAGCTAGAAAATGTGATCGAACGCGCGTTCATTCTCTGCGGCGACGGCCAGATCGGCCTGGCGCACCTGCCCGAGGAACTGACCGCGCGCGGGGCCGGCTCCTCGGGCGAGGTCGATGTGCGCTCGGTACACGACATCCTCGATGCGCGCGCGATCTGCGCGGCGCTTGAGGGCAACGACTTCAACCGCGAGGCAGCGGCCCGGGCCCTGGGCATCCACAAAACGACGCTTTTCCGGCGCATGAAAAGACTCGGCATCCCGCTCCCGGCGATTGACGGACGCAGCGGGCGGCAGGGAGGGCTGAAGAAGTCGTCTGGACGTGAAACTGCGGACCAGGGATGAGCGGTGAGTTTCTGTTTTATACAGAAGCTCCAAACAAGGGATTTACCGCTCGGGCAAGCACTTTAATACTAGCAAGAAACAGTAAGCGAATCTCGAATGATTTTTGTAAATTTATGCTTAAATTCCTCATTTCCGAACTGGTTTCATCCATTAGGGTGAGCACCCGCTCATAGCAACTACCAGGAAATAGACTCTACCCCTAAAAATAGCGGGATTTTCCAGGCTCTGGGAGAGCAGGTCAAATTCTTTTCATGCATCAGGGCGCTCCTCCCCCATGGCTAAAAGTTCGTCCGGCATGATGGCCGCATAAAGTCTAGATTTTATCTAGATTGTCGCCATGAATACAATATTTGATTTCAGAGCGATTCCTGACGAATTGTGGGAGAAAATCGCACCAGTCCCTGAACCTTTCCTGCGAAAACGCTCTGGGGGTAGTCTCCCGACATGTTTTAGAAAAATCACCTGCGGTAATATCTATCGTCTCAAGACAGGTTGACAATGGAATATGATTCCACGTGAGGATGGTTCAAAAAGAGTTTTTAATGAGCACTACAGACGTTGGTCAAGAAGTGCAGTCTTTAGACATTTTATAAAAGGGTGGGTAGAAGAACATTACAAACAATAGGCCTTTTGCTTGAATGGCAATCAATGGAAGGATCTCTGATTCAATCTCCTGTTTGCTCATAAAAAGGGGAACGAAGGACTTGGATGCAACCCGACAGACAGAGGCCGGACTGGAACCAAGATCCGTTTGCATGTTGATCAGCAAGGTATCCCTTTCTGCGTGGTCGTTGGTGGGGCAAATACCCTTGACAGCCGACTGGTGGGCCTTACGCTTGAACATAACAGCGACATTGTCCAGGCTTTCAAAATATGTTCTGACTAATATAAGCTATGCCTTGAAAAAAGGAGATTGCTGCAATTCAGTAGTTAATTTAATAATTTACTATAAGCTTAATTCGCATATTCGTTCCTGAGGTGAGGAAAATGTAGATAGAATTGATGGAGTCCACCCGTGCGCCGCTGGGTAGTAGAGCGAACATTCTCCTGGCTGAAAGGCTTCTGGGGCATCCGCACTCGATAACGCTGTTACTTGGAAAGCGTTTTCGCCTTCATAAAATTGGCATATGCACTTATCGTATTTCGCAAAACAAATTTGTAAGCAAAATTTATGCCGAGCTAACTCTAAGTTCAAGCAGGGCGAGTTCGCTCATGTGTTTCTAACGACACTTAATAAGCCATTAGATAAATAATTTTTGATAGATAGGATGAAAAAATAAACAACATGATTTTGCTCTAGCCTGACAGAATACGCAAAAAAAGTAATAAATTTTCCATTCTGAATTGAGATTAAAATAACAAAATGTCTCCGCTGCCCTCGTTGCTTTGGGCGTTCCGTTGACAAGCATCCGCCTTGGCAAATGTAATACACTCCTGGTTGTTATGCCATTTATTTAACAGGCCTAGAATTTTATGTTGAAATTTTAATAAAAATTCGTAAATTTGTTATTTACAAAAACTATGAAACCGGCTAACTTTATCTTAAACATTGTTAGCGTTCCGCTTCCCCGCAGAAACCTACAAACCTGGGAGGAGTTATGACAAAGGAAACAAAGGCTTGCGAAACAACAGTGAAATGTATCCAGAAGTCTTCAGTTCTCTGGTCTAAAAGTTTTAGGGAAGAAGCCTGCATTAATATACCCCTGATTGGCCGACGTTGCGTAGGGGTTTCGGCAAGTGTTGCTGTTGTCGAAGAAAACAGTAATTTTTATATAGAAATTGAGGTTTTGGGCTATAGACAAAAATTCGAGCTTGGAAATGCTTGTTTTCCTGTCAATTACGGAATAGGTAGTATAGACGTGTGTGTTAGTAATTTGGATTTGTCGGACAACACACTTCGCTCGTTTGACATCGTGGTCAAGCTTTGCATAGGGGTCCGATTGCTCGGGCAAAATCTGCATCAATGCTGGGATGTATTGCGAAAGCGCATCGTGGTCAGCAGAGCATCGATCAAAGAACTCATGTCTTCGGAAGTAATGCTGACGCCCATGGACAAAGACGTGGAAGATAAAGCGCTGATCCAGATCAACATACCGATCGAAATCGACATTTTCTAGTTTTCAAAACTAATAGCGGGGCTGGACTATTCCGGCCCCGCTTATGGAGAATGAAATGCCCGTGACACTCAACAAAATAACTGATGATGCACTATTTTCAGAAATCGGACGGCGCCAGCGAGTGCCTGAAACAGCTCGGCTTGGAGCAAAACAGGAAAGTTTACCGCGTTCGACGGTAGGGATCATTTCAGATGAATCTGCATTGGAAGGGTTCACGACCTGGGAGTTGCTTGACGAAGCTGTTTCTCGGGCAAAGATTCTTTACGGCGAGGACAATCGAGCCGATGTATACCAGCTCGTTTCAGAGCCGCTGATCTCACTGGCCAGCTCGGTCTGTGCCCTGGTCCATTCGTCAGACCTTTATCTAGTGAACGGCGTCTATCAACTCAAGAGCATACCATTTCGGCAGAAGTACTCACTTTGCGCCTGTGAGCGCTTTGGTGAGCAGCCTGTCGGTGCGTTCTGCTCCGGTTTCCTTGTCGCCCCCGATATAGTCGCCACTGCCGGCCATTGTGCACAGGCGGGATCCGACACCTCCATGACGAGCGTAGTCTTTGATTTCATCATGCAGGATGCAGGCAAACCTGTTACGGAGTTCCCCCCAGAATCGGTATATTCGATAAAAGAGGTTGTAAATTCTGTTTATATGCGTTCCTCTGAAGATTGGGCGCTAATTCGTCTTGATAGAAAAGTCGAGAATCGCACTCCTCTTCGGTTAAGACGTTCCCTCGTTCCTCTCCGTAGCGGGGTGTTCGTCATGGGACACCCTGTCGGTCTTCCCTTGAAATATGCCGACGGCGCCTCGGTCACTGAATATGAAAACGACGCGTGCTTCAAGGCGAATCTGGACACGTATGGCGGCAACTCCGGTTCTCCGATCTTTGAGGAAAATTCCTTGGATGTCGTCGGCGTTCTCGTACGCGGGGATAGAGACTTCATATCTGTGGTCGATCCGGTAAGCGGAGTGAGGTGTTTTCGATCCAATGTCATCCATCCTACAGGGGGCATGGGGGAGGGCTGCACTCATGCCTTCCTTCTTGCAGAGGAGCTTGATCGCACAGAGGACTAACCAATATGAAAGAAAAATGGACTTTGCATGAAGTTGCCGATGCGACAGGGGAAATTTCCCACATCCAGAGAGGGAAGACGCCAGCGACGATCAAGGTTGTCTGAATTTCCTTCAAAGCCATGGGCACTTTTTCAGGTCGTATGCGTACACTACGTTGCATGGAAAAGCGCCGTGGGAAGAGCATCACGATTTTTGAGGATGCAGGATTGCCACCCGGTAATAACGACCGTCCTGAAGTTCAAACGGGGCGACTGGAGCCTGACTTTCACAGCCACCGGCTTATCTCCACACGAACAGGTGGCGACAGAGATCGAAGCGGATTTCGACTTCGTCCTCTTCACCGTCGAGCCCAAGTGACTCGAAATCGCCGGCAAGTCCCGGGGCGTAGCAACGAGCTTCACGTTCTATAAATTCTTGGACATCCGCTTCGATCAGCAGAACAACCGGCCTGGCATCAAGCATGGAAGCCCGGTATTGAATCACATCACAAGACCGTACTGCCGCTGCCGATCAGGGACACGTGTTACGAGGGGATATAGTCCGGCCAGGTGCGCAGGCTCGGGTGCTCGCCGTCCGGCGCCTGTCGTCCGGGCAGGATTCAGGGGCGCGGGGTCAGGCCCGTGTCGGGGCTGCGGCCGGTTTGCGCGAGGCGAAAAAAATTCCGCTGATCATGAGTTCCTTATCCGGGCACTGGCGGAATGACTTGGCCAAGCGAGGCCGGATTGCATCGACCAGGCGTTTGGATACGGCAGGGAAGTTGTCGCTATCGTATGGCAATGCCTCGGGAAGACTGGCAATGCCTACCAGATTGTTAGCGTACAGTGTAACCCGATGTCCCAGGCCTTCGAGCTGCCGGATATAATACGAGGCGCGGTAGCGCGAGGCCTTGGGCGAGGCGCTGGTCATGAGTCGGTAAATCGGTTCTGGAATAGTCAGAAAGGTGAGCGGGTGATGCCCGTACTGGCTGAAGCTGACGCCGGGATCGCTGAGATCCACGCAGTGGACCATGGTCCCGCCCGGCACGAGCAGATGATCCATGACCCGGAAGGTCTTGTCCAGCTGCGCGATGTACTGAAGTACACCTGTGGAGACGATGTAGTCGAAGCCCGGCTCGAGCACGGTGTCGGCATTCTCGATTCCCGTGCCGGTGACATAGCGGATACGCTCGGGATTGAGCTGATAGCCTTGGTCGGGCAGAAAGATAATGGCCTCGTTGAACCGGCGCAGGGCGTCACCGCTCAGACTTTGCGCCAGGGCTTTGTAGATGAGGCTCTCGTTGTTCTGCGACCGGGGCTGCTCGTACTTGTCCAGACAAACCACCTGCTTTGCTCCGGCAGCGATGAAGGACAGTGCTACCCCGAAATTGTCCCCCGGACCGACTTCCAGAATCCTGCACCCGTGGATGTCATCAGGAGTTATGTTGGCATAGAAAAAGTAGTTCGCGAAATAATTGTGAATCAGCTGTACGCCGTTGAGTATATCAATATTCCTCAACTCAATTCCAGTAGTGTTTGAAATAATGCCACAAAAAAACATGATTTTATTTAAGGCATTGTGGCAAATATTTTTTGCAATAACAAAATTTACATAACGATTGAGCGCACTTCCCACTGGGATCCTCCCAAAAAATAACCCGGCGCCGAGCGTTACACGACAACGTCTCCGGCCCGGGTCGGGCAGGTATTTGCCCTGAGGTTTCTTCCCACAGGGATCGAGGAAATGTCAACAAGCATCCTTGGGGCTCGGGGGATACTGCGGCGCCAAAGCCGTGCGCCCTGACAACTCATTGCGTCTGTGGCTGCTGTCTGAGGCAAGGCCGCCCTGGTTGTCTCTTTCTGCCATTTTACCGAGGCTACACGCACTCGCCCAGGCTGTTGATCTGCTTGCATTCGCGACAGGTAACGCCCTTCTGGAGAGGGGTCAGCGGGAAAGTGCTCCTTGCCCATGGACCAGGTTTGGGCTATGATTGTCAGACTTGAAAGGCATGAGCCTGTATGGTCCGTATTGTTAGCGTACGGCAGACAGGCGGGAGGAAGAAAGGGCGATGGACTCCTATACGCTCGAACGGCAAGGGCCGCAGCTCGTTGCTTGCATACACGGCGAGACGACAGCCTCGCTGATTTCCGACATGAAGGTGAAGATCCTGGCCGGAATGGATGATCCGAACCTGCAGGCTGTAATACTGGACCTCTCGCACGTGATGTTTATCGACAGCATGGGCATCAATCTGCTGGTTACCCTTTCCAACCGTATGAAAGACGCGGGCAAGCAACTGATGCTCAAGAATCCCAGCGACCGTGTCAGCAAGGTGCTGAAGCTGGTGCAGCTGGACACCCATTTCGCATATTGGTCCGAATAGCAGGTCCAGGCGCCCGGTCTTGCCCTTGTCCGGCGTTGCTCTGCCGCGCGTCGGGGGTACTTCCCAGACATTCAACAAACTGCACGCGAGGCAGAAACATGTTCACGAAAGATGACGCCCTGCGCTATCATGCCGCAGGCAGGAAAGGCAAAATCGAGGTCCTGCCGGTCAAGCCCTGCAGTACGCAACGCCAGCTCTCCCTGGCCTACACCCCGGGCGTGGCCGAGGCTTGCAGGGCCATTGCCGCCGATCCGCAGGCCGTCTGGGAGTACACGACGCGCGGCAACCTGGTGGCCGTCATCTCCAACGGCACGGCCGTGCTCGGCCTGGGGGACATCGGTCCCATGGCGGGAAAGCCGGTCATGGAAGGCAAGGGCGTGCTGTTCAAGATATTTGCCGACATCGACGTCTTCGACCTGAATATCAATCAGAAAGACCCGGAAAAGGTCGTCGAATTCGTCAAGATGCTCGAGCCCACCTTTGGCGGCATCAATCTCGAGGACATCAAGGCGCCTGAGTGTTTTTACATCGAGCAGCGGCTGATCGACGAGATGGACATCCCCGTGTTCCACGACGATCAGCACGGCACGGCCATCATCTCCGGCGCCGGCATCATCAACGCGCTGGAGATTTCCGGCAAGAAGATCGAGGCGCTCAAGGTGGTCATTTCCGGCGCTGGCGCCGGTGCCATTGCCTGCACCCGCTTTTACGAAAGCCTGGGGGTGCAGCGGCAGAACATCTTCATGTTCGACTCGCGCGGGCTCATCCACGCCGGGCGCACGGACCTCAATCCGGAGAAGCGCCATTTCGCCCAGTCGCGCGATCACGGCACGCTGGCCGAGGTCATGCGCGGGGCGGACTGCTTTCTCGGTCTGTCGCGCGGCGGCCTGGTAACCAAAGACATGGTCGCCTCCATGGCCAGCCACCCCATTATTTTCGCCTGCGCCAATCCGGACCCGGAGATTACCTACAGCGACGCCAAGGAGGCGCGACCGGATTGCCTCATGGCAACCGGCCGTTCGGATTTCCCCAACCAGATCAACAATGTTCTGGGATTTCCCTTCATTTTTCGCGGCGCCCTGGACGTGCGGGCGTCCAGGATCAACGAGCCGATGAAGGTCGCTGCGGCCCGGGCTCTGGCCGATCTGGCCAAGGAGCCCGTACCCGAGGACGTCAAAGCACTATACGGCGTCCACGATATGCGCTTCGGCTTCGATTACATCATTCCCAAGCCCTTCGACGCGCGGGTCCCCGAGCGCGTGGCCTCGGCCGTGGCCCAGGCCGCCATGGACAGCGGCGTGGCCCGGGCGCCCGTCGCCGACCTGGACGCGTACGTCCGCCATCTGCGCGCGCGCTTGCAGGCCATGCGGGCGCGGGTCCAGGCCGTTGTCGGGTCTTTCGGTCTGGATTTTTAACAGAAACGAATCGACCGGCAGGGAAAGGGGGTCACTCGTCGGCGAGCAGGCGGGCGTAGAGTTCGAGGTGCCGCGTGGCGATGGTTTCGCCGTCGAAGTCCTGCTCCGCCTTGCGCCTCGCCGCTTCGCCGAGCTGCTGCCTCAGGGCGGGCGACTGGATGAGCTGGCGCATGGCCTCGGCCAGGGCGGGCATATTGCCGGCCGGAACGAGCAGACCATGATGCCCGCCGGCAAGAATCTCCCGGCAACCGGGAACATCGGTCGTGACCACGGGCAGACCGCTGGCCAACGCCTCCTGCAGGCTCATGGGCAGTCCTTCACGGTACGAGGGCAGCACGGCCACATCGCTCAGATTCCAGATCAGGTCCATGTCGTCCCGCCACCCGGCCCGGATGACATTACCTATGCCGTCGATCAGCGCGAGATCGGCCTCCGTAAGCGACTTCGGATTCCCGGAGTCCGGCTCGCCGACGAGCAGAAACCGGGCTTCAGCGCAGGATTCCGCCAGAGCCGCCGCCGCGTGGACGTATTCCATGATACCTTTGTCGTAGAGCAGACGCGCGCTCATGGTGCAGACTACGTGCTCCGGCCGCAGACCCAGGGCCGAGCGGGCCGCGACCACGGCCTGCTCTCCGTGCGACCGCGGGGTAAAGCGGCGTATGTCTACACCACTGCGTTTGAAATAGTCCAGGTCGGCGTCGTTTTGAAACACCAGCGCCCGGCACAGGCCCGAGCTGCCCCAGTACAGCGCCTTGAACAGCGCCCGCAAAGCCCGGCCCGAGATGCCGGGCCGCAGAAACCCCGAGCCCAGCCCGGTGATCGAGTGTACCACGCGCGACGGACGCAACGCGGCAAAGCGGACGTACAGGTTGGCCTGGTGCGTGAAGCTGTGGATGATGTCCGGGGCGAGTTCCCGGAGCGTGCGGCGTAATGACAGGATGGTCAGCGGCGCATTGAACGGATTCAGGCTCCCGCGGGCCAGCGGATAGTGGCGGACCTGCACCCCGAGCGCCTCCAGCCCCTTCGTATAGCGCCCCTCGGGCACGACGACCGACACCGCAATGTCCCGACGCAACAGCCCCTCGATCAGCGCCCTGCGGAAGAGCAAAATGTTCAGATCGAGATTCGAGACGATGCAAAGCCGTTTCAACGCCAAAATCATTTCCTCCAAAGGCCGGGATGCCGGACCGCAGCCACGTTCCTATACGCCTTCGCCAGTCTCGTAAATAGCTGGCGGCCAAGCCGGTTCATGCGCCGTACCTGGCCCGCCAGGCCTGAAACATCAGCACCCCCCACAGCTGGTGTTGCAGGTTGCGCCGTCCGGAGAGGTGCGCTGTCCAGGCCTGTCTGACCGGCTCGGGATTCAGGTAACCCTGGCGTTGCATCTCGCGCGCGTCGAGCAGCTCCTCGGCCCAACCGCGCAGCGGCCCGCGCAGCCAGGCATCCAAAGGCAGATCGAAGCCCTGCTTGGGGCGGTCTGTCAGGGCAGGGGGCACGTAGGTCTCAAGCACGCGTCGCAGGGCATGTTTGCCGCGTCCGGCGCGAAAGGTCAAACCGGGCGGAATGCGCCAGGCGAACTCCACGACGCGATGGTCGAGCAGCGGCACCCTCGCCTCCAGGGATACGGCCATGCTGGCCCGGTCCAGTTTGGTCAGGATGTCGTCGGGCAGATAGCTGGTCTGATCGGCGGCCATCATCCAGGCCGCATAGTCCATGCCTGCGGGCAGACCGCAATTCTGGCCGTCGTCCGCCGGGTGCAGGGGCAACCCGAAGAGTCCGGGCGCCAGGGGCGGCGGGCTGGCACAGCGCTCCGACTGGAGCAGTTGTCCGGGATTGTGCCAGAGCGAGGTCAGCGCGCGGTAGAAACCCGGCCCATGCGGCGCGCAAAGGCCCTCCGTTACCTTTTGGATCTTGTCGCGAAACAGCGTCTGGCGTCGCTCCGGTGGCAGCAGCGGGGCAACGGCGCGGTAGACGGCGTCGAGCCCCGCCTCGCCGCCGTGGCGCAGTGCGCCAGCCACAAGGCGCCGCAGAGGCAGCGGCAGTCGGGACATGCGCCGCCACAGGCCCGGGCCTTGTAGATAGCGGGTGTACCCGCCGAACAGTTCGTCTCCGCCGTCGCCGGAGAGGCTGACCGTGACGTCGCGGCGAGCCAGTCGCGAGACCAGCAGGGTCGGTATCTGCGAGATGTCGGCATAGGGCTCGTCGTAGTGTTCCGGAAGCAGCGGCACAACGGCGAGCGCCTGCTCCGGCTCGACGTAGAGTTCGGTGTGCGCCGTACCGAGATGACGCGCGACGGCTTTGGCCTGCTCGGCCTCGTTGTAGTCGCTGCTGTGCGTGCCGATGGAATAGGTCCGCACGGGTTGCGACGACTGCGCCTGCATCAGGGCGACGACGGTTGACGAGTCAATGCCGCCGGACAGGAACGCGCCAAGCGGGACGTCCGCCACCAGGCGCAGCCCGACCGCGTTGGACAGCCGTTGGTCCAGCTCCCGGACAAGCTCTGCCTCGCTCCCTGCAAAGGGATCAGCCAGCCCGGCCGCGACTGCGTCCTCGACGCGCCAGTAGCGAACCGGCTCCGGCACACGGCGCTGCTCCATGTCCGCGGCGGTGATCCGCAGCCAGGCCCCGGGCAACAGTTTCTGGACGCCCTGCCAGATGGAAAGCGGCGCGGGCACGTAGAGATAGCGCAGATAGAGCGCCAGGGCGCGGGCGTCGACCTCGCCACGCCAGGACGACAGCGCCCGGAGGGCCTTGAGTTCGGAGGCGAAAACCAGGGTCGTGCCGCAAAAACCGTAATAGAGGGGCTTGATGCCCAGGCGGTCGCGGATGAGCCACAATTCGCGTTCGCGGTGGTCCCACAACGCCATGGCGAACATGCCCACGAAGCGGGAAAGGGCACGCTCGACGCCCCAGCCCGAGACCGCGGCGAGGATGATCTCGGTATCACTGTGTCCGCGCCATCCACCAGACGGCGCCAGGCCTGCGGCGTCGAGTTCGCGACGTATGGCCTCGAAGTTATACACCTCGCCATTGAAGGTGATCGTCCAGCGGGCGTCGTTCGAGTGCATGGGCTGATGCCCGGCCGGGGAGAGATCCACAATAGCCAGGCGCGTATGAGCGAAACCGATTCCGGCGCGCTGGTCGAACCAGAGTCCGGAGCTGTCCGGTCCGCGATGACGCAGGGAGGCGGCCATGCGTTTGAGCACCGGCGTAAAGGCATCCTCAGGGCCGGGCTGGTCCCAGAATCCGGCTATGCCGCACATGCGCGGGGTACCGAAAAACCGATGTGGGAGCTCATGGGCAGGCGATGCGTCGGCCCATCGGAGCATGGGGGAGCGATCGAAGGGGAAGGAAGACTCCAGTGCATGGCCACAATTACGATACCTTTGGCAGAACGAAAGCTGCCGCGGCGTTCAGCCGCGAGAGCCCACCCGACGGATAGTGATCGCGTCGCCGGGCTCGATGCGCATGTCAGGGGTCAGCAGTTGCTGGTTCCGGATGACCAGCGCTGACGTCGGCTTCAGTTTCAGGCGGTTGAGCAGCTGCAACACGGTCTTGGCCCGGGGCAGCTGGAGCACCTCTCCGTCGGGTTGCAGCTCCACCGTAATCGACGAGGACACGGGCTGTCCGGTGTTCATGCCAGGCAATCCCCTCTGCATTGAATTCCTGTCCGGTCGCAGGCAGCCAGACGTTGAGGCCATGGCCGGGGGGCCGTTCATGCGAGCGACGAAGTATACCCTGATACACGGGAAAAGACAAATCCGCTTCCGCGCTCAAGGTCCGGGACCGGCTGCGTCCGGGGCTGGGGCGGGTGCGTTGTCCGCCGACGGCTGCACAGGCGGCGGGGATTGCGCTTGCGGTTCCGCTGCCGGGTTGGCCGGCTGTGCGGAGGGGGGCGCCTGTGGTTGCGGTCCGGCCTGCGGGCTTGCCGGCTGCTCAGGCATCGGTGCGGTGGCCGGCTGCTCTGGCCCGGTTTCTGGCTGAGCCGGGGCTGGTGCCGGTTGTTGGCTACCGCCTTGCATTGCCTCCGGGGGAGGAGGGCTTTCGCCGACCGGAACGTAGAAATAGAACTCGAGCCGCCGGTTTTTATCTTTGTTTCCGGGTTTGTTCACAGGGAAAAGAGGCTGTGAGTCGCCGTAGCCGATGGCCTCTACCCGCTGGTAGGATATCCCCTGCGTATCGCAGAGCAGGCGTTTGGCCTGCATGGCGCGGACGCCGGACAGGGTCCATTTATTGTCGTAGCGCGCGTCAAGCTGTTCGCTGTCGTCGGCGTGACCGCGTATTTCGAGATCGAGGTTGTGTGTTTTCATGATTTCGGCGACTTGCTGCAGGAGTTCGCGCACTTCCTGTTTGAGTTTCGTGGCGCCGGGTTCGAAGAGCAGGGAATTGTTGACATAGATGAGCACGCCGCGGTCTTCGGCGAGCACGTCGACAGAGTGGATGCGGGCCATGTCCTTGGTGACCCATTCCTTGAGCCGGGTCTGGATGTCGCGCTGGATCTGGTCGCGATTGGTGAGTTTGGCTTCATCGACCACGTGGACCTTGATGACCCGGGCCGGTGCTCCGGTCTCCACGGCAAGCTTGACCTTGGCCAGGTCTTTCGGGTCCTTGAAAAATTGGGCCAGACCGGCCTTTTGCTGCGGCTTGAGCGCCATGACCAGCCACAGGAGCAGGAACAGGGCCATGAGTGCGGTGACGAAATCCGCGTAGGCGACCTTCCAGCTGCCCCCATGACCGCCGCCTTCGCTCTCCTCGCGTACGGTCAGGACGATGATATCGCGCTTTTTCTCAGCCATTGGGCGCTCTTGGTGTCGAAGGCCCCTGAGCTACATGCTCAGTTCCAGATCTGGAAACGAGTAGTGGATTTCGATCCGACGGTTCTTCTGCCGTGCTTCCGGGGTGTCCCCGCGGGTCTGTGGTCTGGAGTCGCCGTAGGCGCGAATCTCCATTCGACCGGGTGGGTCGGGGAACTTGTCGGCGACGTACTCCATGGCTGCGCCGGCCCGGGCCATGGACAGCTCCCATTCGGAGTCATAGCCGGCGCCGCGGGCCTCGTCGCTGTCGCTGTGGCCTGAGATGGTGATATCGGCCTTGTAGGTGAAGAAAATTTCCGCTACCTGGTCCAGCATCTGCCGGGCCAGCCAGGTCAGTCGCGCGGAATCGGGTTCGAACAGCACGGCGGTGCCGATCTCCAGCGCAACGCCGCGATCATCGACGCTCAAGCCTGAGTTTTGCGATATCTTCGGCGTATTTTTCAGCAGTTCCTTGAGTTTGCCGGCAACGTTGAGCTGCGTGCGCTTGAGCGGGTCGGAGCGGATAATGACGATATCGCGTGATGCTGCCTCGCCGATCAGCGGCTTGCCGACCTCGGAATTCTGCGCGTCCTCTGGGCTTTGAAAAAAAACTGCCAGCGCGGCCTTGTCCTGGGGTTTGAGCGCCATGAGCAGCCAGAGCAGCAGGAACAGGGCCATCAGGGCGGTGACGAAATCGGCGTAGGCGACCTTCCAGCTGCCGCCATGGCTCCCCTCATCTTCGGGTTCCTCGCGCCGGACGATAATGGTAGGGCCGGAACGGACACCCTTTTTAGCCACGTTTCATCGCCTCTTCCAGCTCTTCGAACGACGGTTGCGCGTGTCCGGGAATGGCCCTGCGCGCGGCTTCGGCCGCCAGCAGCGGCGGCAGGCCGGCGACAAAGGCGGCGATGCCGGCCTTGATGGTGCGCAGCTGGGCCTGATGCGCCTTGGCACTGTGTTCGAGATTGGCGGCGATCGGGCCGACGAAGCCGTAACACAGCAGCACGCCCAGGAAGGTTCCCAGCAGCGCGGCGCCGATGGAGTGCCCGAGCACCTCGGGCGGCTCGTTCAGCTTGCCCATGGTCAGGACCACGCCGAGCACCGCGGCCACGATACCCAGCCCGGGCAGCGAATCCGCGACCTTGGCGACCGCATGAGAGGGCTCGCTGGCATGACGATAGCGCGTGAGCACGTCCAGGTCCATGATCGCGTCCATGACGTGCGGTTCAATATTGCCGGCAACGACCACCTTGAGGTTGTCGCAGATGAAATTGCAGAGCACGTCGTCCTTGGCCACCTTTGGGTAACGGCTGATGATGGAGCTGCCCGAGGGATTGTTGACGTGCTGGTCGATGGCCACGGTCCCTCCCTTGCGCGCCTCGGCGAAAAGCCGGTAGAGTACGCCGAGAATTTCGAGGTAATCGTCTTTGCCGTGCCCTTTGCCGAAGAAGACCTTGGGGACGGCCTTGATGACGTCCATGACGACACTCATTGGCGAGGCGATGAGAAACGAGCCTATAGCGGCGCCGCCGATGATAAGCAGCTCGGCCGGCTGGACGAGTATGGCCAGGTGTCCGCCTTCGAACAAAAAGCCACCGATCACGCAACCGGTGACAATGAAAACCCCGAGTAAAGCAATCATGCCGCAACCTCTCGACTCGCGACGACGCCTCGCTTCCGGGCGCCGCTGATAATCCTTCGATAGGGAAAGGGCTATTCACGCCGGACGCCGGCAAGGCACTGCCTCTGCGCACTTCTCTAATTCCTAATGGATGTTCTGCAATACCGTCAAGCATCGGTTCGGGGAGGAAACACCACTATCCGCTTAAGGCTGGCTGGTGACCTTCGGAAGGCGGCGAGGGAGGAGGAGAGGAATCGGCGTGAGCGAAGCGTCGTCAATAGTCATTATGCAGTGAATTTACAGCTCTAAATTCATCTGGATGATACGCCTTTTTTAATTTGATACATTGCCTCGTCAGCCAGTTTCAGGATGCTGTCGGGATCCTCTGCATTCCCATCGAAAATAGTAATGCCTACGCTTGCGGAACCTGAATGGTGTATCTCGCCCAGAATATATTCTGCGCTCAATTCTGCCCTGATGGCCCCGGCGACCGCTCTGGCGTAGCGTTCGGCCTGCTCGGGACGCTCACCCAGGCCCTCCAGAAGCACCACGAACTCATCGCCGCCGAGTCGGGCGATGGTATCCGAACTGCGAACCAGTTTTCTTAAGCGATTGGCCACTTCGACCAGCAGCATATCGCCGACGTCGTGCCCGTGCGTATCGTTCAATTGTTTGAATTTATTCAGATCGAGAAAAAGCACGGCGCCATGACCGTGTTGGCGTTGCGTCGTGTGAATGGCCAGTTGCAGCCTGTCCAGAAACATCCGCCGATTGGGCAAGTGGGTCAGAGGATCGTGGAAGGCGTGATGCCGCAGGTCCTCTTCAACGCGCTTGCGCTCGGTCAGGTCAATGAACTGGACCAGCAAGTGGTCGCCGCTCGTGGTGCTGGTCGGCAGTATCCTGCACTCCAGCCAGAGAGACCTGTTTCTGGCGATGTCCATGCTGATTTCTACGGATTGCAGGCAGCGGCAGCG
The DNA here is from genome assembly GCA_964523295.1 of uncultured Desulfovibrionaceae bacterium. Classification (GTDB taxonomy): domain Bacteria; phylum Desulfobacterota; class Desulfovibrionia; order Desulfovibrionales; family Desulfovibrionaceae; genus CAZGAH01. Next base: position 31,855 of record CAZGAH010000017.1, on the reverse strand, counting down.
CAAGGTCTGCTCGAAACAGGCATGAAGGTCCGGAATCTGTAATGACTTCAGGGCATAAAAATTAATCTCCAGGACGTCCTCGATGGGCATGCCCAGGAGCTGTGCGTAGGCGGTATTTGCCAAAACGCAGTCTCCGCTTTCCGTATAGACACCCATGGGCAACGGCGAGCTGAGCAGAATGGTCTCGTTGAAGCGCAGGGCCTCGGAAAGTCGCCGCGTGCGCTCCTCCACGGTCTTTTCCAGGTGAATATTCATCAATTCAAGCTCATTATGCGCAGAGAAAAGACGCTCCTGCATCTTGTTCATGGAATCGGCCAGGCTGCCGAGCTCATCTTCATGCGGATAGCGTAGCGGCACCATGGTGTTTGATTCCGAAGCAAATTGTATCTGAGAGACAATGGTTGTCATTTCGGAGAGCGGACGAGACAGCCACTTCGTGATGACAATATAAAATATAAACCACAAGCCGGCAGTTTTGACTATCGAATTAACAAGTATGACAATAAAGCTGTATTTTACCCTTCCAATAGCAACAGACCTGTTTGCGTAGATGGTCACCGAACCCAGCTGGCGCACGCCGTGTGCCGTGGGTTTCGATAATGTTCTGTGGTTGAACTGGAAAGGAGCGAAGATGTTGGGCGCGGCAAGCGGTTCTGATTCATGCACGTCGCCTACGGAGGCGTACGGCTTCCCGTTTGGGGCGGCGATGATTACCCCGGTAACGATCGAGGATTGCGAAATGCCCTGAGCCATGGTTTTCATCATCTCGCGATCAAGCTCCCACATGGCTTCTGTGACGCCGCCGGCGAAGGAATCGCCTAACGAAGCGAGATCGTGCCCGATAAGGCGCTGAATGGCAGAATATTCGATGCCGAGCTGCACCAGGGTTACGAAAACGGCCAGGAGGATGTAGGCCGTAAAGACGAGCTTGAACAGGCGGCCCGCCAGGGAGTGCCAATAGTTCATAGGTGCCGCAGCCTCAAGGAGCAGGACGGGGTTGGAGACAAAGAGCCGGCTCGGTGCGATGCTGCCGGAGACGCTGCCCCAGGGCAGTCGGGCGAGGCGAACGTCTCCGGCAGGGCTGCGCCTCAGAAGTCGAGCATCTGTTCGGCTTCCTCTGCGGTCACGTAGCGGGTGAAAATGCGGGAGAGCGTCCCATCGCGCTGCATTTCCCGGATGAGTTCTCTCCAGCGTTCGGCATCGGCTTCGGAAAAGCGGTGCTTGGCAAGCATGGTGCAGCCGATGATGCCTTTGTCGTCGGGAAACCAGTCCTGAACGGCAACAGCATCGTTGATATGAAGCTCTTTGAGCAGTTTTCGGTAGACGAAGGGGAAGGCAAAGATAGCGTCTATGCGGCCGGCTTTGAGTTTTTCAAAAAGGATATCGACGTTGGCGCTCTCCTCTACCCTGCCGGACTCGCGCATTTTCGCCAGCCAGGCGTCCTGCGGCTTGCCATGCGTATAGCCGCGTACCACGCCGAACTGGAGTGAGCCGTTGTTGAGAAAATCCTCTGCCGACTTGACGGACGAGCGTGCTGCGGGCCCGACGACAACGTAGTTTTTCGAGGTGATGGACGGAGCGCACCACAGCGTGCGCTCCCGTTCCTTGCTCCATATCCCGGACAGACTCATGTCCAGTTCCTTGTTTTCCAGATCGGTCCAGAGCCGGGCAAAGGACATCTCCTGGGGCACGAATTCGCAGCCGGTTCTTTTGCGAAATTCTTCGAGGATATCGACATTCATACCCTTCTGCTGCCCGTTTTCCACGTAGTAGCGATATCCCAGTGCAAAAAAACCGACTTTGAAAGGTTTACCCCCGCAATCGACCGGCTCCCCCGAAAAAGCCGGACAGCTCAAAGCGAGCAGCAAAACCAGACTCGAACCGAACAAAACGCAACGTGCAATACCTGTAACGCTCATGATCCCCCCCCCTGTAATACGCTCATCGATTGCAGCACTGTAATCCTCTGCAAGGTCCTATAAAAAGGTTTATGCAGCAGATTATTTTTTGCAAAGAAACGCCATAGATGTAAAAGCCTTGATTTGCATGCCAGTTGGAACTGCCATACCCAGGAGAAAGGCGCGTTATGCCGAATACACAAGCTGGTAGTTGTGTCAGATCATAAAGTATAACACGATTCAATCTTGAATATGCCACAAGCAAACATGCTCTTTTCTCCTCTCCCGGAATTGCATGATGCGCTCGTATACAAAAAAAATCACTCTATCAAAAAAATATCTTTCGAGACATCTCGTTGTGTAAAATATAGCCCGAGAATCTCCCGTTTGTCAATCTGGTTTTTTGTTTGCGAGGGATACAGATCGTGCTGTTATTTTAGGACTCCCTGCGGCAAATCTTTGGGAAAACAGTGCGGCGCCAGAGCGAAATTGGCCACACAAGGGCTGACACAAGGAGGGGCTGGTGCATCAAGGCAGGATGGCGAACACCCGGGCTGGGAATCCGGACCCGTCCTTTGGTTTTGGAAAGGTACAGACGATCAGTGCGCCAGCTTCGGGAACGGCATCCAGATTCGTCATGAGTTCGATTTGATAATGATTTCTACCCAAAATATACGCTTCTAAAGAATAGTCGTCGCGCGATGTCGCCATGCCGGGATCGGTATCTGTCGTTTCGTGTCCGGAGGCCGTGATCTTGCGGACTTCGTAGAGATAGTTCAGCGTCTCCAGGCTCCAGCCCGGATAATGCGCGACGCCGTCAGCGTCCGTGTTCTGCATGGCGTCCGTGTCCGGCCAGCGCTTGGACCAGTCCGTGCGCATGGCTACAAAAGCGCCTTCCGGAATCGGGCCATGCCGTTTCTCCCAGTCCTCGAGGTCTGCCATGCGTAGCGTGTAGTCCGGGTTTTCGGCCACGGCCCGGTGTACGTCGATGACCACCAGCGGGAGGATCATCTCTTTGACATCGATCTGGTCTACCGTGCGCATTCCCTTGACGAAGTGCGCCGGGGGATCGACATGGGTTCCCCATTGGCCAACGTGGGTAAAGGATTGCGCGTAGAACCCGGTCCCTGCGCTCCCGACTCCCGGTTCGTACCAGTACAGAAGCTCCCGCTGCTCATCGGGAAAGCCTTTCCAGTGCGGCACCCCGGGTGCGAAGGCGTGGGTGAGGTCGACGAATCGCTTTTCCTTGATAACGCGCCAGGCGTCCCCAAGCGTCAGCGCCTCCGAGGCCAGGCCGTAGGAGAGCGTAACCAGGATCAGCAACCCTGTCAGGAAAACCAGCACTGGCAAAAACGTCGGACGAGTCATACGGCTGCGCATGATGTACTCCTGCTCCCTTGTGCCTGGAGCGTGGACGGGCCTGCCGAGGGGCAACGGACGCGTGTCGGAGGCATCGCCCCTGGCTCCCTGTACGGCACGCGCCGCTCGGTCGCAACCGCCGGGCCAGGGAGCCGGAGTACCCCTTTCGCCCGGGAGCGTAAGGGCCGGAGCCCGGCCCCTCATCCCGGCGCTGTGGTTTTGAACGGCTTGCGTCCGCAAGCGGATCGGATTATGTCGACGGTATGATGACAGCTTCCAGGGGTCATCAACCCGGATAGGTATGATTCAACGACCTGCGGCAGGGTGACGGCCGTGTGCCGGGCGTATCGGCAGAATGCGTGCTGACGGCCTCGCCGCTCCCGGTCGATTCCGGACGGCCTGCTCCCCCGGGCCGGTGAAGTGGAGTGCTGCTATGGGTTTGCGATCCTATTTCTTTCGTATCATGTTTCTGTCCTGGACGGGATGTATCTGTCTGGTGCTCGCGGCAGCGCTGGCGCTGGGTTACCTGCTCACCAGCGAAGTCGAGAAAGACGTGGAGCAATCCGCGGGGATGGTGCTCGATCTGGCGCAGTGGTCCCTGGGCACGAGCGCTCCGGTCCGCGACCCGGAGGCCTTGCAGCAATGGTTCGTCACCTTCGGCGAGCTGTGCGGCATGAGGCTGACGTATACGGTGAACGGGAAGGTGTTGGCAGATTCCAGCGTCCCCGCCGACCAGGTTCCGGCCATGGAAAACCATGCCAATCGTCCGGAGATCAGCTCGGCGCAGGAGAGCGGCCGCGGCGAATCGACCCGATACAGCGAGACCCTGAGCCGGCGCATGTATTATCTGGCACGGAAGGTGGACACGGTTCCTGGTCTTCCTGACGGCGTCCTGCGCATCGCATCGCCGGTGAAGAAGGTTGCGGAGCGCGTCGCCGCCTTCCGGGTCTGGGCCGCGCCGCTGGGCCTGGCGCTGCTGGCGGGCATGGGCCTGGTCACCTACCTGCTGACCCGTAGCGCGATGCGTACGCTCAACGAGGTGTCCCAGGTGGTGGCGGGAATCGGGCGCGGCGATTTCGAGCAGCGGATCCGGGTCTTGCCGGGCAACGAGTTCGCCGTGCTGGCCGACAGCGTCAACGCCATGGCCAAAAAGTTAAAGAAGCAGTTTAAGGCCCTGACCCTCCATGCCAATCAACTCCAGGCAATTTTCGACGGTCTGTCCGAGGGCGTGGCCGTGATCAACGAGCGGGGACGCCTTGTGGCGTTCAACAAGGCCTTTCTGGACATCTTCGGCGCCGCGGGCGAACGCGATCCGCTGGGGCGTCCGCTGCTGGAAGTAGTGATGGAGCTCACGCTCTACAACGCAGCGAAGGGATTTTTTCTCCACACCACGCAGGAGGCGCAGCAGCGCCTGGAAATAACGCTGCCGGACAAGGCTATGTACTCGGTGACCATTGTGCCGTTTCTGGATCACAAGGGCCGCCGGCGTCTGATTCTGGTCTTCGAGAACATCACCGAGCGCCGGCGCCTGGAGACCATGCTGAGCGACTTCGTCGCCAACGCCTCGCACCAGTTGCGTACGCCGTTGACCAGCGTACGCGGCTACGTAGAAACCATTCTGGAGACCCTGCCCGTGGAAGCGGAAAAATCCAGGGAGATGCTCCAGGTGGTGCTGCGCAACGCCGAATACATGAGCAACCTGGTCTCCGGCATGTTCGCCCTGTCCAAGGCGCGCTCTGCGCCGGCGAAACCGCAGCCCGTACGCGTGGGCGAGGCGTTGACGCTGGCCATGCGGACCATGGAATTTCGTTTCAAGGAAAAGGCAATGCACGTCGATACGACCGGCTTCGATACCGCGGTATCGGTCATCGCCGATCTGGACGGACTGACGCAGATTTTCTCGAATCTGTTCGACAACGCGCTGAAGTATTGCCCTGTCGATTCAACCGTCACCGTGGCCCTGACCCGGGACGAGAAGCAGGCCTGCATCACCGTTGCCGACGAGGGGCCGGGTATTCCAGAGGAGGAGTCCGAGCGGATATTCGATTGGTTTTTCCGCCTGGATCAGCACCAGGGCAAGAGCGGCGGCGGCCTGGGGCTGGCCATTTGTCGCGAAATCGCCCTGTCGTACGGCGGAGGCCTGGACGTTAGCCCCGGCGAGCGCGGCGGCAGCCAGTTCTCCCTGCGCCTGCCCCTCGCCCCCGGAGAGGCATGAGCGCCGGTATTCCTCAACCATAACCATCGTCACTATCGCAGCAAGGGAGCCGAGGATGGGATTCAACCTGTTTCCCAAGTCAGTCAAATTCTTCAATCTGTTTATGGAGCAGAACCAGAGGCTGGTTACCGCGGCGCGAGCCTTGCGTGACATCGCGACGGAGTTCACGAACGTCGAGGAACTGTGCAACCGGATCAACGTGCTCGAGGGCGAGGGCAACGCCATCAGTCGCGATATCGCCAGGCAGCTCTCTTCCACGTTCATTACGCCCATTGACCGTGAAGATATTCATGAGATCAATCTGCAGCAGGAAGAGGCGCTCAATCTGATCAAATCCATCTCCATCCGGATGAGCTTTTACGACTTGAACCGGATCCGCTATCCTGCGAAAAAGATGATCCAGCTGCTCTGCCAGATGATCGAGGAGTCGGGCGAAGCGCTCGCCTCGTTGAGCCGGCGCAAGGAATTCGATAAAAATGTCAACAAGATAAAGTCGTTGTCGTACGAGTGCGAGATGATTCTGGTGGTGGCCATCGGCGAGTTGTACGACTGGGGGGCCAACCCGAGCAAAGAGGAAATTTTCGATATCATCAAATGGGAACACATTTACGATCGGATCGAGCGTGCGATCAAGCGCACCGAGACGCTTGGCGACGTGTTCGAAGGGATACTCCTGAAAAATGCTTGAAATTCCTCTGCTGCTCGTCCTTATCGTCATCGTTGCGCTGATCTTCGATTTTACGAACGGGGCGCATGATTCGGCCAACGCGATCGCGACGATCGTTTCGACCAAGGTGCTGTCGCCTAAGGTCGCCGTGCTCATGGCCGGGGTGTTGAACCTGCTCGGGGCGTTATTGGGCACCAAGGTGGCGCAGACGGTCGGCAGTGGGATTATCAACACGGAGATGGTCATGGGCTGCCAGGCTCTGGTTGTGGCGGCTCTGCTCGGCGCGATCATCTGGAATCTGCTGACCTGGTGGCTGGGCCTGCCCTCGTCGTCATCGCACGCGCTGATCGGAGGGCTGATCGGAGCTGCCGTAGCCTACCGCGGCTTTGAAACGTTATACTTCGCCTCGATCTGCCGCAAGGTCTTGCTGCCGCTGGTGCTCTCGCCGTTGTTGGGATTCGCCGGCGGCTACGTGCTCATGCTTGCGCTCATCTGGTGCTTCCAGCGTATGCATCCGAGCAGGATCAATACCTGGTTTCGCAAGCTGCAGATAGGGTCTTCCGCATTCATGGCCACGAGCCACGGGTTCAACGACGCGCAGAAGACCATGGGGGTGATCACCCTGGCCCTGGTCATCTTCCATCAGATTCCCGAATTTTCCGTTCCCTTTTGGGTCAAGGTTTCGTGCGCCCTGGCGATGGGGCTGGGCACGGCCATGGGTGGCTGGAAAATCGTGAAAACCATGGGACACAAGATATTCAAGCTGGAGCCGATTCACGGATTTGCCGCGGAAACGGCAGCAGCGGCGGTGATAACGGGCGCTTCGACCCTGGGCGCGCCGATCAGCACCACGCACATCATTTCCAGTACGGTGATCGGCGTGGGCGCTTCGAAACGATTCTCAGCGGTCCGCTGGCAGGTGGCAGGGAACATGGTCATTGCCTGGGTGCTCACGATACCGGCCTCAGCGCTGGTGGCGGCCGGATTTTTCGAACTCTTTCTGCTGCTGGGGCTGGCTGATTGATCCTCGCGACGTAGCGGATATTCTGAAACAGAGGCAACAGGCCTGCCTGGTTCTGCGATCAGGGCAGCCTGTCGGCCCGGGAGGAGTACTATGAACGTACGGGCCAGTGGTGTTCTTCTTCACGTCAGCTCCCTGCCTTCGGACTTCGGAATCGGCGATCTGGGTCCCTGGGCCTATCGTTTCGTCGACTTCCTGTCCGAGCTCAAGCAGTCCTACTGGCAGATCCTGCCGCTGGGGCCGACCTCGCCCGCTATCGGCAATTCTCCCTATTCCTGCTTTTCGGCCTTTGCCGGCAATCCCATTCTGATCAGCCCGGAGGGTCTTCAGGAGAAGGGGCTGGTCGGGCGCGACGACATCCAGGGAGCGCCGCAATTCGATCAGCGGCGCGTACACTATGACGCGGTCACGCTCTACAAGGGACATCTGTTGCGCCAGGCCTTTGAGCGTTGCAAGGCCGGGCTTGGCGGGCACCCGTCCTTCCAGCGCTTCTGCGAGCGCAACAGGTACTGGCTCGATGATTACGCGTTGTTCATGACGCTGAAAAATATGCACGATGGCGTGGTGTGGACCTCCTGGCCGGCGGAATACCGCGACCGCGACCCGGGCGCCTTGCAGGCCTGGCGGCAGGAGCAGGGCGAGGCCATGCAGTACGAGCGTTTCGTTCAGTTCCTCTTCTTTCAACAGTGGCGCGAGCTTCGGGACTATTGCGCCCTGCGCACGGTGCAGATCATCGGCGACTTGCCCATCTACGTCACGTTCGACAGCGCGGATGTCTGGGCCAATCCGCGCCTGTTCAAGCTGGACGCGGAGAAGCAGCCCCGCTACGTGGCCGGCGTGCCGCCCGATTATTTCAGCGCCACGGGGCAGCGTTGGGGCAACCCGGTGTACGACTGGGAAACGATCAAATCCGAGCGTTTTCTCTGGTGGATACGGCGAATGGAGTCCAACCTGCGTCTGTTCGATTCCATCCGGCTCGACCATTTCCGTGGCTTTGCCGCGTACTGGGAAGTCCCGGCAGCGGAGCAGACCGCCGTTAACGGCGTCTGGATCGAGGCCCCTGGCGAGGAGCTGTTCACGGCCCTGAGCCGGCGTTTTCCCAACCTGCCGGTCATCGCCGAGGACCTCGGCTATATCACGCCCGACGTCCGCGAACTGAAGCAGCGCTTCGGGTTCCCTGGCATGAAGATACTCCAGTTCGGCTTTGGCGAGAATATCGCCACCAACACCGACGCGCCGCATACCTACGACCGCAACTGCGTCGTCTATACGGGAACGCACGACAACAACACCATGACAGGCTGGTTTTTCAACGAGGCCGCCTCCGACGACCGGCGGCGTTTCCTGGAGTATATCGGGTGTGACGGCGACGACCGCGACATTCACCTCAAGGGCATACGTCTGGCCATGGCCAGCGTGGCCAATACCGCGGTATTTCCCATGCAGGATCTGCTGGGTCTGAGCGCAGAGCACCGGATGAACACGCCGTCGGTTTCCAACGGAAACTGGGAGTGGCGCTTGCTGCGCGAGGAGATGGATCCTTCCCGCCTGGGACGGATCGCGGAGATGACCAGATTTTTCGGCCGAGCCTGATGTTTCCGGGCCGGACAGGAGGCGAAGCGAAGCGTTTGGGTCAGAGGGGGACTTAAAACAGCTCGACGTTGTCGCCCAGGTCGTTGCCGGTATCCGCGGCCGCTAGAGTCGGCTTCGCCCGGGTAGAGCCCTTGTCCGGCCGTGACGTCGCGCTGTGGACCAGGCGTTCGACCTCCATGGTGTAGCGTTCCAGGAGACGCCGGAGGCGTTCGGGCCGGCGCGAGGCGGAGCTGTTCGGGATCAGGGCTCTGGCCTTCCTGGCGATATCCCTGGCGATGTCCCTGGCCTCGTCGAGCCCGGCGGCTGTCGCCAGATGGAAATCGATACGGCCTTCGCACTGTCCGATGCTGTTGGACAGCGTCTCGCCATCCGCCTTCAAGGCCTGAAACCGGGTCCGGGCGCTGTCATCGAACGTCCGCAGCCGGGCGGTCAGTTCCTCCAGCCGGGCGATGACGTCGTCCATCTGCCGGGAGTCGAGCATGGTTTTGGCATTGGCGTTGAGCACCTCGGCGGACTGAGAGATCGTCCCCAGCACCGCGGCGATGGAGTCGGTAAGCTGGCAGGCCTCGCTGGAGAGCCGCTGGATGGCGGAGGCCAGCACGCCGAGCGCGGCGCCCTTTTCTCCCGTATGCGCTGCCTTGATGCTGGCGTTCAGGGCAATGAGTTCGATTTCTTCGCCGACCTCTTCGATGCGGTTGAGGAACGAGCTGATTTCGATGACGGTTGCTGCGACCGAGGCCATGACTTCGCCGATGGATTCGGCCTGTTTTTCAAAACCGCGCATCCGCACAAGCAGGTTCGCGATGCTGCGTTCGATTCGTCCGAGCGTGCCGCCGCCCTCTTCGAAACCAACGGACTCGGACACGCGCTGCGAAAAGGCACCGACATCCGCGGCCACCCGCAGCAGATTTTTTTTCAGCGCCTCCACTGCGTTGAAAAAACGCTCCCTGGCATTGCCCAGCTGCGAGGCCTGCAGTTCGGTGATGTCGCCGAACCAGCCGACGGCGTCGACCGTTGCCTGTGGCTGACCACCGGAAGAGTCGCGGTGTTCCCGACCGACGAGCAGGGTTTCGGTCAGCGTTTCTTCGACGTGCTCGACTTGCTGGCGGACAATGTCGTGGAACTGCATCGAGGCGACGACTTCGCCAAGATGGCGGCCAATGGAATGACTCAGTTCCACGAGTGACGCGGAGGTTTCGCGCGAGCGTCCGACCAGCCGGTCGAGGTCGTCGAGATCGCCCTGGATGGTCGAGACCACGAATGCGCTGCTCTCGGCCTGCGTCGTGCGCATCTCTATCGTCCGGTTTCTGGCGGAACTGGCCAGATGAACGAGTGTCCGGGATTTGTCGAGAATGCTGGCCGAGTCGGAGACGATCGCGTGCGCCAACCCTTCGACATCGTCCGACAGGGTCTCGAATCCCCGCCCCCCGTACCCCAGGCGGGCGCTTTCGATGCGGGTCGATATGCCTAGCATTTCGAGACTGCGTACGATGCGCTTGAAGTTATGAATCAGGGAATCCAGCTTTTCCAGGGTTCGCAATACGTTGTCGAGTTCCTGGAGATTATGCTCGTTGATGGAGCTGTCGCACAGGGCTGCCAGTTCTTGCAGATGCCGGGCCAGACCCGTCCTGGCCTCCTTCGTCTCCTCACCGGCCATGGAGTCGGCAAGGTCCCGGGCATGGCCTGAAAGCGTTGCCGCCTGCGCGGACACCTGTTGCAAGGTCTCGCCCAAGGCAAGAAAATCCTGCTCCCTGTCGCGGACCAGTCCGCTCAGACTGGCGCGCAGCCCTTCCATGCGGCCGGTGTTGTCGGCCAGAAAGGTGGTGCAGCGTTGAAGAAATGAAGGATCGTTAACGTCCGGCATCAATCTGCGTACCGTTCAGGTCTTTACGCTGTCAAAAATTCGACGCGGTCCGGAAAACCCGATCCGCCTGAGCGTACCTGATCTGCATACGCAGGTCGGGTATAGACTGCAAGCGTTAATTGAAAAGCGATTCTGTCCGGGCCGGGGAACAGGCCCCGGTTGTCTTAGCGAGGGAGCCAGGTCCAGGAGGAGGTCAGGCCGCGGCGGGCTTCTCCTGCAGGACCTGCATCCTGCGCCAGGCGCCGGAGCGGAAGCGCAGGAGCCAGAGGAGCGCCGTGGCCAGGACGAAGCCCGTTGCCAGGGTCCACTCGGCCATCAGGCTCGGCATGAACGCGTCCGTGAGCCAGAGCAGGGCGAGAAAGACGCCGGAGCCGGCTACGTAGGCGCGGGCCACCCAGCGGGTGTCGCCGGCCGCTCCGAGGACAAAGCCGAGCATGACGTTGGCAGCGTCGAAGAGGCAATAAAAGGCCACGAACCTGAGGACCCGCGCCCCGGTCTCGACGATCGCGGCGCTTTCCGGGCCGCTTCCCGCAAACAGGGCCATGAGCTCCTCGGGCAGCACGGCGAACAGAATCGCCATGATCAGCATCCAGGCCTCGCAGACCCCGAGCGACTGCCAGGCTATGGCGGGTACTTTGTGGTCGCGTCCCCCTCCCCGGGCGTGGCCCACGAGTATGCCCGCAGCCTGGCCCAGGCCGATAGCGGGGAAGAAGGCCGTGCCGTTGATCCGGAAGGCGATGCTTGAGGCCGCCAGCTCCACGGTTCCCAGCCGTCCGACGATGACGAGGAAGACCGTCCAGGCAGCGATTTCCACGCTGATTCGAAGCCCGATGGGCAGGGCCAGGGACAGGAAGCGGCGCAGCTCCGGCAGATCCGGACGACGGATCCCGGGGGCAGACAGGCCGCCCGCCCGCGCGAAGAGGAGCAGGAAGAGCCCTGCGGAGACCGCCTGGGCGGTTACGGTGCCGAGAGCGGCTCCCGCGATGCCCAGCCGGGGAAGGTTCCAGTGTCCCAGAATCAGCCCCCAGTCGAGCACAGCATTGACGGCCAGGGCGGCAAAGGTGACCCAGGTCGCGATCATGGCCCGGCCGACTCCGATCAGCCAGCCGGCCAGGGCGCTGGACAGGACCGGAAAGACTGAGCCAGTCATGCAGATGAGAAAATAGACGGCTTCGCCGCGGGCCACCTCCGGCTCGTGACCGACGTGGTTGAATATCCGGGCGCCGGGCCAGGCAAATGCCAAAGCCAGAGCCCCCAGGAGCAGGGAGGTGTGGATGCCGAGCCACGTGGAGGCAAGGATTCCGCGTGCATCGCCGCGGCCGTGGTTGTAGGCCACAAAAGTCCCCGCGTAGCTGGCGGTGCCGAACATGAGCCCTTGGAACAGGATGACGGCGAGGCTCGACGGGCCCATGGCCGCGACAGCCTCGCTCGAGTGGCGCGCCAGGAGCAGGGCGTCAATGAGCTGCATTATTGTGATCGACGAGGACGAAAGGATAAGCGGGCCGGCGAGCCTGAACAAAGGGGGAAGATGCTCCAGGCGCATGGCAGTGCTCATGCTCCCGGGGCGCAGGAGCGCACGTACTCAAGCAACTCGTGGGCAAAAGGCGAGTACACCTGTATGGCCTCGAACCTCGGTTCCGTGTCGTGCAGGAACTGGAGCACCAGGCAGAAGCGGCCATCCTGGCTGGGGCCTATGCCCGCGAAGAAAAAGCCCAGCCCTTCGGCAGCCACGCACAGGCCCGGTGTGTGCTGGCTGTGCAGGGGCAGGAGAAGTATGGTGAGCGGGATATTTTGAGCGCGGGAGTCATGGATCTGGGCCTCCACCCGGGCCGGCGCGTCGTAGCCGGGTTGAGCCACGGTGACAAAGGTAAACCCCTCTTTGAAGTCCGTCTCGATATTCATGAGCGAAAGGGCCTCCGGCAGCTGTACCTCTCTGGCCTCGACCGGCACCGCGGGACAGCCGATACCGATATGGTTCAGGATGCGTTCGATCATGCGCCTGTGGCGGGCCGGAAGGAAAAGCGGAGACTGATCGGGTTCGCCAAGGCAGCGAACCAACACGAGATCGGCGATACGTTCCGGGGCGGCGCCGGCCTTGTGGTCATCACCCTGGCCCCAGACCCTGGCGGCCGGGCCTGCGCAGGTCAGCAGGCTGCACTCCCTGAGCCCGGCGTGGAGCGCGGAACGCTGAGAGCGAACGTGACTCGTGACCGCCGAGGCCACCACGGCTTTCATCCCGATCTCGGCGGCGGTCTCGATGAGGCGCTCGGCCAGTCCCCAGGAGCAGCCCCGTCCTTGGTAACGGGCGTCCACGAACCCGTAGGTCAGCTCCACGAGTCCCGAGCCCCAGCGCAGCAGTGCGCCGTGGCCCGTTATCCCCGCGCCCTCGGTCTCGACCACGACCGAGATCATCTCACCGCTCGCGAGCATTTCTCGAACACTGGCCGGATAATAGATACGCTCGTCAAAGAGCACGGTACCGTGAGACCTCAAGGCGAGGCGAGCGATGGCCTCGGCGTCGTCGGGCACGCCACGGCGCAGGGTCTGGGCCGGGAATGGACCGTTGGCCGAGGCCCGCGCGGGTGAAGCCTTCGCGGGCTCGCCTGGTTTTGCGGCCGTGGCGAGCGGCAGCCGAACAAGCATGGAAATTTCGCGACCGCCCCCTTTCGTGATCGAAAAGGTCACCTGGTCGACGAATTTACGAATGAGATGGGTGCCGAGTCCGGTCGTATCGCCCTCGGAGAGGCGGCTCGGGTCGTAGCGGGGCAATGAGGCCTCGTCCAGGGGCAAACCCGGGGAGCGTACGGCAAGGTGTACGCCGTTGCCCGTTCTGGAAAGGGTGATGTGCAGTTCGTCACTCGGTCTTCCGTAGCCGAAGGCGATGGCGTCCATGGCTGCCTCCTCCAGGGCCAGGCAGATACCCCGGGCGCGCTCCGTGGTGAAGCCAAGGCGCAAGGCATATTCCCTGGCCGCGGCCACGGCCACGACCACCCACTGGTCGCGGGCAGGCAGATGCATGTGTACAGCGTCGTGCAGGTGCACTGAGACCTCCCGGGTTTGAGCCACGAGTGCGGCCTGGCCGCGGCGTGACAAGGCAACGTACGGGCGCACAGTGCCAGAATTGCCTGGTTGAGTCCACTCAGTGGTATATCGAATTTCCCCTTCGCAGTGCGATGATGAAAGAAGCGATTATCGCAACCAGCCCCTTGAGCACGTTACCCCTAACAAACGAGGAGGAGCGATGGTCAAGGCGATGGCAGGTCGGATGGGGGTGTTCTGCACGCGCATCGACGACGCGTCGCCGCAGATGTTGTGAGAGCGCATGCAGATGGTGGTTCAGGCCACCTTGCCAATACGCCCGATCAGGCTTGCCGGAGCACTCTCCGACGGTTCCCTGACGTCCGAGCCCCAATGGGCGTCGAGACGCGAGGTATAGGCGGCCGCGGCCTCGTTGATGCCGCGAATGTCTTCGTACAGGTCCTCGGGAGAATGCCCGGGAAGGCTTTGCATGTCCTTGAGCCGCAGCATGCACACCGCGCCAAGCAAGGGCACCGTGACGATATAGCGTCCCAACCCCAGGTCGGCGACGACGTCCCCTGCCAGTCCGCATCCCCGTATCTGCACCATGCTGCCCGGTCTGATCGCCGCCATGTTCGTATCCTCCCGCTCGTATCGACCTGTCGTGCCTCGCTGCGTCAACGTATTGTCGATCGCGCGCAGCCGAGACCATTTTAGCAAATACCGTTCCATGCCGATGCACTCCGGAGGCAACACTCTGTTTTTCCGCCGCGTTCACGACAGCCCCTCCAGCCAGCAAGTCAGTCGCCGGCTCGGACCATGCGCGGCGCGAAACCTTAGCAGCCAGCCGACAGACATGCATTTTGCTTGAAGAGACAGGTTGCGTAGCGTGGTCCATGTCCGGACGAGAATTACCCGCTTCACCCACTCACCTATTGCTTTCTTTTTGCTGAGCGCTGGTATATAAAGGCTGAAACAAGGCTATCATCACGATTATCCATGCTACAATCGGGAGTGAAGCATGACGAAAACCATCATGACCGTTGACGATTCGGCCAGTGTCCGGCAAATGGTCAGCTTTACCCTAAAAAATGCCGGCTTCAACGTCATCGAGGCCGCCGACGGAAAAGATGCCGTCGGCAAGTTACGCGGAGAGGTTAATCTGATCGTGACGGACCTCAACATGCCCAACATGGACGGGATCGCGCTCATCCGGCACGTACGGGCAACTCCGGCGTACCGTTTCGTGCCCATTGTCATGCTGACAACGGAATCGCAGGCGTCGAAGAAGCAGGAGGGCAAGGACGCCGGGGCGACCGGCTGGATCGTCAAGCCCTTCAAACCTGACCAGCTTCTGGCCGTGGTCAACAAGCTCATCCGCTGACCGAACCCTCCGTCTGCCTGACCGCAACAGGAGCGATGATCATGTCTGCGACCGCATCGCCTGGACTTCATGGACCTGACTGCCCGTTATCCCTCGAGGCGCTCAGGTCATGATGCAGTCCGCAAGCTCCGACGATGCCAACCGTCAGGCCTTCGTTGTCGAGGCTAAAGACCTGCTCGGCGAGCTGGAGCAGGCGCTGCTCGAACTCGAGACCCGTCCTGACGATCGCGACCTGATCGACCGCGTCTTCCGGGCCATGCACACCATCAAGGGCTCGGGGGCCATGTTCGGCTTCGACGATGTCTCCGAGTTCACGCACGAGCTGGAGACCCTTTTCGATCAGGTGCGAACCGGCGCACTCGGCGTCACCAGGCCCTTGCTCGACCTGTCGCTGCGCGGGCGTGACCATATCGTGCGCATGCTCGACGCCTCGGGCACCGGAGAGGCCGTTCCTGTCGAGGAATCCGGCGCACTCGTAAAGCAAATACGTCAATTGCTGCCTGCGCAACCTGCATCCGGGGCAGAGTCCGAGCCGAAGCCACGCGCCAGGACGCCCTCTCCGGCAGGACCGCAACTCTTTCGCATCCGCTTCAAGCCCCACAACAACATATTTTTCTTCGGCGCCAACCCGGTCGCTCTGGTCGAGGAGCTGTGTTCGCTGGGCGAAGGGTGCGCCTGTGCCCACGCCGAGGACATCCCCGCGCTCGAAGATTGCGGCCCGGACAGCTGCTATCTCTGGTGGGATATCGTCCTGCACGCCGCTGTGGACGTGGAGACGATCCGCAATGTCTTTCTCTTTGTCGAGGACGATTGCGAGCTGCTCGTGCAGGTTATCGACCCGTTGCCGGGCCTGGCCGGCGAAGTCGCCTGCAAGCGGCTGGGCGAAATACTCATCGAGCGCGGCGACATCAGCGTTGAAGAACTGCAGAAGGTGCTTCACGAAAAGAAGCTGCTGGGTGACATGCTGACAGAGGCCGGCCTGGTCACTCCCGAGCGGGTCCAGTCCGCCCTGGTCGAGCAGCAGGTGCTGCGCCAGGTGCAGGAAAAGCGCCAGCCGACCGCCCAGGCTTCCGCAGAACAGGGATCCAGCCTGCGCGTCGCCGCCAGCAAGCTGGATTATCTTGTCGATCTTGTCGGTGAGCTGGTCATTGTCCAGGCCCAGATTACCCAGCTCTCTGGACAGCTGCAGCACCCCATGCTCACGCCGCTCTCCGAGCAGCTGGAACGGCTCAGCAGCGAGCTGCGGGATTCGACGCTGGGCATCCGCATGCTGCCCATCGGTACGACCTTCAGCAAATTTCGCCGCCTGGTGCGCGACCTTTCCGCCGAGTTGGGCAAGGAAATCGACCTCGTCACCCACGGCGCGGAAACCGAACTGGACAAGACCGTGATCGAACGACTCAACGACCCGCTCGTCCACCTGCTGCGCAACAGCATCGATCACGGTATCGAAATGCCTCAGGGCAGGCTCCTGGCCGGAAAACCCGTCAAAGGCGTCATTGTTCTGAGCGCGGAGCATTCCGGAAACGAAGTACACATCCGGATAAGCGACGACGGGGCCGGCCTCGACGTCGCCGCCATCAGGGCCAAGGCCGTGGAGCGCGGCCTGATCCCCGCCGTGGCCGAGCTTCCGCTCAAAGACATCTACGCGCTGATCCTGGAGCCGGGATTTTCCACGGCAAAGGCCGTCACCAACGTGTCCGGCCGCGGCGTGGGCATGGATGTCGTCAAGCGCACCATCAGCGAGCTGCGCGGCCATATCGACATCCAGACCGAGCGAGGCAGGGGTACGACCATCCTCGTCAAGTTGCCGCTCACGCTGGCCATCATCGAAGGGCTGCAGATCCGCGTCGGCGAAGAATACTACGTCATCCCCCTGGCCCTGGTCGAGGAGTGCGTCGAGCTGATGCGTCGCCAGCTTGCCGAAACCAAGGAGCGGATCATCAACCTGCGTGGCGAGATTGTGCCCTTCATCCGGCTCCGGAACTGGTTCGAGGTCCCCGGCGAGGCGCCGCACATCGAGCAGATCGTCATTGTCGGGGTCCAGGGCGTGCGCGTCGGCATTGTCGTCGATCAGGTCATCGGCGAGCACCAGACCGTTATCAAGAGCCTGGGCCGGGTGTACAGGAACGTGGAAGGCATCTCCGGCGCGACCATCAAAGGCGACGGCACCATGGCCCTGATTCTCGATGTCCCCAGGCTGGTCCAGCTTGCCATCGCGCAACAGGCTGCGCTAGAGAAGAACCGGTAGGCGACGCTCTCCGTTCGAGATCAGGTCACCCGCAAGAGGAGCGTATGGGAAACAAGATCAAGGTCCTTGTTGTCGACGATTCCGCCATGGTCAGGCAGACCCTGGCGGAACTGCTCGCCTCCGACCCGGCCATCACTGTTGTCGGCACGGCCTCTGATCCGTACGTTGCGGCAAAACACATGGAGTCGGTCGTCCCCGACGTCATCACCCTGGATGTGGAAATGCCGCGCATGGACGGCATCACCTTTCTGAAAAAACTGATGACCCAGCACCCCATCCCCGTGGTCATCTGCTCCACCCTGACCGAACAGGGAGCGGAAACGACGCTCAAAGCCCTGGAATACGGCGCCGTGGACATCATCCAGAAGCCGAAGATCGGTACCAAACAGTTTCTGGAGGAATCGCGCATCCGCATCATCGACGCCGTCAAGGCAGCATCCCGCGCGCACGTCAAACGCGCGCGCATCGCCCCGCCGATGGACGTGGCGCCCAAACTTTCGGCCGATGCAGTCATCCCCGCGGCTTTTTTTTTTAACGTTACGGCGACCACCGAGAAAAAGGTTGCCTCCCACCGAGAAGGTCGTCATCGTCGGCGCCTCTACCGGCGGTACCGAGGCCTTGCGGGTCTTTCTGGAATCCATGCCCGCCGACGCCCCCGGCATCGCCATCGTCCAGCACATGCCCGAGCATTTCACGGCAGCCTTCGCCCATCGCCTTAACGGCCTGTGCCGGATCACGGTCAAGGAGGCGGAGGACAACGATACCATGCTGCGGGGCCAGGCGCTCATCGCCCCGGGCAACAAGCATATGCTGCTCAAACGCAGCGGCGCGCGCTACTTCGTCGAGGTCAAGGACGGTCCCCTGGTCCGGCGTCATCGCCCGTCCGTGGACGTTCTGTTCCGCTCGGCCGCCCGATACGCCGGGAAAAATGCCGTGGGCGTGATCATGACCGGCATGGGCGACGACGGCGCCAACGGCATGTTGGAAATGAAGCAGGCCGGGGCCTATACCATTGCCCAGGACGAGGCCTCGTGCGTGGTGTTCGGCATGCCGCAGGAGGCGATCAAGCTGGGCGGAGTGGACAAGGTGCTGCCCCTGGAGCACATCGCCCCGAACGTGGTCAGAATCTGCGCCTCCTGAGTCCGCGCCGACGTTCCCTGCGCGTCGCCTGGCCCACTGGCGCCCACCCCTTCACCCTTCGCACTCCAGGAGATGCTTCCATGCCCCGGGAAGCCGAGGTCAAATTTCTCCAGATCGACCCGGATGCCGTCCGAGCCTCCTTGCGCGAGTCCAAGGCCGGGTTCCTCGGACGTCGTTTCGAGCAGAATCTCGTTTTCGATACGCCGCAGCGCAGCCTGCGGCAGCAGGATATCCTCCTGCGCCTGCGTCAGGACGGTGACGCAACGCTTACGCTCAAGCGCCGACCGAGGCATCCGGGTCCGCCCGGAGTTAAAGTAAAGGATGAAATCGAGACCCGGGTCGCCGATTTCGAGGCCACGCGAACTCTGCTGCAGGCCCTGGGTTACGACGTCGCCTTTCGCTACGAAAAAATCAGGGAAACCTGGCGGCTGTATTCCTGCACCGTGTGCCTGGATACCCTGCCTTTCGGGGATTTCCTCGAACTGGAGGCCGGAGACCGGATCGAAGACCTCGAACAGGCCGCCCGGGCCCTGGGCCTCGATCCAACGCAGGCGTCGTCCGCAACCTATCACGAGCTGAACCAGGACTATCGCCGGCGCAACGCCTTGCCCCCGGACGAAAGTTTCGTCTTCCAAACCGCACCCGAGTTCGACTATCCGTCGCCAGGCGATTCGCTCGTGGAGAAAGACGAGGCATGATGCACAACGTCGCGCCGCCGGCGGCAGGGCAGCTGGCTGACGGCAACCGCGCCCTCCCGGTGTAGTGCATGACCGCGCGCAAACGCCGTCAACGTACTCGCTCCCAGCGGTGACAACTGCACATATCCTCAGGACGAAACATGGAATACGGCTGGACCGGAAAGATACTCTGCATCGATCTGTCAGGGCGGACGCAGCGCATACGGCAACCCGGGCCCGCGCTCTACGCAGCGTGCATCGGCGGTAAGGGGCTGGCCGGCTGGGCTCTGGAACAGGCCGGACCGCGCGAATGGGACGACCCGGACCTGCCCCTGGGCATCTTCACCGGACCGCTCGTTGGCACCATCGCCCCGACGTCCGGCCGGGCTACGGTTATCTGTCGCTCACCCCTGACCAACGCCCTGGCCGACGCCTCTGTGGGCGGCGCCTTCGGCACGGAGCTTAAACGCGCCGGCTGGGACGGCGTGATCATGACCGGTCGGGCCGCCGGACCCGTCGGCGTCGTCATCCGCGACGGCGAGGTCCTCGTGCGCGAGGCCGGGGATATGGCTGGCTGGACTACGGATCAGATCTACGCCGCTTGCCGCTGCCAGGGCTCGGTCATGTCCGTCGGCCCGGCGGCCGAACAGGGCGTGCGCTTTGCCAGCGTGGCCGTGGACCGGCATCATGCCGCCGGCCGCTGCGGACTGGGCGCCTGCTTCGCGGCCCGCAATCTCAAGTACCTCACGGTCAAGGGCACAGGCCGCACGCGCGTTCATGATCCCAAAGCCCTGAAAGCGGCGCGCGAGGCGATCCTGCGGCTCACGGCCGCCTCGCCCGTGCTCATGGGACAACACGGCTTTCTGTGCTACGGCACGGCCGCCCTGTTCGATCTCATGCATTCGCGGCGCATGATGCCCACGAACAACTTCCGGGCCACGCGTTTCGATCCCGCGCCGTCGCTGAACGCCGCGGCGCTCAAGGCCAGGTACCACCCCGAACGCAAGGGCTGCAAGGGCTGCCATATCAATTGCAAGCGCGTGACCGCGGACGGACTCGCCATGCCCGAGTTCGAGACCCTGTCGCATTTCAGCGCGCTGCTCGGCAACGAGGACCTGGACCTGGTGGTGCAGGCCAATCGCCTGTGCAACGAGTACGGCCTGGACACCATCAGCGCCGCCTCCACCCTGGCCTGCTATCAGGAGTGTACGGGCCGGTCCCTCGCTCCGGCGCAGATTCTGGCCCTGCTCGAAGACATCGGCCTGGGAAGGGGGGAGGGGCGTGAACTCGGTCAGGGCTCGCTGCGCTACGCCACGGCGCAGGGCCAGCCGGAGGCATCCATGACCGTGAAAGGGCTGGAACTGCCGGCCTACGACCCGCGCGGGGCCTATGGCCTGGCCCTGGGCTACGCGGTCTCCACGCGCGGCGGCTGCCATCTGCGCTCGTATCCGATCAGTCATGAAATCCTGCGCAAACCCGTGGCCACGGACCGGTTCAGCTTCAGCGGCAAGGCCCGGATCATCAAGATCGCCGAAGACGCCAACGCCGTCGTGGACTCGCTTACGGCCTGCAAGTTCGTGTTCTTCGCCGCCTCGCTCGAGGAATATGCCGCGGCCTTTACCGCAGTGACCGGCATGGCGATGACCGGGCAGGAGCTGCTCGCCGCCGGCGGACGCATCTGCTACCGCGAGCGGATCATCAACGCGGGCTACGGCCTCGACGCCCGGCATGACGATCTTCCGGAACGCTTCTTCACGCAGGCCGGCACGGGCGGAGAGGGAATCGTCATCCCGCCGCTCGACCGCGCCGCCTTTCTCGACGCCCGGGCCCGCTACTACCGTATCCGCGGTCTGACCTCCGATGGCCTCCCCAGCCCGGAGGAGGCGCGACGTCTGGGCCTGGGTTACGACACTCGCGCCTGAAGATCTTCGGTGTGCCGTGCCTCAGGCGACTGCCTGTTTTTGATGTCACCCACTGCTGCCTGTCCATTGCGCAGCCCGGGCATACCCTGCGGAAAGGGCCATCGCTGTGCTATCCGTTATCCGACCAGTCCTTCCTGGCCGGATTACAGGCAGAAACCGGGGTGTCGAAGATTTTATCGCAGCTCACCTCCACCACGACCGGGCCTTGCACCCCTGAGACAACACCTCCATGTCCTCGCCTCGTAGCAGTCGCAAGACGACAGCGACCGTGCGCCTGGCCTGAAACCGTCTCGACGCGACGTCCGGTTCGCCTCCCTACTCTATTACGCTATGACTGACCGTGGGACACCCTGATGCATGAAACTGAGTCAATCTGTACTTCCCGGATGCGGGCAGTTCCCGGTTGTATTCACAAAAATTTAGGTTATCAAAAAAAAGGCCATAAACTGCCATCAATAAAAAAATAAAAACATTGTTGTACTGGCGATAACAAGCGGATAGAGTGGGCTTTGAGCAACACAAACTATCATCAACGAGGTGAACGAATATGCCCCAAGGTGTCCTGCCTTTCAAGTACGAAATCGAACGCGAGTCCACCGGATTGACTGCCTTGGCCGGGTTGCCGGCCTGGCTGGAACTGGCGCACGTCCTGGGTATGGTCGAGGCGGCGGATCGGCATCTGGTGGTTCGCCGCGATGGGCAGGGATGGACCAGCGGCGCCGCGTACGCACCTAGACCGGGTGCGTTGAATGAAGTTCCCCCCTGCTGCATATATGCCTTCCCGTGTTGAAGACCACGGCATTGCCCTCTGTATTGATTTTTTGCGGTAATGTCTTTATGCTGAGAAAAAGCAGACACACATAATTCCGCTGCACGTTACGCGGATTTCCTGCGGAGAATACACCACGCCATGCAGATGAACCGCCAGTCCACCTGGTACAAGGACGCCATCATTTATGAAGTGCATGTCCGGAGTTTTTTCGACGCCAGCGGCAACGGTGTCGGCAACTTCGCCGGGCTTACGCAGAGGCTGGAGTATATTGCCGACCTGGGCGTGACCGCCATCTGGCTCTTGCCCTTTTATCCGTCGCCCGGCCGGGATGACGGCTACGACATCGCCGACTATGGCAGCATCAAGCCGGAATACGGCAC
>CAZGAH010000017.1:3443-9684 GCA_964523295.1 uncultured Desulfovibrionaceae bacterium | reverse complement strand
ACCGGGAAAGGATGAAGAGGATGAAGAGTACTTCGAGATTCACCCGGACGCCTTGCTCGATAATGGCAGCATCAAGCAGGAATACGGCACGCTCCGCGACTTCAAGCGTTTTCTCAAGCAGGCGCATGCGCTGGGTCTGAAGGTGATCACCGAGCTGGTTCTCAATCACACCAGCGACCAGCATGCCTGGTTTCAACGCGCCCGGCGGGCTCCCAAGGACTCGCCGCAGCGCGAGTACTACGTCTGGAGCGACACGCCGGACAAGTACGCCCAGGCGCGCATCATTTTCCAGGATTACGAAATCTCGAACTGGACCTGGGATCCCGTGGCCAAGGCCTATTACTGGCATCGCTTCTTTTCGCACCAGCCGGACCTGAACTACGAAAGCCCGGCCGTGCGACGCGCGATGCTCAAGGTGGTCGATTTTTGGCTGGGCATGGGTGTGGACGGACTGCGGCTCGATGCCGTGCCCTATCTGTACCAGGCCGAGGGCACGAACTGCGAAAACCTGGAGCCGACCTTCGACTTTCTCAAGGCCCTGCGCAGCCACGTCGACCGGCGCTACGCCGACCGGATGCTCCTGGCCGAGGCCAACCAGTGGCCGGAGGAGGCGGTGCGCTATTTCGGCTCCCCCGGCCGGGGCGACGCCTGTCACATGGCCTTTCACTTCCCGCTCATGCCGCGGCTGTACATGGCGCTGCGTATGGAGGATCGCTTTCCGATTATGGACATTCTGGAGCAGACGCCGGCCATACCCGACAACTGCCAGTGGACCATCTTTCTGCGCAATCACGATGAGCTGACCCTGGAGATGGTGACCGACGAGGAGCGGGAAATCATGTACCGCTGCTTCGCTCCCGATCTGCGCGCGCGCATCAACCTGGGCATCCGGCGCAGGCTGGCGCCGTTGCTGGGGAACGAGCGGCGGGTGATCGAATTGATGCATATCCTGCTGTTGACCATGCCGGGGACGCCGGTCATCTATTACGGCGATGAGATTTGCATGGGCGACAACATTTACCTGGGCGACCGCAACGGCGTGCGTACGCCCATGCAGTGGAGCGCCGACCGCAACGCCGGGTTTTCCAGGGCCAATCCGCAACAGCTCTATCTCCCGGTGATCATCGATCCGGAGTATCATTACGAGGCGGTGAACGTTGAAAACCAGGAGCGGAATCCGGCCTCGTTTCTCTGGTGGCTGCGGCGCTGCATCGCCATCCGCAAGCGGCACCGGAGTTTCGGTCGCGGCGAGTTCCATTTCGTGTCGCACGGCAATGCCCATGTTCTTGCCTATCTGAGGCAAAGCCCGGAAGAAGAGGTGCTCGTGGTCGCCAATCTTTCGCGTTTCGCCCAGGCCGTGCGCCTGGATCTGCGCGGGCGCCAGGGCTGCGTGCCGGTGGAGATTTTCAGCGGCGAGCCGTTCCCCCGCGTGGGCGAGGAACCCTATCCGCTAACCCTGACGCCGCACGGGCATCTGATCCTGACCATGCAAAAAGCCATGCCCGAGGACGCAGCTTCGCCCCGGGTTGTCCCGTCCATCTCCTGCAGTCTGGGTAAAGGCGGGTTTCTCGACAGCGAAATGAAGATGCTGCTGGAAGAGACCGTGTTTCCGGACTACCTGCGCCAGAGGGGCATCCTGGCCGGTCGTCGTGACGAACTGCGCCGCTTTCATCTTCTGGAGGCCCTGCCCGCGGGTGAGCGCGACCGGCTGGCCTGGGTGTTCATCTGCGGCGTCGACGAAGCCGGAACCGGGCCACGGCGTTTCCTGAGCCTGCTCGTGTGCGCCCATTTCGGACAAGACGCGCAGCGCCTGTTGACCGGCCAGGCCGACACCGTGCTCTGCTCGTTTCAGGAGAACGACGAACCAGGCTCCCTGGGCATTTTGCGCGAGGGCTGGCCAGTCGGCGCCAGCGCGGCGGCACTGCTGCGGCATTTTTCCCAGTCCCGCAGCCTGCAAGGCGCCGAGGGCGCTATCGAGCTCGTCCGCCTGCGTCAGGGCCGGCGAAACGGGATCGGCATCGAGGCTCCGGAGGCGATGCCCGGGGGGGAGTACGCGGCACTGACGCCGTACAGCGCGCAGCTGCTTGTCGGCGAGCTGTGTCTTACGCTGTATACCCAGGCGGAGGAAGGGCCACGGCATGGCATCGAGATGCTCAGGGCCTTGCAATCGCGGCCGGACGTCCTCGTCCCCGACTTGCTGGGCGTATTGCGCTACCGCTCGCCGGATGGGCGCCCGGCAACCCTGGTGGCGTTGCAGCGCAAGCCGGCCGCGGAGACTACGCTGGCCGGGCTGTGCCGGAACCATGTGCGGCAGAGCCTGGAGATGTTGCTCTCTGACCGGGACCTGCGCTCCAAACCGCCCGCGGAGATTTCCTTTGCGGCCATCTTCCGCGGCGAAGCGCCCGCCGCAACGCCGGAGTGGGTCGGGTCCTATCTTGCGGAGCTGTTCGCACGCCTGGGGGATTATCTGGCCCGCTTTCATCTGGCGCTCGCCTCGCCGGGCCTGGGCACGGCCTTCCAGCCGGAACCCTTTTCCCGTCTGTACCAGCGCTCCGTATTCCAATCCGTGCAGACAGGACTGAAAAAGGCCTGCGTGGCGCTCGAACGGATCACCTCCGTGGCTTCTCCTCGCCTGGGCGCCGCCATCACGGCGATTCTGGCGCGAAAGGAGCCTGCGCTCGGTGCGTTGCGGCGGCTTCCCGGACTGGAGCTCCATTGCCAGAAGCTCAGAATCCACGGACTGTGTACCCTGGATGCCCTGCATTATACGGGCAAGGAGCCCTTTTTTGCCGATCTGGAGGGCGACGAGAACAGACCGCTGGCCGAGCGCGCTATCAAACGCAGCCCGCTGCGCGATCTGGCCGACCTGGAGCGCTCGCTGTGGCAACTCTCGCACGAGCTTCTCGCCGCGCAGCAGACCTTCCGCGAGGAAGAGGTCGCACTGCTGGCGCCGTGGGCAGGGGGATGGAGCAATCAGCTGTTCGCAAGCTGCCTGCAGCGCTACCTGGCCAGGACGCTGACGGCAGCGCCGGCACTACTGCCCGATAAGCCTGAAGAGGCGTTGTTTCTGTTCCGGGTATTCCAACTGGACCGCCGGTTCCAGGCCCTGACCCGGGCAGTGCAGCACGGCGACGACGCCGCGCTGCTGCTCGCCGAGTCGAGCATCGTTACGCTGGACGAGTTTATCGGAGGCGCGTGAGGTTGGAATTCGGAAAGCGAGGCGAGGCGGGACAGCGAAAAAGCTTCAGACTATCAACTCCCGATACTCTTCCCCAACCACCGCCGGATCGAAGAGTCCAGGGAAAAGATACGGCAAGGCGAAAAGCGGGAACCCCATGCGTAGCGGCGCTCGATGCGACGTGGAGAGCAGCAGCCCGGCCTCGAGCAAGGGTGCGATGACCGTACGGCGCGTGGTGCGCTCTGGCTTGCCGACGAGCTGGACCGCCTCGCCGCGAGGTATTGAGCCGCGACGGAATACGGCGCGTAATAAGCGCGAAGACTCGGGCGCCAGTTGTGGCGCGCGGCTGTGGATCAGCGTGGAGACCAGCCATTCGATGCGGCGCTCGACCTCCTCCAGTTGGAGCAGCCGACGCATGAAGCCGATCTGATCAAGACAAATCTCAAAGAAGAAGCGGCAGAAATCCGCAGTCAGCGCCGCGTCGAAAAAGCCCTGCTCGTCAGGCGCCGCCGGGCTGTCCGTGGCCAGCAGGTTGAGCATGTAGCCGTCTTTGTTGCGTGAGAAGCCGCGCGACAAGGACCAGAGGTTCGCGCGATTGACCTTGACCCTCGCCAGGTACAAGCCCGTATGCAGGCGCGCCAGGCGGCCGTTGCCGTCGCGGAACGGATGCAGCCAGGTCAGACGATGATGGCTCACGGCTGCGGCGATGAGCCGCTCATCGCCGTGGAATGAAGCGGGATCGAACGCGCGGGCGAAAGTCTCCATGGCCTCCGGCAGGCTTCGGGCATCCGGGCCATGCTGCGTCTGCCCGTCCACCGAGACTTCCAGATCGCGGAATTCGCCGGCTTTGACCGGGATGTGCGTAAAGCCGCCGGCATCGTGCGTATACTGGTGCTCGGGCGGCAGGTGGCCGTAGCATCGGCGGTGTATGTCCTGGAGATAGACCGGCTGGCAGACATTCTGCTCGGGCGTGGCGAACAATGCGTCCATGAGTTCGCGCTCGGCGAGCACGTGCGCGGCGCACAGCTCCTGCGCGTAGCGGCGCTCTGGCTTGTCCGAGTAGCTTTGCGCCAAGGCGCGCTCGATCTCGGGGATGGTCGTTTTGTGCCCCTCGATCAGGTTCGAATAATAGCTGTTTACCAGTCGCAGACGCTCGCCCAGTTCGCGCGCGGTCTCCAATGCGATCGCGCCCTCCATCGCGGCCGAAGCGGTCGTCACTTCCTGGGCCATATCCTTGAGCACGCCGATATGCTTCGCCTCTGGCAAAATCGGGCTCAATAACGGGCGCGTCCAACGGTATTCCGACATGGGATCCTCATTGTCTGCCGACCGCCTTGTGGCCGGTTCGCTGACCGGTTTAATGTCTGCTAACACACCAGAGCATAATGATAAAGAGGATTTGTTCCAGCCCTGAATCGGGATATCTGGCCGGTTTTCTGGCCGGTTCTGAACTCAGATCGCGCCTTGAATCTGAAATGTTAGCTCCCCTCTCTACTGGATGCCCTGTCGCAGTCAAGTTGTTCGAAAGCAACACCGCAGACCGGAAGACGGTATGGAGCCGGAACGAAAACGGGTGTAGTGGCAAAAATGGAAGACGATACGAGGATAACAATCTGAAATTTAACAAAATTCCTGGAAAATCGCGGTAAACTCGGGATTCAGGATACTATCGTCAATAGAGCACGAAATTTCGGGCTGGAGCCACCTCCGTCAATCCTTCCCGGTCCTGAGCGCGCACTGGGAGTCGAGTTCGTGAAAGCGTACGGACTCGAGCTGGGGAAAGTCGTCCAGGTGCAGCGAAAAGGCTGCCTGCAGAAAGGCGTCACACCAGAAATAGATGTCGTGTTTGCGGATGCTGTCCTGCATGTGGGTCATACGCCGGATTTGTTCGTCGCGGGACAGGGTACACGCGCGGGACAGGGTGTGGGCCATGCCCTCGATGTCGTAGGGATTGATCAGCAGGGCGCCGTCCCGCTGTAGCTGAGCCGCGGCGCCGGCGAACTCGCTGAGGATGAGCGTACCGTTGCGCTGGCGACGGCAGGCGACGTATTCCTTGGCAACCAGGTTCATGCCATCGCGCAACGGCGTGACGAACATGACCTGCGCGGCGATGTACCAGGCTGCCAGTTCCTCGCGCGGCAGGTTGCGGTACTGATACTGCACGGGCTGCCAGCCGGGCGTGGAAAACTGGCCGTTGATCTCGCCGACGAGCTGTTCGATACGCATTTTCAGCTGTCGGTACTCCTCTACGTCCTGCCGGCTGGGCACCAGTATCTGAGACAGGACAATCCGCTCGCGCAGCTCCGGATAGAATTGCAGGGCCAGACGCAGGGCCTCCAGGCGTTCGGGGATGCCCTTGGTGTAGTCCAGCCGGTCCACGCCCAGAACAATCAGCCGCTCCGAGCAGGCCTCCTGCAGGCGCTGCGCCGCCTGCTTTGTGGTCTGTTGGCCGGACAGGCGACTGAACGCCTTGTAATCGATGGAAATGGGAATGGCGCCCAGGCGGATGCTCCGGCCCTCGTGCCGGGCCTGGACCACGCTGCCGCGGCCCACGATGCGCGTCGCTGGCAACAAGGCCAGCAGGCAGGCGACAAAATTCCGGCGGTCGCGCAGGGTCTGAAAGGCCACCAGCTCGTGTTCCAGTAGCCCCAGCAACAGTTCCTTGCGCCAGGGAAGCTTGAGGAAATTATCCGGCGGCGGAAAGGGAATATGCAGAAAAAAGCCGCAGCGTCGGGGCGCCCCAAGCGCGGCGAGCTGGCCCGCGACCAGCATGAGATGATAATCGTGAATCCAGCAGAAGATATCCGAGCCTTGCGTTTCCAGGACCATCTGCGCAAAGAGCCGGTTGACCTCCTGATAGGTCCCCCAGTAGTCCGGGCGGTAGAAATTACAGCGCGTCGGCAAATCGTGGAACAGCGGCCAGAGGATTTCATTCGAAAACCCGTCGTAATACCCCAGTTTCTGCTCCGGAGTCAGCTGCACCGGGTGCATCGAATAGCCTGATTCCCGAGAGAACGTTTCGAACAACGTGCCGATGTCTTCCCCGGCGGTATCCCCGCTCCA
>CAZGAH010000017.1:810-3433 GCA_964523295.1 uncultured Desulfovibrionaceae bacterium | reverse complement strand
CAATACCGGCGCCATGGCCGTGATCAGTCCGCCGGTCCCCTGACGTAGCGCCGGCTGCCCGGAGGCATCGCGCTCGATGCGTACCGGGAGCCGGTTGGAAACCACCACCAGCTTCGGCGTTTTTTTGTGCACGTTCGTCACCTCCCGACCTGCGCTTCGCCCAGGCGCAACAGGGCGTTCAAGAATGCCAGCATCTCGTCAGGCGGACGCAGCCACCAGGCGGCCAGCGTCTCCCTCGGGGCGGCGCGTACG
The DNA here is from genome assembly GCA_964523295.1 of uncultured Desulfovibrionaceae bacterium. Taxonomy (GTDB): domain Bacteria; phylum Desulfobacterota; class Desulfovibrionia; order Desulfovibrionales; family Desulfovibrionaceae; genus CAZGAH01. The sequence goes on along the minus strand of CAZGAH010000017.1, from coordinate 3,181 downwards.
AGCACGGCGATATCCCGCGGTTGCAACGCGGCAAAGGCGTCTTCGTCGGTCGTGTCGTCGCCCAGGTAAATGGTAACATGTTCCGGAGAGGACTCGCGCCGGATCGCGGCCACGGCCAGGCCCTTGTCCATGCCGGGCACGCGCAGTTCCAGGCCTCCGTCGAAGGTGTGCAGGCTCAGACGATGCTCATCTGCCAGCGCTCGCCAGTCCTTGGAGGCCTGCTCGAGCATGAAGGCGGCCTTGGGTTTGGGGAGTCCGCGGACGTGAAAGGCCAGACAGCCGGATTTGTGCTCCAGATAGCCGCTCAGGCGCCGGTACGCGGCCCAGTCGGCGGCGTGCACCAGCCCGGCTTCCTGCTCCGGCTCCACGGGAAAGCGAACGATCTCCCCGCCGGGGAGCAGGCGTTCCAGTCCGTGGCACCCCCAGACCTCGGGCGCGGGCGTGACGCCGAGAAACGAGGCGGCCTGCTGCGCCGGGCGTCCGCTGACCAGCACCACGCGCATATCCCGGCGCTGCATGAGCCCGGCAATGCATTCCCGAATGCCCGGGTAGGGCTCGGCCCGCAGGACGTGCGACACGAAAGGGGCGAGGGTTCCGTCGTAGTCCAGAAGGCAATTCTTGGGCGCAGCGGCCAGGTTACGCCACACGGCCGCATCCGCCTGCATGGCCTGCCACGTCCGCAACCGGACCGTGGCTGGCCCATATTCCTTTTGACGCATACGCGGACCATACCCTGTCCGGGGATATTCGTCCAGCAATGATCCGGCACACGAACGAACCCCTCGCAAAAACGTTGTCGTCGTACAGAGAGCGTACGTCGCCGCTTTCGCGCAGCGGGCGGCTCAAGCGCTGGAGCTGGCCGCAGTCCCGGTCTTTTCCACCACCGAGCGCAGGCAGTGTAACAGGGCCTGCGTCTCGTAGGGTTTGGCCAGATAGCCGTCGAAGCCGCAGGACAGGAACAGCCGGTCGTCGTCCGGCCCGGCATAGGCCGTCATCGCAATGGCGGGCGTCGTGGCGTGCGCGGCATAGTCAGGGTTGCTGCGCAGCATCCGCAGCAGGGCCACACCGTCGATGCCGGGCAGTTGAATATCCAGCAGCAGGACATCGAAGGCCGTGCTGCGCAAGGTCTCCAGTGCGAGCTCTGCGTTGTCCGCGGTCATGACGTCGAAACCGTGCCTTTGCAGCAGCTGTTGCCCGACAATCCGGTTGGTGGCGTCGTCTTCGACCAGCAGCAGGGAGAGCTTCCGCCCCATCGTGATGTCGCACGGGAACGCCTCGACCGGAGAGCCAGCAGGCAGCGCAAAGGAAAGACACAGGCAGATGGTCGTGCCCTCGTCGGGCGCCGAATCCACCGTGATCGTGCCGTCCATTAACGTGACAAGCCGCTTGACGATGCTCAGGCCCAGCCCGGCGCCCTGGTAGCGCCGCGTGAACGAATCGTCGCCCTGGGAGAAGGGCCTGAAGAGCTGCTCCAGCTGCCCGGGCACTATGCCGATGCCCGTATCGGAAACGGAAACGAGGACGCGACAGAGGCCGGGCCTGTGATCCGGCAGGGGATAGGCCTCCGCCGTCACCGAACCCGACGCGGTGAACTTCAGGGCATTGCCGACCAGGATGGACAGCAGCTGATGCACGCGGAGCGCGTCGCCGCGCAGGGCAGGGATACGTCCGTCGACGTGACAGGTCAGCGCAAGCGCCTTCTGCTGCGCCGGGGCCTGAAACAGCTGCTGCACGGACTGCATGACGTCGTGCAGATCCAGCGGGCCGTCGCCCGTACGAACGTGCCCGGATTCGAGTCTGGCGAGGTCGAGGATATTCGTCAGCAGGGTCGTGAGCCGCCTGCAGGACTCGATGCCGATGGAGACATAAACGCGCTGCTCGGTATTCAGCCTGGGCGAATCGATGAGTTGCAACATGCCCATGAGCCCGTTGAGCGGGGTGCGTATCTCGTGGCTCATGTTCTCCAGAAAGGCGCTCTTGGCCCGGTTCGCCGCCTCGGCCTGCGCCTTGGGCACGGTGATATCGCGCATCATCTTGATGACCCAGGTCACCTCACCCCGGTCGTCAAAGACGGGTATCGCCCGACACTCGAAATGCCGGCTCCCGTCGGGCAGGCTTTTTTCTTCCAGAACCACGGCCCTGCTCTGCACGGCGTGGTCGATGAGACAATCCTCGCACGCAACATCCAACCCGAGCAGCCGGAAACAGTCCGCGGCGCAGATGGCCCGCTCGCTCAGGCCGAACAGCTCGCAGCAGGCCCGGTTGCAGGCGATGATCCTGCGCAAGGGCGCCATCTCGGCCCGTGCCGGCGAAAGGCTCCTGATTCCGATCAACATGCGTGATGGCAGCCTGATCGGCATAGGCAAGGGCA
>CAZGAH010000017.1:0-800 GCA_964523295.1 uncultured Desulfovibrionaceae bacterium | reverse complement strand
CGAGACGACCATCAGCACGTCGGGAATGGCGTCGAAAAGCACGCTGAGGACCCGCTGCTCGTATTCGCGCTGGCGCTCCGCGGTCTGGTGCCCGGTGACGTCCGCAAGCATGACAAGGCAACCGGCAACGCGGCCGTCCGGGCCGAGGTCGGGCGTTATCCGCCCGCGGACCATCCTCTCGCCAGCGTGCGGGAAAGAAAACGGCACCTCGAAACAACAGGGCTGCCCAGCCAGGGCCTGCTGGAGATACGGCAACATCGTCGAACGATTCCGTTCGCCCGACACGGCATCGACGCGCTGGCCGGACATGTCAGCGCATGATGCGGCAAAAAACGCCGCATAATTGTCATTGACAAATGTATATTTCAGGTCGGCATCAACGTAAGCCATGCCTTGCGGGGGGCAGGCCGAAACCGGCGTCGAGCGGTCCAGAACCGTCGCAGCACCTCCTCCTCCAAGCAGCAATCCTATCTCGCGACTGAATTTTTTTTCTTGAGACCGCATCCAGGCCAGCTGCTCGGAAAGTCCTGGAGCGTTGGCCGTTCCACCTGACGAGGCATAAAAAATGCGAAAGGAGGACATAAGCAGTCCTATTTGTATTGTTTTGCATATATATATATATATATATATTTATATATATAGTAAAACCAATTTCTTTATATCCTATTCCCCGCTTCTTGTCAATGGGGTTTTGTTCGGATGCAGGTCGATTTTGTTTTAGCGCAGTTTCGCCTTGAAACAAGGCTCTGCCCTGAAATAATGTCCCATTGTTTCAGGGAACTGCATAAGGGCATCTAAAC
>CAZGAH010000016.1:38680-58770 GCA_964523295.1 uncultured Desulfovibrionaceae bacterium | reverse complement strand
TTGGCTGATCTCCCCTGGCATCCATGTTTGCATCATTAGATTTACTCCGAATCTCAGGGCGAATTAACCCTCTTGTATTTGAAGCGCTCTGGTGCTAACGTGGCGTTACCCGGAGTTGTCCTGTGCCGGGGCTACCATCACGCGGTGAGGAGAGACACTATGAGCGGACAGGGAACCGGCGCTGGAATGAATCTCAAATACGTAGGCGCAGGCGTTGTCTTGAGCCTGTTTCCGTTGATCGTTCATTTAATCGGAGGCGGCTGGATCGCCATTGCGCTCGCTGTCGTGGGCGTCGTGATCACGTTTTTTGTTTTCGGCGCGGTCAATCGCCCGGTGGACGACCTGTACAACAGCCTGACGGATGCGCTCGAGCGCAACCGTCTCAGCGAGCTGGCCGGAGGCGCCGAGCAGGACGCGGTCGGGGCGGTACGGCGGTTGATCGGGGATAAGATCGGCCCCCTCGTTGCCGGGGCTGGTCTGCTCCAGGGAGCTGTCCAGGAAGCCGGACTGGCGGTTGCCGTCTGCGATACTGATGAAAAGATTCGCTTCGCCAGCCAGGCACTGCTCGACCTGCTTCACAAGTCCAAAGACGAGGTCGTGGGAAAGGGTCTCTCCGAGACTGTCTTCCGCAATCGGCAGGATTCTGCGACTGCCGGCGCGCTTGCCGCCAAAACCCCGGCACGTCGGGAGGGTGAGGTCACGCTGTCCGACGGCCGGACCCTGACTCTGTTGCAAACCGCGACGGCCATCAAGGGTCCCGACGGCAAGCCCCTGGGTCTGGTCTTCTGCCTGGCCGATCTGAGCGGTTCCAGCGAGCAGATCAAGCGCATTCAGGATGAGAACCGCCAGCTCGTCACTTCGTCGGGGCGCATCAGCGACGTGGCCCAACGCGTCGCAACGGCGTCGGAGCAGTTGTCTGCCTCCGCGGATGAGCAGGCGCGCGGGGCGCAGCGCCAGAAGGCCCAGTCGGAAACTGTAGCAACGGCAATGGAAGAGATGACGGCAACGGTGCTCGAGGTTGCCCAGAACGCCGCGGCGACGTCCGAGGCCGCGACCGAGGCCCAGACTTCAGCCCGCGACGGTGTGGACCTCGTCTCCCGCGCTGTGGCTGGGATCAACAGCGTGGCCCAGTCCGCGGGCAAGCTGGCCCAGGTACTTTCTCAGTTGGATAGCCAAGCCGAAGAGATCGGCCGCATCATCAACGTCATCAATGACATCGCCGACCAGACCAACCTTCTGGCGCTTAATGCCGCCATCGAGGCCGCCCGCGCCGGTGAGGCCGGGCGGGGTTTCGCGGTCGTTGCCGACGAAGTACGCAAACTGGCCGAAAAGACCATGTCCGCCACCAAGGAAGTTGAACAGGCGATCCGCACCATCCAGCTCAGTTCGCAGGACGCCATGCGCTCCATGGACGAGACCGAGCGACAGGTGAAGGAAAGCACGGAACTCTCGAACAAGACCGGTGACGCGCTGCAACAGATTATGGGCCGGATCGAAGACATGGTCATGCGTATCTCCCAGATCGCCACTGCGGCGGAGGAGCAATCCGCAGCCGCCGAAGAGATCAACCACAGCATCGAGGAAATCGCCGTCATCGCTCGCGAGGCCGACGACGGCGCGACCAGCAATGCCGAGGCCATTCGCGGCCTGGCCACCCTGTCGCAGGAGTTGCTGAGCACGTCCGTGACCATTACCGGCCGCAAATCCGATTCATCCAAACTCTGGAAATCCGATGGCCAGATGCGCGGTGTGCTGCCAAAAATCATGCAGGATTTCATTCGTGAGACCTTCGGGGCCGGCACCTACGAATACGTCCAGGAGGCTATGGGTAATCCCGTATTCCTCCCCACGGGCAACTATCCCGACCAGGTGCTCAAGCAGATGGCCACGCTGCTCGGCGAGCGACAGGGCAAGACGACGCGTGACATCTTCATCGAGTTCGGCAAATTCACTGTGCCGCAATTTCACAAACAATACCGACGGCATTTCAAGACCAACGACCTCAAGGAACTGCTGCTGACCATGGACGAAACCCACCGGCAGCTTAACCGCGAGCACCCGGGCATCAATCCCCCCAAGTTCACCTACGAGGACAAGGGGAAGACCTTGCTCATGACCTACAAATCCAAACGCGGTCTGTTCGAATACTTCGAAGGCATCATCCAAGGGGCAGCCCACTTCCTCAAGAAGCGGGTCAAGGTTTCCATCACGCCGCTCGACAAGGAAACCGCCCGGGCGGAAATCACCTTCCTGTAGTCTGCCCTGCCTCCGACTGATCTCGGGCTGCCGGAGTTGCGCCAGGTACTGGCCGGCCTGGCAGCCCGCTTTCGTATGCCCCCCCCGGCGCCCTGTGTTCCTGCCCGGGTCGTCCGCGAGTCCAGCCCCTGGAGCAGTTTCGCCTCGTCAACAATTCGATTGCTTTTCCCGGGGAGTCAGGTACACTTTCATATCCGCCAACCAGGGAAAAGCCCGCGTAGTGTAGGGTTGCGCGTATTGCGGCTGGCCGGGTTGACCGCCTCGATGGGGGGGGCCGTCGCGTGTCCTGAAGCCTGTGTGTTCGTGTCCGAGGTGGATATGAAATTTTTGATTGTTGAAGATGATTTCATGGGCAGGAAACTGCTGCAAACCATTCTCTCTCCCTATGGCCAATGCGATATCGCCGTCAACGGCAAAGAGGCGGTCGAGGCATTTACGCACGCAACCGACTCGAACGCACCGTACGACCTGATTTGTATGGACATCATGATGCCCGAGATGGACGGACAGGAGGCCTTGAAGCGCATCCGGGAGCTCGAGAAAGAGCGCGGCATTTCTGCCACGAAGGAAACGATCGTCGTCATGACCACAGCCCTGGATGATCCCAAGAACGTACTCGAAGCCTATTACAAGGGCGGTGCGACGTCGTACGTGCCGAAACCCATCGACCGGGCGCTCTTTCTTCAATTACTGCGCAACCTGCACGTTCTGGCGTAGCGTCTGGTCTTTCGTCAGTACACAGCCATCGGCGAGGAGGCTTCGCGTTGCCCCGCAGCCGGATCGAAAACCCTTGAACAGGATCATCACCATGCCCGTGCGATACGGTCTCGCTTGCGTATCCCTTATCGGCCTCAGCGGAACCGCGCTGCCGGCCCTGGCCTCGGAGGTCGCGCCGCCCTCCGGGACGACAAGCGGATTTTCCTCTACACGAGGTTATCTTACCGGCGTCGAGGGCATCGGCAGTTTTCTCGATCTGCTGGTGGCGTTTCTGCTGGGATTCATCATTTTCCGTCTCTGGAAGGCGCTTCGGTCGCGACCGCCGCAGGATCCGACCCAAACGGATACCGAACCGGAGCGTGATTTCGGACCGGACCAGAACAGCGAGGCCCGCCGCCGTGCAGCCCAGTCATGGGAGCATCTGCGCACCCGCTCCCGCGATGAAACGCCGCCGCTCTCCCCCGGGCAGGAAAGGAGCAGTCCGCCGCCGTTTCCTTCGCCGACCGGCGCCGACAGGCCGGACCCGCTCCCTTCCGCTCCGACTCCGACCCCGCCCCCGGTCGCGGGCTTCGACACCGAAGACTTTCTGCGCGGCGCCAAGATCGTCTACAGCCGCATCCGGGAGTCCCTGGCGTCCGGCGAACTGCCCGACGTCAAATCCTTCGTGACGCCCGATCTGTTCGACCGCCTGGCCGCCCAGGCCCCCGGGATATCCAAGAGCACGCTGCGGGTCATGCTCGTCGAGGCCACGATACTCGACGTGCAAGACGCGCCGGATCGGCTGCTGGTCCGCGTGCAATACGACGCGCACGTCCACTCGGGCGCACGGACGGCCGAAGCGACGCAGCGCCGCGAAATCTGGCGTTTCGTCAAGACAAAGACCGAGCAGGCCATCTGGCTTCTTGCGGATATGGAACGACTGACCTGAGTTCAGAGCTCCGGGCGATGGGAAAGCAACGCTTCAGGACGACGGCGGGGCCTGGGACGCAAGCGTGGCGCAGCGCAGTTCACGGCGTTGCATGGCTTCCTGCCAGCGCCGGCGCTGCACATCGTTCTCCAGACGCAACGCGGGCGTTGGCTGCGGTCTGCCCGCGGAGTCCAGCGCCACGTAGGTAATGTACGCCGAGGCCGTATGCCGTATCTCGCCGGTAAAAAGGTTTTCCCCTTCCACGCGGACACCGACCTCCATGGAGGTCCGGCCGACACAATTCAGGCTGGCCTTGAAGTGTACCAACTCGCCGATGAACACAGGCTTGAGAAAATCCACGCGTTCTATTGATGCGGTGACAACATTGCAACGCGCGTGGCGCATGGCCACCACGCCGGCTGTGGTGTCGATGTGATAGAGGATGACCCCTCCGTGGATATGCCCGGCCGGATTGGCATCCTGCGGTTCCATGAGAATGGCGATGCTGACCGTGCTGTCGGTGGCGGACCTGACCGGCAGGCCAGTTTTCGCCACCTGCCCGGAATCCTCAGCGCCCATCCGGCAGGCGGCCCGCGGCGGCGTCATTGCGTGCGCGTCGTACAGGGAGCCACGCTGCCGACCTTGGTGAGCATCTCGGTCATCTGCTGGCGAACCACGTCCGACTGACGCCACGCATCATACAATTCCAACCACTTGGAAAAGTCCATGAACGCCCGATCAAGCTGCTCCTCGTGGACTTGCAGCCAGAGCTGATAAAGCTGGGTCTCGGCCTGGAAGGTCCGGCTGTCGAATACGCGGGTGACCACGCCCGCCTTGTATTTCGAGCCGTCAAAAGTGCGCACGACAAACGTGCAGACAGAATTGATCGAGGATTCGTAGGTGACTGGCTGATTGTTAAGCTCTTCCGCCAGGGGTGCCAGATTCGGATAGAGCTGGCGAATACGGTCGAGCGACTCCTCGGGCAAACGCAATACCAGATTGTCACCCTCTTCATGCAAAAAATAAAAACGCAGCCAGCTTTCGAACTGCATGACTTGCGTTACGTCGGCAACAGCCCGACTCAGCTGATCGGCCATGAAAGACTCCTTTTCCTGTCCAGCATCCGCTCCGTCCCGGCTCAGACTCTCGCTGAGGCCTGCACTACGGGACGTCCGGGCCGGCAAACTCAATGATAATGTTTCTGTTTCTCGTTTCCAATAATGTAGCCGGTCACGCCGCCTATGGCACCGCCCAGACCGGCGCCGATAGCCGCGTTGCCACCCGTCAGCGCCGAAAACGCCGCGCCGCCCACGGCGCCGATTGCGGCGCCGCTCAGGGTGCCCTGCTGCCGCGGTGTCATGTTGGTACATCCGGCCAGAAGCAGAAGACTGCAAGCCAGGGCCACGAAGAGCACAATACACTGTTTCATGTCCGGCACTCCTTGAGGTTTACGGGCATCCGACAGCAGCACAGTGCGTTTGTCCGGCTGCGTCAGTTCGTCATTTCTTGACGGGCTTGCCACAGATGGTGCTGATTTTGGGCTTGATCATTTCATCCCACAGCACCTGCATGACGGCCGTGTGCGTCTTTTCCGGATGTGCCGCGTAATAGCCGTCGAGAACGCCGACAATGGCGTCGATGGAAAGACCCTCCAGCGCCTCGGCGACCTTTTCCACAAAACCATCCCGGCGCAGCTCCGGATACAGGCCGAGGATTTCCTGTTCGATGTCGGCGAGCTGGCCCATGCCGAGCACAAAGGCCTGCCGGCTCTCCACGGACATCTTCAGCCAGGTCTCCCCGGTCAGCATTTTGGCTTCCAGCTGCGGCGAAGGAAATGTTTTCGCCTCTGCTGCCCCGGCGGAACCGCCTTCCGGCTCCGCAGCGCCAGCCTGCCCGACGATCAACAGCACGAACGATGCAAGCGTCAGCGTCGCCAACAACACTGAATAACGGAACAATCGGCTTCGATACATGGCCTGTCCTCAACGGGTCCGAACGGTTGAATGCGACAGCACACAGAGCGAGCGACGATACAGATTGCCAGTTCACGCCCGCCTTGTCCTCTTTTCGCCGAGACGGGGCGATTCGTCAAGCATCAGCGGAACTATTTGCGGCTGAATCACCCGGCACTCCGAGCTCCCTCTTTTCCAGGAGACCCGTCGATCGGTATTTTCGATAGATCGCGACCCAATCAATTCATACTCTTTGAACCTATCGAAATTTTCAATTGAAAATGAACGCATTGAAATGAAATTACCACAGCTCAGCCTCTAGTATTTGTGCTATCAATTCATTATTTAAATGTTAACGGTGTAAATCAATGCCAACATGGATTGACATATTTCCCAAATAATGCTGTATGCTAATCAAATAGACGGCTATCAGAGGAGGATTTTCGAAGACAGAGGGAACGGGGAATGTCACCGGCATGGTGATCGTTCGCCGGCATCATGCTTCATGGCCAAAACGAAACCAGTGCAGATCGATTGCGCGGGCTCGGATGAAGCGTGCTGCGAAACCACCTTCAAAGGAGGCAGGTCATGAAATATGCCGTTGGTCTGGGCAAGGATGGAGTCGAGGAGCGCCTTGAGAAACGGGGCGTTTCGCGCCGTGAATTCATGCAGTTTTGCGCGGCGGTCGCCGCAGTGATGGGCCTGGGGCCAGCGGGCGCCACGACCGTGGCCCACGCCGTGACCGCGAAGAGGCGGCCGAGCGTGGTCTGGCTGCATCTGGCCGAATGCACGGGCTGCTCCGAGGCGATTTTACGAACGGTCAGCCCGTTCATTGACGAGCTGATCCTGGACACCATTTCGCTGGACTACCACGAAACCATCATGGCCGCTGCCGGCGAAGCGGCGGAAGGCGCCCTGCACAAGGCGATTGCCGCGCCAGAGGGCTTTGTTCTGATTGCCGAGGGCGCCGTGCCCACGATTGAAAACGGCGCCTGGGGCAAGGTCGGCGGCAAGACCATGCTTGAGCTGGTCACCAACATTGGTCCCAAGGCCAAGGCCGTCATCAACGTCGGCACCTGCTCCAGCTTCGGCGGCGTTCAGGCTGCCAAACCCAATCCCTCCGGGGCGGTCAGCGTCGCCGAGGTGCTGAAGAGCGCAAACATCAAATGCATCAACATTCCAGGTTGCCCGCCCAACCCGCTCAACATGGTGGGCGCCGTTGTCCATCTCCTGACCAAGGGCCTGCCTGAACTCGACGACAAAAACCGGCCGGTGCTGTTTTACGGAAAAACCGTACACGAGCTTTGCCCCCGGCTGCCCCATTTCGAAAAAGGGGAATTCGCGCCCTCGTTCGATTCCGAGGAGGCCAGGAAGGGGTACTGTCTGTATGAACTTGGCTGCAAAGGACCGCAGACGTTCAACAACTGTCCCACGGCGAAGTTCAATCAGACCAGCTGGCCGGTCCAGGCCGGGCACCCGTGCATCGGTTGTTCCGAGCCGCATTTCTGGGATGCCATGAGCCCCTTTTACGAGTCGGCATAACGAAGCGGTCGCATTGTCATCCCCGTGTCACCGAGAAACACTGCCCAAGGAGGGAATACTTCTATGGCCAAAACCGATGCACTGAAAAAAACGCCGCAGAGCACCTATTCCGGCCCTGTCGTTGTCGATCCGTTGACCCGGATCGAAGGCCACCTGCGGATATTGGTTGAAGTACAGAATGGCAAAGTCTCCGATGTCCGGAGTTCGTCGCAGCTGTTTCGCGGGCTGGAGATAATCCTCAAAGGTCGCGATCCCCGCGACGCCCAGCATTTTACACAGCGAGCCTGCGGCGTCTGCACCTACGTACACGCCCTGGCGTCCACGCGCTGCGTCGATAATGCGGTGAAGGTGAACATTCCGGAGAATGCGCGTCTGGTGCGTAATCTGGTCATGGCGTCGCAATACCTTCATGATCACATTGTCCACTTTTATCATCTCCATGCCCTGGACTGGGTAGACGTCACCTCGGCTCTGAAGGCCGATCCGAACAAGGCGGCCAAAATCGCAGGGAGCCTTTCACCGCGCAAGACCAAGGCAGCCGACCTCAAAGCCGTACAAACGGCGGTGAAGAATCTCGTGGACAGCGGCCAGCTCGGTTCCTTCACCAACGCGTACTTCTTGGGGGGCCACGACGCCTATTACCTTCCGCCGGAGGTCAATCTCATCGCCACGGCCCACTATCTCGAGGCCTTGCGGCTGCAGGTCAAGGCCGCGCGGGCCATGGCTGTATTTGGCGGCAAGAATCCGCACACCCAGTTCACCATCGTTGGCGGCGTGACCTGCTACGAGGCCCTGCAGCCGGAGCGCATGGCCGAGTACATCGCCTTGTGGAAGGAGACCAAAAAGTTCGTCGACGAGGTCTATCTGCCGGACGTCCTGGCTGTGGCCGGCTACTACAAGGACTGGGCCGGAATCGGAGGCTGCCAGAACTTCCTCTCTTTCGGAGAATATCCGGAAAAGGAAAACGACATCAACTCGCGTTTCTATCCCCAGGGCGTGATCACGAAACGCGACCTGGGCAAGGTGGCCGACTTCAATCCCGACGCCATTGCCGAGCACGTCAAGCACAGCTGGTACAAAGGCGAAGAGGCCGTGCACCCCTACAAGGGCGTTACCGATCCCCAGTACACCAAACTGGACGATCCCGAACGCTATTCCTGGATGAAAGCCCCGCGGTACGCGGGAGAGCCCATGGAAGTCGGCCCGCTCGCCCGTACGCTGGTAGCCTACGCGCGCGGCCAGAAAGAGACCAGACAGGCCGTGGACAAGGTGCTCGCCCACCTGGGTGTCGGCCCTGAAGCGCTCTTCTCGACGCTCGGCCGGACGGCCGCACGCTGCATCAATACCGTCGTTGTTGCCGCCAAAATGGACGACTGGATCAAGCAGCTCGCCAGAAACCTGAAGAAGGGCGATTCAGCAATCGCCACCAAATGCGAAATGCCCGATACGGCGCAGGGCGTCGGCTTCGCCGAGGCTCCCCGCGGCGCTTTGAGCCATTGGATCAATATCGAGAACAAGAAAATCGCCAACTTCCAGCTGGTGGTCCCCTCGACGTGGAATCTTGGCCCCCGCTGCGCCGCCGGCAAGCTCGGCCCCGTGGAAGAAGCGCTCATGGGCACGCCCATCGCCGATCCCAAACGACCGGTGGAAATTCTCAGGACGGTACACAGCTTCGACCCGTGCATCGCCTGCGGCGTCCATGTCATCCAGCCTGATAGCAACGAGATACTCCATTTCAGGGTGCTTTAACCGCCGTATCCGCCGGGAGGCGCCATCGGGCGCCTCCCGGCGTACCGGCTGGAGATCATATGAAGGAAGAGCTGGCCGTACTCGTTCTTGGCGTAGGCAATGTCCTGTTCACTGACGAAGGCTTGGGAGTTCATGCGCTGCACCAGCTCGGCAGCCGCTACCAATTTTCCGACAACGTCGCGCTGATGGACGGCGGTACGCTCGGCTTCAAACTGATGGAAAGCATCATGGGCTGCGACGTGCTTATCGTTCTGGACGCCGTGCTGGGCGGCGGGGAGCCGGGAACGCTCTACCGCCTGACCGGGGACGCCCTGCGGAAAAGCCTGTCGTTCAAGAATTCCCTGCACCAGACCGACCTGGTCGACGCCCTGGTCTGCTGCGGCTTTCTTGGCAAGCGTCCGGATGCTGTCGTGCTAGGCATGGAGCCCGGAGACTACAAGACGCCTGGCGTCGGTCTTTCCGCTGTCGCGGAAACGAAGATGCCGGCACTGATCAAATCGGCGGTCGAAGAAATACGCATTGCCGGGGGCGCGACACTGTCTGACCGGGCCTGGCCGGACGACTCGACGGACTGCGGGCTGTGGCTGGAAGCGGTCTCTGAGCGGAGCGTAAGAACGCCCGATTTCCAGCAGCCGGCATGACGAAATCGATGCAGGACAGCAGTACGGGTACGGTTTCACATTTTGGCATGGGAAGAGTGACTACCACCGCCGGGCGGAGGAATGGCCGCGACCGGATATCGCCGCCGGATGCGAAAACAACCGGTTATCGCCTGGCATCCGGATCAATCTGTCAAGGAGGAAACGATGGCCAAAGTAGGCGTTTATGTCTGTCATTGCGGGACGAACATTGCCGGCGTCATCGACGTCGAGGAGGTCAGGGCGTTTGCCGAGACCTTGCCCGACGTCGTGCTGGCGCGAAAAGACCTGTTTATGTGCTCGGATTCCGGCCAGGAGATGATCAAGCAGGACATCCGCGACGGGCTGGTCGACAAGGTCGTGGTCGCCGCCTGTACGCCGCGTACGCATGAACCCATATTCCGGGCCGCGGTCGAGGCCGGCGGGCTGAACAAATATCTCTTCGAGATGGCCAACATTCGCGACCAGGACAGCTGGGTACATCCGCAGGATCCCGCGGGGGCGACCGCGAAGGCAAAGCTGCTGGTGGCCAGCGCCGTGGGCAAGGCCGCGCGGCTCAAGCCGCTCGAGGACAAGTACGTCGACGTGACCAAGGCCGCCCTGGTCATCGGCGGCGGCGTAGCCGGCATCTTCGCGGCGCTCGAGCTGGCGAACATGGGCAACAAGACCTATCTCGTCGAGCGCGAGCCCTCTATCGGCGGCGTCATGGCCATGCTCGACAAGACCTTCCCCACCAACGACTGCTCGGCCTGCATCCTGACCCCGGTCATGGTCGACGCGGGCAATCACCCGAATATCGAGCTGTTGACGTATTCGGAAGTGGACGACGTCGAGGGATTCATCGGCAACTTCACGGTCACGGTACGCCAAAAGCAGACCTACGTGGACTGGAAGAAGTGTACCGGCTGCGGCGCTTGCGCCGAAAAGTGCCCGGCCAGAACGCCCGATGCGTTCAATTCTGGCCTGGACAACCGCGCAGCGATTTACATCCATTTTCCGCAGGCCGTGCCCAAGAAGGCCGTGCTCGACATCAACGCCTGCATCAATTGCGGCGGCCGGACCATTGGTTCGGAGCCGCGCATCAGTCAAAAAAACGGGAAGCCCGTTCTCGCGCCCTGCGAGCGCGCCTGCCCGGCCGACGCCATCAATCGCAGCATTGCCCACGATCCCGCGGGCAGCCTGCGCGAGCTGAAGGTCGGTTCCATTGTCGTGGCCACGGGCTTCAAGGTCATGGACAAATTCAACTTCAAGGAGTTCGCGCCAGACACCCCCAACGTCATTACTGCCTTGCAACTCGAGCGTCTGATATCCGCAACCGGGCCGACAGGGGGCAAACTGCTCATACCAGGCACGGTCAAGAAACCGCACACCCTGACTTTCGTCTCCTGCGTCGGCTCCCGCGATGAGAAGCACCACACGCATTGCTCGCGCGTGTGCTGTATGTATATGATCAAGCAGGCCAGACTGCTCAAGGAAAAGTATCCAGATCTGTCCATCAACATGCATTTCATCGACGTGCGTTCGGCCGGAAAGGGCTACGACGAGTACTACGTCGGCGCACGCGCCATGGGCATCAACTTCTTCCGGGGCAAGGTCGGCGGACTGGAGATTCTGCCTGAAGGGCAGCTGCGCGTTCTGGCCTACGATCTGGACGCCGCCACGCCCATCGAATACGCGACCGATCTGGTTATCCTGGCCACGGCCATGGAACTGCCCGACGGTGCCAAACCCCTGGCCCAGAAAGTCGGCTTGCAGTTTTGCGGCAACGACTTCTACCGCGAGCTGCATCCCAAGCTCGGCCCGGTGGAGACCTCGGTGCGCGGCGTGTATGTGGCCGGGTGCTGCCAGGGACCCAAGGACATCCCGGACACGGTGTCCCAGGCCAAGGGCGCGGCGGCGGCCGCTGCCGTTCCGCTCGCGCAGGGCCGGGTTAAAATCGAGCCCATTCTCTCCGAAGTCGATCCCGAAAAGTGCAGCGGCTGCGGCATCTGCGTTCCGCTGTGCCCCTACGACGCCATTTCGCTCGTGGTGTACGGCGACAGGCCCCGGGCCAGCATCGACATCACCCAGTGCAAGGGCTGCGGCGTGTGTACCGCGGCCTGCCCCTCGGGCGCCATCGTGCTGCACGGCTACGAAGAGGACCAGATATTCGCCCAGATTGCGGCTCTGACCGCGCAGGAGGTTCGCGCATGACCCCATTGATCATCGATGACGAAAAAATCAGGCAGTCGGTGCAGACTATCATCGACCTGGGCGGCACGGGCATCCTCAAGTGCGTGCAGTGTGGCGCCTGCTCGGCCGTCTGCCCCGGTGTCAAGGCCGGCTTCCCCTTTCTGTGCCGGCTGCTGATCCGCAAACTGCTGCAGGGGCAGCTCGAAGAACTCGTTGACGAGCCCTCGTCCTGGGGCTGCCAGGCCTGCAACCGGTGTACCGAGGTCTGTCCGCAGGGCGTGCGGCCGCAGGAAGTGGTCTTCGCCTTCCGGCGCTACCAGTTCGGCGAGCTGGCCATCTCCACGTCGGCCACGACCGGCCAGGTAAACCTCTACAACACGGGCCACGCCGTGTTCACCGACGCGCGCGAGCTGCGCCGTCAGGTCGGCCTGCCGGCCGAGGCGCCGACGAGCGCCTACGACGCCGCGGCGCAGAAAGAGGTGCAGACCATTCTGGACGCCAGCCCTATGGCCGAGCTGGGGCTGTTTTAAGCGAGAAGGAGACACTCAATGGATACATTCGGTTTGTTTCTGGGATGCAACATCCCCTTCAAAGCGCCGGACATCGAGCAGTCCATCCGCCAGGTCTTTCCCGCGCTGGGCGTGGACATCGCCGAGCTGGAGGGCGCCAGCTGCTGCCCGGCCTGGGGTACGGCGCCCTCGCTGGACATGACCACCTGGTGCGCGCTCTCCGGCCGCAACATTGCCCTGGCCGAGGCCAAGGGCGTGGACATCATGACCGGCTGCAACAGCTGCTTCGGCGTGCTCAGCGAGGCCAAGCACTTCATCGATGCCAGCCCGGAGCGCAAAAAGGCGGTCAACGAGCAGCTCGCCGCCATCGGCCGCTCCTACGCAGGAAGCTCGGACATCTACCACCTCGGGCACGTGCTGTATGAAACCGTCGGCCTCGAGAAGATCGCCCGGGCGCGCACGTACACCATGGACGGCCTGACCGTAGCCGTGCAGCCCGGCTGCCACATCCTCTGGCCGTCGGACGTCTATCACGTCAAGGAAAAGAATCCCTTCTTTCCCACGATGCTGCGCGAACTTGTCGAGGCGCTGGGCGCCGAGGCGCCGGCGTACTCGCGCCTGGAGGCCTGCTGCGGCATGGGCGGCATGCGCTCTACGGACGTGGAGAAGTCGCTGGCGCTGTTCAAAGTCAAGCTGCTGAGCATGAAGGAGGAGATCAACCCGGACCTCGTCGCCACGACCTGCTCGTCCTGCTTCCTGCAGTTCGACATGTCGCAGAAAACGCTTCGTGAGCGCGGCGAAATCGATTTTGAGATACCGGTATTCTACTATACGCAGCTCCTGGCCCTGACCATGGGCTGCGACCCCGCCCAGGTGGCCTGCATCAGCCAGACGGACCGACGCGCCGTCATTGCCGCCATTCAGAGCGAAACAAACAAGGTCGCATAGGAGGTAACCCATATGACCTTCAGTCCCAACATCGTCGGCTTCGCCTGCCAGTGGTGTACCTACGCGGGCGCCGACCTGGCCGGCAACCTGCGCTGCAAATATCCGCCCACGGTCAAGCTCATCAAGGTGCCCTGCTCGGGGAGGGTGGAGCCGGAGCACGTGCTCGATGCCCTGGCCCGCGGCGCTGACGGCGTGCTTATCGGAGGCTGCCATTTCGGAGACTGCCATTACAAGGAGGGCAATTATAAAACTTCGCGTCGGGTGCTGCTCCTGAAGAAACTCATCGAGGATTCCGGCTTCGACTCCCGGCGCTTCCGCCTGGAATGGATTTCCGGCGCCGAGGGCAAAAAATTCGCCGAGGTCATCGACGAATTCACCAAAGAGCTGCAGGAGCTGGGGCCTAACCCCATCAAGGGAGGCAACTGAACATGGCCGACAAGATTAAATTCGCCTTTCTGCTCGCCGGCGGCTGCGCCGGGTGCGAAATGGCGCTGGTGGATATCTCGGACAAGCTCGTTGACGCGCTGGAACATCTGGAAGTCGTCTTCTGGGCTCCCACCGTGGCAGACGTCAAATACAAAGACCTTGAGGCCATGCCCGATGGATTCATTGACGTGGCATTTGTGGACGGCATGATCCGGAACACGGAAAACGAACATATCGTCAAGGTATTGCGGGCGAAGTCAAAGGTACTGGTCGCCTTCGGCGCCTGCGCCAGCCTGGGCGGGATCGCGGCCATGGGCAACCTGCATACCAAGGAAGAACTCTTCGAGCAGGCCTACAAAGACACCTTCAGCACGGACAATCCCGACGGCGTCTACCCCGCGCCCGAGTATCTGCTCGACGGCAAGTACGCGCTGACGCTGCCCGCA
Organism: uncultured Desulfovibrionaceae bacterium; assembly: GCA_964523295.1. Lineage (GTDB taxonomy): Bacteria > Desulfobacterota > Desulfovibrionia > Desulfovibrionales > Desulfovibrionaceae > CAZGAH01. The sequence continues at coordinate 44,508 of CAZGAH010000016.1, read as the reverse complement.
TTGACCAGCCGCGTGGCGACCATCGATCAGCTCGTCGAGGTGGACTATTACGTGGGAGGGTGTCCGCCGCACCATGACTTCGTCGCTGCCGCGGTTCAGGCCATTGTGGCCGGCAATCTGCCGCCCAAAGGCTCGTGGCTGACGAGCGGCCGCGCCGTCTGCGATGTCTGCACGCGTAACCCCGCCAACAGCAGTCAGAAGCGCACCCCCGTCAGCGAGGTGTTCCGCGTGGTCGATGGCCAGCCCGACGAGAATGTCTGCCTGCTCCAGCAGGGCTATCTCTGTTTCGGTCCTGTCACCCAGGGCGACTGCGGCGCCTCCTGCATCAATGTCAACATCCCCTGCCGCGGCTGCGGGGGACCCATTCCAGGCATCGAGGACTACGGCGCGCGCTGTCTCACGGCCATGGCCTCCTGCCTCGCGGACGACGCGACGGCGAAAAAACTCATTGCGCAGTTCAACGACATGAGCAAACTCTTCTATCGCTACTCCCATTCCATCGGCACGCTGAACCAAAAGGTCAAGCCCGGCGGATGGGCCTGATCCGGGAGGATATATTGTGAAAAAAATCGAGATCAATCCCATCACCCGTCTGGAAGGTCATGGCAAGATTGCCATATTTCTCGACGACGCGGGCAACGTGGACGACGCCTTCTTTCAGACGGTGGAGTTTCGCGGTTACGAGAAGTTTCTCCAGGGCATGCCCATCGACGAAGTGCCCAGGACGGTTTCGACGATATGCGGCGTCTGCCGCGCCGTCCACTTCATGGCCTCGATGAAGGCCTCGGACGGCATCTACGGCGTCACGCCGCCATCGGCAGGTCGCAAGTTGCGCGAACTCTTCTTCAACGCGCACTATGTCGAGGACCATGCCATCATCCTCTACGCCCTGGGTTTTCCGGATTTCGTCTGTGGTCCGGAATCGCCGGCAGCAACGCGCAACGTCGTCGGGCTGGTCCAGGCCGTCGGCGCCGACGTGGGGCGGCTGGTGCTCAAGAAACGCAGTCTCGCCGTGAAGATATTCGAAATGCTCGGGGGCAAGCCCAACCATCCGGTCGCGGCGCTGCCCGGCGGTTGGTCGCGACGCCTGAGCGAAGATGAGCGGCTCCAGATCGTCGAATGGTCCAGGGAGCTTGTCGAACTGGGTGAACTGACCTTGAAGGTCTTCAGCGACGTCGTACTCAAGAATCCCAAATACATGGAACTCGTTACCGGCGACATGTACCGGGTCGAGGTCGGTTACATGGGTTCGCTCGATCCGCAAGGCCGTATCGCCTATTACGACGGAGAACAGCGCGTCATCGATGCCAAAGGCGAGGAAGTGGGAACCTTCACCGGCAAAGGCTATCTCGACTTCATCGCCGAGCGCGTGTTGCCCTGGTCGTACATGAAGTTCCCCTACCAGAAGAAACTCGGCGCCTGGAACGGCATCGCCGAAAGCCCCGGGACGAACATCTACGCTGTCGGTCCGTTGGCCAGGATGAACGTGGCCAAGGGCATGGACACCCCGCTGGCGCAGCAGCACTTCGAGCAATTCCACGCCACCTTCGGTAGCCGTCCCGTACACTACGTGCTCGCCTACCACTGGGCCAGGGCCATCGAACTGCTCAACGCCGCGGAAAAGTGCCTGCAACTGGCTCAGGATCCGGAAATCACCAACCCGGACACCTGGACAAAGCCCAGCTCATGCACCGGCGAAGGCGTGGGCATCGTCGAGGCCCCGCGGGGCACGCTCATCCATCACTACCTGACGGACGCCGACGGCATCGTCACCAACGCCAACCTTATCGTCGCCACCACGCACAACAACGCGCCGATCAATCTGGCTGTAAAAAAGGCAGCCCGACACTTCATCAAGAATGGCAACGTATCCGAAGGGCTGCTCAATTACGTGGAAATGGCCTTCCGCCCCTACGATCTCTGCCTGGCCTGCGCCACGCACGCGGTCTGCGGCGGCCAGCGGCCTCTGGAACTGGACATCTATTCCAGCGACGGCGTTCTTTACAAACAGATGAAGAACTTCTAACCTGAATCATTATCGCCTGCTGCGAACGGGGGGGGCTCGATTCCTCCCCCCCGTTCGTTCCGGAACTATACTATGAAAGATCAGTACATCGCTATCGGCATAGGCAACCCGCTGCTCATGGACGACCGCGCCGGCATCGCCGTCGTGGAACGGCTCGAGGCCGCCAAGGCTCCTATGGCCACGGAAATCATGTACACCGTCGGTTTCGAGGTCGTCGACGCGCTGCTCGGCAAGGACTGCGCCTACGTCATCGACGCCACCGTGCTCGGCCGCGAGCCCGGCGACGTGCTCGAACTCACGGCGGACGAACTCTTCACCACGGCCTATCTGGTCAATTCGCACGCCATGACCCTGGGCACGACGCTCAAGCTCGGCTACGAATTATTTCCCGACGAAATGCCCGGGACACTGCGCATCATTCTCATCCAGATAACCCCGCCCACCGCCTTTTCCCCGGAGCTCTCGCCACCCGTGGAGCGCGCCGTAGAGCGCGTCGTCGCCGGGATTCTTCATGACGTGAACCAGGCTCGCCATCCGGGCGGATCGGCCTTGTCAACGCCGGCTGCATCTTGAAAAATACGCGAACGACCTCAGCATCGCGGACAGGATACGCGCAGGCAGGGCATCACGGCTCTACACGCTGCATCACCCCATACAGGGCAGCCCTTCCAGGGGCATTCCCACAGCGGAAGGTGAATGCAGCCACAAAAAAGCGTGCTTGAGCCTGGAACTTCCGCTGTAAAATCCTTGCTATCGCCCGATTGTTGGCGTAGCCTTCAATTGTGTGTCACACAATATGAGGAGGGTATGCATGTCGTTGGTCCGACCTGTTGTCGAGCTTGATGCCTCCGATCCGACAGGGTTCCGCTTTCGTCTGTTTGCCGCGTTGTCGGCGCTTCTTGGCCTGATCCTGCTGCTGCCGACGGCGCTCGGCGTATCCGATACGCATGTCGCATTCCCTGGTTCCGTCTCCGACCGTACTCAGCCTGTGCGGACCGAAGACAGTCCGGGAGACGGCGTTACCATCCCCGACAATCCTGTTCCGGACGAGACCGTTGCCGAGACGGCCCTACCCGCGGTCGTGCATGACAGTCTGCCGAAAGAGCCCACTGCCGTGGCACCGACATCGGCCCCTGCCATGGCGGTGTTTACCGGCGGCATCGAGACTGAAAGCGCCACTGCCGGTCCTACGCCCTCGTGGCGGGTGGCCGGGGCGGTTGCCGATACCGGACCGGGGCTTCAGAGCCAGGACAACGACGAACGCGTGGCCAGGGGCTATATTCGCCCGGGAGACACCATTGCCGGCATCCTGTCGACGCTGCTGACCGGCGCCGAGGTCGACGCCCTGAACGCCGCCTGCCGGAAGGTATTCCCGTTGAACACCATCCAAATTGGTCGTGAGTATGCCATTACCACGCGTCAGGACGGCTTTGTCGGGCTGACCTACGAAATCGATCTGGACCAGCGCCTGGTCGTTGAAAAGGCGGAGACCGGCTTTCAAGCATTCAGGCAACCGATAGAATACGATCAGCGTATCGAACGCGTGGAAGGTGCCATCGAGTCCAGCCTGTTCGGTGCCGTGGAAGGGGCTGGCGAAAGCGCGGACCTGGCGATTGCGCTGGCTGACATTTTCGCCTGCGAGGTCGATTTCATCCGGGATTTGCGGCAAGGCGACTCCTTCAGACTCCTGGTGGAGAAGCGCTACCAGCAGGGAGTCTTCAAGTGTTACGGAAACATTCTGGCAGCAACGTTCACCAATCAGGACGAAACCTACGAAGGATATCTGGTCGAAGACGCGAAAGGGCTAAAACGCTATTACGACGCCAGCGGAAAGAATCTGCGCAAGGCATTTCTACGCGCACCGCTGAAGTTTTCCCGCATTTCCTCCGGATACACCATGCGCCGACGGCATCCCATCCTCAACATTGTCCGGCCACATCTCGGCATTGATTACGCAGCCCCTGCCGGTACGCCGGTCATGGCCGTGGGGGACGGCGTGGTAGCCTCGGCGGGATGGATGGCCGGTGGTGGAAAGGCCATCAAACTCGACCACTCCGGGGACTATAAAAGCACCTACATGCATCTCTCGCGGTATGCCGCCGGGATTCGGAAGGGCAAACGCGTTTCTCAGGGCGATGTCATCGGTTACGTCGGCATGACCGGGCTGGCCACTGGGCCCCACCTGGATTTTCGTCTCGAACAGGGTGGCAAGCCGCTCAATCCGCAAAAGCAGCTGGCCAGGCAGCCGGCGCCGTCCTTGCCCGCCCGGGAGATGGACGCCTTTCTCAAAACTGTTGCCGAGCTGAAGGCCAAGTTGCAGCAGGATCAGCACCCTGGCGAGCCCGTTGCCCAGAGGGACAGGCCCGAAAACGACGCTGACCGGGCATTGTAGCACACGAGCGGCGCCCTGCAGGACGCGCGCCGCACCTGCCAGCCCGGCCATTCTTCTTCGAGCATGGACACGAAGATCATGATCATTGCGACCGCGAGCACCACGGACTTGAAGGCGGACCGTTGGGTCAAGGACGGACCGAGGCGTTTGCCCAGGCCAGTTTCCCGGGGGATCATCCTCGGGGTCGTGCTCGCCCTGCTCCTGGTGACGCACGCATCGGCCTGGGTGGAGACGGTGCTCATCATGCCGGAGAGCAAGCATCGGAACCAACCGTTCGTGGTGCAGGCCGAGCGCACGGTATCCGAAGAACAAGCCCGCGGCCTGGTCGAGACGTTGAAGGGCAAGGGATACGAGCCGTATATCTTCGCTGAGGAAAGCCGCGACGGCAAACTCTGGTTCGCCGTGCGCCTGGGCGTGTACGACTCCGTGTCCAAGGCTTTGCAGGCCGCGCGCACGTATCGGGACAAGGAACAGGCACCGGCGTACATCGCCTCTTCAGGAAGCAGCGAGCCCTTCGACATCGACAATCTTCTCTTCTATGTCCAGATAGGGGCGCTCAAGGTCGAAGAGAACGCCCGAAAAATGGCCGAAGAGTACACCCGGAAGGGCTATTCGCCGCGCGTACTGGAACTGCATATCGATACCGATCCGGCCAACGCCTGGATGGTCGTCGCCATTGGCGTTTCCGACGACTACGACAGCGCGCTGACCACTGCCAAAACCTTTCGCGCGCACGAAAAAAAATCCTGCTACGTCAACCTGATCAGAAAAGACGTATTCGACAGCAGGCTGCGTTGAGCCTGCAACCCGCGCGCAAATCCTCCGGACTCCTCTTCTGCCGGCAATGAGCGTCTCCCGCCTTGCGCCACGGCCTCGCCCCCTGCTCCTGTTGGCGCTCGCCGGGCTGCTGCTGATCGTGCCGGAAGCGCTCCTCGCTGCGCAGGGGAATCAGGATCATGTGTTTCTGACGTCCTCGAGGCAGGAAGGAGAACCCGCTGCACCTGCCCCCGGGCCCGGCTCCATCCTGTACGCGGAGAAAGCACCGACGTCGGAAACGCCGGAGGCGCAGTCTTCACTCGATTCGCCTGTCGGGGCTATCGCTGCGCTCTATGCGGCCATCAACGCCGGCGACTGCGACCTTGCCGCGCAGCTCTGGCCCGGCTACAGCGCCAGCCGATGCGCCGCGACCCGCAATGTCCGCCTGCTGGAAAACGAACTGCTCTGCCGCAGCGAAACCACGGCTGCCGTGCACATCGGCATCACCTACGCGCGCGGCGCCGGCGAAAAGGCGCCCGTGGAGACCTTTTTAGGCTACGTGATGCTCAACAAAACTTCCCGGGGCTGGATCGTCAAGGACGGCAAGGATGCCTACACGCTGACGATTCCCGCGTCGGTCGACGCGGAGATCAC
>CAZGAH010000016.1:34041-38670 GCA_964523295.1 uncultured Desulfovibrionaceae bacterium | reverse complement strand
GTGCGTACGCAATCTCTCCATGGACCCGGTCACGCCGGACACCACGCCGTCACCGGCAACGCCCCTTCCCCCGCCCGCTCCGGACGCCGCGTCGTCGCCGGCGACGCCGCTCCCCTTGCCCACGCCGCAATCATCGCCCTCGCCGCCCTTGACCCCGGTTCTGCCGGAGCAGTCCGGACCGACCGAGGCGGCGCCGGACGCTCAGCCGGCCGATAGCGCCAGCTCACTGCCCCCAGTACCCGCCGACGCTGTTCCCGGTCCGCAACAACGGCCTCTGGCCAGGCCGCTGCGCCCGCTGTGGACAGAGCCAGGCGCGTTGCCAGACTCCACCGAGCCTTCCGGACAATCGGAGGGCCTCGCGCCTCCGCCCGCGGATCAAAACCCGATCGAATCGCCTCCCCAAACGCCGACGCGGCGCCTGCTCGTGCTCCCGCCCTTGCCCGAACCTGCCCCCACGGAACCCGGCCGCCCGATGGCAGGGCTGGCGCTTACGCAGCTCAAGCCCACGCCGTTGCCGCCGCCCGAGGGCGCAAGCCCCTATTACCGTCCGGGCCTGGACTTCGGCTCGCAGGCGGTTCTGGATATGCTCTGGTCGCCGGCGGAGCTGAATGGCCACCCGGAGGAGCGAAATCCAGCCCAGACCACACCCGCCGCACAAGGCGCCAGACGCGGCCCCACGCTACGGCTGGCGCCGCTGCCATCCGCGCTGCTCGCCGGCGTGCGGCGTATAGGCCCGGCCGGATTCCAGAACGTCGTGGCCCTGACCTTCGACGCGGGCGAAGGCGAGGCCGTGAGCACGGGCTTCGATGCGGAGCTTGTCGGATTCCTGCGCGACAACTGCATCAAAGCCACCTTTTTTCTGGGGGGCAAGTGGATGAGCACGCACCCGGACAAGTCGATGCAGCTTATGGCCGATCCGCTCTTCGAAGTCGGCAGCCTGGCCTGGACGTCCACTTCGCTGCGGCCGTTGCGAGGCGTTGAACTGGAACATCAGCTGCTCTGGCCCCTGGGGCAGTACGAACAGCTCAGGAGCACGATTGCCGGACAGTGTGCCCGCGTGGGCGTGGAATCCCGGGAAATCGACCGGATTCCCAAGTTGCCGCAGGTCTTCCGCTTTCCGGAGGCGAAATGCTCGCCGCAAGCCCTGGGCCTCCTTTCAGGCCTCGGCCTCGCTGCCATCTTTTCCGATGTGGACAGCGACGACCTGAATCCGCAGCAGGACCCCCCGGCCATGGCGACGCGCATCATGACCCAGGTACAAAGCGGATCCATCATCCGCTTTCACGCCAACGGACGCGGCCATTACACCGCAACCGCCATGCCGCTCGTGATCAAACTCCTGCGCAAGGAAGGCTACCACTTCGTTACGGTCAGCGAACTCCTGACCCTGGGCCAGATCGAAGCGCCGGCGCAGTGCGAGTAGCCGGGCAACGCCTGCAAAGCATTACCCCCGGGAAAACAGAGCCGGAACAAGGTAGCCCTTCAGTTGCCCTGGTTTCCGCTCCGCCAGGCATATTTGCATCTGGAATCATGTGTAGAGTCAAAGGCCGTACTTCGGTAAAAATATTGGGGGGCCCATCGTTAAAAAGCGCTATTTGGAAGACATTTCTGGGCTCGTGGCTATTATTGCGTGACAGCCGGAGAGCTGACAAAAGAGATGATCCAAGACTATCTGGCACATCATTTTGAGCGCGATCCCAACGATGGTTGTGATGTTGAGCCGTAACCGGCTGCAAAACCTGCCGGTTAATAGCTGGACTTTCACTCCGCTGATTAATAACCCCCAGCTTTTGGCTGGTGGTTGTTTAGTCTGTTTATTGAAATTGGCAAGCAGCGCTCCAAGCTGCCTCATCCAGTAACCATTCTATCAAAACTGCAGCAATCTTTGCGGATCAAGCCCTGACCATTGGGGCTCAGGGTCGGCGTCTATGACAGAAGCAGTCTTCCACCAAATGCCGGCTGGTGGGTGTGTTCACAGCACAGTGCGTAGTTCGCGCTCATTACGACAGGCAATGCGTGGTGTTTTGCTCCGACCTTATCGTCGGATCGACCGGTCCCAGTTCAACGCATGACTGGCGCGACCCCACCTGAGAAACCTCGGCGAACAGGCCGCAATCACTCCCTGTCACGCAATCGCCCCTGCTCTTGCACCCCACCCCCTTGTCGCGTAACCTGATTGTAACAATGGCACCATCCGGCCGTCACAATGCTCTGGTGTATACGGAGTCGCGACCAGGAAGACCTGCGCGGGCCGGGAACCTGTCCTTTTCCGGAGTGCGGTGCTTTCCGTCTGGAGGAACCATGCCTGCCTCGACCGTGTTGATTATCGAAGACGACCCGGATATTCTGCATCTCGTCGAGATCAATCTGGAAGCCGCCGGAATCAGGGCCTTGACCGCCGACGAGGGACAGGAAGGGCTGAATCTGGCGCGCACGCAGCATCCGGATCTGATCGTTCTCGACATCATGCTTCCGGACATCGACGGCTTCGAAGTCTGTCGTGAGCTTAAACGCGACCGGCGGACCACGGCGATACCCGTTATCATGCTCACGGCCCGCAGTCAGGAAGTGGATCGGATCGTCGGGCTGGAACTCGGCGCCGATGATTACGTCGTCAAGCCCTTCAGCCCGCGCGAACTGCTCTTGCGGATCCGGGCGGTTCTCAAACGCGCGGCGCCTGCTCCCGAACCTGACCCGGAGCGGGAGAACTGCCTGGAACACCTGGGGCTGCGCGTCGACGTCATGGCGCATACCGTGACCATAGACGACGCAGAGCTTGGCCTGACGGCGACCGAATTCAAGCTCCTGGCGGAGCTCCTGCGTCGAAAAGGCCGCGTCTGCACCCGGGAAGGACTCCTCAACTCGGTCTGGGGCTACGAATTCGAGGGCTACGCGCGCACGGTCGATACCCATATCCGCCGTCTGCGCCAGAAACTCGGGCACTACGCCGAGGCCATTGAAACCCTGCGAGGCGTCGGCTACCGCTTCAGGGCCTGAACCACGGCCACCCGACGTCAAAGGAACATGCCGTCGCCATGACTACAGAAAAGACAATCAAGATTCTCGCAACGGACGTCAATTTCTATTACGGTCAGTTTCTCGCCCTGCAGAGCATCTCGCTGCCCTTTTACGAAAATGACGTCACCGCGCTGATCGGTCCCAGCGGATGCGGAAAGAGTACCTTTTTGCGCTGCCTGAACCGGATGAACGACCTTATCCCCATCTCCCGGCTGGAGGGAGAAATACTCCTCGACGACAAGAACATCTACGCACCCGGCGTGGACGTGGTGGGATTGAGGCGCCGCGTGGGCATGGTATTCCAGAAACCCAACCCCTTCCCCAAAAGCATTTTCGAAAACGTGGCCTACGGCTTGCGCGTCAATGGCGTCAAGGACGGCACCTACATCGCCGGCAAGGTGGAACACAGCCTCAAGCAGGCTGCATTGTGGAACGAAGTCAAGGACCGGCTGCACGACACGGCCATGGGGCTTTCCGGAGGCCAGCAACAACGGCTGTGCATCGCCAGGGCACTGGCCGTGGAGCCGGAAATCGTGCTCATGGACGAGCCGGCCTCGGCACTGGACCCCATCGCCACGCAGAAAATCGAAGAACTCATCCATACGCTCAAAAAAGAGTACACCATCATCATCGTCACCCACAGCATGCAACAGGCTGCGCGCGTTTCCGATATCACCGCCTTTTTCTACATGGGCAAACTCATCGAGATCGGCAGTACCGAGGTCATGTTCACGCGCCCGACGCAAAAACAGACCGAAGACTACATCACCGGACGGTTCGGATAAAGCCTGATCCGTCGACCGGACGACATCGCCCGAAGACAACGCATGCCGCCCGTACCATACACCCGCATTACGCCAAGGAGACGCCCATGGAACCTCATCTGCAACACGAAATCGACAAGCTGCATCTAACCCTGCTGGAAATGGCAGCCCACGTCGATAAGGCCGTGGAAAACGCCCAGCGCTCGCTGCTCGAACGCGATGCCGACCTGGCGCAGCAGGTCATCGACGAAGACAAGGTCATCAACGGGCTCGAGTGCCAGATCGACGCGGACAGCCTGCGCCTCCTGGCCCTGACCCAGCCCATGGCCAGGGATCTGCGGCTGATCGTGGGCATCATGCGCATCACCGGCAATCTCGAACGCCTCGGGGACGAGGCCGTGAATATCTCCGAGCGTTCCATGCTCCTTGCCCTGCGCCCTCCCCTGCCCTTTCATGCCATCCTGCAGCGGATGTGCGCGCACAGCATGGAGATGCTGCGCTCGGCCATCAAGGCCCTGAAGGACGAAGACGTCGAACTGGCCGAGCATGTCTGCGCCATGGATACCTCCCTGAACGAGCAGGATATCCTCCTGCTGCGCAAGCTCATTGACTACATGCTCAAGGACACGCCAGCCATCGAACGCTCCGTCCACACCATCCTGGTTTCCCGCAGCCTGGAACGCATCGGCGATCTGTCTCAGAATATTGCCGAAATCGTCATTTTCATCACCCGCGGCGTGGACATCAAGCATCACTGCGGCCGAATCTGAAGTCAACAGGACCGGCCAAATAGAGATACGGCCCGTTCCGTATTTCGTGCTTGCCTGACGGCGTCTTTCCGCGTAAA
>CAZGAH010000016.1:21875-34031 GCA_964523295.1 uncultured Desulfovibrionaceae bacterium | reverse complement strand
GGTGGAAAGAGCCGATCGTTGTCACGCGGGGCACGCCGGCGGACCTTCTGAATCTCCTCTCAGGACACAGCCATGAGCAAAACCAGCAGAGAACCGATCCGGCTCGATCAGACGCCGCCAACGCCGGTGGACGTCGCCCGGCTCGAACGCGAAGTCACCGATTGGGACCGGGAACGCTTCACCGAGCTGATTTCGGTTTCGCTCACGCCACAGCAGCGCGAATGGGCGCTCGTGCCGCAGCAGACCTTTCCCCGGCAGACCGAGGTGCTGGCGGTACACTGGCATCCGGAATTCATTCCCGCGGAGGTCATCGAGGCGCGTATCGCCGCCATGTACCCCAACAGGGAAGACTCCCTCATCATTCCCACGCAGCATAACGTGCTCCTGACCTGGCACGGATACGCCGGCGTCGAGGTGGATTGCTACGCGCACGGATTCAACAGCAAGGTGCAGCTGCTGCTCCATTTCAAGGCCGAGCGGCTGACCGAAAAGGCCGACGTGCTCAAGGCCATGCTCGCGCACACGTTCAAGTACCGCTCCTCGCAACTGTTCGAGTTCCTGAAAGCCCTGACCGACGAGCACTGTGCGGACCTGCGCCGCCAGGCCGCGACCAGGACCGGCGCGGAAGAGGAAATGATCGATTTCTGCGCCATCTATGCCTCCAGACTGCGCCGCCTCCTGGAGGACAACTGGACGTCCACGCCGGAAGAGATGATCAAGAACAAGCTGGTGAGGAATTACTTCGAAGCCCTCAAGGTCAAACACGGCGCGCGCTATATTTCCCGGGTGCAGGTCTACCTCAAGGCGGTCAAGGAGCTGGTCAAGGACCATTTTTCTCTGAAGTATTTTTACCGCGCCTCCGAGGTCATCGAGGAGGCGCGCTCCCTCGGCGCCGGCGTCGTCATCCCCCATCCAGAGCAGTTCTGGCCCATCCTGCTTGCCGATTATGACGTAGACGGCGTGGAAGTCTGGAATCCACAATCGAGCAAGTACACGGAATTCCTGATCAACGTCATCAACCGCCAGAACCGGTGCGGAGCATATTCCCGCCGGCCTCTGCTCGTCTTCATGGGCGACGACTGTCACATGGGGGAAAAAGTCCTGCCACCGGAGAACCGTGACCCCGAGAAGGGATCACGGGAAATCGGGTTCCAGCCAGCCTGGGACGACATGTCCATCTGCAAGAGTCTCATCGTCGGCAACATTTCCCGGAGCAAGACCATCCGGGAGTACAAGGCCAGGCTGGAGTAATTGCGGACCGGGATACGAATCGGAAGTCGCGAGGGCTGCAATTCCGACCGGTCGGCCGACTTCTCTTCGTCTCAACATTCAGCCGCGGCACTGGAGACAGGTCATGGGATCGGACAGAACTTTCAGACATGAGACCATGCAGGACGCCGAGGCGCTGCTCGACTACCTCGATGCGCTCACGGAGGGGCTGCGCAATGGCCGCCTGACGCTCTCGGCCCGGGGCAAAGAGGTCGTCCTCGAACCCAAGGGATTAATCAAATTCGACATCGAGGCCAAGACCAGGGCCGACCGCCGCAAGCTGACCCTGCGATTCTCCTGGAGAGAGGACAGTGAATCCCAGGCTCCGAACGATCCGCTGAGCATCGCGAGCAGGTAAACCGTGAACCGCATCCTCGCCTACGACGGCATCGCGGAAAATCTCCGCTTCATGGTCCTCGAAGTGACCAGGCAGGTGGAGAACGCGCAAAAGGTTCTCGAACGGCGCGACGAAAAGCTCATCGAGGCCATGGAGGGGCGCGACGACTACATCGACAACCTTAAAAGCGTCATCGAAAACAAGTGCTATTCCGCCATCCACAGCGGCAAGGCCCGCGACAAGCGGACGCTGGATATGCTGCGCGCGGCCATCACCGTGACGACCAATCTCGAGCGCATCGCCGATTATGCCGTCAATGTCGTAGTGCAGACCCAGTACCTGAAGGATCCGGAATTCATCCGTCGGTATGGGCTCGAAAGCTTTTTCAAGGAAGTGCTTCAGCCGCTCGAGGTCATCTACCCGGCCCTGACCAAACAGGACATGTCGCTCGCCTTCGGCATCTGCCGCTCCGAATTCACCCTGGACCGGCACTACAAGGTCCAGTTCGACCGGATTCTCAACGAACTCCGCTCCGGTCGCGAAACCGAAAATCTCATCACCAGCCACCTCATCCTGCGCTATCTGGAACGCATGGGCGACGCCCTGCTCAATGTTGGCGAGGCGATTATCTTTTCCGCGGTCGGCGAGAAGTTCAAAATCCGGCAATACGAGGCGCTCAAGGACAATCTGGCCCTTTCCGGACTCGATATCCCCATCTCGGACATCGAGTTTCAATCCATCTGGGGTACGCGTTCCGGCTGTCGCATCAGCAAGATCGCCCAGAAGCAGACCGGGGCGGACGCGACCGACAACGAAACGCCGTCCGCCGGCGTGCTCTTCAAGGAAGGGACAAAGCGAAAAATCCTGCTCGAGAAGCAGAACATCGAGCGCTGGGAATCGCTCATGCCGGGGCTCCCGCCGCGCGTGCTCTCCTTTCAGGAAGACGGATCCCAGGCCTCGCTACTGCTGGAATTTCTTGGCGGCTGCACCTTCCAGGACGTCGTGCTCGGCGCCAACCAGGAAATCGTCAACAATGCCCTGTTCCTGGTCGAACAGACGCTGCAAGGCATCTGGGACGGCACCCGGACCCACGAGCCAGCCAAGGCCGGATTCATCAGCCAGCTCAACGCCAGGCTCGACGAAGTCTACCGCCTTCACCCCGGATTCAGGCAACCCGCCAAGCGGGTCGGACGCCTGGAAATCCCCTCTCTGGAAGTCCTGATCGACGAAGCGGCCGAAATAGATGACGAGCTTTCTGCGCCGTACAGCGTCTTCATCCACGGCGACTTCAACATCAACAATATCGTCTACGATCATATCTGCCAAAAGATACATTTCATCGATCTCTATCGCTCGCGACAGACCGATCTTGTTCAGGATATCTCGGTATTTCTCGTTTCCAATTTCCGGCTTCCCTTTTTCGACAGCAGCTCGCGGCAGCGACTGGATAACGCCATCGTGCAGCTGTTCCACTTCGCCAAGGAATACGCCCGGGCCCACCAGGACACCCGTTTCGACGCCCGGCTCGCCCTGGGGCTGGCGCGCAGCTTCATTTCCTCCACCCGGTTCGAGCTGAACCCCGAATTCGCCAAGACCATGTTCCTGCGCGGGGCGCATCTGCTGGAACGCCTGATCAGACATCGCACCCGCCCCTGGGAGGAGTTCACCCTGCTCGAATTCGAGTTAACCTATTAACAAGACAAAAGATATTATGAAGGCAAAACGTGTCGGCGTAATTGGCGTGCCCGGGGGCTGGTCCTCAGAGCTGCTCGCGGACGCTGTGGCCCGAAGGACGGGCTCACGGCATCTCTTCGATCTCGAAACCGTGGCCCTGGATCTCGAACTCGGCATTGTCTCCGATGCCAACGGCCTGCTGCTCAACGACTTCGATGCACTCATCGTCAAAAAGGCGGGCACCTGGTATTCCCCGCACCTGCTCGATCGTCTGGAGATTCTGCGCTTTCTCAGCGAACGCGGCGTACGCGTGTTTTCCGATCCCCTGCGCATCCTGCGCGTGCTCGATCGGATGAGCTGCACCGTGGCCCTGCGCCTGGGCCACATTCCCATGCCGCCGACCGCCATCACCGAGAATGTCGACAAGGCCGTTCACTACGTGCAACTGTACGAAAAGGCCATTTTCAAACCCCTTTATTCCACCAAGGCGCGGGGCATGGAGGTCATTGAAAGCGGGCCGGATGCCCGCACACGCATCGAAGCCTTCCACAAAGATAACGCCGTCATGTACATCCAGAAGCTGGTCGACCATCCGGGCCGGGACATGGGCGTTGCCTTTCTGGGCGGGAAATACCTGGCCACCTACGCGCGCACCGGCAGCAAGGACAGTTGGAACACCACCACCCGCTCGGGCGGAAAATATCAGCCCTGCCAGCCGGTCGACGAAATCCTCGCCCTGGCCGATCGTGCGCAACGCATCTTCGGCCTTGACTTCACCTGCGTCGATGTGGTCGAAACGCCTGACGGCCCGAAGGTCTTCGAAGTCTCGGCATTCGGGGGCTTCCGGGGATTGCTCGAGGCCAACGGTATCGACGCCGCCAGTCTCTACGTCGACTACGTTCGTGACCAGCTCGCTGCGAGCTGAGAGCCGGCCGGCATCGAGGCTGAATACCCTGTCTGTCCGACCGTCTTCGCTATCGATACAGGATCCCTTTCATGCAACGGACCCGCCACCCTTTCCTCACTTTCAGGAAGGATCCGCAGCTGCTTGCCCGTTTGCGGCGTTCTCCCCGACAAGGCCCGCGTCTGCTGTTCTTCAGCGGGGGAACGGCCCTGCGCGAGTTGAGCACCCTGATCACCACCTACACGCACAACTCCGTCCACATCGTCACGCCTTTTGACTCCGGCGGCAGTTCGGCGGTCATCCGGCACGTCTTCGACATGCTCGCCGTCGGCGATCTGCGCAACCGGCTGCTGGCCCTGGCTGACCGCTCCTGCGATGGCTATCCGGCCATTCTGGAGATGATGGGCTTC
This sequence comes from uncultured Desulfovibrionaceae bacterium, assembly GCA_964523295.1. Classification (GTDB taxonomy): domain Bacteria; phylum Desulfobacterota; class Desulfovibrionia; order Desulfovibrionales; family Desulfovibrionaceae; genus CAZGAH01. The sequence continues at coordinate 29,437 of CAZGAH010000016.1, read as the reverse complement.
CGCTTTCCCCTCCACGCCGACAACAACGACCTGCTCAGCCAGCTCGAGCGTATGATCTCTGGCCGGCATCCCCTGACCGAACCGATTCCGGCGCCCGCGCGCGACACCCTGACCGGACTCCTCGGGGCATTTCTCGCGGCCATGCCCCGCTGCTTCGATCTGCGCGGCGCCAGCATAGGCAACCTGGTCCTGGCCGGGGGGTTCCTGTCCCAGCACCGCCATATCGAACCCGTCATCAGGCTCTTTTCCTCGCTCGTACAGGTCCGGGGCGTCGTCCGGCCCGTGCTCGAGAAAAACCTGCACCTGGCGGCAACGCTGCACGACGGCTCGACCGTGATCGGACAGCACCTGCTCACCGGAAAAGAGACGCGTCCGCTCGCCTCTCCCATCCGGCGCCTCTTTCTTACCGAGGCGCTCCACAGTCCCGAGCCTGTCCGGCCGGCCATAACCAAAGAAATCGAAAACCTCATCACCAGGGCGGATCTGATCTGCTATCCGATCGGGAGCTTCTATACCAGCCTCGTCGCCAACCTCCTCCCCGCCGGCGTCGGTCGGGCCATCAGCCGCAACCCGTGCCCCAAGGTCTTCGTCCCCAACCTGGCGCCTGACCCCGAGCAGATCGGCATGACGCTCGAATCGACCCTGAAAGCCCTGCTCGACGCGCTGCGCGCCGACTGCGACCCGCCCCTGCCCAAAGACAAACTGCTCGACGCCATACTCATCGACGCGCGCCATGGCACGTATCCCCTGCCGCTGGATATCGATGGGCTCAAACGGACCGGAATGCACTTCCTGGAGACGGAACTCTGCAACGAGGACAACCCGACCATGATCGACGCGCACAAGCTCCTCGTCGCGCTGCTGCATCTGGTCTGAGCGCTCAACCCACTAGCCGGCTCACAGCAGCCGATCGTACATCCCCACCAGACGCGCCTCGTACAGGCTCCAGTTGTCAGCGGCGATAAACCGTTCGCAGGCGGCCCGGACTCCGGCGAGACTGTCATCATCGAGCCCGGCGACGACGCGCGCGATGCCCTCCGGGGTGACCGGATCGTCCAGAAACCAGCCGATGCCGTAGCGCTCCACACGCTCGCGCAGCACCGGAAACGGACTGACCAGAACGGGTACCCCCGCGGCGGGATACTCCCAGAGCTTGTTCGGCGAGCAATACCAGTGATTCAGGCAGACGTTCTCATACGGAATGATGCCAAGCGCGGCGCCGGCAGTCCAATACGACAACTCTGCCTGCGGAGCGGGCGGAACGAAACGGATGCGCTCGCCCGCAGGATCCAGGTTCCGGGCCAGCTTCTCCAGTACGGGCTGCAACCCGCCCCAACCCATCATCACCAGACTCCAGTCCGGCGGCAGCAGCATCGCGGCCTGAATGGCCTGCGTCAGCCCCCGATGCCCGGAAAAACCACCTTGATACAACAGAATCCGCTGCGACGGCGCCAATCCTGCCGCCCGGCGCAGGCGACCGTCGTCGGATGGCACCACGGGCAACGGCCTCGTCGCGTTGCACACGACCAGAGCCGGCGGATACGCGGGGTAACGTCGCCCGAGTTCTGCGGCTATGGACTCGTTGACCGTTATCAGGGCGTCGAGCTGCCCCATGGCCTGATTCTCGCGCCAACGCGTCACGACGCGGCCGATCCGATCCATGCCCTTAATTTCCGTAGCGAATTCGTGGCTGTCGTACACGAGCCGGACCCGCCGCACGCTCCGCTGGCGCACGGCCAGACCAACAGGCAAAGTGCCCGCATCGTGGCAGTGTACCACGTCGGGCGCAAAGGCGACGATCGCCCGCGTCAGCTCGTTGCGCATGGACCAGATCCGTAGAGCGCGATCAAGCACTTTGACTGCATAATCATAATGTTTTTTATAAAAGCGTAAATGAAGCATTGGGGCAATTTCTGTATATACGTTCAGGAGATGTCGGCCAGGGACCGACAGTAATTCCTGTTCCGCCCCGGCGGCGTCGCTCGCGAACTGAAGGCGCCGGGCAATCCGGCTGCTCGAAGCCGCCCATCCTCTGAGGCCCAGGATCGCCAGCAGGCCGAAAAGGCCGACTGCCAGCAGCCCTTGCATGCTGAACAGCTGCACCAACAGCCTCAGGCCATGCCAGAGCGCCACGGACACTACGAGCGAAGCGATCAGCCAAAGCGGTAGCAACGCGTGGAGCAGTCGCTGTTGCAACAGGAGATACGCCGGCTCCCAGGAACAGAGCACCACGGGCACGCCTCCGGGCGTATGTCCGCGTGGTTGATTGTTGCGCCGGTCCTGAATGCCGAAGATGGTAATATCCCACCCGGCAGCGGCCAGGCTCTCGGCCTCCTTGATGACGCGACTGTCATGGAACACGGAATTGAGCACCACGGCGGCGATTCTTCCCCGGGAGGGCTGGAGGCTCATGGCTGCTCCTTTGCCGGGGGAGTTGGCGCGGACGATGTCCCCTGCACGGAGGAGGAAGCGCCCGCCGCCGCGTCCGTCTGCGACTGTTGTCCGCTCGGGGCTGAGGGCAGGCCCAAAATCGACGTGGTCAGATCAAAGGCCGGATCGATGGTGGTCCAGTGTACCGGATGCAGCAGGATTGCCGCCACGGCGCCCGGAGGCAGGGCACGCAAACGGGCCAGGAGATCGGCCGGCGTGCTCCCGGTTTCCAGTTCTCCATCCGAAATGTAGGCCCAGTCCGCCACATTGAAGGGCAACTGCTCCCGGACCCGATATGCGGAAACCGAGAGCCCCGCGTCGCGCAGACTGACGTCTGGAATTTCATACCGGCAAGGCCGCCCGTCACGCTCGTAGGTTACGACGCCGTCGAAACCGTTCGTCCGGTCCTTGATCGCTTTCTCCATATCCCCCCCGCGGCGAAAGTCCTTCCAGGAATAGCCATTATACGAGTTCGTTGTCCGGGCGTAGGGCGAACCGTTCTCGGCCTGGCTGTCGAGCCGGATGCCAGCCCGACGCAAGCGACCCAGCTCGACATCGAGCCAGGCCTTGAAGGGCGTATCGAAAAACAGCGCCATCATGAGAATGTCCGTATGATAGCCGATCTCCTGCCCGTGCGCCTGAATGGCCAGCAGGTCCGCGACGGCGCCTGTGCGCCGGACGTAGCGCCCCTCCGGCGCGGTCAGGGCGTAGATGCTCGAGGCCATGTTGATGAACCAGGTTGACCTGACGCCATGCTCGCGCTCGGCCCGGGCAATGGCGTGCGCCCCGTACATGGTCCGGTCCATATCGTGACGCACAAAAACGGTCACCCGCTCCGGATCGGGCGCCAGCGTCGGCGCCTCCCGATACAGAGCCAGCCGGTACCGCGGCGAACGCAGTTCATCCAGAAACAGTCCCAGCGCCTGCCAACGTTGCGTATCCACGCGCAGCCCCAGCCCGGCCAACACGGCCTGGCCTTTGGCCTGCGTCGCCGGTTCCAGACGCAGCGCGGAGCCCGCGCACTCGGTACGTATCCCGTCGGCCGTGGCGTAGCTGACCGACCAGTCAATATCCGCCCGGACCCGATCCGCCCGGCAGCTCGCTATACGCACTGCCCCCGCGCACAGCGCGCCCTTGTCGTAGTAAGCGAAGACATAGCCCTCCCAGTCGCCCAGGCCGGACAGGAGCGGTTCGGCGGCATCGCAACTACCCGACGTCTCCGGCCAGAGCACGTAAGCCGGCGGGCCGGGATCGTTACGCGTGAACGTCAGCCGGCATTCGAAATGCGGCAGCAGCCGGCCGGACGGGGTCTGACAGCGCGCCCGGCGCAGGAAAGCCGCGTAGTGTATGCCATCGGCGCTGAAGGCTACGCCCAGAGGCTGTCCCGCCTGATCAGGCAGCCAGGCAGCCTGGTCTCTGGACGCGCCGTCGATCTGCCCCGTAAGCACGGCGGCGAGGCCCTTTTTTCCGGCCTCAGGGCCTCGCTCGCGTTTAAGCGCGAGCGCCCCCAGGAGAACCAGCAACACCAACGCGCCCGCGCAGACGTTACGTGTCCGATAAACAGAACGCCGGGACGTGGAGTTTCCCGAGGCCACGATCAGATCCTCATTGCCGCGTAGAGCCGCCCGAGGAGCGGGCTGGCGTATATCATGCAACGCGAGCGCAGCCAGAGCGCCGACTTGTCTCTGGCCTTGAAGCGATGAACCGCATCCGGCCGGCCCGGAGGATTGGGGCCGAAGGTGGTGGCAAAGAAGACCCGAAAACCGAGCGCCTGGGCCACCGCCTGCCCGGCTGCCGAGCACGCGCCCCAGGGCCAGGCCAGGGCTTGCCGGCAGGGGCGGCCGGCGCCAAGCTCCTTGTCCAGCAGATCGCGGCAGCGCCCCAGATCATCGGCAACGCGCATTTCGAACTCGCGTTCGCTCTCCAGGCGTCCCCAGCGCGCGACCGGCAGCGTGTCGATCGTGGCCCACACCTGGCGGACGTGCTCGGGGTTGTCGAAGAAGAGCGCAGCCTCGTCCGTGTTCTGCGGCACCGTACGCTGCACCAGCGCGAGCAGCTCATCGGAGAGGAGAAAGGCGCGCGTGCTCAGGGCCGGGCCGACGTCGAAGCGGGGCAATCCCCAGGGCACGGGTCCGGCAACACGGTCGAAGGTGCGCTTGCGCGGGCCAGGCATGAACAACGTGCGCTCTGCCTTGAACACGGGGCCGCGGAATACGGATTCGTGCCACAGGGAGTGGGTGGCCAGGGCCACCGTACCGTCGGCCTCCATGGCCCGGCACTCCGCCCAGTTCAGGAAGGCGTCCTGTCGGACGCAAAAGCCGCGTGCGTCGGTGACGAACGGCTGATCGACGCAGGCCAGTCCCTCAGGTGCGGCCCTGCCGGCACGAAGGTCGTCCAGGGTTGGCCGCGTCGTCTGCGCCTGGGCGATTTTCCCGGCCACCAGAAAGATGCCGGCCCGGTGCCCGTATTGCCGCAACAGGGGAAAGGCATGGACCCAGTTGTCCAGAAACCCGTCGTCGAAGGTGATGAGCACGGAGCGATCCGGCAGGGGCTCCCCGCGGAGCAGATAGTCCACGGCCTCGTCCAGCCCCACGCCCCGATAGCCGGCCCTTTTCAGGCCATGCAGCTGCCGTTCGAAGGATTCCGGAGCCACGGCTATGGAATCCTTGTTTCGACTGATATAATGATAGAGCAGAACGGGCAGGCTGGATGCGGCCATTGTAGTGCGTGCTTGACAGCCGGTCGGGCCGTATTATTTAACAGGCTTGATCGGACGGAAAAAAACTGCCGGCAGCCCCCATGGGCCGGACCAGGGAGAGTTATCGGAGATGAGCGTCGAATACAAGGACTATTACAAGCTTCTCGGCGTTGCGCGCGACGCGGCGCAAGAAGACATTGCCAAGGCGTTCAAGAAACTGGCGCGGAAGTCCCATCCGGACCTGAACCCGAACGACAAGACCGCGGAAAACCGTTTCAAGGAAATCAACGAGGCCTACGAGGTACTCCGGGATCCGGAAAAACGCCGGCTCTACGACCAGCTCGGGCCTGACTGGCAGCACGGCCAGAACTTTCAGCCGCCTCCGGGCTACGAAAACGTCCAGTTTCATTTCGGCCCGGGCTTCGAACAGGCCAATTTCGACGCCTCGGGCTTCAGCGACTTCTTCGAGGTGCTCTTCGGCAAGGCCGGTCAGGACGGTTTCCGCCCCGGAGCCGGCGACTTCGGCCGGCGGGGCTTCGGCGGCGCCGGCGCTCGACCGCGACGCGGGCACGACAGCGAGGTTGTCCTCGAATTGACGCTGGAAGAGGCCTATCGCGGCGGAAGCAAGAGCATTTCCCTCCAGGAGCAGGCGCCCGGACAGGCGTCGAAGATCAAGACCCTGCAGGTGAACATCCCGGCCGGCGTGAAGAACGGCGCGAAAATCCGGCTGGCCGGACAAGGAAGCCAGGGAAGCGGCGGAGGCTCGGCCGGGGATCTGTACATGAAGGTGCGCATCGCCGACCACGAAAAATTCATTCTGGACGGCGTCAACGTGATCTACGACCTGCCCCTGGCGCCCTGGGAGGCCGTGCTCGGGGCTACGGTCCGGGTGCCGACGCTCGACGGAGAAGTCGATCTGACCATCCCGGCCGGCATGGACAGCGGGCAGAAGCTGCGCCTGCGCGATCGGGGCCTGGGTCAGGGCGTCCACCGCGGCGACCAGTTCGTCCGCGTTCTGGTTAAAACGCCGCGCACCCCCTCTCCTGAAGAGAAAACGCTGTGGGAGGAACTGGCCCGCACGTCCCGCTTTTCGGCACGATGAGCCGATGGCGACGAGCCGGTGTAGACGACGTCCTTCATGCATGATCATCCAAACGAGACGCCACGATGGATATAAAAAAGTTTTCCCGAGAATTGCCGGTCCGCTCCGAAATGATCACCTGGGTGGAGTTCGTCCAGTTGACCGAGATCCATCCCACGCTGCTGGGCGACCTTATCGATCTGGGCTGGCTGGATCCCGTCAAGACCTCCCATGAGAGCTATCTGTTCCGGGTCGGTGACGTATACCGGGTGCGCAAGCTGGACCGCATCTGCAAGGATTTCGAACTCTCCAGCATCGGCGGAAGCATCATTGTCGACCTGCTCTCCCGTATCGAATACCTGGAGCAGAAAATCCGGGACATGGAAAGATTGCTGCAGCCCTGATACCGGGCCGATCCGTTCCGGCCAACCGGCAGCCCGGCAGCATGTCGGGGTACGGACGACGCGTTGATCCGCCCGGCTCAACAACATCGCGCTCCGCGTAGCGCATGATATACGGAAAGGAGACCCCATGGATCTGAGCAAGTTCACGCAAAAATCGCAGGAGGCCGTGGCTCTGGCCCAGACGACCGCCGTACGCTTCGGGCATCAGGCCGTCGACGCCGAGCATCTGCTGCTGGCCCTGGTCATCCAGGAGAACGGCCTGGTCGGCCGGTTGCTCGAACGTGCCGGATTCGACCCCGCGGCCTATGCCCAGGCCATCGAGGCCGAATTGCGCCGACTCCCCAGCGTAAGCGGCCCCGGCGCCCGGGCGGACCAGATCGTGGTCACGCAGCGGCTGAACGAAATACTGGTCAAGGCCATGGACCTGGCCAGACAGATGCATGACGAATACGTCAGCGTCGAACATCTCTTCCTGGCCTTTGCCGACGAGCCGGCAAGCACGCCGGCCGGACGCATCAACCGCCAGTTCCATCTCGACCGGAACAAGATACTCGCCGTGCTGACCGACGTGCGCGGCAGCCAGCGGGTGACCAGCGACAACCCGGAGCAGACCTACGATGCGCTGAAAAAATACGGCCGTGACCTCGTCCAGCAGGCGCGTGACGGCAAACTTGACCCGGTGATCGGCCGCGACGCCGAAATCCGCCGCTGCGTGCGCATCCTGTCCCGGCGGACGAAGAACAATCCTGTGCTCATCGGCGAGGCCGGCGTCGGCAAGACCTCCATCGTCGAGGGCCTGGCCCACCGCATCCTCAACGGCGACGTGCCCGAGAGTTTGAAGGACAGGGCACTGTTCGCCCTGGACATGGGCGCGCTCATAGCAGGCGCCAAATACCGCGGCGAATTCGAGGAACGGCTCAAGGCCGTGCTCAAGGAAATCGAGAAGGCG
>CAZGAH010000016.1:12912-21865 GCA_964523295.1 uncultured Desulfovibrionaceae bacterium | reverse complement strand
CCTCAGCGAGGTGAAGACCGCCGACGGCCGCATCATCCTGTTCATCGACGAGCTGCATACCATCGTCGGCGCGGGCAAGGCCGAGGGCGCCATGGACGCGGGCAACCTCCTCAAACCGATGCTCGCCCGCGGCGAACTCCACTGCATCGGCGCAACCACGGTGGACGAATACCGCAAGTACATCGAAAAGGACCCGGCGCTCGAACGCCGCTTCCAGCCGATCATGGTCGAAGAGCCGACCGTAGAGGACACCATATCCATCCTGCGCGGGCTCAAGGAACGCTTCGAGGTCCATCACGGCGTGCGTATCAGCGATTCCTCCCTGGTCGAGGCGGCGTTGCTGTCCAACCGCTACATCACCGACCGTCAGCTGCCCGACAAGGCCATCGATCTCATCGACGAGGCCGGGGCCATGATCCGCACCGAAATCGACTCGCTGCCCACCGAGCTGGACGAGGTCAACCGCAAGATCATGCAGCTGGAAATCGAGCGCGAGGCCCTGCGCCGCGAGACCGACGCCTCGTCCCGGGACCGGCTCCAGAAGCTCGAAAAGGAGCTGGCCGACCTCAAAGAGAGCCAGGCCACGCTCAAGACCCAGTGGGAGCTTGAAAAAGGATCCATCGACAACGTCCGCCAGATCAAGGAGTCCATCGAAAGGACCAGGCGCGAAATCGAGGACGCCGAGCGCAGTTATGACCTCAACCGCGCCGCGGAGCTGCGCTATTCCACGCTCATGCAGCTGGAAAAGCAGTTGGCCGCGCTCGAGCAGGCGCCTTCGGCGGATAATGCCATCACCGGCGGCACGCGACCGCGTCTGCTCAAAGAGGAAGTCGGCCCGGACGACATCGCCGAAATCGTCTCCCGCTGGACCGGCATCCCGGTCTCGCGGCTGCTGGAGGGCGAGCGGGAAAAACTGCTGCGCCTGCCGGACGTGCTGCACGAGTGGGTCGTCGGCCAGGACGAGGCCGTCCAGGCCGTGGCCGACGCCGTATTACGCGCGCGCGCCGGACTCAAGGACCCTAACCGGCCCATCGGCTCGTTCATCTTCCTCGGTCCCACGGGCGTGGGCAAAACCGAGCTGTGCAAGACGCTGGCCCGCGCGCTCTTCGACTCCGCGGAGAACATAATCCGGCTGGACATGAGCGAATACATGGAAAAGCACACCGTGGCCAAGCTCATCGGCGCGCCTCCCGGCTACGTCGGCTACGACGAGGGCGGCCAGCTGACCGAGGCCGTACGCCGTAAACCGTACAGCGTCGTGCTCTTCGATGAAATCGAAAAGGCGCATCCGGACATCTTCAACGCGCTGTTGCAGATCATGGACGACGGACGGCTGACCGACAGCCACGGGCGCACGGTGGACTTCAAAAACACCATCGTGATCATGACCTCCAACCTCGGATCATCTTTCATGCTCGAGGGCATCACGCCCGAGGGCGAATTCCGGGATCGCGTACGCGACCAGGTCATGAACGAGCTGCGCCAAAGCTTCCGGCCGGAGTTTCTCAACCGGGTGGACGAAATCGTACTCTTCAAGCCGCTGCTACCCGAGCAGATCAAAATGATCGTCGACCTGAAACTGCGCGGCCTGCGCAGCCGGCTGGAAGATCGCAAAATCGAAATCGACCTCACGGAGGCAGCCAAAGACTACGTGGTCAAGGCCGCCTACGACCCGGTCTACGGCGCCCGCCCCCTGCTGCGCTACCTGCAACAACACCTGGAAACCCCGCTGGCCCGGGAACTCATCAGCCGCCACCTGACCGACAACTCGCGCGTACGCGTGGACGTGGAGGGGGGGAGGCTTGTGTTCAAGGAGGAAGCGGCCAGTCGTTGAGGAATACCCTCAGGCCCGGCTTACTCTTCGTTTTGGGGTCGGACCGAGGCAACGCCTTGAATTCACACAGGATACGACCCAAAAAAGGCTGTTTTCACACCTTAGAATGCCCATTTCACCCTCGAAATGGGCATTCTAAGTTCGTGTATGCGCAGGGCGCGCTCATGGCCGCGCAAATTTACCCGCGGGGCAGTCGCTTTGAGCACGAGTCTGACGACAACGGCCGGGTAACGACCGTGCGCGACCCCGAGGGCGGGAGCCTGACCTACGGGCTGGCCGAGGTCAATGGCGCCTGGCGCTTGAGCGCGACCTCGGCCGAGGGCGAGCGGACGACGTATGAAGATGTGGAAAACACGTATTGTTTCGCTTCGACAATCGTTGGCCCGGACAACCATCCACCGCCCGGACAACTCCACCGTCCGCTTCGGCTATTACGCCAACAGCAACGGCACTTTCGACTAGACGCGCACCGAATATTCACCAGGGAAGGGAAGACGAATATTTATGTTTTCGTAATAGATATCATAATATTTAAATACTTTTAGATGGTATTTATAGGCATTGTCCGTACTAGTTGTCTTTTATTTTATGTTTATTTATTTATAAAAAAAGGATTAACTTTTCCGTGGCTTGCTGTTGAATATTCGGAGACAGCATTCTGAAAACGGCAAACTACCATTGCCGTAGGAGCCTTGATGTCAAGTCGCGGAGATTTGTTTTTTGCACACCAATCCATGATGGTTAGTCTCGTCATTCCATCGCTATTGCTCGTCATAATAATTCGCGCCGTATCTGCGCTCTCATTGTCAAAATCGACAAACACCGTTTCTGATTCATGAGTCAGCATACCAACAGCATGGTTGAGATCACTCAGCGCCCCCGGTGTCATGGTATCATCAGTCTCGGCAAAAACGCACATCTTTGGGAGCGTAATGCGCAGCTGGAACCATCCTTGGTATATATTGACAATGGAGACTCCCAGGTCATTCTGAATTCCGTCTCGTGGCTCAGCGGGAAGGCTCTTCAAGTCGCTGGCGAGTTTATTGAAGATTATTTGTTCGTGAGTAGGGAATTCATAGGGACGCCAATCAGACCACATAAAGGGGAGGCCGCCCAGCAAAACCTCGACGGCATGTGTAAAGAAGTTCCAGGTGTCAACTTGAATTTTCAAGTATGACTCCTTATCCAGTGGTGCTGTAAAATTAATTTTTCCTGGATACATACTTATTCCACAAGACCTGATGCGCCGTTCTCCATATTCGATTTCAATGCCCCATTTATATCCTTCTTTCCATCGGTTCATGATATATTCACCATACCAGGACCAGATATCAAGCGTTTCGCATGCAAGCCAAAAATTAAGCCAATGTTCATCAGATGGGCATATGATTTTATGTACTGAAGTCTCTCCCTCAGCATTATACTGGAGTTCATTCCCTTCGATCCAGACCGAAATGTGCGGCCTGAAGCCGCTTAAGTAGAGCATGAAAGTAGTTGGTAAGTAGATACTCATTGTAATAATGTATTGTTATAATAGTATTCGAATCAGGCTTATCGCGCAAGTGAGCATTCGAAAATCAACCCATTGTTGCACTTCAATTTATGGCAAAATAGCACATCATGCCTTATCGCAAGTTATCATCTCAGGGAGGGGGCCAATGCATGAAATGGAGCTGAATTATTCATCCCAGAAGTTGACAACTTATGCTGTTTTGTTAACGCTATATTTTATTTATTGCAGAAAATAATATTTTGTTGCTCATCCGGTTTGAGAGTCTTCGACTCGTGTTTCAGGTCCTTCAATTTTCAACCCTGTCCTTTTCGCATTTTTGTCCATGAGATTCAATACGCTGAGGGCGAATGAGGCCGATGCGTATTCGGCACGCACCTACCCCAAAAATATCTTCGGACACAACGACCGGGACGGAATAAAGGACTGGAGTTCGATGTCCGAGCCGACGTTGCCGGCATTGTCCTTGACGAAGCCGTAGGCGCCGTCGCGCAGGGCGGGCAGGTTGCGCGGGGTGGGTTGGCAGAAGAGTTCTCCCCAGTTCGTGGACCAGATCATCACGGCGCGGCGCAGGGTCTTGTCTTCGCGCTGCACGGTGAGGTTGGCGATGACCATGGCCCGTACCGCACGCTCCGGATTGAGGTTTTCATTGATATCCGGGTCGAAAACAAGGGCCGGGGAGAAAAAATTGTGCAGCGTGGCGCAGAGTTCGTTCACGTCGGCGATCGAGAGCGGCGGCTCGAGGTACGTCGCTTCGAGGGTCGGGTTCGGGGGGTAGAAGCCATTGGCGACGAGCCAGAGCAGCAGGCGTTCCAGGCACTGATCCCGCCGGAGTTCCTCCTTTACCGGTCTGGCGTTGTTTCGTCTGTAGGTTTCGCCGCGCATGATCCAGACCGGCGGCATCCCGGGCTGGCTTTCGGAGGTGAGTTCCAGGACCGCGAAACGATGCTTGGAGGGGTCCATGAACGGGATGCGCATGATCTTGTTCTTTTTCGGCTGCAAATAGCTGAAGACCTTTCTGCCGATCTTGGTCAGATCGTCCTGGGTGATGCGCATCGCCTCGCCGTACTGGCTCCAGAGACCGTGAATGGCGGTATAGGTGGCGAACATGAACCGCACGGTCATATCGCCGACCTCGACCAGCTCGCCGAAGCCTTCCGGTGCGCTCGCGGAATCGCTGCTTTCGCTGCGTCCCGGTTCGACGTGGCTGGCGATGTCGCTTTCGCTGTAGGGAAAAAAATACTCCATGAAACTGTAGGACTGGAGTTCGTAGAAGCGGCCGGTGGCCTTGGCCGAAAGATAGAGTCCGGTTTTTTGCAAAAAGGCAAGCCGCATGAGGCGCTGAGCCTCTTCCTGGCCGCTGCGCCCGTAGTATTCGAACACCTCGCGAAACATCACCGCGTAGGGATCGATTTCCCACAAATCATGCACGTCCTGAAACAGATTGGCCTTGACCCGGTTGCAGACGAGTACGCTGGCGTCACGCGCGTGGATGTATTTGTCCAGCAGCGCCAGCTTCATGGCCGACTTGAACGGACTCTTCATGGCCTTGACGATCTGCCACAGCGAGGCGCCGAAAAACTCCTCGCGCGGGATTTCATCCAGATTTCCCAGATCCAGGATATTCCGGGCATCGGCGTCCGAGGCCTCCAGCGCGCGGGCGAATTCTTCCGAATACGCCGGATCGTCGAGCGCGGCGGGAAAGTGCCACCAGGCCGGTTTCTTCCCTCCCAGGTAGACCGCGGTTCGATAGAACTCCTCCTTGAGCAGCTGGGCCTGGGTCGAGCCCGCGCTTTCTTTGTCGGTGAATCCGAAGTTGTTGTCGCGGATGCTTTGCGTATCCATCAGAAAAAAATGGACTTCCAGGTCAAATGCCTCCTCGGCCCAGCGCTCGATGAGGTCGCACTTGCCGCGAAGACGCTGCCGTGCCGCCTCCGATACGCGCTCCGCGTCGAAGCAGAGCCACAGGTCGATGTCCGAGGCCTTGGCCTGGGCGATGGTGCCGGTCGAGCCGATTGTGAACAACGCTTCGATGGGAATGGCTTTGGAGGGCGAGGCCGAATCCCCGATTTTGCGCTCCTGGCTCTGTTCCGGGTCGATGCGATGCTTGCGGAGGAGTTGCCGGGCGCTGTAGCCCGGGACATAGCCAAAAATGGAGCAGGCCGGGACCAGGCCGACCGGGGCATCCCGGAAGGCCACGCCGGACTCCACCAGCCCGGGCAGAATGGTCAGAAATTCGTCTCCGGGAGACCCCAACATGCACGTCGCCCATTCCAGGCGGCGACTGTTGTTGGCCAGAAAGGCCTGTCTGCGGCGCAGGGCGTCGCGCTCGGCGAGCCAGGCGTCGACCAGCCTGCGCATGAGCTGAATGCCCTCGGCGCTGCCCAGCTGGGGCGGTGGTTCCGGCAGGCGCAGGCTACGGGCAGCGACCTCGATATACCGCTCGGCTGTCTGGAGTATCTCACTCATAAAAAACGGCTCGTCGCTTTCCAATTCCACGCAGCGACAGTTCCGCCCCATCGCCGACATCACGCGGGTGTTGTAAATCCTGGAGCGCTCCAGACAGCACGCGTCGAACAGGCAATCGAAAAACTCGACGCCCTCGAACTCCCCACCCTTCAACTCGGCCAGGGAAAAATTCGCCGCCTCGAAGCGACAGCCATCGACCTTCCAGCCCTCCAGCCTGGCGCCGCTGCAATCCAGCTCCGAAAGCAGGCACTCATGCAGCACGACACGTCTGGTCAAAGCGCTTGACAGGGATACGCCGGCAAAGTTGCAGCGCGCGGCCTGAACCTTTTCGAGCTGAGAGCCGGAAAAACGGCAATTGAGAAACTGGCAGTCAACGAAGCGGACTTCCTTGAACGAGGAGGCGTCAAAATCGAGATGCTTGAAACTGCAGCGCTCGAACAGGACTTTTGTGAACGTAGAATTCGAGAGATCGAGCATCGAGAAGACGCAGTCGGCGAACGCCAGGCCGGAGAAGGTTCCCTGCGGCGCCTCTATGCCTTCGTAGGTCTGCTTCGCGAACGGGCCGCCGCTCTCCATGGCCTGCCGGAACACTGTCATCTTGACGTATTCGCGGCTCGTCTCCGAGTCCTCGGGCCGTACGGTACGGCGCACGCGGCCCAGCAACCTGCCGGCAACCCCGGCCAGCCCTTTGGGCTCGGGAGCCGTGCGCGCGGGAGCGGAGGGCACGGGCTGCGGCGCGGCGAGCGGAGGCGGCGCCGGGGCGACGACATTGGCATCGAGATAGTTGCGCAGTGCGCTGACCAGTGCGGCCCAATCCTTTCCCGCCCGAGCCGCGGCGCCCAGACGTTCAAGCGTACGCTCCAGCCAGCTTCGGTTGCACCCATTCAACAACACCACCAGAAACAAGACGAGATCGCGATGTTCCGTGGCTGGAAGCCGGCGCATGACCTCCGTGAAGACGCCATGCTGCGCCTGAAACAGCGTGACCAGAAGCCGGGAGCGCTGCGTCGGCGCTTTTTGCAACGCGTAGGCCAGAGCGATCGGCAACGAATCCGATTGCAGTCGTCCCAAGGCCTGAATGACCACCGCCTGGACCTGCGCCGACCCTGTTTTCAACACCCCGGCCAGCATCCTGGACAACTCCTGATCCTTTTTCCGTCCCGACTGCCCGATGGCCTTCACCAACCCGGCCAGCACGTTCGGGTGCGCGTTTTTCAGGCGCCGGGCCAGACTGCGGGCCAGTTGGTGCGAATGCAACGCCCCCGTGGTGCGCAGCATGAACAGCGTCTGCTCGGGATCCAGCTCCAGGGACAGCAGCTGCTGGATCCAGACCCCGAAACGGCTTCCAAGCAATTGACGCTGGAGGGGATAGGCCAGGGGTATGCCATCCGTCGCCAGCTCATCGAGAAACATCAGCACGGCATCCGGGTTTTCCCCCTGGTTCGCCCGAAGCGTATCGTAGGCCCACTGGAGCAAGCGGGGTTCGACGGCGCGCGGCTTGCGAAAGATGCAATTGACCAGATGCAGCCTGTCCCCCACGGGAAAGGCATTGAGAATCCCTGCCAGCACGTCGTGCGCGGCCTTGCGCTTTCCCAGAAAGGCCACGATCAGATTCATGCCGCAGACTCCGGACTTGAGGAGAATCCCCAGCCCGAGACGCATGAACGCCTGATCCATCGTGGCGTCGAGCATGGCGGCCACGGCGTATGCCAGCTCGGAGCTTGCCGCCATGATTTCGGGCTTCCGACGGTCCTCCATACGCAGCAGGCCAAAGGCCTGCTCCAGCAGGGGCTGCGCCTCGGCGACCATGGAATAGCGCGAGAAGCGCAATATGCCCCGCATCTGGCGGATAAGGATTTGCGACGGCGAATGGTTCATCTGTCTATCCGTCGGACATTGACAACGAAAAGGCGTTCAGCGCAGTTGTTCAGCCTTGCTACTCCGGCCGCGTGCCGGATGCAATCGTCGAAAAAGGACGCGTCACTGAAAACGTCCGCCCTGGCTGGCACAGACGACAGACGCTCGATACATGTATTTTCCCTATCCACTCGGCATTTCTGAACGGTCAACCCGATCGTCGCGCGTTTCAATCAACCCACTGTAATCAATTATATATACAACCCTAAAACATATATTCAAGTTTCCTTGCATTATTTTTGATCATCGCGGAAACGAACGAGGCGCCGGCTTCGTCAGGCGCCTTGGAAAGCAGAATCCCGTAGACTTCCTTGTAATTTGGCAAATAATGATAGTCCTGGACGATGTAATCCCTGAACAGCGATTCGTCCAGCGAACCGTCGAAAACACCTCGATTGAACGGCATGGTGATTATCTTTTGGTACAGAAACGCGTGCTCGTCCCACAGCCCGCGCATGAAGCCTTCCGCGAGGAGGTTCACGGGCATCAGCACGAACAGAATACACAACGGGAGCATCAGGCGGTTACGGTATCGCATGTCCCTCAAGCCTCGTCATGGCGTTGTTTGCGAGGACGGATATTCATTCCGGCCCCCGCCGTGACCTGCGGGTCGAATCTGTCCGGCAGGATTGTGCCGGTCGCCGGACTTTGCCAGCCCCTTCAGCGCGCCACCTCCTCCACCATGGCCTTGATATGCGGGTATATCCGCTCCAGCACCAGGGCCATGCCCTCGGCAGTGGGATGGATGCCGTCCGGCTGATTGAGTTCGGGGCGCGTCGCCACTCCGTCGAGAAAGAACGGATACAGCGGAATCCCGAACTTGCGGGCCAGCTCCGGATAGATGGCGTCGAAGGCGCGCCGATAGTCCTGGCCCAGGTTTGCCGGCGCGTGCATTCCGGTAAGCAGTACGCGCGCGCCCGCGGCCAGGGAGCGGCTGATGATCGCCTCCAGATGATCGGCCGTACGGGCTGGATCCAGGCCTCGCAAGGCGTCATTGGCGCCGAGTTCGACCACGACGATGTCCGGACGCTCCTCGAGAATCCAGCCCAGGCGGGACAGTCCGTTGGCCGCGGTGTCGCCGGAAACCCCGGCATTGAGCACCCGCGAATCTAACCCGTCCGCGCGCAGCCGATGCTCCAGCAGCGTGGGCCAGGCCTGATCGGACAGCAAACCGTAGCCTGCGGTCAGACTGTCGCCCAGGGCCACGATGACCACCGGACGGG
>CAZGAH010000016.1:4020-12902 GCA_964523295.1 uncultured Desulfovibrionaceae bacterium | reverse complement strand
TTCGCGGACGCAGCCATGACGCACTCGCTTTGCGGTAGCGGTAGTATGCCGAAAACGAACAGCGCCAGCCCGAGCACGATGCTCGAGCCGGACAAAGAGCCAGCGCCGGGTTTGGTCATGTCCCCACCTCGTAACTCCTTCTTCCCGTTGACGACGTACGCCTGACAGTAGCCGCAGGAAGCGGCCCGGTCAACGTACACACGAGGGCGAATCGGCGCGTCGCTGCCGGTGCATCGGACACAGGCGCCACAGCCCTCAGGGCTCTACCGGAGGCCGTATCGCTGCAGGATGGCGGCGCAGGAACCGTCAGCCTCGAGCTGATCGACGCCGGCGTCGAAGGCGGCAGCCAGGGCGTCTGCGTCGGCCTTTTTCCGGGAGAATACGGTATATACCTTGTCGATCTCGTACGGCGGCTCTACAGGCTTGAGATTCCGCACGTCGCGCAGCGGGCCGGCGAGCAGGAAAAGCACTGCGTCCCGCGACTCCAGAATATAATCGAGGCGACCGGCGCTGAGCTTCCTGAGATTCTGCTCCACCTCGGCGGCCAGATCGATCTGGAGGCAGGGAACGCTCTTGAAGCGCTCCTCCAGAAACGAACCGCGCAGCAGTCCGAGGACTGCCGGACAAAGGGCTTCGGGCCTGGTGTAGACGACGTTGTTGCTGGCACGGGTGAAAAAATACAGGGCCGAGGGCCTGAAATAACGCGGGTAGACGAAGTCCCCGGTGCGCTCCTCCGCATACGATGCCCCGATGAGGCCGTCGACCTCGCCGGCCCGGGCCATCTCCAACGCCCGCTTCCAGGGGGCGAACGTGAGTTGCGGCTCGTGCCCCGCCCGCCGGAGGGCCTCCAGCGTGATCTCCGTCAGAAACCCCTTCCCCGGCAGGGTGTCACCGGTGAAGGGAATCCATTCCGTGGCAACCAGGGTAACGACCCGGGCCTGGGCCGGCATGGCGAGACAGGCGAGCACTATCGCCACGAACGCCAGCGGGATACGTTTCAACATGGCCTTCTCCAAAGAGTCATATCGTTCGCCTGGCCCTGCGCCGGGCGCATGTCAGCGTGAGACCCCGCCACCATGACGGGCTGGCTTTACGGTCCTGGCAGCATGCAGTATTCATCACACGTGGGCGCGAGCAACATGTCCGCCCTCCCCAACGAAACCACACCAGGTATGGTCATGCCCCAACAACGAGAACCCATCATCCAGCTTGACGACGTACGCCTGACATTAGCCGGAGGAAGCGGACCGGTCAACGTGCTCAATGGATTGAATCTGAGCGTCGACCCTGGCGAAACGGTGAGCGTGGTCGGTCCGTCGGGATCGGGCAAGACGACCATGCTGATGCTCGTGGCCGGCCTGGAGCGCGCTAGCTCGGGCCGGGTCGTCGTGGCTGGCCGGGATCTGTCCCGGCTGTCCGAAGACGAACTGGCGCGTTTCCGACGGGGGCGCGTCGGCATTGTCTTCCAGGCCTTTCACCTCATTGCGGCCATGACCGCGTTGGAAAACGTGGCTCTGCCTCTGGAGTACGCCGGCCGGGCCGAGGCCCTGCGCCTTGCTGCTGCCGGACTCGAAGCGGTGGGACTAGCCGGACGCGCCGGGCATTATCCCGGCCAGCTCTCAGGGGGCGAACAGCAGCGCGTGGCCATTGCCCGCGCCTTCGCCTGCGCACCGGACATCCTTCTGGCCGACGAGCCCACGGGCAATCTGGACCAGGACACAGGCAACCGCGTCGTCGAACTGCTCTTCGAGCTGCAACGCCGCCACAATTCTACCCTGCTGCTGATTACGCACGACCCCGGTCTGGCGTCCCGCTGCGCCCGCCGAATCCTCATGCGCGACGGCTTGTGTCAAGAGGAACAGACGTGAGCGGCGCACCAACCGACACCTCCGCCAGACCACGTGGCCAATTTCGGGACGATCTGCGCCTGTCCTGGCGTCTGGCCCGACGCGAACTGCGGGGCGGAATCCGGGGATTCCGCATTTTTCTACTCTGCCTGGCGCTCGGCGTCTCCACCGTGGCTGCAGTGGGCGAACTGTCGTGGCTGGTGGAGGCCAGCCTGGCCGCTGACGCGCGCAGGATCCTTGGGGGCGATCTGGAATTCCGTCGCTCTCATCTGCCCCTCCCCCAGGCGGGTCTGGAGTTGATCCGGAGCAAAGGCCAGGTGAGCCGGAGTGTCAGCCTCCGGGCCATGGCGCACGTCGTTTCCCGTTCCGGGGATGCGCCCGCAGACGGCCCCCCGGCAGCACTGGTCGAACTCAAGGCCGTAGACAACGCCTATCCGCTGGTCGGTGCGGTGACGCTGGCCTCAGGCCGACCTCTTGCCGAGGCCCTGGCACCATCAGGCGGACTGCCCGGCGCCGTGGTGGCAAACACCTTGCTGCAGCGGCTCAACCTGCGCCCTGGCGACACGCTGCGCGTCGGCAAGACCGAATTCAGGGTGACCGACGTGCTCGTCAGCGAACCGGACCGGACCACCTCCCTGTTCAGCCTGGGCCCGCGCCTGCTGATGAACATGGCGGACATTGAGTCCACGGAACTGCTCGGACCGGCCAGTCTGTCTACCCATGCCGCGACGCTGGTTCTTTCCGGCCCGTCGGATCGGGCCGCTCGCGAGCGCGTCAAAGAGGCTTTCCTGCGCACCGACCCCGACAGCGGCGTCCGCGTCCGGGATTTCACCGAAGCCGGGACCCGTATCAAGACGTTTATGGACAGCCTGACGCGGTATCTCACGCTGGTCGGCCTGCTCTCGTTGCTGGTGGCCGGCATCGGCGTCGCCAACGCCGTGGACGGTTACCTGGAGCGCAAGGCGTCGGCCATTGCCACCATGAAATGCCTGGGCGCCGCGCGGCGTCAGATAATCTGGACCTATCTGCTCCAGACGCTGACGCTGGCCGGGCTGGGAAGCCTGATCGGACTCCTGGTCGGCTGGCTATCCATGCGAATCGGCGCGCCCTACGTGCTCCAGCTCCTGGGACTGGCACCGCCGGAGGCAACCGGGCTCGCCCTGGGCTCCCTGGCGACAGGGCTGGGCTACGGGTTGCTCGTTACGCTGCTCTTCTCGCTGCGCCCCCTCTTCACGGCTGCCGAAATTACTCCCGCCAGGCTGTTCCGCGGGTACGCCGACAACCGCGCCGCCGCCCGCGGCCCGGCCTGGAAGCTGATCCTGGCAATGGCAGCGGTCGCCGCATCGGTGCTGGCCCTGACCCTGGTCTACGCCGGCGCAACGCGCGTGGTCTGGGGCTTTGCCGCCTGCGTCGTCGTGGCGATGCTGCTGTTCCGACTCTTCTCCCGCGGCCTGCTCTACGCGGCGGCCAGAGTCCCGCGGCCCGAGGATCCACGACTGCGCCAGGCGGTGATGAACGTGCATCGGCCCGGTTCGCGGGCGCCCGCGGTCATCTTTTCCCTCGGCCTCGGATTAGCCGCGCTGTCGACGGTGACCTCCATAGACGGCAATCTGCAGGCCCTGCTGCGCGACGACATCCCTGCCGTGGCGCCGGCGTACTTTTTCCTGGATATCCCCTCGGAACGCATCGATGAATTCCGTTCCCTGGCGCTCTCCACAGCCGGCGTCGATCGGGTGGAAAGCGAACCGGCCCTGCGCGGACGCATAACCCATGTCGGCAACGTCCCGGTCGGGCAGGCCGTCGTCGATCCCTCCGTGCAATGGGCGCTGCGCGGAGACCGCAGTCTGACCTACGCGGCGCGGCCGCCACGCGGCTCGAACATCATCGCCGGAGAATGGTGGCCGGAGACCTATGCCGGGGAGCCGCTCATCTGCCTGGCTGCGGACCTGGCCAAAGGCTTCGGCCTGGGCGTCGGCGACTCCATCACGATCAATGTCTTCGGGCGCCAGATAGCCGCGCGCATCGCCTGTATCAGGGAAATTGTCTGGACCATGCTGGCCCTCAACCATGCCATCGTCTTCGCGCCCGGGGCACTGGAAAAGGCGCCACACAGTTATCTGGCCACGGTCTACGTCGCACCGGAAGGCGAGGACGCGCTGTTCCGGACGGTCATCAAGACCTTTCCGGACGTAGCGGCTATCTACGTCAAAGACGTGTTGACCGAAGTCGAATCCATTCTGGGTAAAATCGGCCTGGCGATCCGGGCGGTTGCAGCGCTGACGCTGGCTATCGGGCTGCTCGTACTGGCCGAAACCCTGCGCGCCAACCTGCAGTCCCGACATTACGAAGCAGTGATCGTCAAGGTGCTCGGCGCCACGCGCGCCGACATCCTGGTGACCCTGATCGCGGAATTCCTGGCCGTTGGCTCGGTCACGGCCCTCCTGTCCATGGCGATCGGCGCGCTGGGCTCCTGGGCCTTCGTCACGCTGGTCATGAACCAGCCCTGGCGCCTGCTGCCCTTGCCGCTGCTGGCCGTAGGTGCGCTCGGTCTGCTGGCCACGCTCGGCCTCGGGCTGGCAGGCGTCCGCTCAACCCTGAATCGCAAGGCCTGGCCCGTACTGCGCAACGAATAGCCAATGCGCCGTCGAATACGCCGCACTCATCCCCTCGGCCAGAGCCAGACCGGATGGAAGGGAAAAAGGACTCAGTCAGGGCGCAGGCACAGACGCAGGCTCTGGCACGGGCATACCCATAGAAACAGGCACAGGCGCCGGTCCGGCAAAGACTTCGCCTCCGTGGAGCTGCCGATGGATGACCAGCAGAAATTGTTCTTCCCAGACCGGGTACATGAACGTGGCGACGATCTGTAATGACCTGCTGTGGGCAAAGAACTCGTCGAGATTGCTTCGCCGCGTATAGAGGATTTCCTGGCCGTTCTCCAGGCGTTTCTCAGTGACCTTGATCAGGCTGTAGCTGTAGCCGCCGCCTGAAGGCGCCGTTCCCAGAGCCGGCAACGCAGCAGAGGGTCCGCCAAGGGTGGTCAGCCGCTGCAGAAGCTCCCGCTCCCGCTCTTCGTAGGCCTTGAGCTGTCTGGCCATGGCGCCGTCCGCCTGGCGCCCCGACCCGACCAGATGCTGCGTTTCGCTGGCGAGCATGTCATAATTCTCTTCCACCTGCCCCAGCTTGCGTTTGACTCCGGCCAGATTCTGCTGCACGTCGCGCAGGGCGTAAATGCCCAACCCCAGGGTTATCACCAGCAGGACGATCACGGCGATCATCCCGTACAGCATGACTTTGTTCTCCTGCATCCGCTCTCTCCCGATACCGTTCGCTCCGCGCCGCCCCCGAAAGGAAACGACGCCGCGCGATCCAGCATACGCACAGGCGGGAGGATTCGACAAGCCCCAAAACGGCCCTGTCAGGGCCGTTTTGAGCCATTATCAACGCGGTGTACTGGAAAAATGATGACCGACGGGATTTCGATGCACTCGCTATCGATACAGGCAAGCGTCCGCTGTCATGCCCCAATCCCGGAGACTTTACCCGCACCAGGGCGCCGCCCCTGATCCTGGCGCCTTATTTATACATTTGAATGACTTTTCCGGATGCAGCACGCAGTCCCGTATTCGCCGGCTTCTCGGTCGTCACTTCACGCTGCGGACGCTCGTACTCGGAGCCGCAGCTCAGGCATTCCCACCGTTGGCCGCCTTCGTGCAAGCGGATGAGCAATCCATCTTTCTCGAAACAATGCTGACAGAAAGGTCCCTGGCGGATCGAATTCGTTATCAGCCAATAGCTGAGCCCGTCGAATTCAAGATTTTTTGCCAGATAGAGAATATCTTCATATTCCTGCAACTGCGTCTTGAGCAGAGTGTTTTCATCGCTCTGCTCAAGGTATTTCTCTTGCAGATCGCGCAGCAACTGCCTGCCGCTCTCCATATCCCCCTGCTCATACAGCTCGTGCACCTGTTTGAAGAGGTAGTAGTCCAACATGACGGACACCTCGGTTCCCTGTTGTCGGCGAAGACACGCCGCGTTAGTTTCCCTATCGGAAGCCTGAAAATAAACTTTAGCCTGATTTCGGCGCGTCGTGATGAATAATCAACCAGGGGAGCAGGGCTTGTTTGGCGTTCGGACAGGGAAACGACGCAGGCAGAAAGGGACGCGTGGCCACGAGGTCGATCATCGCGGTGCAGCGCCGTTGCCGGGCAAAACGATGCGTTGCCGCGTGGCGGACGGGCAGATGCGAGTTACAGGCCTTTCACACGAAGGCTCCCGGTCCGCGTGCCCGCGCGTTGCAGCCGGTCCAGCAGTTCGCGGATGATTTCGAACGCCAGCGAGGGATCTTCGCTGATGCGCTGCAGAAAAAGTTTTTTATCCACGTGCAGCACCCGTGTCGTTCCCCTGGCCCGCATCGCGTGCGGTATGGGCTCGCCATTGAAGAGCGAGTGCAAGCCGAAGGTATCGCCCGGACCGAGCTGCCCCAGGATCTGCTCCCCGGCGGCGTCGACGTGTACCACGTCGACTTCCCCGGACTGGACCACGTACAGGCAGTCCATCATCTGTCCCTGTTCGACGATGTGCTCGCCGTCGGCGAACTCCCTGCCCAGTTTTCCTTGCCTGCTCGTTGACATATCCAGACCTCACGCTCGTTCTTTTGTAACCGCCGCCAGGAGGGCTTCCTTGCCGAGTCTGGCCAGGAACGCCGGGTGCACGGCTCTGCGAAATATCTCGGCATAGGGCGCGCTGCCCGTGAACGTATCCCAGAGCACGGTGCTCATCCGACGTTTCGGTCCCGGCCATTGCTGCTCGGCCGCGGCCATGACAATCATGGCATGGCGCAGCGAGGGGAAGGCCTTGATCACGTCCACGGCCATGAAGCACAGCTTGCCCAGGGCATTGTCCCGGCGCAGCCGCGCGCAGGCGGGATAGAAATATTTTCCCAGGTCCCGTGCCGACACACCGCGCGTGACGACCGTGGTCGAAAGGCTTTTCGCGACGCGGTAGGCCGCGCCGATTCCATCCTTGAACAGACGGGTCACGCCGCAGTCGCCGACCAGGGCGACCCGGTCGGCGTAGGGCGCGCAGGCCAGCCCCATGTTCAGTTCAGGCAGACAGGCGCAGGCGCAACGCCCCAGGTCGAAGCCGGACGGAAACAGCTCCCGGACCTCCGGGGACGTGAGAAAGCGGTCCATCAGGTCCTTGTTCACGTCGCCCAGAAGGCAGGCCGTAGCGTAGTCACGTTTGGGGATGATGGCCGCAAATTTCAGTCCCGGAATATTTTGCAAAAAAACATGCATGGCCTCGCCGAGGCATTGTCTGACCATGGGCTCGCCCAAATGCAGTTCCCGTATCGCGGCCTTGAACGTCGCCGGCGGCGCGTATCCGAATCCCAGTCCGGAAAAAAGCTTCAGGCTCGCGGCGTCGAGTCCGGTTGCGCCGACCAGCAGGTCGTAGGGGCCATATTCCTCGTCCCGGGCGTGCAGCACGCATTTTGCGTCGTCCGCGCGCCGGATATGATCGACTTTGGCCCGGACCACGTTGGCGCCTTTCTGGCGCGCCATTTCCAGCAGGAAGCCGTCAAAGCTGGCTCCATCGGGCAGAGTGGCGCCCTTGGGGCCGCTGCCGCGGAACACGGCGGCGATGCGCTTCTCCTCGAGGGGCGTCTCGATGCTGACGCTGGCGCCATCGCTATGGAGCACGTAGGTCTCGATGCCCGTCATGACCACCGGGTCCGGCAGGACGATGCCCTCCGTAGCCAGCAGCGGGATGAGCGTTTCCGAAATCACGCCGCCGCAGTGGTTGCAGCCCTGCGCGCCGGGATGCGAGAAGTCCTTGGGCTCGAAGATATCCAGGGACAGGGACAAGCCGGCCCGCCGCCGACGACCGCCACCCTGGAGCCGCTCACCAGTTGCATTTCGACGCACTCCTTTTCCATATCTGTTCCAGAACCTGGTCACGTGAGCCGGCCATCGGCTGCGCCGAAAGCTAACAGGAGCAGCCCCGCGAATGTCAAGGAGGAGTTAACATTGCGTGCGGGCGCGACGGGTAGTATTCAGATACGGGCCTGACTCGGGCCGCTCTGCACGAAACGGATAGGATGAACGATCCTGGCGGAGAAAATCTGCGCGAAACGATTGATTAAGGTTGCGCTTGAGGCTAATGAGCTTTCTCATGGTAGCACGTAAAATCCTGTTCCTCGCCCCTGCTCACGCGGTAACGCGGCTGTTCGCCCAGATCAAGGAAGACGGCTACGAGGCCGGCCTGGCCGAAAATCTGGCCGGTGCCCTGAGCTTCGTCAAGAAATCCCTGCCTGACGTCATTTTTGCCCGACCGCGCATGCCTGGATTCCGGGTGGAGGAGCTGCTTGCCGAGGCGGGACGGGATGGTGCGTTTCCGCCCGTGGTCGTCTTCACGGATGTCGGCTCGCCCGTCGAGGCGCAGCGCTTCCTGGAGCTGGGCGCCCGGGATTACTGGCTCGAGCCGCTGGAGTGGGAAAAGATCGCCGCGCTGCTGCCGCAGCCCGTTGCGGCGCCGGCGGCGCCGGAGCGGCCGATACTGCGCGCCCCGGTCCAGCCTAAAGGCATGGAGGTCATCGGCCGGCATCCGACCATGACGCGGGTACTGGCCTTGGCCCGTCAGGTAGCCCGCTCCAAGGCCACGGTGCTCATTTCCGGCGAATCGGGAACCGGTAAAGAGATGATCGCCCGGTTTCTGCATCTGCACAGCGACCGCGCGGACAAGGCCTTTGTCGCCGTCAACTGCGCGGCCCTGCCCGAGCATCTGCTGGAGAGCGAACTTTTCGGCCACGAGAAAGGAGCCTTTACCGGCGCCATCAGCCGCAAGCCCGGCAGGTTCGAGCTTGCCGACAAGGGCACCATCCTTCTGGACGAAATTTCGGAGATGGACCTTGGCTTGCAGGCCAAGTTGCTGCGCGTGCTTCAGGAAGGCGAACTCGACCGCGTCGGCGGGGTGGAAACGGTCAAGGTCGATGTGCGCGTGCTGGCGACCACCAACCGCCATCTGCAGGAATGG
>CAZGAH010000016.1:0-4010 GCA_964523295.1 uncultured Desulfovibrionaceae bacterium | reverse complement strand
AGCGGCAAATTCCGCCAGGATCTGTTTTTCCGGCTCAACGTTATCCCGCTCAAGCTGCCGGCGTTGAGAGAACGCTCCGACGATGTCCTGACCCTGGCCCGGCATTTCATCGACAAGTACCGCCGGCAATACAGTCTGCCGCAGCTTGATTTTTCGCCGCAGGCTGTGGAATGGCTGCTGGCCTACGATTGGCCGGGCAATGTCCGCGAGCTGCAGAATCTCATGGAGCGCGCGGTGCTGCTGGCAGGCTGCGGCCCGATCGAAAAGCGGCATTTTCTCCTGGACGATGATTTCTGGCCCGGGGAAGAGGGAAAACCCGAAGAGGCTTCCCAACCCGACGCCCCGGCTGCGAAGGAGTCGTCCGAGCGTCCGCCCGTAGGCGCGCCGCTCAGCGGCGCGTCGTTGGAGCCGCTGCTGGGAGCTGGCGGAGTGCTCCCGCTGCAGGAGATCGAGCGCATCATGATCATGCGTGGTCTGGAACAGACCTCGGGCAACCGGACCCAGGCCGCGGAAATGCTCGGCATATCCGTACGTACGCTACGCAACAAGCTCAACGAATACCGCAGTCAGGGGATGGACATCCCCTAGCCGCGTCGCCGCGCACGGCGTTTTCCCCTCCCGGGCATCGGGGGCTTTGCTGCGGTCACCGCCAACACGAAACACATCGGGGAGAAGTCATGTCGATACTCGCCAGACAGGTTTCCAGTTATCTCGACCGGGCGTCCTGGATACGCAAAATGTTCGAGCAGGGCGCTGTGCTCAAGGCGCGCTACGGCGAAGACGCGGTCTGTGATTTCAGTCTGGGTAATCCCGACCTGCCGCCCCCGGCGGCCGTCCGCGCGGGGCTGCTGGAACTGGCCGAACAGGCAGGCCGGCCGTATGCCTTCGGGTATATGCCCAACACCGGCTATCCCGCGGCCCGCGAGGCCCTGGCAGTCAGACTCGCTCAGGAGCAGGGGGTGCCGGTCCAGCCCGGCGACCTGATCGTCACCTGCGGCGCCGCCGGCGGCCTGAACGCCTTGTTCCGCGCCGTCCTCGATCCCGGGGACGAGGTGCTGGGCTTTGCGCCGTTTTTCGTGGAATATGGGTTCTACGTCGAGAATCATGGCGCGCGATTCGTTCCCGTGCCGACCCGACCGCTGACCTTTGCGCTCGACCTGGCGGCGCTCGAGGCAGCCATCACCGCAAAAACGCGCATCGTGCTCGTCAACTCGCCGAACAACCCCACCGGACAGGTTTACCCGCTCGACGAACTGACGGCGCTGGCACAGTTGCTGACGCGCAAGAGCGACGAATACGGCCGGCCGATTTTTCTCGTATCCGACGAGCCCTACCGCTTTCTCACCTATGACGGCTGCCAGGTTCCCGCGATGCTTCCGTTGTACCCGTACTGCGTCGTGGTCAGCTCTTTTTCCAAGAATCTTTCGCTGGCCGGCGAACGCGTCGGCTATGTCGTTGCCGCGCCGGATATGCCCGACAAGGGGGAATTGCTGGCCGCGCTGGCGCTGACCAACCGGATTCTGGGCTATGTCAACGCCCCGTCCATCGGGCAGCTGCTGGCAATCAGGGCTATTCACGAGCAGGTGGACGTCGCGGTCTACGCCGCGCGGCGCACGGCCATGGCCGGGATACTGCAAGACGCCGGCTACGTCTTCACCATGCCCCGCGGGGCGTTCTACTTTTTTCCTCAGGCCCCGGGCGGCGACGACGTCGCCTTCGTGCATCGCCTGCTCGCGGAGCACATCCTGGCCGTGCCGGGCAGCGGCTTCGGCTGTCCGGGTTACTTCCGGCTGGCCTTCTGCTGCGACGAGGCGGTCATCCGGCGCGCAGCTCCAGGCTTTGCCCGCGCCATCGCCGGCTGAAGTCGCAGCGCATAGCCAGAACGCAGGATATCCGGCTCAGGTGTACGGCAGGGCGAACGGCGGCCCGGTTACCAGCGCCAGGCGCCCCGGGCGTGGGCCATGAGCGGCCGCAGCAGCGTCGGAGCGGCGCGCCACAGCCGGATGACCAGCGGCGCTGCCGTGCGCAGCAGCACGAGCAGGCAGAACAGCCCGTAGCGGCGCTCGGCCTGATCGAGCTCCAGTCCGATGATCATGGGCCGCCAGAGCGGGCTGAATTCCGGCACGTACCAGCACAGATACTCCATCCGCCCCGCGTCGTCCGTGCAGGCCTCCAGCCCGCGCTGTTCCGGAATGGCGCCGTCGAAGCCGACCCAGGCGCTGAGCAGCAGCACGCCGAGCGCGAAAAGCGCTCTGCCGGGCAGGGGCTCCGACTCGCGCAGGGCCAGGGTCAGGGCCAGCGCTGCGGGCAGACTGCCGAAGAGAAAGAAACGCGGCCCCCAGAAAAAGCCCCCGTACCAGGCCCACCACGTGGCGTAGGCCAGCACCAGCCCGGCCAGAAACCAGAGCCAGAGCGCCAGGTCCGGTCCGCCGCGCCGTACGGCCGCCCGGACGTCCGGAAAGAAGAACAGCAGCAGGCCGGGCAGGAAGAACACCAGTCCCTTGCCGAAGGAAAAAAGGATGGAGCACAGCCCGAGCACGAAGGGATAGGAAAAACCCGGCAGTCCGGAGTACGGCAGCACGGTCGACAGTCCGTGCTCGCCGTCGTAGCCCGAAGAAATCGGCGACCCGTACTTGAGCCAGTATTCGAGCATGATGAGCAGCAGAGCCGCCAGCGAAGTCGCCAGCCAGCGCAGACGGCGCTCCGTCCAGGCCAGACGCAGCGCGACCAGGCCCAGCGCCGGCAAGGCTGCCGGCGTATTGAGCACGGACAGCACCAGCAACGACGCACCCGCCAGAAAATTCCGCCCGCACCAGAGCGCCCCGAGCGCGGCCAGCGCCGCGGTCAGCACCTCGCCGTAGTAGCCCTTCAGATGATTGGGAAACGTCGTAAAGAACAGGAGCAGCAAAAACGTCCGCGCCATCGGACTGCCATAACGCAGGCGCAACTCCCGAAACAGCCCCAGACCGAGGAGCAGAAAGACGAGCGGATTAAAGCGCGCGACCCACCATTCCGGCCCGTAGGCGAGCTTGCCCAGAAGGTATAGCGGCGTCGAGAGTAACGGCTGGAGCAGCGGATACTTGACCGCGGGCACGATGCCCTGCTCGATGACGGACTGCAAGGCCGCGAAACGTGCCTGCCCGTCGCCCCCGACATGGTGGGGAAAGGCGAAAAGGACGAAGGCGGCACCCAGCGCCAGCAGCGCCCAGTCAACAACCGCGGCGAGACGCGCCTTTCGCGACCGGTCTGCCAGGGGAGGGGCTGGCAGGGACTGCCCGGCGGAATGCATCGTCCCCTTCGCCTCCCTCATTTTCAATCGTTGCCGGCGGCGATGCGCACGCAGTCGTCGATGCTCGCTGCCTTGCGCAGGGCGCGCTGCACAGCTATGAGCGAAGTCATGTCCGGTAGGCAGCGGATGCGCTCGGCCAAGCCTTGCGGCAGTGTTCCGAAGCGCTCTTCGAGGTCTTCGACGAGTATGTCGACTAGAAGACGCCTGTCTTCGGCCTGCCCTTCGGCTATCCCTTCGGCCAGTCCCAGGGCAAACCCTTCATCCCGAAATGAATCGGCTATGGTGCGCATAGAGTGTTCTCCTTGCGATGCAGTCGCCTTCGCGAGATGCGGAGCCTGGGCAAGAGGCGAAAACGATAATCGCCGCTGCAATGACTGCCAGGGAACCGACGTGCGCTTCGCGTACCGCTTAATTCCAGTCGTTGCCGGCGGCGATGCGCACGCACTCGTCGAGGCTCGCGGCCTTGCGCAGGGCGCGCTGCACGAGTTTGAGCGAAGTCATGTCCGGCAGGCAATGGAGGCGCTCGGCCAAGCCTTGCGACAGTGTACCGAAGCGCTCCTCGAGGTCTTCGACGATCATATCGGCCAGAAAACGCATGGCTTCTGCCCGGGCTATATCCATCCCCATGGCCATCCCTATGGCCAGTCCTTGGGCAAATCCTTGGGCAAATCCTTCATCCCGAAACGAATCGGCTATGGTGCGCATACGTTGTTCTCCTTGC
>CAZGAH010000015.1:57149-59226 GCA_964523295.1 uncultured Desulfovibrionaceae bacterium | reverse complement strand
GGGGTGGGTCAATTCTGCGTGTCGTTAGGGGGTCAGTTTATGGTGTCGCCTGACAACGCTACCGGCCACGCTGATAATGTTGAATCGTGTAGCCTCCATTCAGCCTCTCGCCGGGGCATTTCGTGCGCTTCCCCGGCTGGGGGCGCATGCGGGCGTAGCAGTAATAGCGCATTTTCGCCTTGATGTAAAAGTCTACACAGAAATAATGTCCTATTGTTTCTGGGAAATGCATAAGAGCATCTAACCTTTTTCAAAGCCAGGATGCGCTAACGGAATAAAAACAGGGAACCACCCGGTGCATTTCAAAAGGAGTGATGTTTCAGCTGAAGAAAGCGAGGACGCATCGTTATCGAGACCAATGTGCCTCCGTTGAAGGGAAACGAAAAAAAAGGCCTCGTCCGGGAACGGCACGAGGTCGAGAGAAAAAAGGGGCTGCAGCGCAGACTGCAACCCCTTTGTAATCAGTTGGGCTGGTTAAGACCCGCCTTCGGCTGGTCGATTACCAACGACGGTCGCGGTCACCGCCGCCCTTGCCGCCGAAGCCGCCACGACCACCGCCGCCGCCGCCATAACCGCCACGACCACCACCGCCGCCGCCGCCGCCGGAGCGGGGCTTGTCTTCGGCCTCGTTGACTTTCAGCGAGCGGCCGCCGAAATCCTTGCCATTGAGCGCCGTCATGGCCTCTCTGGCGCCGTCGTCATTCATCTCGACAAAACCGAAACCGCGCAGCTGGCCGGTTTCTCTGTCAGTGATGAGATTCACGCTCAGGACTTCGCCATAAGCGGCAAAAAGGTTACGGACTTCGTCGGTGTTCGTGGAGAAGGGCAGATTTCCTACATAAAGTTTCTTGGACATGGACTATAGCTCCAATCTTGGCATGTTCTGTACTCGTCTCGATGGAGCTTAGCGGTCGCTGAAGTCCACGATAGAAAAGAGGCATGCGCGGTTTAAAGATGAAAAAAATGGCACCTGACGCTTTCCCGAAATGTCTGCGGAACACCATGGCTGCGCCTGAAAAGAAACCATTGCAAGGCAGCACGACCGTGCCCTTGTTATGATGTGCGATGGAAGAGACGTGCCGTCGGGATATCGGCAGGGCTTCCCTGGCGCACACCGGATGAAGCGGGGTATGGCTCGCCCCCGGTAGCAGCCACGATGTTGCCTGCTCTGCTGAAAAAGTCAACTAAAAAATTCGACTATTGTGAAAATAATTTTTTTGCCTTCCGAAAAAGGCCGACGCCGGGGCCGTCTGAGCAGACTGACCCGGCGTCGGAGGAGACAAGTTGCGTCTGTTTTTAATGGGTTACTTAATAAAGAGCATTTCCTGATAGCTGGGGAGCGCCCAGAGGTCGTCGGCGACCAGGCATTCGAGCGAGTCGGCCCATTTTCTGATCTCATTCATTGCAGGCAGCACCTTGGCGCACAGGTGCCTGGCTTCCTCCAGCGTATCGGTTGCCTCATGGCCCAGCAAGCGGGCGAGCTCGTCGACGCCCTGCTGCATGGAGCGGAGTTTGTTGGTTACGTCGTCCAGCGTGCGCATGGTATAATCGTGGCCGATGGCTTTGAGATTGGCGCACGTGGCGGACAGTTCGCCCTGGTAGCGCATGGCGGCGGGGAAGATGATGGTCTTTGCCATGCGGATGACAAGATTGGCCTCGGTCTTGATGGTCTTGCAGTACTGCTCGAGGTAGATATCCTGGCGCGATTTCAGCTCAGCCTCGGAGAACACGCCGTATTTGGTAAACAGCGCGACGACCTCGGGCGAGGACAGCTCCGGCAAAGCCTCGGGCGTGGTCTTCAAATTGGGCAGTCCGCGCCGCTCGGCCTCCTTGTGCCACGCCTCCGAATACCCGTCGCCGTTGAAGATAATGGCGTCGTGCTCCTGCATGATCTTTTGGATAACCTTATGCACGGCCACATTCAGCTTGCTCGCATCGCCCTTCATGATCGCTTCGATTTCCGTGGCGATGAAATCCAGCGACTCGGCCATCATGGTGTTGAGCGCCACCTGCGGTCCGGCCACGGACTGACCCGAGCCCACGGCCCGGAACTCGAAGCGGTTGCCGGTGAAGGCAA
>CAZGAH010000015.1:43982-57139 GCA_964523295.1 uncultured Desulfovibrionaceae bacterium | reverse complement strand
GAGGACTACTCCGATGTCTTTGAGGGTAAAACCCTTCTCCACCGCCGCCTTGCTGACCCGCACCCAGGAGATATCCCGCTGGCCGATGTGCATGATGCCCTGGTGTTGGCTGCTCTCCACGTTCCCTTTCTTGATCTGCTCGAAGACGTCCGTGAGCTGCTCCCCGAGGTACACGGACATAATAGCCGGCGGCGCCTCGTTGGCGCCCAGACGATGGTCGTTGGAGGCCGAGGCCACGGTGGCGCGCAGCAAGGACCCGTACTTATGCACGCAGCGGATGGCGGCCGCGCAGAAGACCAGGAACTGGGCATTCTCGTGCGGCGTGTCGCCCGGGTCGAACAGACTGCCCAGATCGTCGTTGCCGATGGAGTAATTCAGGTGCTTGCCCGAGCCGTTGATTCCGGCAAAGGGCTTTTCGTGCAACAGGCAGATCATGCCGTAGCGTTTGGCAATGCCGCGCAGCGTGGTCATGACCAGCTGATTGTGATCGGTGGCCAGATTACCGGGCTCGAAAATGGGGGCGATTTCGTACTGACTGGGCGCCACTTCGTTGTGCCGGGTTTTTACGGGCACGCCGAGCTTGTAGAGCTGATGGTCCACCTCCATCATGAATGCGAGCACGCGGCGGGGAATGGCGCCGAAATACTGATCCTCGAACTCCTGCCCCTTGGCCGGCCGCGTGCCGAACAACGTACGCCCGGCTATCAGCAGATCAGGCCGGGAGAACACGAAATTCCGGTCAATGAGAAAGTATTCCTGTTCCGATCCGGCAAATGCGTGTACCGGCAGTTTCGTTTCCACACCGAACAGCTCGAGCACGCGCCTGGCCTGCTTGTTCAACGCCTGCGTGGAGCGCAACAGCGGCGTTTTCTTGTCCAGGGCCTCGCCGGTCCAGGATACGAAGGCGGTGGGAATGCAGAGCACCGTGCCGTTGGGATTCTCCAGGATATACGCCGGACTGGTCACGTCCCAGGCAGTGTAGCCGCGCGCCTCGAAGGTCGTGCGCAGCCCGCCCGAGGGAAAACTCGACGCGTCGGGCTCGCCCTGAATCAGCAACTTTCCGCTGAATTCGGCAACCGCGCCGCCCACCCCGTCGGGCACCAGAAAGGCGTCGTGCTTTTCCGCGGTCATCCCCGTCAAGGGATAGAAGACGTGACAAAAATGTGTTGCCCCCTTTTCGATCGCCCAGTCCTTCATTGCATTGGCGACCACGTCCGCGATCGTGGCGTCCAGCCGCTCCCCCTGCTGTATCGTCTTCTTCAGCGACTTGTAGACATGCTTGGGCAGCCGCTCCTTCATCACGCGCTCGCTGAACACGTTCGAACCGAAAATCTCGGTCGGCTTGGTCTGTGAAAAATTCAAGGGATCGGAAATGGGTTTGTAGGTCGTCACTGCCGAAATAGCATTCAGACGCGCTTGAATTCCGCTCATGAAGTAACCTCGTCGCATTGAGTTAAAATTTACGTTTTTGACAACTCGCGGATGGAAGGCCGGACCCTCTCTCCCCCCGCCTACGCCCGGGACTCCTCAGGCCTTCTGAAAGGCCTGGCGAGCGCCTGCGCCCGCCAACGTCGAATTCATTTCCGGTCAGCCCCGGTCCGGCAATTCAGGGCCTTGACTACGCGATATCAAGAATCGGGCCAGGATGAAAAGAGTCAATCATTTCGCCAAGGGCATTCAAGCAAAACTCTTTTAGAAGAAATCAATATGACAAAATTGTAAAGCGTGGACCCACGGCCACCCGAAAATTTTACAAAAACGTACGCAGCACAACGGCATCGCGATCGGTGTTTCCAGGGTCTTACCCATCGGCACGATGTTCCCTGGAGTCAGGAAGTGCGGTCAATTGTTGGCGCAGCAACTGATTTCGGTCGCATGGTGCATAACAGGAGCGCCGGTCTGCGTGAAGTCGAGTTTCCGTGCTCTGGCGTCCTGCGTGGCGAACGCCGGACTGCCTCACTTATCCCGCTCAATACGGTTGCGGCCGTTGCGTTTGGCCGCATACAAGGCTACGTCAGCGCGACGGATGGCTGCCGCTGCGTCGGCATCGTCCTCTCGAAGCCTGCCGACTCCGCCGC
Source organism: uncultured Desulfovibrionaceae bacterium (assembly GCA_964523295.1). Classification (GTDB taxonomy): domain Bacteria; phylum Desulfobacterota; class Desulfovibrionia; order Desulfovibrionales; family Desulfovibrionaceae; genus CAZGAH01. Next base: position 55,061 of record CAZGAH010000015.1, on the reverse strand, counting down.
TGACGGTAATAATACTGCCCTGCGTCACGCCCGCCAGCCCGGCAAGCTCGGCCTCGATCGTCGTGCGCACCCGTTCCGCCAGGAGGAAGGCATCTTCCTCGCTGGTGTCGGGCAGCACCAGAAGGAATTCTTCACCGCCATAGCGACCGAAAATATCGTACGTGCGCAACATCCCGACAGTCAGGGTGGCCAGCATCCGGAGTATCGTGTCTCCGGCCTGGTGACCGAAGGTGTCGTTGAAGTCCTTGAAACGGTCTATGTCGAAAAGCACGAAAGACAGGTTCTGGTTGTGACGGCGGCTGCGCGAGAATTCCCTGTCCACGCAGTCCATGAGATGTCCGCGGTTCGCAATGCCGGTCAGGGCGTCGGTCGTGGCCATTCGCTCCAGCTGGGCATTCAGCCGATGCAAACGTCGACGCATCTTTTTGAGGAAAAAGAAAAAAACCGCGATCAGAATCCCAAGCGCCGCAAGCGCCAGAACGAAGATAACGATACCTTCCCGGATCATGTTCTTTCGCACGTCGGCAATGGAAAAGCTCACGCTGACGGCGCCGTGCAGGTCGCCCGGCGCGTAGTGCTGATAGCGATGACAGTCGAGGCAGGACGCGTCGACGTACAGGGGCGCCATATAGCGGAAAAGGGTCTCTGCACCGCGCTGCTCCACACTCTGGTACTCCCCGGTGCCGGCCTCGAAGCGGTCCAGGCCTTCACGCTCGAAGGCGTCCGGCGCATTGGCCGGATTGACCGGTCGGCTGCTGGTGATCCGAAAGGTGAACAGACCCTGCCGCTGCGACAAGTCCGATATTTCCCTGGTCATGGTCGCCGGATTCTTTCTCAAATACTGCTCCCCGTCGCGACCGACCAGGACGGGCTCATCCAGAAAGGGATTGGGGCGGTCTTCAGGTGATTTTTTCACGTAGACGCCCTGATAGCCGGCAGCCCAGGCGCGCGTCGTGATGATGCCGTCGACGTGCGCGCGCGCCCGGGTCAGCATTTCCTGGTGCAGCAGATGCTGAGTACGCAGGGCCATTCCAAAGAACAGCGCGGCGATGCTCCCTGCGAACAACACGATCATCGCGGTCTGAAAGGCCCGGAATATGCGGCTGTCTTCGGAGGTCATGCCGTTGTCGGCCATGTTCTTGCCTGTCCTGCCGGTGTCTGAATGTCGGATTACCTGGACATGCCGTATTTCCCAGCCCCCGGCAAGGGAAAATGCAACGGGCTCCCGGGTGTCACGGAATCATCAGAAACGGACGCCGGCCACGCTGGGAAAGCGCTCGGCCTCGGTGTGCGGCAGGAACAGGGCTGCAGTGTACTGATGCATGAATTCGGGTTCGGACGAGAGATCGAGGTAGGTCAGTCGGGTGGCGCACGCGTCGCGGCGGCGGCGGGCCTCCTCCGAGAGCAGCGCCAGGGCAGCGCCGCGGCGCGAGGCGTTGCCGATGAATTGAAACCGCGTACGCAGGATATCGGGAAGCAGGCCGATCGTCACCGCCTGTTCCACGTCCAGATAACGACCGAAGCCTCCGGCTACGATCACCCGGTCCAGACTGGCGAAGTCGAGCCCGGCCTTTTCCAGCAACAGCGCACTGCCGGCGTAGATGGCTGCCTTGGCCCGCAGAATGTTCTCCACGTCGGCCTCGGTGACCACCAATTCGCGTTCCGTTCCGCCACCGGGCGGCTGCAACACGTACGCGGCGCGCCTGCCGTCCCGGCGGATGGAGGCACACTGCCGCTCGCGCTCGAAGCGACCGGCGGCATCGAGCCAGCCCGTCGCGAACAGGCCTGCCAGCAGGCTGATAATGCCCGAGCCGCAGATGCCGGCCGCGGGCACCGCCCGACCGTCCGGGCCGGGAAGAACGCTGACCAGACAGGCGCCGTCCCCGGCGTTGACGGCAACGCGCTCCACGGCGCCGGCAGCGGCGCGCATCCCGCAGGTCAGGCCCGCGCCCTCGAAGGCCGGCCCGGCGGAGCAGGCGCAGCAGAGCATGAAATCCCGATTCCCCAGCACGAGTTCGCCATTGGTGCCGACGTCGATGTACAGGGTCAGGGCCTCGTTGCTGTCCATGTCCGTACACAGCAGCCCGGAAACAATGTCTCCGCCCACGTAGCTGCCGACGCACGGGGCGAACAGCAGGGGCGCGAGCGGGTGCGCTGCCAGGCCGAGTTCCCCGGCACGCAGCGGCGGCGTGCGTAACAATGTCGGTACGTATGGCGCCAGCCGGACGTGCTCCGGCTCCAGCCCCAGAAAGAGGTGGGTCATGACCGTGTTCCCGGCCAGCGACAGCGTACGTATCTCCTCGGTGGTGCATCCGGTCGCGCGGACAAGCTCGCGCAGCAGGCCGTTCAGCGTCTTGCGTACCGCGGCGCGCAGGGTGTTCAGGCCGCCCGGGCGGCGGCAGTATTCTATCCGGCTGATGACATCGAGTCCGTGCTCGGCCTGCGCGTTGTAGTCGCTGCGCGTGCCGAGCTCGCGCCCTGTTTCGAGGTCGAGCAGGGTCGCGGCCACGCTCGTGGTTCCCAGGTCGATCGCCGCGCCGTAATGCCGGCCGTCCGGATGGTCAGGGAGCAGGTCGCAGCACTCGACCCGACCGGCCTGCTCGTGAACGAAGAGGGTCACCCGCCCGTGCGCAGCGCGAAGCGCGCCCGATAATCCGCGCAGCAGGGGCAGCGGGAGGAGGGGAGGGGGCGACGAAACGCCGGGCCGCGATGTCGCCTCGGGCGCGTGTTCCCTGAGCGCCTTGCTCCAGGCTCGCTGTAAACGGTCCAGGTCGGATAGTCCGTCCAGGGGCTGCGGTTCGGGCACGCCCAGGCGATACCGGCGCACCGGGGGCAGGAGAAGGGGCGGCGCGACGAGGGGTGGGCTGTCATTCGATATCTCGGCGTCCGCGTCGTCGGCGAACTGGCCGGCAAGCGCGCGCGTAGCTTCCGTTACCAGCAGCGTGACCGGCACATCGGCCACGCGGCTCAGGCAACTCAGCACGTAGCCGGCCTCGATCTGCTCGGGGGAGAGAAAGCGTCGGCTTTCTCCGTCCACGCGCCCCTGCTGCACCAGGGCCAGGCAGGAACCGCAGGTTCCCTTTCCGCCGCACTCCGCAGCCAGTCGGATGCCGGCCCTGGCCGCCACGGCCAGCAGCTCGTCGCCGGGCTGCGCTTCGATGGCGATATCCCGGGGAAGAAAGGTCACTCTGGGCATCGTCTCCCGCCTCCGACCGGTCCGGGAGACCGATCGCTGCGCGCCTCGTTCAGAAATGCGCTTTGACGAAGGCTTCGAGGTCGCCGGCTTCCTGCGGTCCGACCATGACCTCCCACCCGGGCAGCCCGTCCTCGAGTTCGCCGCGGATGACCGCCGAGTACCCGGGGATGACCACGCGCTTGCGGGTCAAGCGGCTGTCCAGGCCGGCCTCCAGGATGAACCTGGCCACCTGCGCGCCGGAGAACTTGCCCGCGGCCCAGGCCGTGAGCACGGACATGCCCTCGCAGTCGGGCACAGCCAGCCAGGCCGACAGGCCGGAGTTTTCGATTTCGCCGGCGACAAGAAAATAGGTGAGGGAGAAGTTGGTCGTCACGAACACCGGCGACTCCGCGTCGGGCTCGCCGACCGCGTACACGCGGGGTTCCACCTGAATGGGTTTCTGCGGATCCGTATAGATGTTCTGTCGCAGGGCAAACAACGCGGCCAGCTGGGCGGCGTCGAAGTTCGGGAGCACGCAGACCGAGCCGTACTTGAGTATCTCGGTGACGGCCTGCACGGTGATCTGACCGGGCGTGGCCGCTTCCACATAGCGCAGCAGCGGATACCCCAGGGCCTTGATCGAGTCCTTGATGGCCGCTGTCCGGGCGATGGTGTTGAGTTGGAAGGCCTCGGCCAGGCTCAGGGCGGGCAGGGCCAGCAGCAGGTCGTTCACGTCGCGCTGACGCAGCGCCGTGGCCAGGTGTACCAGCGTGTCCGTGTCCGCCGCCGTGATCGCCAGGGCGTGACCGGTGGCCTGCGCGAGCATGGCCAGGGCGTCTGGGTTGCTGGCGGCGGTCGCGTAGAGCACGCTGCGGGAGCCCTTGACCGCTTCGCCGGCAGCCAGCAGCGCCTCGATACCGTCAGAGGCGGTACTGCGCAGCACGAGCGGACGCTCCAGACTGGTCCAGGCCAGCTTCGCCGCCTCGGCAAAGCTCGCGGAGGAGTCCCCGGGCCCGTGCGTGATCGAGACCATGTCCAGTCCCATGGTTTCGCCCACGCGCTCGAGCGCATAGTCCTTGACGTCGGTCAGCGTGAGCACGGCCTGGTCGAGCCCGGCGGCAAGGGGGATGTCTACGGCCAGCGCCGTCGGATGCACGAAGGTTTTTTCGTGGCGATAGAGCACGGTCTCCTCGCCGAGGACGAGCGTGCCGGATGGCCCCAGACGCACGGCGCGCACGGGCGGTTCGGCTGCGGCGCCGAGCACCCGGCTGGCCTCGTCCGAGGCGTAGGGACACTCGGACAGCGCGGCCTTTTTGGCCGCCAGCTTCATGGCAAAGGCCATGCAGGTGTTGGAACCGCACTCTTTGCAGTTGGTCTTGGGCAGCAGCTTGTGTATCTGCAACGGCGTCAGGGCCATGGGGAAACCTCGTATCGGCTCCGGAGTGTCGCCGGAGCGTCGTCACCGTGTTCGGGGCTCAGTCGGCCCGGGTCTGATCCATGAGCGCGTCGATGGCGCGACGCAGCTCCAGCGCAGCCTCCGGATGATACAACAGCAGGACGTCCGCTCCGGCGTAGAGCAGGGACGTGGCCGTGCTCAGTTCCCAGAGCATGGCCCGCCGCTCCAGTGCGCCCCAGGCGGGGAAATCCTTGTCCAGGGCGCGAAACTCCTTGATGCGGCAACACTCCGGCCCCACGGCCACGAACATGGGCGAGGCCAGCCGCCGGTCGCCGGCCAGTCCGGTCAGACGAATCCGCTCCATGACCGAATAGGTATACTCCAGGCCGTAGCCGAGCGCTCCGGTGGTCGGGTCGATAAGCACGCGGTCCAGACTCAGGTCCATGTTTTCGAGCAGAATGTTCAGCTGCTTGGCAATGTTCACGTCAATGGGGCTCTGCGCCACCAGGCAGTGCCCGTAGGCCATGGCCGCGCCTGCCAGGGTGCGGTAATTGTCGCTTTCGACCCAGTTCAGGAGCAGATTTTCGCCACTGAAGGCCTTGGCCACGGCCTTGAGCGTCTCATTGGAGCTTTCGAAATGGTTGTGCCCGGTGACGATCAGCGGGACATCCACGGCGCGCAGCACGCTGCCGACCAGCTCCACGGCCTGCTCTGGAGTACGCCCGCCGCGTTCGGGATGGGTGGCGTCGAGCCGTACGCTGACGAGGTCGGCGCCGTAGCGTTCCACAAGCACGCGGGCCATGGCCGGCGGATCAAGGAGCAGGTCGCCATAGATGGCCCTGAGTACGGGCGGATATTTTTCCCCGACGACGTCGAAAACCTCCATGGCAATGCGCGGACGGTGTGGCGGCGTCGCCTCGTGCAGATGAAAGGGCATGGCCGTGGCTCCGCCTACGGTCAGGCAGCGTCCGCGCGTACCTCCCTGGCCGGCCCAGGCGCCCAGCTGCACCGTATGCACGGGCAGCTCGGTCGCAGTCTTCCGGATCGGAAACGAGCGTATCGCGCCGATGCGGCTGGCTGCACGCGGGGGAGCTGGTCTGGGCTCCGGCGAGGTCGAGGCAGCCCCCTGAGCGGGCGAGGCTGCCGACCCGGACGGCGTCGGCGCAGCGGAGAGAACGGGCGCAACGGCCGGGGCCGGCGGCGCCTGGTGATCGGGAAGGCTCGCGGCAGGCGGCGTGGTCACCGGCGGCGTGACCAGCGGCGCCGCCGTGTGAGCGGGCCGGGACGACGCGACGCCGAACGAGTGTTGCAGCGTATCGATGATGGCCGCGGCGATGTCGCGACCCAGCTCAACCTTCAGCTCCCGCTTGAGCTGTCCGACAATGTCGTCCTTGAGCCGGGCCAGGTCATCGGGCAGCGGCGCCGCGGGCTCGGACGCTTCGGGAACGCTCGCGCCTGCGACGGACGGCATCGGGGCGTCCTGAACGTCGGGAGCGGCCGTCGCGACTGGTGCAGGCTGCGGCGCGGCTGCCGTTTCCGGTGACGCGACCGGGGACGCGGTGTCGTCGGGGCTGGTGAATTCGTCCATGGGGGGCAGGGTCAAGGCCGGGTGGCCGACGCGCTCCATGAAGGAGCGGATATCCTGCGCGTCCACGGCTATGTTTTCGTCGGCTATCTTGCCCAGGAAATCCTGCAATCCGAGCGTCTGAAAGCGCTCCTCCAGATCGGCTCGCAATTGTTCTTTCAGGATCGTGGGCATCCAGACCAGCCTGGCCTGACGGCCTTCGGCCTGAAGGAATTTTTTGGAGGCGAACCAGGTTTTCGAGCAGCCGAGAAAGCCCGGCGTCTGCTGTCCGCCGCCCACGTTGCCGGCCAGGGTGGAGAAGCGCAGACCCAGTGGCGTATCGCCAGCGTATTCACGCGGAACGGCCATGACGCCGTTGCATTCGGGCACATAGGCGCAGATGGCCTCGAAGCAGCCGCAACTGGTCATGGGCGCGTCCATGAGCGAATACATGCACAGTCGCTCCACGCTTTTATGGCTGTTCTGAAAGGCGTATTCGTTGACGCCATCCCAGAGCCCGCGCTCGGGGTCCAGGCACTCGCCCTTGGGTACGGGCTGGTTGGGGCCGGTATTGTCGATTTCGTGCGCGGCCTTGCCGTCCAGCCAGGTATAGGCGCCGCACAATCCCGCACGCTCGGGGCTGATCACGCAGACATGGTTCGGGGCAAAGGACTGGCAGAGCAGGCAGGAATAGAAGGTATCCACGGCGTCGTCGGTCAGGGCTGCCAGCCGGCGGGTGCGCTGGTCGTAGACCTGGCGCGCGTAGTCCAGCCGGCGCTGGACTTCGTCCGCGTCGGTAACCAGCGTGACGTGGACTTTGTCCACGATGGCCGGGTAGTCGGAGAGCAGGCGCGCGCGGATGATCTCGCCGTAGTGTTTCAGTCGCAGTCCCCGGGCGAAGGCGTTGCGCGAGATGCGCGTCCAGACGAGATCGCGCTGTCCCATGTGCCAGATGCCCTCCGCGCCGTTGAGCAGATGGTGAATCTGGCGCTCGAGCACGGGCTCGAAATCGGACTGCATCTTGCGACCGGCGACTTCGACCCAGATGGCCAGCGGCAGGGCAGTCCCCCGGTCAACGGTGTCCACGTCGGGACCGACCAGGTCCACGCCGCTTTCGGGAATCTGGTCCATGTCCACCATGGAGACGAATTCAAAGGCCGGGGATTTGTTGCCGCCGAATTCGACGTGCACGTCGTGCTTGCGGATCAGCTCCCCTTCGAATGCGGCGCCATAGGGCACGGGGATGTCGATCTTTGTCACCTTGACCTTGCACCCGCGGATATCCAGCGCGCGCTCGACCATGGATTCGTGCGGCACGCTGGCGACAACGTGCTCGTAGGTGCAGATGCCGGACGGCAAAATTTCCGGAATGGCGGTGTCGGCGACGACCGGAAACCCGTAGGTGATGGCGCCGGCGGCCAGGGCGTACTGCTCGGCGGAGACCTCGCCCAGGGCCAGGACAAAAGCAAAGACGCGCGACTTGTTATAGAGCAGGTTGCCGCGCGCGTCGCCGGGTTTGACGTTACCGAAGGCCATGGCCGCGCGGCTGGCAAAGCCGAGCGCGTATACGAGCGCCGAGGCGTCGGGACCGAAGGGAACCAGCCGGCTCTCCCAGCCGAGCTGGACGCCTTCCTCGGCGAGCTGCTCGGCGAACTGCTTTTCGCCGTGTTCCGAGGACGTGCGGCCGGCCATGAACACATAGAGATTCTTTTCCTGCAGCTCGCGGGCGATGCGCACTGCAATGGCGTTCGTGGGCGCGGCGCCGGTGATCGCGGCGAAACCCGGCGCCGTGCCATCGACGAATTCCACCCCGCGCTCGCGCATGAGCACGTCGGACGCAGCGCCGAGCCAGATGCCCTGCACGGGATGCGGCCCGTTCACGTAGCGGCAGGCCTCGAGCGCCTCGCAGGCGAACAGCGCGGCGGATCCGGCGTCGAGCGCCGCGCCCAGATAGGGCAGCCAGCAATCCGCGGCAGGTCTGTCCGGTGTCAGGTTGCGCGCGTAGTGCAAAGTCCGGTCGAGGTCGGCCAGGGTGCGGACTTCAAGACCCGTCAGTGCGTAGGTGATCGGCAAATGATAGGCCGTCTCCGGGAACCCGACCGGGCAGTCGGCCCCGTGCGCGGCCTTGGCTGCGTCCAGTGCCGCATGGGCCCGCTCTATCCAGCGCTGCGCGCCGTCTATCGCGGCAGTGCAGATTTCCTTAGACATGGCGCAACCCCTCCCTGGCGCCGGCCGGGTCGGCGCTGCGATCAGTTCCGGACATCGAGCGTCCTCCTGTCCTTCATGTCGAAAAGCTTGCGCCGGACCTGGCGATCGATGCCGAGCCGCTCGCGTTTAAGGGCGATGATCTCCAGCGCCTCACGTGCCGCCAGGGCAGGGTCCTCGCAGACGCGGAATCCGGCGCCGAACATCTCGCGCGCGCCGTCGCCGAGAAAGGCCTCCACTGCCGGCGATCCGCCGACGTGGAAGGGCTGCCCCAGGATGACTTCCAGGCCCGAGGCGACAAAATAGCAGCCGATGGCCACGGCCTTCTCGCTCATCCACTCCGGGGCCAGGCCCACGGCCGGCAAATCGCTGAAATCCTCGCCCAGACCGCCCTCGGCCAGCATGGCGGCCGCCGCCTCGAGTATCCGGGAATTGTCCACGCAGCTGCCCAGATGCAGCACCGGCGGCAGGCCCGTGGCCTGGCAGACCTCCCTCAATCCGGGACCGGCGTACTCGAGCGCGGCCTCGGGCGCGAGCATCCCGGCCTTGGCCGAGGCCAGCGCGGCGCAGCCGGTCTTGAGCACGAGCACATCGTTGGCCACAAGCTCGCGCGTCACCGCGTTGATGTAGGCGTCGAGCTTCGTTTTGGGATTGTTGCAGCCCACGATGCCGGCCACGCCCTTGATGCGGCCGGCGATGACCGCGTCGTTGAGCGGACGCAACGAGGCCCGGAACCGTCCGCCCAGCAGCCGCTTCACGGCCTCCAGGCTGAATCCGGCCACCAGCGGGCGCGTATGCGTGGGTATGGAGACTTTGGCCGGGTCGCGGCGGCTGAAGTTGTCCACGGCGCGCCGGACCAGCTCCCTCGCGCAGTCCATGGCCCGGTGGTGCTCGAAGGGCAGATGCGTGGCGCCGACCGTGCGGGCGATGTCGCTGGTGGAGACGACCTCGGTGTGATAGTTCGCCGCCACGGTCGGGAGGCTGGGCATTACGCACTGCACGTCCGTGACCATGAGTTCGACCGCGCCGGTGATGAGCGCCAGCTCCTGCTGCAGAAAATTCCCGGCAACGGGGATGCCGTGACGCATGAGCACCTCGTTGGCCGTGCAGCAGATGCCGGCCAGGGTGATCCCGGCCGCGCCGACCCCACGCGCGCGTTCCAGCAGTTTCTTGTCCCGCACGGCCGCGGCCAGCAGCTCCGAGAGCGCGGGCTCGTGCCCATGCACCAGGATGTTCACGTTCGCGGCCTGCAACACGCCCAGATTGGCCTGGCTGCGGACGGGCATGGGCGTGCCGAAAAGCACGTCCGAGGCCATGGAGGCGATGCGCGAGCCGCCCCAGCCGTCGGCCAGCGACGTGCGGAAGGCGTGCAAGAGGATGTTCCGATAGTCATGATCCACGCCGATGTGACCGCGGTGCAACGCCTCGACAATCATGCGGTCGATGCCGCCGGGCGTTGCGTCCGCATTGCGCCAGACGGCCTGTCGCTTCAGCGGAGCGAGAAGCGTCGTGCGTAGCGGGGATTCCTGATCAGTGAATTCGGCCAGAAAGCAGGCTGCCAGGTCGCGGGCCAGATCGGCCGGTTCGCGTTCGTCCGCCCCGGGCAGGCCGTACATCCTGGCCTGGTTTCTGAGCGCGTCAATATCCTTGATCGAATAGTCCGTTTCCTCGCCCTGAGCCGTCTTCTTGAGCAGCAGCACCAGGTGCCGGCAATGATCGGCGTGCGCCGCGCTCCCGGCCGCCACCTCGCGCAGAAAGTTGCGCGCCACGATGGTGTCGGCGTCGGCGCCGCAGATGCCGCGCGGCGCCTTGGCCGAAATGCGGCAGGGGCCCATGTGGCAGACCCGGCAGCAGACCCCCTGGCGGCCAAAAGCGCATTGCGAGCGCTGCGTCTCGTAGCGCTCGAACACGGTAGGCACCTGTTCGGCCCGCGCCTTGTGCAGCATTTCCACCGAGGCTGGATCCGAAACCAGGGCCTCGGGCGCGCGGTTTTGAGAATTCGTGCTCACGTCGTACTCCTTTGATTGGACCTGCCCGGGGCCAGGTCTCCTGGCTGCTGACGCACTGCCATTCTGACCCGAATACTGCGGGATCATCTAAACCGAAGACGGAAGAATATCGCACTCCGTAAAAAAGGCAACGTTCGCCTGCGGCAGTCTCCCGAAAGGCGGTGTGCAAGGTTCAGCGCTTCTTGTCCAGAACGGAAGGGTACTCCTGCTTGCAGCGCCGTTTGCACCGCTTTTCGCAGATGAGTTTCTTCACCGGAACGTTGGGGCAGGCAGCGATGCAGTGCTCTTCGCACTCGCCCCGGCTGCCCACCCGCGGGACGGGCTCGTCCGCCGCGCTCACGGTATTTACGCTCAGTCCCAGAATCAGCGCCGCAAAGAACAGGTTGCGTATCATGCTGTATGCCTCCTGCGTCGGGGTGATCGATGACGGTCCTTTCCCGCGGGACCGGACCGCAGGCCTGTCTGCCAGGCCCCACGCGCTGTCCGCCTAGGAATACTCGTCGTCATCAATGTCTTCGTTGTCCGACTCCAACACCTCGATAAGCTCCTCGACGAGCGCATCCACTTCCGTGCAGAATTCTTCCAACTTCTCTTCGAGCAGGTCCTCATCGTTTTCAAATCGCTCGAAATAGCCGAGCATGGACGTGTTGTTCAGGAGATAGTCGGAAACTATCGCTCCAAGATCGCTCTTCTTTTTCACAAGTAACAGATTTGTCTCTCCCAACTGAAC
>CAZGAH010000015.1:32590-43972 GCA_964523295.1 uncultured Desulfovibrionaceae bacterium | reverse complement strand
TTTGGCCATGATCAAACCTCTGTATTGGCAGTATGCGCAGCCGTACCCTGATGACGTCCCTTTTCACAAGCTGATGGCGGAGCTGACGGGCCGCCAGCCCCCCCCAAGGCTCGCGATGCGCTGATACTGCAATGAACGGTTTAAGGGTGACGGGAAAAAAGCACAGCCGACGGCCCACGCCCCGGCTGTCGAATGCGCCGCGTCAACGCGGCAGCAGCCGGTGTTTATGCAGCACGCGGCTGCAGGTCAAGGCCGCAACCAGCTTCAAGGCGTCCCAGGGCAAAAAAGGGACGACTCCGAGCCCGAAGGCCTTGGCGTAGTCCAGGCCCAGCACGGCCTTGAGCCGCAACATGCCCGGAGCCTGAATCAGAGTTCGACCAGCGCATAGCGTCTGCTCCCCAGCCCGATCGCCTCGCCATAGCTCAGCTGCATCTCCGGCTCGGTATGCGGCCATAGCCCCTTGAATTTGTTCTCCCCGCAGCCGTGATTGCAGCCCAGATGCGAGCCGGGGAGCCCGGGCTGACGATTGACCAGATCGAAGCAGGCCTGATCCAGGGCCACAGGATCCGTACTCGCCAGGATGCCGATGTCGGCCACGATGGGACTGTCGCTCCAGGGGAGGCAGTCGCAATCCGGCGTGATGTTATAGAGAAAATTGATGAATCCGACCTTGTCCTTTTTGCCCTGAACCGCTCCCAGAGCGTACTCAGTCATACGCTCCATGAACGGCGGGATTGAGGTAAGCCAGTCCACGTCCACCGCCTTTTCCGGGCAGTGAATGTAGCACTCGCCGCAGCCGATGCACAGGGTTTTGTCGATTGCGGCCCTGCCGTCATCGCCCACGCAGGCCGCGCCGACCGGGCAGACGCGCTCGCACTCGCCGCAGCCGATGCAGGTCTCCGCGTTGACGGCGAAGCGCGGCGTATGCTGATCGCGTTTTCCGGCGCCCGTGGCGCAGCCCATGGCCAGATTCTTGATGGCGCCGCCGAATCCGGCCATCTCGTGTCCCTTGAAATGCGACAGCACGATCATGGCCTCGGCCCGGACAATGGCGCCCGCGATGCGTACGGTCTGAAAATGTCGGCCGGGAATGGCCAGCTCCTTTTCATTGTCCCCGAGCAGGCCGTCGGCAATTAGCAGCGGCGCGCCCATGGGACCGAAACCGAAGCCATGCCGCTCGGCCGTCTCCAGATGATCCACCGCGTTGTGCCGGCTGCCGGCGTAGAGCGTATTCGTATCGGTCAAAAAGGGTTTGCCGCCCGCGTCCTTGACCTTGTCCACAACGGCGCGCACGTGCACCGGCTTGATGAAGGTATCCGATCCGCGCTCGCCGAAATGCAGTTTAATTGCCGTCAAATTGTCTTTCCCGACGAGGGAGCTGAATCCGGCGGCATCGAAAAGCCTGGCGATTTTACTGCTGCGGTTGTCCTGCGGCCCGCGTGCGCGCGGACCGACACAATAGACGGTGCTGGACATGGTATTTTCCCCCTTTGGTATCCATTGCAGAAAAATGGCGTGCGATCAACCGCCACGCGCAGCATGGCAAAAAAGGCGGAAAAAGACCATAGCTCTGACGCCCGGTCCGGGAAACCGGACGCCCTGCGCCCAACACTGCCTGTTTTGATTTTTCGTCCATTCCGCTATGATCGCTCTGCGCATCGACGAAGGGACTGCCGCGACTTTGGCAGGTATCGAAATCATACCCGCGCATTCAACACCTACGCCCGCGCCAGAGGAAACCCTGGGCAGCAGGCAACGGAGGGCATAGCATGACTCTGTCACGAATCGTCAGCGTGGACGAGACCCGCTGCACCGGCTGCGGACTCTGCCTGCGGGTCTGCCCTCGGCAGGCTTTGAAACGCGAAGGCGGCACGGTCCGTTTCGTCGCCAGGAGTTGCCTGGCCTGCGGCCATTGCGCGGCCGTGTGCCCGGAACAGGCCATTACCGTGCCTGCACTGTGGGCCGAGGCGCAGCAGTACGAGAACCTTGCCGCGCCCGATCGCTGGCTCGCCCCGGGCGAGTGCGACGCCGCGGCCCTGGTACAGCTCATGCGCTCGCGCCGCTCCTGCCGTAACTACCGCCAGACGCCGGTTCCGCGTCCGTTGCTCGAAGACCTGGTCAAGATCGGCATCACCGCACCCTCGGGCACCAATTCCCAACGCTGGACCTTCACCCTGCTTCCCGACCGGGACGCCGTGACGGCCTTTGCCGGCGAGGTGGCCACCTTTTTCCGGCGTCTCAACGCCATGGCCGGCAAGGCCTGGCTGCGCGCGCTGATGCGGCTGATCGGCAAGCCCGAGCTGTCCGCCTACTACCGCGACCATTACGCCTCGGTCTCCCGCGCGCTTCAGGACTACGCCGAGCGCGGCGAAGACCGACTGTTCCACGGCGCCACGGCCGCGATTCTCGTCGGTATGAAGCCCGGAGCCAGCTGCCCCATGGAGGACGCGCTGCTGGCCACGCAGAACATCCTGCTCGGCGCGCATTGCCTGGGCCTGGGCAGCTGCCTCATCGGATACGCCGTGGCCGCGATAGCTCACCAGCCCGCGCTGAAGGCCGTGCTGCGCATCCCGCGCGAGGAAACCGTCTTTTCGGTAATCGCCCTGGGCTACGCGGACGAACGCTATGCCAGCCCCGCCGGTCGTCTCGCCCCGCCGATACGCTACTGGGAGGGACGGTAAACGCCAGCCTTCCGGTTGCCATTGGAAGAAACGGGCCTCCAATGAACCAGACTGATGATCCCAGAGTTTCTTTTGAGTTGGCAACTAATGAGTAAATCGCGATATTTTCCAGCTATGCGTACGAGCCATGCCGTTGTTTTTACAGCTCTGTTACCTTTTATTGTTGAATAGTGGGTTAATCGACGAATCATGTGAAATCCGACTTCATTGACTGCAACTCCCACTGTACGATAGACCAAGACCTCCAAACGGAGGTAACAGCCTGTGAGCACTGGCGATCTGTTGACACTTGGTCTTGGTCTCTCTGATCCAAGGAAGGTGGTCGGGCAGGCGCTCGATCTGGATAACAAACCCAGTGAGCTGCGCCTCGATGTAGAGGCCGATCGGTGAGCCTTAATGTAAGGAGCACGTGAAAGCCAAGGGGGGGGCGAGTCTGAATGAGCCCTTGAAGTGGTGAGCGACATGTCCGGCAGCTTTGTGGCCGGGGAGGGCGAAGACTTCAAAAATGCAGAAGTGACAGTAGATTGGTTTCATGTGGTTCAACTTTTTACGAAGGCAGTGGCCGGCGTTCGCAAGGCAGAGGCGAGGGTGCGGGAGTTACCTGAAAGTACGGGTTGGGGCGTGCTCAAGGCTCGTGAAACGGCCAAGACGCAATCGCAGGCTGAGGCACTCAAAGAGTTGGAAAACGAAGCATATGCCACAGGTCTGGCCTACAGAATGGAGGAACAGCTGTGCTGGATTCGCCAGGCGGAAACGAGCCACGCAGCTAAATGGAGAGCGACAAAATCAGCTACCACCGGCTATGCCGGTGGTAGCTGATTGATTTCCGTTCACGTCGTTTCTCTTCCGAAAGCCTGACAACATATTTTGTAGCCATAACAAGCTTTTTGTCTAGAAAAATTCTAGATAAGGCGATGACTAAAGGCGAGCATAGAAATTCAAAAGGCATAGCCCGCGAGTGGGAAATACGATTATTGATTGCCCTGACGTGGGGTTCTTCCCTTTGACTTGGAAGTAGCAGGCGTTTGTCCTGCCGACCTGGGCAGCCATTTCTCCTTGCTGCGTTGCCGGAGCTGCATGTCCAGGGCCAGGGCCCAGAAACAGGAGACGTGCATGGCCGCGTTCAGGTTCGGATTGCGGTAGGCCCAGAAGGTCACGCCAGCGGCCCGGGCCGTGGCCTCGTCCAGGTCGGAATCACCCACGAAGGCGACTGTTGCCGGATCGATCCCCCAGGCGCGCAGAATGTGGTGAACGCCCTCGGGATGCGGTTTGGGCCGGGCGGTGTGCGCAGTCATGATCGGAAAAAAGTAGCGATGCAGACCGAATCGCCAGGCCAGCCGGTCCATGGTCGTGGTCCGGTTGGTGCTGACCGCCAGCCGGATCCCGACGTCCCGCAGCTGGTCCAGCAGTTCGAAGATGCCCGGCTCCGGCGTGAGAAAGGGCATGATTTCCGTGAAATAATCCACCTTCTGCCGCGCGGCCTCAACCTCGCCCTTGTGGCTCGCCGGAACGATAAAGTCCAAAGCGGCCTGTACGACATGCATGTGTACGAAGCGCTCCTGCTCCGGATTCATCGGTCCGAGGCCCAGATGCGCCAGTATGGAATTGTAGTAGCGTTTGTTGGACTCCAGCGAATCGAACAGCACGCCGTCGCAGTCGAAGATCACGCCCTTGATCTGCCGCAAACGCTCCGTCCGGATCTCCATGTCCGTCATGTCGCGCTACCTCCCTGCATTGCGGAGTTCTCCCCGGTCGCGAAGTGCATCCCCGAGGACTCGTCGAGCGCGGAACAGAGGGGACGCCCCGCTGACCATGCTCCATTCCGAATCACTGTCACCGTGTCGCGCAATACATACGCACGTCGCGCTTCAGCCAGGGCTTGTCCGCCGGAAGCGTCCGTTTTCCGAGCAGCCGCCAGGCCGGTGCCACATAGACGCAATAGTTCTCCGCGGCGGTCCCGTCTCCCGCGTTCGGATCGAGGACCCGGAGTTCCTCCTCCGTAATGGGCGAGGCCTGGATTCCGTTCTCTTCCCACTCGCTGCGCAGGGAGGGGTCGGCAACGAAAAAGCAGGCCCCGTCAGGCAACAGGACCATCATGCTTTCCAGGATCAGCGGCCAGGGCATCAGGGCTTCGGCTCCGCCTCCGACGACCGCGTCCACGGGCTGCGGGGCGATGTCTTCGGCCTCGTCGGTCAGTCCCAGCGAGGCGTTGAAGCGCTCGGTGCTACGCTCCACGGAGGCCTGAAGCTCGACAATCTCCCCGAGTCGCCCTTCCATCGACGAGGCCAGCAGCAGAAGCTGCTGC
The DNA here is from genome assembly GCA_964523295.1 of uncultured Desulfovibrionaceae bacterium. Classification (GTDB taxonomy): domain Bacteria; phylum Desulfobacterota; class Desulfovibrionia; order Desulfovibrionales; family Desulfovibrionaceae; genus CAZGAH01. Next base: position 38,986 of record CAZGAH010000015.1, on the reverse strand, counting down.
GCCTGGAGCAGATATGGCATCATGGGCGCGGCCTCGACCGGCTCGGGTTCGCCGGCGCCGAGCCTGGCGAGCGCGGCCAGTTCGGATCGCAGCGCGGCGCCTGCATTGCAATAGCCCGTTTCTCCGGCCCCGGCGGCGAAGCTGGCCAGCTCCTGCGGGTCGCGGAACTGCTCGCCGAACTGCGTGATGGCGGCGAGAATCCGTCTTGCCTGTTTGGGAGGCAGAGGCAAGAACGTCGGACGCCAGGTCCGTCCGCGGGCGTCGGGTTTGTTCTCCTCCGCGCCAGGGTCGAAAAACAGCGCCCCGGCGGGCGCCGGAACCGGCAAGGATGCCTGGTTCAGCCAGGGCAGCACGATGAGCGGGCCGACGCCGATTGAAGCATGCTGTTGTTCGTCCATATGCGTAGTCTCTCCTTCGCAGGGCATGTAGCGCTGCCGATACTTCATGCAGATCGTGGCGGGAATGCCGCCGGCCTCAATCCTCCACCTCGCCCGCCGCGTCGGGTCGGGCGGCGAAGTGGTTGCAGACGCCCGAGCAGGCGGGCAGGGCGAAAAGACACAATCCTATCCAGGAAAAGGCGCAGGCAATATCCGGCTCGTCCTCGTCGCCTTCACCCGGCTGGACGGCCGGGCGTCCCGGCTGATAGTCCGGGCATGGACTCGGCCCGATGATCAGATCGCTCAGCCGTTGTTGCCATATCCGCGTTGCCAGCTCAATCTCCAGATCGAAGTTTTCCGCCTGCGTCAAGAACCGCTCGTATTCCTCTTCCCACGCGGCCAGCACCTTGCAGCGCCAGGCAGTATTCAAGCCGGGGTTTCTGCTTTCCTCGTACAGGCATCGCCCCTGCACGAAATACGCGCAATGTACCCCAGGAAAAGGACTGACTTTACTGTCCATACGCAGTGTTCCAATCCCGAGCGCCGCTTCCCGTTCAGCCCGTCCACTCCGTCCGGGCTCCATCGCGCCCAGTTCCGGCATCCGCGTGCCGTCCCGTTCCGGGGCGAAGTCCGCTGCCGGCTACGGCGTCGGCGCGTGCCTCAGACCTGCAGGGCATTGAAATCGGCCAGTCGACCGAGCAATCCCGTCAGCGCCGCGAGCAGGTCGAGACGGTTGCGCCGTAGCGCGGCGTCGTCGCACATGACCATGACATTGTCGAAAAAAGCATCGACAAAGGGTCTGAGCGCGCGCAGCAATCCGAACAGTTCGGCGTAGTTGTCCTCGCTCCACAGCTGCTGAAACGGCCCGGTCACGGATTCGAGCTTGGCGGCGAGCGCCTTTTCCTGGCTCTCGACCAGCAGCTCGGGGCGATAGCGGCCGTCCGGCCCGGACCCGTCGTCCTGCCCCTGTTTGCGGATGATGTTGCCGGCGCGCTTGAAGGTCAACACTGCCTGCGCGAAGTCCGGCTCCTTGCTGAACGCCTCCAGGGCCTGAAGGCGTCCGGCCAGGCCGAAGATATCGTTGACGCCGGCGCCGACCGCGGCCTCGACGACGAGCGTATCGCAGCCCTGGCCGATGAAATAATGCTTGAGCCGCGTGGAGAAGAACTCCAGCAGCCGGGGCAGGGCCTGCTCCGGCGCCAGCTTCCAGGACCGCTGGCCATATCCCTGCAACGCCGTCCGCAGCAACGCCTCCAGATCCAGACGCAGCCCCTTTTCAAGGATGATCCGGCAGATACCCAGCACGGCGCGCCGCAGCCCGTACGGGTCGTTCGCGCCCGTGGGAATCATGTTCAGGCCGAAGCAGCCGGCCAGGGTATCGGCCTTGTCCGCTATGGACAGCAGGCCGCCGGCCAGGGTGACCGGAACCGGACTATCCGGACCGGTGGGCAGGTAATGCTCATAAATGGCGCGGGATACGCGCTCGCTTTCACCGGCGCGCCGGGCGTAGATGCCGCCCATCAGGCCCTGAAGGTCGGCGAATTCGCCGACCATCTCCGAAACGAGGTCGGCCTTGGCCAGCCGACCGGCCCGGCGCAGTTCCTCCGCCAACGCGGGGTCGGCACTGCCGTAGGCCGTGGTCAGGTAGCCGCAGAGCGTCTCCAGCCGCCTGCTCTTGTCGCCCATGCTGCCCAGTGGGCCGAGAAACACGACGTGGTCGAGCTTCTCCAGCCAGGCGTCCAGGCCTTGCGCCGTATCGGTCTTCCAGAAAAAGCGCGCGTCCTCCAGCCTGGCCTTGAGCACGCGCTCCCAGCCCTTGCGGACCAGGGCCGGGTCCTTGGGCTCCAGGTTGAGCGTACACAGGAAATGGGGCAGCAACCGTCCATCCGCGGTCTCGACGCCAAAGCTTTTCTGATGGCTCTCCATGCTCGTGAGCAGCACCTCGCGCGGGAGTTCCAGAAAGGAGGGATTAAAGCTGCCCAGCATAACCGTCGGCGCCTCGACCAGGCCGGAGACTTCGTCCAGCAGGGCCGGTTTCCAGACCGGTTTCGCCCCCGCGGCCGCCTGCGAGGCCAGTACGTCGCCCTGGGCCACGATGCCCGAACGACGCGCGGTTGCGTCGAGAACAACCCGGCCCTGCGCGGCGATGAGCGTAAAATACTGCTCCGCGTCGGTTACGACAAAAGGGCCGGGGCCCATGACCCGATGCCCCCAGGTCAGGTTACCGGAGCTGATTCCGGCCAGCGGGAACGGTAGGACCGCGTCGTCGAGCATGGCCAGTATCCAGCGCACCGGACGGCCGAAGGCGAAATCCAGGCTCCCCCAGCGCATCCGCTTGGGAAAGGGAAGCGCGCCGATGATCCCGGGCAGAATGCCGGGCAGAATGTCGGCAGCGGCGGCGCCGCCGGTCACACGGCGCACGGCCAGATACTCGCCCTTGTCGGTCTCCAGAATGAAGGCGTCGTCCAGGGTCACGCCATTGGTACGGGCGAAGCCCAGGGCCGCCTTGGTCGGCTGCCCGGCGGCGTCGTAGGCCACGCGCCGCGGCGGACCCGTGACGACGTCCTCGGCCGTACGCTGGAGCGGGCTGAGCCCGTCGACCCGAAGCACCAGACGTCGCGGCGTCGCGAAGGTCTCGATGCTGGTGCACTCCAGCAGCGCTTTATCGAACGCAGCCGTACACCCGGCTTTCAACCCGGCCTGGAGGTCTGACAAAAACCGCGCCGGGATTTCCTCGGTTCCAATTTCAAGCACTAAAAGGGACATGGCGGGACCATTTTCCTCTTACTCTGGGTGACATTCCATAAACGAGACGCCATTCGCAACCTGACCGACTGAAGCTCGCGGCCAGGGCATTCCGATCCGGACAGCGGAACTTCAGCTCTCCTGTCCGGCCTGCTTCCCGGGCTCGCGGAGCAAGGGGTAGCCCATCTGCTCGCGTTGCCGGGCGTAGAGCGCGGCGACGGCCGACGCCAGGTTGCGAACCCGGGCGATATAGCCGGTGCGCTCGGTGATGGAAATGGCGCCGCGCGCCTGCAGCAGATTGAAGGTATGCGAGCATTTCATGCAGTAATCGTACGCCGGCCAGGGCAGACCGTCCTGGCACAGCCGGTTGCACTCGGCCTCGGCGGCATCGAAGGCGCGCAACAGCATCTCGGGGTCGCTTTTCTCGAAATTGTAGGTGGAATGCTCGACCTCGCCCTGGTGGTGAACCTGCCCGTAGGTCACGGCGTCATTCCAGGCCAGATCGTAGACCGATTCCTTTTCCTGCAGATACATGGCGATGCGCTCCAGGCCGTAGGTCAGCTCCACGCTCACCGGGGCCAGATCGATGCCCCCGACTTGCTGAAAATAGGTGAACTGGGTAACCTCCATGCCATTGAGCCAGACCTCCCACCCCAGTCCCCAGGCGCCCAGGGTCGGCGATTCCCAATCATCCTCCACGAAGCGGATGTCATGCAGGGACTTGTCCACGCCCAACGCGGCCAGACTCTTCAGATAGACATCCTGGATGTCCGGAGGCGACGGCTTGAGAATGACCTGGAACTGGTAGTAGTGCTGCAAGCGGTTGGGATTCTCGCCGTAGCGCCCGTCCGCAGGCCGGCGCGAAGGCTGGACATAGGCGACGTTCCAGGGCTCCGGACCGATGACCCGCAGAAACGTGGCAGGATGAAAGGTGCCGGCACCGACCTCGAGATCATAAGGCTGCTGGATGACGCATCCGTACTCCGCCCAGAAATTTTGCAGCGTAAGAATGAGATTCTGAAAATGCATTCCTCTCTCCCGTTTCAATCGAAGTGCATGATGCGTGAGCGCCTTCAGACGGCGGACAACGCAACCGGCAATGGCCTCGCCGCGCCGGCGGGCCTCCGGACTCAGGTCCGATGAAATCGCCCCCGGTCCCAGGCAAGGCCCAGATGATACCGCACGAAATGATCCACGACCATAGCACACTCGCGCCGCGTCTGGTATGGCAGCGCCTGCGTGGGCCATGCCTCGGGCGCCGTGGTACACAGATCGGCCAGCAGCTGCGCCGTTGGCGGCGCAAGCGGCAGCTCCAGGCCCCCGGACTGCCCCTGACAGCGCGGACAGCGCACGTCACCGCTCTCGACGGCAAAACGCCAGCCCGCCCCCGTGCCGGCAGGACCGGCCGGGGGCCTGCGCTCTGTCGAGCAGACGCCGCAGGCATCCAGACGCGGCCGGTAGCCGATGGAAAACGCCAGGGCGGCCCGAAAAAATACCGGCAACAGCGGCGAAACCTGCCCGGCCTGCTCCAGGACGGCCAGGGTTTCCCGCACGCAGCGAAAGGCCGCGGACGCCCCGGCCGGATCGGGCGCTACGGCCTCGACGAAATGCAGGCAGTTCATCGCCAGTCCCAGCCGTTTCCAATCCTGGCGCAACCGCACCGGCGCATGGAGCAGCACGCCTTCGTTCAGGCACAGATACGAACCGGTGCGGTTGCTCTTGATATGAAACAAAACCCGGTTCAAGGCATCGAGACACCCCGGGAAACGGCGCCGGCTCCGTTTGCCGCCAAAGGCAAAGCCGGTCATGACGCCGCGCGTCGGCGAAAAAAAACGGACCCAGACGTCCGCCTCCTTGAAGCTCCCGACGCGCAGCACCAGGACATCTTCCGTGTATTCCATGGCCGCGTTCCGTTTACCGGGCGGGCGGAAAAGTCAGTGTCCGGACACCGCCGACGGCCCCCTGCGAGGCAACCTCGCGCCCGTTGTAGCGCAAGCGGACCATCTTCATGTTGCCGAATTTGACCGAGAGCGACTGCACGAAACGAATGTCCACGCGCTCGCCCTTGCGCACGAAAATATCCGTGGTCAGGGCCGCGTCCACCCTGGCCTCGACCCAGCATTCCCCATCGCCCACGATCTCCAGGACATTGATGAGATCGACCGCCGGAGATTTGGCCTCTTCCGAGGCAATGACCATGGGCCGGAGTATGCGCGGGGCCTCAGGCTCGCGCGGGGCGACGGCTGTTTCCGCCGGAGCGGGTTCGACCGGCGCCGACGGGACTGTCGTCGATCGGGATGGCGGCTGGAGCGGCTCAGGAGCGGCAACAGCAACCGGAGCCCTCGTTTCCGGCACGGCCGGCGGCAATGGCGGCGGAGCAGGCTGCTGGACCAGCGGCGCTGCCGGCGAGGCAGACGGCTCGGCCTGCGGCAACGATGTCGTGGGAATCGGAATCGGTGGCGCTGCCGACGTGGACGCCGTGCTCTTCGACTCCGACCGTTCCTGAACGACCGCCGGCTCCTGGGTGTGAAAAATAAACCAGAGCAGAAACCCGATGCCGAACAACAGCAGCAGGACCAGCGGCACGTACAGCCATTCAGGGTGCCTTGAACCCTTTCCGTCGGAAGTTTTCTTCTTTTTCTGCCTGCGTCGCGCGGAAAGGGGCACCTCGTTCGTGAAAAACCATTCCCCCTGCTGTGCGTCGCTCTGGTCCGCGTACTCGGCAAAGGCCAGATCGACGATCCGGCTGCTTTCCGGGATCTCGACGTTCAGGAAGCCCGAATAGGTCTTCATGAAGCCCTTGACGTACACCGGATGCGGCAGATCCCCCACCCGGCCCTCTTCCATGGCCTCCACATGGCGCCGGCCGACTTTGGTCCGCTGCATTACGTCGTCAATGCTCAAGCCCCGGCGCAGACGTTCTTCGCGCAAGGCTTCACCAACTTCCTTGAACGTCATGGACATCTCCGTTCCGCTTTCGGAACAAAAACTATCATTTCGGGGTCACTGTGCGACGAAATGCCCCGGAAAAATACACTATAAACGAATTTCGATGACGGCTTCTTCCCGGAGGCGCTGGATATACTCATTGAACAATCCGTCCAGCTTCGTTTCACGCAGGGCCTCGACAACCTTGTCGCGGACGGCGTCCAGGCCCGACGGCTGTGCGCCGCCCTGCGTAGATAGCATCTGAGCCAGCGCAGCATTCCCGGCCAGCGAAAACGGACCGACGATCTCGCCCGTTTTGGCGTTTTCCAGTCCCCGGCGCAGATCC
>CAZGAH010000015.1:30918-32580 GCA_964523295.1 uncultured Desulfovibrionaceae bacterium | reverse complement strand
GATGGAGTGCTTTTTGGCAGCCTGGGTAAAATCCATTTCGCCTTTCTGTATCCTGGCCTTCAGCCCGGCCGCGTCGCCGGTCGCCGGCAGGACGATCAGGACCACATGCACGGTGTTGCTGCTCCCGAATTCGGATTTGTGCGCCTCATAATAGGTCTGCACCTCTTCATCTGTTACCACGGCTTTCCGTTGCACCATGATGCTCAAAATTCTGTTGCGAAGGATCATCTGCTTGATCTTGTTTCTGTATTGCTCCATGGTCATGCCATCGAGACGCAAACGTTCCACAAGCATATCCTGTGTGAACTGGTTTTGCTTTTTGGAATCCCTGATGAATTCCTCTATCTCGCCCTCCGTGACCGTAATCTTGAGCTTCGTTGCCTTTTCTGCCAGCAGAATATCGTCGATCATGCGCTCCAGCACTTTCTTCTGCAGCTGCTGGTCGGCCATGCCTCCGCCCTGGCCTTCAAGAAACATTTTCACGTTCTTGTCTACTTCCGAGAGCGTAATCATTTGTCCGTTGACCACGGCGACAATACGGTCCACCACTTCCGCCGAGCTGGCGTTCGATGCCATGGCGCCAGTCAAGGCCACGGCGGCAATCCACAAGGCGGCATGGCCAAAGACAGCCTTCATCATCCTGACTTTCTTGAAATAATTACGCATTTCTTCTCCGAGTCGATCGTTTCAGCCGGGGTTCCATGATAAATGTCAATAACTTTACACGGTTTCGCCGGACAATGCAACGCACGCCGGACGACAGGTCCAGCGCGCCCCTGGTCGGCAGATCCAGCGCCGCCGCGCAGGCTAAGGCTGCGGCGTGGCCGGCGGCTCCTCACGAGCCGGCGGCGCGTCATCCTCGGGCGTCGACGCTTGCAGCAGATGCGTACTGATGTAAATATCGGCACCCTTGATCTCGTTTTCCAGCCAGGCCATGAACGCCTTGTGGAGCTTTTGCTCGACCAGGATGTTTTCCACCAGCGGATAGGCCTGCTCAGGGTCGAGTTTCTGCAGGGGCGTGCGCTCGCGAAGCAGCACGGCTTCAAAACCGGGCTGGGCCTCGAAAACCGGACTGGCCTCGCCGACCGCGAGCGATTTCAGCGCCTCGCTCCACTTTCTGGGCAGGCGGTCGTCACGGCTCTTGATTTCCTGGATGGCCACGCCCTTGACCTGCTCCATGACCCGCTGGAAGGAGCGTTCCTGCTGGCACAGCTCTGCCGCCCGGGCTACGTCGGCCCTGTCCGTGCCCGTGAGCAGCAGAAAGGCAACCCTGGGGGGGATGGTGAACTTGTCGATGTTCTGCGCATAATAGGCCTCGGCCTCGTTGCGTTCCACCGTAATCGTCGACCGCAGCAGCTTGTTGAGAAATTTTTCGTAGGCCAGATGCGCCCGCAGTTGCTCCCGCCAGACTTCCAGGTCGATGTACTCCTCGACCAGAACTCGTTCGAATACGCCTTTCGGATAGTCCGTACGCACTTCCGCCTCGGCCCGGTTCAGCTCCTCGGTCGTGATCGGAATACCCTTTTCTTCGAGCACCTGAAAAATGAGTTCCTGGGCGATCAGTTCGCTGAGTATCTTCCGGTACTCTTTCTTGAGTTTGCCCAAGGTCGGGGTGACGCCCCCGGTCCAACCGAGGTGCGAAAGGTCGTATTTGGCCTCCAA
>CAZGAH010000015.1:22784-30908 GCA_964523295.1 uncultured Desulfovibrionaceae bacterium | reverse complement strand
CTTTTCCTGGAATAGTTCTGCAACTGCTTGAAATACAACGGTCGGCTGTTGACCCGGGCCACCACGCCCGCTTCATCGCGCCGCGAATCGCAGCCCCAGAACAGGCCCGACATCACGACGACAAGGAGAAGAATACTCTTACGCATCATGCTCCGAATTCCGGTCGCGTACGCGCTGTCCAGGTCCGGCGCCTTCGGGCGCCCGACGCAGCAGGCTCAGGGCATCTGCCGCACGTTGCAGCTCCTGCCGGAACGCTCCGGAGGGATTGAAGGATACGTCCAGCGTGGACGGAGGCCGGAGTCTGGCCCAGGCGCTCCGTTCGGCTACCCAGGCGGTGATGCTGGCCGGGTCCACCGCCGTCGTCTGCTCTCCCCAGCTCAGCGACAGGCCTGAGGGAAGGATGTCCGCCCGGAGCACCTGCAGCGAAGCCAGCAGGCGCTTGAAATCAAGCACCGCAAGAAAATTCAGCAGCTCTTCCGGCAGACGCCCGAAGCGGTCCCGGACCTCATCGGCGAGCTCCCTCCGCTCCGCGGCGCCGCGGGCCGACGCGAATCCCTTGTAATACCGAAGACGCTCGCGCGAATCCTGAATGTACGCTTCGGGGATGTTTGCGGCAATACCCAGTTTCAGCTCCGGTTCGGTTTCCTCGGCCGAAGGCTCGCCCTTGAGGCGCCTGACCTCCTCTTCAAGCATTTCCAGATACAACTCCAGGCCGACTTTGGCAATGTGGCCGGATTGCGACTCGCCCAGCAGGTTGCCGGCGCCGCGTTGGCGCAAATCCTCCATGGCCACCTGGAATCCGGCCCCGAGGTAGTCCATGTCCAGAACCACCTTCAAGCGCTCGCGCGCCGTCTCCGGAAGATGGGCGAGCGCGGGAACCACAAAATAGGCATAGGCCTGCCGGTCGGAGCGCCCTACCCGCCCGCGCAGCTGATAGAGCTGGCCCAGCCCGAACATCTGGGCCTGATCCACCACCAGCGTGTTGGCCCGCGGAAAGTCCAGGCCGGACTCGATGATCGCCGTGCAGACCAGAACATCGAGTTCGCCGTGCCAGAAGCGGTGCATGGTCTCTTCGAGCTGGCGCTCCGGCATCTGGCCGTGGGCCTGACCCACGCGTGCGTCCGGTGCCAAAGCCTGAACAAAGGCCGTGACCCGTTCCAGTCCCTGCACCCGGTTATGCACCCAGAACACCTGCCCCTCGCGCTCGATTTCCTGCAGGATGATGCGGCGCAACAGGGCCGGGTCGCGCTCGATCATGGCCGTCTGCACCGCCTTGCGCTCCCGCGGCGGCGTCTCGATGACCGAAAGCCCGCGAATGCCCGACAGCGACAGTTGCAACGTACGCGGTATGGGCGTGGCCGTGAGCGTGACCACGTCCACGTTCCGTTTCAGCTTCTTGAGCTTCTCTTTGTGCGTCACGCCGAAACGCTGCTCTTCGTCCAGGACCAGCAGTCCGAGGTTGGGCAGATTCACATCCGCGGACAAGAGCCGGTGCGTGCCGATGAGAATGTCCACCTGCCCGCGCGCTGCGGCCTCGATGACCGTCTTCTGCTTTTTCGGAGGAACGAAGCGGCTGAGCATGGCCACGTTGAGGGGAAAACCCTGCAACCGGCTGCGAAAGTTCTGATAATGCTGCTCCGCAAGCACTGTCGTCGGGCAGAGCAAGGCAACCTGTCGCCCCTCCATGGCAGCGCGAAAGGCGGCACGCATGGCCACCTCGGTCTTGCCGAAGCCGACATCGCCGCACACGAGCCGGTCCATGGGCTCGGAGCGCTCCATGTCCGACAACACGTCCTGAATGGCGCGCGCCTGGTCCGGCGTCTCCTCGAACCCGAACGAGGCCTCGAATTCGCGGTAGTATTCGTTCAAGGGACCGTAGGAATACCCCTTGGCGATTTTACGATAGGCGTACATCTCGACCAGATCATGCGCGATGCGCTCCACGGCCTTGCGCACGCGGTCCCGGGCGCGCAACCAGCCCACACCGCCCAGCCGGTCCAGGGCCGGCTCAGACCCCTCCGGGCCCTTGTAGCGCTGGACGAGACCCAGCCGGTCAACAGGCAGGTAGAGCTTGTCATCGCCGGAAAAGCCCAGCAGCAGATAATCATTGGCCGCGCCCGGTATGTCCAGCCGCTCCAGACCGAGGAAACGTCCCAGACCGTAGTCGCGGTGTACGAGCAGATCGCCGGGAGAGAGCTGGTCGCCGGCGTCCAGGCCGCGAAAGGCCTTGTCGCGCGCGGGCGGCTGGCTTCCGCCCGGCTGAAGCACATCCTCGCCAAGGATCAGCACCTGGTTCCAGTGCAGGTCGAGGCCTTTATGGAACGGCGAAACCAGGGCGAACAGGCCCTGCGAGTGCGTCTGATAGACCGTGTAAAAATGCAGCCCTTCCACCTCGACCAGCTTCAGAAATTTCTTGCGCCCGGCCTCGGAGTGAAAGCTCAGGATGGTCTGGCGGCGCGTGCGATCCCAAAGGCCGAGCAGCTCGGTCAGGGCCTGCCAGGGTCGGTCCCGGCTCAGGCCTTCCAGGTCGCGACCGTAGCGCGCGAACAGATCGTCGAAGCCGGAAATAGGCGTCTCCGCCAGTTCCACGCCATCCTGCTGCACGCCCATGACCAGGTCGTCGAAGGAGATGGTCCGGTTGTGGCGCAACGGCTCCGCGACTTCGGAACGTTCATGGAGGAAAAACGATTTCGGCCACGTATATTCCGGTTCGTCGTCATCCTTGCCGCAGCGCAACAGCTCCTCCCAGGCCCATTGCGTTTCTTCGAGCACGGAATCCACGTACGAATGCCCATCCGGAGCAGCCGAGGACGAAATCAATTGGATCGGTGATCGGGGAAACCATTCGTGCAGGCGGGAACAGTGTTCATGATACAGCCCGGGCGGCAGTGTCGCCGGCGCGGTCTCCAGGCGGCGGAGCAGCTCGCGCTCAAGCGTGGGATGCAACTGCCCCTCCCGACGCTGCCGATGCCAGCGCGCTGACACCCGGGCTGCCGCATCGGCCGTCGGCGCGACCAGACCAGCCGGCAGCAGCAGCGCCTCGGTCAACGAACCCTTGGCCCGCTGTGAAACCGGATCGAACAGGCGCATATCGTCGATGGTGTCGCCGAAGAACTCGATGCGCAGGGCCGTATCGTAGCCCGGGGTAAAGATGTCGAGAATATCCCCCCGCATCGACAATTCGCCGGGCCGGGTTACCAGCATGACCCGCTCGTAGCCCCAGGCCGTCGCCTGCTCCAGCACCAGCTCCGATGACAGCTCTTCGCCCGTGCGCAGCCGGAGATGGTTGGAGGCGAAAAAGTCGCGGGGCGGCCATTTGGGCAGCAGATTGTCGACCGTCATCAGGACGCCGAGCGGACGTCTCCCCTCGGCCAGGGCATAGAGACACGCGCTGCGTTTTGCCCACTGCGTCGCGTCGGCGCCGCTGCCAAGCGTCGGCGCGTAGGGAGGAAACATCACCCAGGACGCCTCCCAGACCGCCTGCGCCTGCGTCGGTTGCAACAGCCGCAGCAGCCCCCGGAGTTCGGTATATTCGGCGAAGTCGCGGGCCAGGAAAACGACGTTTTCTCCGCGGGCAAGCAAGACGGTCGCCAGGACGGCCTTGGTTCCAAGACCGCTCTTGAGCACGCGCTGCGTCGAAACCGCTCCGGACAGGACGTCCTTGACAGATGCAGGCAGAGAAAAACTCACGGCGTGTTATTGCATGTTTTGCGTTGAAAAGGTGGTACCCGGTTTACCGGGCTTTATGCCCGGCGGAAGGTCCGCTCTCCGGCGACAGAAGGAGCGCCACGGAAGGTCCGCTCTCCGGCGACAGAAGCTGTGCCGTGGCTGGCGCGCGCAGCACTACAGATCCATGGACTCCATGCCCTTGCGCATCAGGAGCCGGTCCAGATCCAGCAAAATGAGCAACCTGTCGTCGAGTTTACCGACACCGCGGATATATTCCGAATCGATGCCCGCAGCCACCGGAGGCGGTGGTTCCACCGTATCGGCGGGAATGCGCAGTACCTCGTTTACGGAGTCGACGACACATCCGACAATCATGTCGTCGATGTCGACAACGACGATCCGGGTAAACTTGTCGTGATCGCGGATGGGAAGATGAAATCGCCGCCGCATGTCGATAATCGGTATGACCTTCCCCCGCAAATTTATCACTCCCTCCACGAACTCGGGCGCGCGAGGGACCATGGTGATATCCATGGTGCGGATGATCTCCTGCACCTTGAGAATATCCACGCCAAACTCTTCTTCGCCGATGTGAAAGGTGACCAGCTGCAGCAGCTGGTCATCACCAATGTGCGGTTCACTCCCCACCGGAACCTCCCGTGGTGTATACGCCGCCGGGCCAGCCCGGCACAGGCGTGAATCGAATCAAAGCCAGAAAACACATTCCGCAAAACAAGATGATCCAGAAAAAGCACTGTCCTCCCGGCAAGTCGCGGTCATGTCCAAGGCATGTACCCAAAAGAAAACCATCTGGCAATCTCGGATTACGGAGAAAATAGCACAGCGACGCCAGGAGCGGAATCATCAGCATAGAGATAAAACGATACGATACGTTGTCAACCGTCACCGGGGGATTGGCGTATCTGGCAGGGTACAGGCATGGAGGAAGGTGAAAACGACAATGTCTGGCGCCGTCAAGCGTGCATGAAAACAGAGCTTTTTTATTGTTCCCGGCAGTCTATTCAGCAGGTAATAGATCTCACCGGTTTACGCTGTCAAAAAGACTCCGTATACAATGGCTCTTCTGAAGATTTTTGCGTTTGATACGCTTCGGATTGAGGAGTGCAAGGTCCAATTCTTCGGTGATCTTGTTCAACGACTTTGAGATCGGAGTAAGAGTCGCTGATGATTTTACAGGTATTTTTGACCAACGATGATCCCGTGACCTGGAAGCGTTGTACGACTCCATTGAATATCATGACGCACCCGAAAAAGCGGAAGGAACGAATTGCAGACGGTTTGGCTTCGCGAGTACCGTGAGATGTTTTTCATGCCCTGTCGATTCATTTTTGGTCATGAACGGAAATGTTCATGTGATGGTGATTGCCGACAGCCGTAGAGATATGCAGACATTGCTGCAACGACGGTTACGTAAAGCCTGAATCCGCGCGCAGGTAGCTCCTGTCTGTATTCTCCGTGGCCATCGGGCGTTGCACACGTCGCTAAAGTGATCCCTTGTCACTCGACTGTCTTGCTGAATTTGCTCCATTTCAGTCCGTTGACACCCGAAATGTTCGCGAGTACCTGAATGGAGACTCAAGGAGAACTGTGCGGATGGTCCTCTGGAACGATGAGCACCACTGGAGCCTTGAGATTGTCCCGGCAGGCGGCGAGCGCCAGCGCCTCATTGAGCACGCCATGGCCGGGTGGTAGCGGCGTAACGCGAAAGTGGCCTGTCAGTCGACAGGACGGATAGTCGGGTCTGGCAATCCCAGACACAATCTTGACGGTACCAGAATGATATCTTGCGGCACAGCGCGTGCCGCATACCTTTCAGGGCGCGCGGGGGGGGGGACGGCCTGTCGGGACTGGTTGGAGTTCGCCCCTGATCGCCTTTGCGGAGAGACGGACCAGGATGGTTTGCGATTGGGAGTCACCGCTGCCGCGCGCCGCATGTGCGGCACTGCTGCTGGTCCTGCTGCTCGTTGCCGGCTGCGCGCGGCAAGACCGGCCGCAGGCGTCCGGGGGGATTCTCGATCTTTCCGACTGGAGCTTCGCGGAGAAAGGCATAATCAGCCTTTCCGGGGAGTGGGCATTCTGTTGGCAGCCGACCCTCGACCCCGACGCGGGCAAGGCCTGGCCGTTGCTCGCGCAATGGGATCGTTTCCGGGTTCCCGGTCTGTGGCGCGGAGTCACGGCCCAGGGCATCCAGCTCGCTCCGCAGGGCCAGGCCACCTACCGGCTGCGCGTCCTCCTGCCCGTGGGGCCGCCGGAACGGCTGTCGCTCTACATCAGCAGCGCGCTGTCGGTTTGCAGCGTCCGGGCAGACGGCGTGCTGCTTGCAGCCAGCGGACAGCCGGGCAGGGACGTCGCGTCGGAGCATCCGGTTCACCATTTCGTGCTCGCGGATTTCGCCCCATCCGGCAAGGCGCTCGACATCGTTGTCCACGTCTCCAATCACCACAACGCGCAGGGCGGCATCAACGCCGGCCTTATCCTGGGCGCTCAGGAGCAGGTACGGCGGATGCTCGGCGTGCGCTGGATTTCCGGCGCCTTCATGGCCGGTGCCCTGCTCTGTCTGGGGTTGTATCATGTCGCGCTGTTCGTGGTGCGGCCATCCGCACGGGTCAACGCCTGGTTCGGTCTGTTCTGCCTGGCCTGGAGTGTGGCCACCGTGTTCAGCCCGTCCTTCGGCTTTCTCATGGATGCCTTCGGTCCGGCCCTGCCCTGGGGCTGGTACGTCGACCTGTCCATGCTGCCGTACGGGCTGACTATCCCGCTCATGCTCCTGTTCTATCACAGCCTGTTTCCCAAGCGGTACGGAAAGGTCGTCAACGGTTTCTTTATCCTTCTGGGCGCGTTGTACATCGGCTATATTCTGCTTACCCCGGGGAACGCCTACGACCCCGTGCTCTTTGTCTATTTTCTCGTGACCAGGGCCGCCTTCCTTTACTTGTTTTTCGCATTCGTCCTCGATCTGCGCCGTAAGGAACCCGGCTCGCTCTGGCTTTTCCCCGGCTATCTGGCACTGGCGTACGCGGAATTCGACGACGTACTTTTCGACCTCAATCTCATCGGCTCGGCCGACTTCGGACCCTGGGGCGTTTTTCTCTTCATCCTCGCCTACGCCCTGTTCATGTCTGCCCGTTTCGTCAGGGCCTACGCCGCCCTGGCCGAGAACCAGGTTTTGCGTACGGAACTTGCCTTGCGCCGGGAAACCGAGCAGCATCTGCGACGTACGCAACGACGTCTGGCCGGCATGTTCGACGCCCTGGACGACGCGCTCGTTGCCGTCAATCAGAGCCGGGAAATCGCTTTCTGCAACAAGGCCTTTGCTGCGCTCACCGGAACACAGGCCGACACTGCGCCGGGGCGACCTCTCGCGGAGCTGTTCGACGCCTCGTCAAGTCCGCAGACGCGCTCCCTGCTCGAGGCGCTGGAACCAGGAGACATGCCTGCCGGGCAGGCCGGGGCGTTCGAGTACGTCACACTCGCCCGACCGGATGGGGAGCGCCTGGCCGTGCATTGTTTTCTCGCCGGCATCGAATTGGAGGAGGAGCCCCTGCACCTGCTGATCGTGCGCCAAACCGAAGCCCGGGACGGCAGACAGGCGGCTCTGGTCACCGCCGCCATGCTCCGCGCGTTGAATGCGAACCGCCAGCGCATTCTCGTTCTCGAAGAATCCCTGCTCGCGCTCGAATCCGGCAACCAGACAGCGCAGCAGGCAGCCCTGGACGATCTCAAGGCCCTCGACGCGCTCCTGGAGCAATTGAGCACCCGCCTGAGCCGGCCCGAACGGACGACGGAACGGCGCCGGCTGGCGGTCGTGGTCATGAATCTTGCCCTGGATTGCTGGGCGGCCTGCACCGCGAGCACCAAGGCCGATCTTGCCGAGCGCTCGCGCATCTGGAACGTGTACTACGAAAAGGACGGCTACTGCCGCACCCAGACCCTGGATCGCTATCTGCGGGCGGACACCTTGCCCGAATGGCCCCGCTGGCGCGATATTTACGCCACGGCAGAGTTCGTACTGACTGCATGCACGCGGGATATCCCCCTGCGCCGCGACCTCGAAGACGCCTTTGCCCGCCTGAAGGCCCTGGCCTGAGCCCTTCTTGTTTTGCAGCGAATAAAAGCCCTTTTTTCGGATAGTTGCGTGTTTTTCACGGGAATTCACGTGCGTATGCGTTGACATGAAAATACGCCGGTTCCACGGTACAGACTGCGTCAGGGGCCATGACCGGCGGGCGCGTCAGCCCGCTGTCGCGCCCGCAATCGAAACCACGCTAATCTTACCCAAGGAGAAGAACCATGGCGCACGGCATCCACACATCGACAGCGTTGGCTATTGCCCTTTGTGTCGTCTTGACCTGTTTCGCGGGGCAGGCCGGCGCAGCGGACGACAAGCAGGAATTCGACGCCCACGCCACGGCCTTCACGTATTTTTTCAAGGAA
>CAZGAH010000015.1:6970-22700 GCA_964523295.1 uncultured Desulfovibrionaceae bacterium | reverse complement strand
GTCTCGAAATCGGCGAGGGCTTCTACGCCGCCTCGCAGATCAAGGACGGCGACGCGGCGAGCTGGCAGGAAGAGTGGTATGCATTGAGCCGCCGGGCAGAGGCGCGCGGCGAGGCATCCCTCGCAGCAGGCCATACCGTGAGCGCTCGTAGTCAGTTTCTGCGCGCGGCGAACTACGCCCGCATCTCGCTCATTTCCATGATTCCGGACAATCCGA
The DNA here is from genome assembly GCA_964523295.1 of uncultured Desulfovibrionaceae bacterium. Classification (GTDB taxonomy): domain Bacteria; phylum Desulfobacterota; class Desulfovibrionia; order Desulfovibrionales; family Desulfovibrionaceae; genus CAZGAH01. Next base: position 22,484 of record CAZGAH010000015.1, on the reverse strand, counting down.
TGTTCAAAGAAAGGGGGCTGGCGATGCGACGGCTGTTCCAGAAGGCCGGCGCGCTCCTCGATCCGCCGCTCGAATACGCGGAAGTGCCGTTCGAGAACGGGACCCTTCCGGTCTATTTCCGCAAAGCCGCCGGCAACAAGCCGGCCCCGACGCTGCTCATGATCGGCGGGGGCGAGACCTTTGCCGAGGATCTATTTTATTACATCGCCCCGCAGGCCTTTGCGCGCGGGTACAATTTCGCCACCGCGGACCTGCCCGGCCAGGGGCTGCTGCCGTGCGAGGGCAAGTATTTCCGGACTGATACCTATCTGCCCATGAAAGTCGTTGTCGACTACCTGCTCAGCCGGCCCGAGGTCGATCCGGGGCGCCTGGCCGTATACGGCTTCAGCGGCGGCGGATTGTTCGCGCCGCAGGCCGCCGAGCACGACGCGCGCATCAAGGCCGTGGCCATGAATTCGGCCGTTGTCGACGCGCACGCGCTGTTCGCCACTATGCCCGCGGCCGCGGAGACGAAAGAGCAGCGCGCAACCTGGTCGTCCTTCCACGCCGGCGTGGTCAAGGCCGTGTGCTGGCGCTACGGCGTGCCCCTGGACCAGCCCGAGAAGCTGATCGAGGCGAACAAGGGCAACACCTTCGATCCCGCCAGAATCACCGTGCCCGCCCTGATCATCGTGGGCCAGGGGGAGTACCGGAGCAAGGAAGTGCAGCGGCAGCAGAAGATCGCCATGGACAATTTCCCCAATCCGCTGAAGAAAATGGTCATCACGCCCGCAGACGAAGGCGCGAGCAACCATTGCGTCATGGAAAACCGCAGTCTGATCGGGCAGGTCCTGTTCGATTGGCTCGATGAAGTCCTGAAATAGATCAACGCGACAGGTCAACGGAGATTCGACAATGAACCATCGCCGTCGCAATCGCCTGATCACGGGCGCGCTCCTGCTCGTCCTGGCCCTGCTCTCCGGGTGCGCCACCATCGGGCCGGGCAAGGTGCCGCTGGATCGCGCCAGCTACAACAGCTCCATCACCGAGTCATGGAAGGAGCAGCTCCTGCTCAATATCGTCAAGATTCGCTACGTCGAGCCGCTGTTTTTCGTAGACATAGGCGACATCGTGGCCGCGTACACTCTGGAGACGGGCGCCAACATGGATTTCTCCCGCTCGCTCTTCGACCTGGCCACCTCGAGCGACTCCAGCCTGTTCGGTCTGGGCGTGTCCGGAAAGTACACGGACCGTCCCACCATCACCTACAAACCCATGACCGGGGCGCCTTTCAGAAAGGGGGTCATGTCGCCGCTTCCGCTTCGCAGCGTGGCCTTGGGCATCGAGTCCGGAATCTCGGCGAACTTTCTGGTCAGTCTGGGCGTGCGCGCGGTCAATGGCCAGCGCAACGAGGCGCTGTCACCACAGGGGCACGTGATGGCCCAGAGCGGATTCCAGCGCGTCGTGGAGCTTCTGTCGCAGCTGCAACTGGCCAACGGCGTTCACGTGCGTAGCGAGTCGCAGCCCGGGGCGGGCGACCCGCTTCTGTTCCTGTCGCTCGGGGGAAGGAATCCCTCCGCCGAGGTGCTTGCCATGAAAACGGAGTTGCTGGAACTGCTCGATCTCGACGCCACGCAGCGCGAGTACGAGCTGTCGACGGTTCCGGATCCCCGGGACAGGACCCGGATTTCGCTCCAGACCTTTTCCCTGCTCCAGATCATGGCCGCGCTGGCCGCGCGCGTGGACATACCGGAAAAGGACATTGTCGAGAAATGCGCCATGCCGTCCTTGGCGGGCGCACCGACGGAGAGCGTATTGGGCGAAGTCAGCATCCGCTGCGCGAAGCTCAAGCCTTCCAACGCCTACGCCGCGGTCAAGTTTCACGGGCACTGGTTCTGGGTGAGCGACAACGACCTCGCCACCAAGCGCGTCTTCTCCTTCCTCATGCTGGCCTTCACCATGATGGAAGACAGCGGCAAATCGGCCCCGCTGCAGTTGACGTTGCCCGTGCAATGACGGACGCGTCCTCCATGGCCGCGCGCTACGGTTGAACAGGAGTATCTCGAAATGAAGTCACTCGCAGTCCTGGTCGGCGCAGCTCTGCTGCTCGCCGCAGCCTCAATCGCCCGCGCGGGCGAGCCGGATGTCGTGCTCCTTGATAGCGGCCCGGTCAGGGGGCGCGTCGTCGATGGCGTGCGCCAGTTCCTGGGCATTCCCTACGCGGCGCCGCCGCTCGGAGCGCTGCGCTGGAAGGCCCCCCGACCGGTCGAATCCTGGACCCAGCCACGCGACTGCGCTGAGTTCGGCCCCGCCTGTCCGCAACCCCGGCGCAGCCCGGACGGCCGCTACGACGAGGACTGCCTCACGCTCAACGTCTGGATCCCGGCGCAACCAGCGGCGTCCAGACTGCCGACCATGGTCTGGATTCATGGCGGAGCCTTCAACTTCGGCTCCTCGTCGCAGCCCGAATACAACGGCAGCCAGCTCGCCCGACAGGGGGTCACGGTCGTGACCCTCAATTATCGCCTCGGGCCGCTGGGTTTTTTCGTGCATCCGCAGCTCGAGGCTGAGTCCGGGCCGGACGGCGCCGGCAATTACGGGCTACTCGATCAGATTGCGGCCCTGGACTGGGTGCGCCGCAACATCGCTGCATTCGGCGGCGACCCGGCCAATGTGACCGTCTTCGGACAGTCGGCGGGCTCGCGCTCGGTGTCCCTGCTGCTGATCAGCCCGCTCTCGCGCGGGCTATTCCACAAAGCCATAGCCCAGAGCGGCGGGCCGATTCTCGGCTCGGAATATCTCAACCCCGTATTCAATGGCGACCGGGACAACGTCGCGCGCATGGGTCAGGAGCTGGCCGCCAGGCTCGGCTGCAACGCTACCGCCGACGTTCTGGCCGCGCTGCGGGCAAAAACCGCACTGGAACTCGTCGACAGTGCCGCTTGTTCGACAAGTCTGTTCGACGAAGGACTGTTCTTCGCGCCGGTGTTCGGCGGTCGCGTGCTGCCGGACAATCCGCTGACCGCCTTCACCACGGGGCGATACCATGACGTTCCGGTGATCGTCGGCAGCACGGGCAACGAAGGGACGCTCTATCTGACGGGCGAAAAAGGGCTGACCCTGGAGCGCTACGCCGCATTTATCCAGGCCCGGTTCGGCGTGCGGACTGCGGACGCCCTGAGACAGTTTCCCGCGGCCGAGGCTGCCGACGTGCCACGCGCCATCGATCATTTCCTGACCGTTGCCGCCAATGCCCATCCGGCCCGCGTCGTCGCCCGCTCCGTGACGCAGCACGGAGGCAAGGCCTGGCTCTATCAGTTCACCCGCAAGCCCGATACCGCGCTGGGGCGTCGGCTGGGCGCGCATCATGGCGTGGATATCGCCTACGTCTTCGGCACCATGGACCGGGCCGACGGCTACGCCGACGCTGATTTCGAGCTGTCGCAGCAGATGATGGGGTATTGGGTCCAGTTTGCCGCAACCGGCGACCCCAACGCCGCAGGTCTGCCCGTCTGGCCAGCCTTTGATCCCGTAGCGGAAATGAGCCTGGAATTCGGCGACAGCGTCACGTTGGGGCAGCATTTGTACCGCGAGGACTGCATCTTCCTCGATCAGGTTTCGCGCTTCCGCCAGCGCTGACGCCGGGATCAGCCGGGCAGGGGAGTGCTTTCCGGGCGCTCATGTCCGGCTGCCTCGGGTGGCGAGCCCCTTTTCGTGCCGGGGCCTGACACGCTCGGGCATGATGTTTCAATATTGTATTTTTCGGATAATGAAATTTAACAAAAATGATATAATACTTCGCTGGTCCAGCTCTGCCTTGGTAGTGATAGTCAACTAATCGTGTGTATTCATTCAAAAAAATGAGTTTGGCAGCCCCTTTGCATTTACCCGTCAAGACCGGTGCAGCAAGGCCGGTCGGCGGACAGCGACGATGCCGGCGTCGGGGTGAGTAATGAGCGGCGCGTGCATTCGCCCGGGGACAGTCCGGGGCGGTTTCTTGTCACTTTACAACAGAGGAAAGGCGAGGAGGTTGTTATGAATGCAGCAGATACGGGATTCGTGCTCATTTCGGCTGCGCTGGTCATGTTCATGACGCCAGGTCTGGCGTTGTTTTACGCCGGGCTGGTGCGCACCAAGAACGTTCTGGGCACCGTCATGCAGAGTTTTTTCATGCTCGCGCTGGTTTCGGTGCTCTGGGCTGTGGTCGGGTATTCGCTTTCGTTCGGGACGGACATTGGCGGCATCATCGGTGGGATGAACTTCGCCTTTTTGCGGGGCGTTGGTATGGAGGCTGACGGGCCGGTGAACAACATTCCGCATCTGGCCTTCATGATTTTTCAGTGCATGTTTGCCGTCATCACGCCCGCGCTCATCACCGGCGCATTTGCCGAGCGCATGAAATTTCTGTCGTTTGTCGTCTTTTCGGCTCTTTGGCTCTTTCTGGTCTATAGTCCCATGTGTCACTGGGTCTGGGGCGGGGGCTGGATGTTCGCCATGGGCGCGCTGGACTTTGCGGGCGGCGCCGTCGTACACATGAGTTCGGGAGCGGCGGCATTGGCGGCAGCGCTGGTTCTCGGGCCGCGTCGGGGCTATGGCAAGCAGTCGTTCATTCCGCATAATCTGCCGATGACGCTGATTGGCATGGGCATCCTCTGGTTTGGCTGGTTCGGTTTCAACGCGGGCAGCGCTCTGGGTGCCAACGGGCTGGCGGCCAACGCCTTTGTGACGACGCACATGGCCACGGCTGCGGCCTGCCTGGGCTGGCTGATCGTTGAGACCATTCATGCCGGAAGGCCCACCACGCTGGGTGCTGCCTCGGGCGCGCTGGCCGGTCTGGTCGCCATCACGCCGGCAGCCGGTTTCGTAACCCCCATGGCCTCGTTGGCCATCGGCGCAGCTGGCGGCATGATCTGCTACGGCGGCGTGTTGATGAAGAACATCTTCAAGTATGACGACTCGCTCGACGTGGTCGGCATCCACGGGCTGGGCGGCACCTGGGGTGCGCTGGCGACCGGATTGTTCGCCTGCAAGGCCGTCAATCCGGCCGGCGCCGACGGACTGTTCTACGGCAATCCGGCTCAGCTCGGCATCCAGCTCGTTTCCGTGCTCGCCACCTGGATATTCTGCTTCGGCATGAGCTGGCTGCTCTTGAAGATCGTAGACATCATGTTCGGCCTGCGCGTAAGCAGCGAAGACGAGTCCAGAGGGTTGGACGTCTCGCAGCATAGTGAAACCGGATATCAGTACTGATCGGCCTCGCTGACGACAGGGACGGCAACCGAACAACAGATAGCGCCGGGCGCGACCGCAACGGGGAAAAGCCCGGCGCGCGCCCCGCAGGAGGAGCGACATGAAGAAGATCGAAATAATCATCCGACCCTTCAAGCTGGACGACGTCAAGAAGGCCTTGACCGATCTGGACATCAAGGGAATGACCGTGAGCGAAGTCAAGGGGTTCGGCCGCCAGCGCGGGCATAAGGAAGTCTACCGCGGCGCCGAGTATCAGGTCGATTTCGTGGCCAAGATCAAGATCGAAATCGTGGTTGACGACAACCTGACCAAGCGCGTCGTGGATACCGTGGTTGGCGCCGCGCGTACCGGGCAGGTGGGGGACGGAAAGATTTTTGTCCTTCCCGTGGATGAGACCATACGCATCCGGACCGGTGAAAGCGGCGTCGAGGCCATTTAGAAGCGGTTCCGGTGTCCAGTTCCGACAACAATACGCATCAGGCGGTCCGGCAGACGCGCCACAACAGCAGCCGGCCGGCCGGGGGTGGGACAACCGCCTCCGACCGGCTGGCTGCCGGTCGTGCCGGGCTGATCGAGCGCAGGCTGAACGACAGACATGCCGCCCGGGCCGGGATCGGCTTTGCCCGCGCGCATTCGCGCCTCATCGATACGTTTCTTCAGGAGCGGCTGCGCGAGTCGAACCCCGCCGAGGGTCTGCCCGCGCGCCGACGCCAGCCGTCCTTTGCCATTCTGGCCGTGGGCGGATACGGACGTCGGGAATTGTGCCTGCATTCCGACATCGATCTGCTGCTGGTCAGCCAGGGCGCCATTCCGACGCAGGCGCTCGACCTGGCGCAGCCGATCTTTCTTCCGCTCTGGGATCTGGGCTACGAGCTTGGCCATGGTTTTCGCACCGTGGCCGACTGCATCGACCTGGCCAAAGAGGATTTCCAGGTTCTCACCTCGCTGCTCGACTTGCGTTTCATCGCCGGCGCGCGCCTGGTCTGCGAGCAGCTGCATGAGCAACTCCTGGCTCAGGTTCTGACAAAAAAGCGAACGAGCTATCTGGATTGGCTGGCTGCGCAGCACCAGGAGCGGCAGCAGCGCTACGGCGACGCCGGTCTGCTCCTCGAGCCGCAGTTGAAAAACGGCCTGGGAGGGTTGCGCGACTACCACTCCATGCTCTGGCTGTCCAGGCTGGACGCCTCGGCAGCCGGAAACGTTCCGGCCTTTGCCGTGCTTGCGCAGCGTCTGGCGATCGAGGAATTGCGATCGCTGCGCGCGGGGGTCGATTTTCTGCTTCGCGTGCGCAATGTGCTGCATCAGCGCTGTGAACGAAAAAACGACACACTTCATCTGGATTTGCAGCCGGACATCGCCGTACGCCTCGGGTTTGGCGACCGTCCTGCCGGTCTGGCCGTGGAGGCCTTTCTCGGCTGTCTGCACCGGCGCCTGTCCGAAATCAAGGTGCTGGCCCGGGTGTTCTGGAAGCACAACCATGGTCCCCGACAAGGCGCGCCGGACGACACAGCTCTCGCCGTGCCGGAGGCTCGCGGGCTGGTGTTGCGGAACGGCGAGTTGTGCTTCGACGATGCGTCGGCGGCTGAGACGACGCCGATGCTGCTCATGGACATTTTCGTCAGCTCGGCCCGGACAGGGACTCCGCTGTCCTGGGCCGCCCGGCGCGCCGTCACGGCCCGACTGCATGTGGTAAAAACGGCGCTGGCCGACTCGCCCGAGGCCTGGAACGGTTTCAAGTCCGTGCTCTTTTCCGGCAGCGCGGCCACTGTTCTGGAGGCCATGCTCGAAACGGGTTTTCTGAGCACCTTTATTCCTGAATTCGGACGCGTCGCCGATATGGTCCAATTCGACGCCTATCACACGCGCCCGGTTGGTCCGCATACGCTCAAGACCGTCGAATGGCTGGAGACGTTGGCCTGCGCTCTCGAGGAAGTACACCCGGCGCAACGGCGGATGCGCGACTATGTCGAACGCGCCGGGCTGTCCCGGCGGTTGTGTGGGGATCGCGGACTGCGCGAGCGGGTGCTGCTGGGGGCCTTTTTTCACGATTTTGGCAAGGGGGAGCCCGAGCACGAGCGCCGCGGGGGCAGCATCGCGGAAGCGATCTTCGAGCGCTTTGCCGAGCCCGATGCCGCGTTGTGCGCGGATGCGTGCTTTCTCGTCCGCAACCATCTTCTGCTGGCGATAACCGCCACGCGTCGGGATCTGGGCGACGAGTCCGTGGTGGTGGACTGCGCCGGCCGCGTGGGTTCTGCCTGGCGACTCGACATGCTCTATCTGCTCACCTGCGCCGACGCGCAGGCCACCGGCCCGAAGGCCTGGAACGAGTGGACCGCGAGACTGCTGGCCGAGCTGTACGACAAAGCGCTCAAGCTGCTCGATGCCGGCTTTCTGGCCGAGCCGCACGCGGCGCAGCGGATGATGAAGACCAGGGACACGGTGCGTACGCTGATAGCCAGACGGACGGACGCGACGCTTGCGCCGGAAATCGTCGAGCGCTGTCTGGACGCACTGCCCTCCCGCTACGTACTCACTGTGGAGCCCGGGGCCATCGTCGGTCACATTGTTCTGGTCCGTGAGCTGGAGCGGGCGCTGGACGAGGAAGAACGACGCCTGGGCCGGACGCGCTCGGTCTCCGGGGTGGTTGCTCTGGATGCCCGTATTCTCGAGCCGGGCATCTGGAGCGTTGCCTTCGCGGCCAGGAAACAGGCCGGTCTGTTCCCGACCATCGCCGGCGTGCTCGCACTGCACGGCATCAATATCTACGGTGCGGACAGTTACGTCTGGGGAAATGGCGTTGTCGTGGCCGTATGCACGGTCTCCGAGCCGCCCGACCCGCTCTATGCCGAAGAATTTTGGGGCCGGGTGCGCAGCTCGCTCAAGTTCGCGCTCACGGGCAAACTCTCGCTGGACTGGCGCCTCAGCCAGAAACGCGCGTCTCCGCTTGCCGACAACGGCAGGCCGGGATGTCTGGACGACGCCGTGCGCGTCGTCATCGACAACGCCGCCACCGACTTCTATACGGTCATCGAGGTTGTGGCCCACGACCGTATCGGCCTGCTCTATGACATTCTGCACTGTCTGCACGACCTGCACATCGAGGTCCACGTCGCCAAAGCCGCGACCCACGCGGACCGCGTCGCCGACGTCTTCTACGTCCGCGATATCGACGGCCAGAAAATCGAAGACGAGGCCCAGTGTCGGGAGATACGCAAGGCCCTGACGCATTGCGCCGAGCGGCTTTCTGTTTTGGGTTGAGGGCAAGCTCGCCGGCTGTGTATGGTGACCCGGATCGGGAGACCGTCGGCGTCATTGTTTACTGACAGGGCTGCTGACAGGGGTTGCTCTGACCCGGGCTTTTCTTTACACGCACGGCAGGGACACCGCATCTGGCGGAGAGCCGCCGTTGCGCCGGACGACAATCATGGAGACGGACGTATGAAGCCGATCAACAAAGAGATATTCCGCGCCTACGACATCCGCGGCGTGGTCGACCAGGACTTCGACGAGGACTGGGTCACGACACTGGGCCGGGCCTGTGCCCGTTTTTTTCTTTCCCGCGGCTATGCAAGCGCTATTGTGGGGCATGACTGCCGCGAGAGTTCTCCCGCGTACCAGTTGGCTCTCGCCAAGGGGCTGGCCGCTGCCGGCGTCGACGTGACGCTGTTGAATATGGTGCCCACGCCCGTGTTCTATTACGCGGTCAAGAAGCTCGACCGGGCGGCCGGCGTGGTCATTACCGCCAGCCATAATCCTCCAGAATACAACGGGTTCAAGATCTGGACCGGGGCGACGACGCTGCACACCGCGGATATCCAGGAACTCTGCGCCATCATGCAGGGGGGAGAGTTTCCTGCCGGTCGCGGGCTGCTCTGCGAGCACGATATCATCCCTTCGTATATCGACGATCTCGCGGCGCAGTTCACCAGTCCGGCCGCCGTGAAGGTCGTCGTCGACGGCGGCAACGGCGCGGGCGGTCAGATCTGTGCCGAGCTGCTGCGGCGCATCGGCGCCGAGGTCGTCGAGCTTCATTGCGTTCCAGATGGGCGCTTTCCCAACCATCATCCCGATCCCGTGGTCGAGGCCAACATGGCGGACCTCAAGGCCGCGGTGTTGCGCGAGGGTGCGCGCTGCGGCATTGGCCTGGACGGCGACGCTGATCGGCTGGGCGTGATCGACGAGCGCGGCCAGCTCATGTATGGGGACCATCTGCTGGCCATTTTCGCCCGCGACCTGCTGGCACGTCAGCCTGGCGCCACCATCATCGCCGAAGGCAAGTGTTCGCATTTGCTCTATAAAGATATCGCTGCGCACGGTGGAACAGCGATCATGGGCGTCACCGGGCACTCGATCATGAAGGCCAGAGTGATCGAAACCAGGGCCAGTCTCGCCGGTGAAATGAGCGGGCATATCTTTTTTGCCGACCGGTATTACGGCTTCGACGACGCCATCTACGCCGCAGCCCGGTTGGTGGAGATTCTCGGCCGCACGCCGCAGCCGCTGTCAACCTGGCTATCGGACTGGCCGGAAACCTGCAGCACGCCGGAGCTGCGCGTTGATTGTCCCGATCATGCCAAATTCGCGATCGTGGAGCGTGCCCAAGAGTATTTCGGCAGCCGTTACGAGACTATCACCATCGACGGCGTACGCTTGACCTTTCCCGACGGCTGGGCACTGCTGCGCGCTTCGAATACCCAGCCGGTGCTCGTGTTGCGTTTCGAGGCCGAAACCGCGGATCGTCTGGCTGAAATCCGCCGGACCGTCGAGGAGCCTTTGGGCAGTTGGCTGAAAGAGCTGGCCTGATGCAACGCGAGCAGGCTCGCGCCATGCCTCAGGCAGAGTGACCCTGTCCTTTTTCGAGCTGCGTGCAGGAAACAAAACGCCGTGCCTGGTTGTCGTTGCCTGGCTGCATCGTGTCCGCTGCATCATCGGGTTTACGCCGCCTTTCTGACGTCCACGACAGCTTTCAGCCCGAGAACAGCCATGGCGCGTTCAAGCTGATCCCAGCGGGAGCAGTGCCACAGATCAAGCAGCCGACGGACCGCCTTGGGCGACGTTTGCAAGAGCGCAGCCAGCCGGACCCGGCTGATGCCCTGATCGCGCATGGCCTCGTAGATTGCCAGCTTCACGGTGGCCAATGCGGGAACAACGATGTGAAGACGGTCGTCGGGCTCATCTGAGGGTGCCGGAATGGGCCGTCCCTCGCTCATGTACCAGTCGAACACGGTCAAAAGTGCGTCCAACCCCATGACCAGAGCGTCTGCCTCGTTCGCTCCCGTGCTCATTACGCCGGGGATGTCGCGCGCCTGCATGAGGACGGTTCCGTTATCGTCTGGCGTCAGTATGACAGGATAGCGCATCAAAGCACCTCCTTCGGGTCCAGCCCGAGCTGTTTGCAGAGTTCGCGGCAAAAAATCGTTCCGAGGTCAGCGCTGTGATACGGAATCGTCGCCTGCCTGTCGCCGAAAATGGCCAGGACATGGCTTCCCCGTCCGCGGCGGTCGATGATCGACACGCCGGCTTTGCGCAGCTTTCGGATCAGTTCTTTCGTCTTCATGATTCAGGGTAGGTCACAACTGACCCTATGTCAAGCCTGTCTGTTCTTCTTGCTGTTGGCCACGTTTGATGGCCCGGCGCAATTTGCGACGCGCAATCCTGAGCTTCTTTCCCGGAAAGTGCTCGGACGTCAGGTCTGGTCCGGCCCCGGTGACACGGAATGCTCACAGCCCCGGCACAAGGAGGTGGTTGACAGTGGCCGGCGCCGGCCATAGACAACAGCTATCCGACCCCACATGCACGACGGATTGAACTGGCTGCTTCACCATTCGTGAGAGGCTCAAACCGCAACACACGGAGACCGACCATGTCTTTTTTCAAGCTGTTGCTGGCCTTCGCACCCTGGCTTGCGTTCCTCGTCATCGCGCACGGCAGCCTGTTCCGGCTCAAACTCGGCTTGGCGGTCGCCCTGCTCCTGAGCATTGTCATGGGCGTGGCCGGACTGCATCGGGGGGTCATCCTCTGGGTCGGCCTGGCCTTTTTCTCCTATGCCAGCGTTGCCGTCATGCTGCTGAACGATATGTGGACGGTTCAGCATATGGGTATCCTGGCAAACAGCGCCCTGGCCCTGGGGACTTTTTTCACCATCGCGCTGAAAAAGCCGTTCACGCTCGATTACGCAAGACAACACACCGATCCTTCGCTCTGGAACGACCCCGTCTTCATCCGGACGAACGTTCTCATATCCTCGGTCTGGGGAGCGACCTTTGCGCTGAACGCCATCCTTGCCTGGGGAAAGATGAAGCACTTTGTCCTTGATGAACTCGGCTACGAGCTGATTTCCTACGGGCTGCTCATCGGCACGGCGCTTTTTACCTCCCGTTACCCCGAACATGTGCGTCGGAAACGGCTGGAGCGTCAGGGGCAGTCGCCCGCATCCAGCGTCGCCGAATGAGCATTTCCCCGTCGTCGGGGCGCTGTTGACAGGAACCGGGTTCAGCTTCAGGTGCCAGGTACCGGACCCCGGACGCATCGTGCAGCACGATAGCGACGCGGTGCCTGCGCCTTCGGCACGTCGGCGATGATCGGCCCGGTGTTTCCGCTGTCCTGCTGCGTCAGGGCAGGGGACGCGTCCGTTGCGCACCGCCAGGAGCCCGGTCATCCTGAAGGCGGGAGGAGCGATCATGACTTCGCAGACGCCAGACGTATCATCCTCCGGGCATGCTGCCAGCACCGCCGACGACACGGCCTCCGGCGTGCGCAATGTGCCGGGCGTAACGCGCGCCGCCCACGGCCGCCAGCCTGGCAACAGGGCCTGGCTCGTTCTGGCCTCCCTTGGCGTCGTCTTCGGCGACATCGGCACGAGTCCCCTCTACGCGGTCAAGGAGTGTTTTCACGGCCTCCATGCCGTGGCTTTGACGCAGGGGAATCTGTACGGGGTGATGTCGCTCATCTTCTGGTCCCTGACCATGGTGGTTACCGTCAAATACGTCACCTTCGTCATGCGCGCCCACAATCACGGCGAGGGCGGCATCCTGGCCCTGGCGGCACTGTCCCTGGCCGAGGCGCGACGGCTCCTGCCGCCCGGAGCAGTCAACCGCTGGGCGATGCTCGGTATCTTCGGTGCGGCCCTGCTCTACGGGGACGCGGTCATCACGCCGGCCATTTCCGTACTCTCGGCCCTGGAGGGGTTGCAGGTGGCCACACCGGAGGCCGGGCCGCTGGTGCTGCCGCTCGCGTGCGCCGTGCTTCTGGGGCTGTTCATGGTGCAGCACCTGGGCACGGCGCGCATCGGCGCATTGTTCGGTCCGGTCATGCTGCTCTGGTTCGTCACGCTCGCCCTGCTGGGGGCGCGAGAACTGGCCGGGCACCCGCAGATCCTTCAGGCGATGAATCCTGCCTGGGCGGTGGAGTTCTTCCTGGCCAACCATCGCCATGGCCTGGTCGTGCTGGGCTCGGTCGTGCTCTGCATCACGGGGGGAGAGGCGCTGTATGCAGATATGGGGCACTTCGGCGCCGGGCCGATCCGGCTGTCCTGGTGCGCCGTGGTGTTCCCGGCCCTGCTGCTCAACTATTTCGGCCAATGCGCCCTGCTGCTGGACCATCCGGAGGCGGCCGTCAATCCCTTCTATGCGCTGGCGCCGCGTGCGCTTGTGTATCCGCTGGTGGCCTTGTCCACCCTGGCCACGATCATCGCCTCGCAGGCCATGATCTCGGGCGTTTTTTCGCTCACCCGGCAGGCCATTCAGCTTGGCTACTGCCCCAGGCTGCGTATCGTGCATACCTCGGGGCAAGCGAAGGGGCAGATATATCTGCCATGGGTCAACGCCATGATGATGCTCGCCTGCATCGGGCTCGTGCTGACCTTCAAGGAGTCCAGCCGGCTGGCCGGGGCCTACGGCATCGCCGTGACGGCAACCATGACCATAACCACGCTGTTCTTCTTCTCTGTCACGCGCTATCGCTGGAATTGGCCGCTCTGGAAGGCACTGGGGCTGTCAGGCCTGTTCCTGGCCTTCGATCTGGCTTTTCTGAGCGGCAATCTGCTCAAGATACTTGACGGCGGTTGGTTCACGCTGACTATCGCGCTCGGCGTCACGCTGTGCATGGTCACCTGGCACGACGGCCGCGCCTTGCTGAGCGCGCTTTTCCGCGGTTCGCGCATTCCCCTGGAGGCGGTTCTCGGTGATATCGCGGCGCGCAAACCCTTCCGTCTGCCCGGCACGGCCGTGTTCATGGCCCTGTCGCCGCACGGCGCGCCGGGCAGTCTGTTGAATCATCTCAAACATATACCGGCGATCCACGAACAGGTCATCATTTTCTCGGTCGTGGTGGCCGAAAAGCCGTTCATAGCGCCGGACAAGCGGCTGAAGGTCACGCCCCTGGGCGAGGGCTTTTACCGGATACTGGCGATCTGCGGCTTCATGGAGACCCCGGCTGTCCCGGAGCTGCTCGCCGGGGCGGCATCGCACGGGGTGACCGTCGACCTTCAGAACACCTCTTTTTTCCTCGGCAGGGAGACGCTGCTGACTACGGGCGCCTCGCGCATGGCCGGATGGCGCAAGGCCCTGTTTGGCTTCATGTCGCGCAACGCCTGGAATGTCTCCACGTTTTTCGGCATCCCGCCAGACCGGGTCATCGAGCTGGGCAGTCAGATCGAACTCTGATCGGCCGCGATCAAAATCCCGCGGCCGGGTCCATCCTGCGGTCCGCAGAACGCGTACGGGGGAGGAACAACCGGATTGTTCCTCCCCCGACGTGAAATTATGCCGCCCGGACGCCAGGGCGACGGCCTCTCTGGTTATCCGCGCATACTATCTGTCGGACGGCATTCCGTCCGAGGGTATCCCTCCCGGAAAAGAGCCGGGGCCCCGGCCTGGCCCATCGGACAAGCCTCCCGTCGGCGGCGGCGGCGGAGGAGGCGATGACGGCGGCGGCGGAGGCGGGGAAGATGGGCCTGGCGAGTCGTTTCCGCCACCGGAGGAGCGCCGGCCACGATCGGAGCCGCCGGAGGGGGGAGCGGAAAAGAACCCCCCGCTGTCGGACGGCCCGGAAGAGGGCGGCGGTACGTAACCACGCGACCTGCCACCGTCATCGCTCGGCTCGACGTAGCGCGGCCCGCCCCGATTCCACGGCTCCGGGCGACCGGGACTGTCTGTTCCGCCGTATTCCTCGGAGTGAGAATACCTGCCCGGGCCATACACCTGCTGCTGCTGTTGTTGTTGCTGGTAGTAGTGGTTCCGCTGCTGCTGCTGGTAATAGTACTGGTTCTGTGGTGTTCGATAATAATACTTTCCTTGGTAATAATAGCGCTCTTGCGGATAGTCGGAAGAGTAGTAGCCGTCTCTCAGACAACCCGCAGTTACCAAGGTGGCCACGACGACAAGCAATGCACACATTTTCATGACCATTGTCCTCTCCGTCTTACGTTGAACGACTCCATGTAACACCGTATACACCTCACCGGCCGATCCTGTCCACCTCGCTGAAACCATTGATGTTTCTTGAGGGTCCCGGGAGGGCGTATCTGAAAGTCCGCGCGCCGCGTGGCTTCCCGGCAGGCCTGTTGGCGACGTTTCCTGCTGCAAAGGTATTTTGGCGCCCGCTTCCTGCTCATTTTACAGAGTTTTTACTCGCGGCGCTACCGGTGTACAGCGTAGGAGCCGGTTGCCGGGGAAAACCGCCGTCTGTCGGACGGAGCAGATTTCCCCTTGACCCCGAGCAGGGGCCTGTATATCAAAGCCGCTGCACGTGTCTGAACCGTCCGGCACGTGCCCGGTCCGCTCCTGACGTCAGCCAATGTGCTCCCGTAGCTCAGAAGGATAGAGCGATCGCCTCCTAAGCGATAGGCCGTGTGTTCGATTCACGCCGGGAGCACCAGCTTCGTCATGGGCTGCGGCTCGGATGGATCGGTACGGCTGCGGGCTCGTTGCTGCCCGACTGCCCGGGCTGCTTTCCCCGACCGGCCGCCGGGTCCGGACTTGACAGGGACTTCTCTTTCCGTCTAGAAAGACTCAGCTTTTGAATAAGGAGATACCCATGTTCGCTGAACTGATCCAGAACGCGTTCCACTCCACGGCCGCCGGCACCGTCGGCGTTACCGGTATTTTCGTGTACATGGCCATCATCGTCGGCACGGCTTTGTATCGCATCAAAAAAGGCGAGCATCTGCACCACTGATCCCTCGCGGATTCTCCTTACGTACTGAAGGGGCCACCTGGCCTCGCAGGTACGTTCTTCGAGTCTCCGGTGCGTCCGGCGATGTTTAGCTGCTCGTTGGTAAAAGGGG
>CAZGAH010000015.1:0-6960 GCA_964523295.1 uncultured Desulfovibrionaceae bacterium | reverse complement strand
CCCCTTTTGCATCAGTAGCAGGCTCATTGCCATGACGACCATCCCCCCGAGCAGGCCGAACAGGCTGTCATGGCCTTTGCCGTAGGCGCGGCTCGTCGGGAGCAGCTCGTCCAGACTGATATAGACCATGATCCCCGCCACCCCGGCAAAGAGCATACCCATTATCTGCGGCGGGATGCCGGCGTTTCCGCTTCCCAGAAAAATGACCATCAGCGCGTAGGCGACGCCGGCGCCGATCGGTTCGGCCAGGCCGCTCAGCAATGAGTAGGCAAAGGCCTTTTTCCGATTGCCCGTGGCGTAAAAGATGGGAACGGACACGCTGATGCCTTCCGGGATGTTGTGCAGGGCGATTGCCACGGCAATTGCAACGCCCAGGGCCGGATCCTCCAGGGCCATGAGGAAGGTCACCAGCCCTTCCGGAAAGTTATGGATTCCTATGGCCAGCGCGGTGAACAGCCCCATGCGCAGGAGCTTTCCCTGGTCCGGCTGCTGCGGACGCGGCTTGCGCAGGTCGGGCTGCCAACCGTTGCAGGCGGCTGGCGCGCTGTCGGGCTCGTGCAACTGCGCCGTCTCCTCCTCGCCATGTACCTCGTGCGGATTCTCCGCCGAGGGCACCAGTTTGTCGATGACGCCGATCAGAAGAATGCCGGCGAAAAAGGCGCCCGCATTGATCCAATTCGCCCAGTAGCTGCCGTAGGCCTCGGTGAGCGCATCCAGCCCCTTGTAGAAAATCTCGGCAAAGGAGACGTAGAGCATCACCCCGGCGGAAAAGCCGGTGGAGATGGACAGAAAACGGTAGTTCGTCCGCTTGGCCAAAAAGGCGATTGCGCTGCCGATACCCGTCGCCATGCCGGCGAACAATGTCAACCCGAATGCCGTCCAGACGGCGTCCATGCCCCCTCCTCGCGCGCTGGCGCGTTTGCTTCGGATTCCTGAGCGGCGACGCGCTCCGTTGCAACAGTCAGGGCAAAGTATCCTGAAAGAACAGGCTTGGAAAGGGGAGGGGGGCAGGGGGAAGCCGTCAACGACGAGAGTCAGCACCTGGAACGGGGCTGTCGCCGACGTATCGACGAACTGCCGGAAAGCAATAATGAAGTCGCAAAGTCCGGTATTGATATGAGGCACTTGTCGTCATAATTCATTGTAATATATTGCAATATAAGCTCGAATATCGAACATGGAACAACACTGCTGATATTTTCTTGCCGAATCACAGGTCAATCCATAAATACAATTAGCGGCAGTTGTGTCTGTATCCAAGTTGTCGAGCTTATCTGCTGTAAAGGGTTACTCTAGTCCAGAGAGGCCCTGCTCAAGGCCATGCAGTCCTCCAATGCCGCCAGAGCAGCCGGGAAAGGACGCAGGACGCGCGGCGCCAGTCCCTGCAGGAAGGAAATCGCCACGCCGTAGTTGGTCATGGGCACTCCCTGCCGGCGCGCGCGAAACAGACGCGCGAGCATGGCCTTGCGATTGACGACGCAGGCCGCGCAATGGATGATCAGCGCGTACGGGCGCAGATCGTGGGGAAAATCGGCACCGGCCTTGACCTCGATCTCGAGGTCAACGCCCGTATATTGGCGCAGCCAGCGAGGTATCTTGACCCGGCCGATATCGTCGGCCAGCGGGTGATGCGTGCAGGCCTCGGCAATGAGCACGCGGTCGCCGGGCTGGAGCGATTCAATGGCCGCCGCGCCGCTGGCCAGGGCCGGCAGGTCGCCCTTGAAGCGGGCCATGAGGATCGAAAACGTGGTCAACGGAATCTCGGGCGGCGTATCGCCCGCAGTTTTCAGGACGACCTGCGAGTCGCAGACCACCAGTCCGGGCGGATGGCGCAAACGATTCAGCGCGTCGCGCAGCTCACGCTCCTTGACCACCATGCAACAGGCGTCGCTGTCGAGAATGTCCCGTATGGCCTGAACCTGCGGAAGAATGAGCCGCCCCTTGGGCGCGCCCAGGTCGATCGGGACCACGAGCATGGCCAGCTCGCCGGCGGGCAGCAGATCGCCGACGAGACGCGGTGCTTCGAACCAGTCGTCGGGCGTCAGCTCAACGAGTCGCTCCTTGAGCCCTCCGACGCCCTCGCCGGTCAATGCGGAGACCAGGGCTACGGGGATGCCCGAGGCCTCGAGCCCGGCCAGCAGCGTCGCCTCTGGCTGGTCGGTATCGATCTTATTGACGACGGCGATATACGGTGTTTTCAGCGCGGCGAACATATCCCGCAGACGATATTCGTACTCGCCGAAGCCCTGCGCATCGGTCACGATCAGCGCGATGTCGGCGCGTTCGACTACGCGCTCCGTCCGCTCCCGACGCAGCGCCCCCAGAGCGCCGACGTCGTCCACGCCGGCGGTGTCGATGAACAGCACCGGGCCGAGCGGCGCCAGTTCCATGGCCTTGTCCACCGGGTCGGTCGTGGTGCCCGGCGTGTCCGAGACAATGGAAATGTCCTGCCCGGTCAATGCGTTGAGCAACGACGATTTGCCGACGTTTCGGCGTCCGAAAACGCCGATCTGCAATCTGAGTCCTTTAGGCGTCTCGCGCATGGGAACGCAGTCCTCCGTCCACGACAAGAATTCGGCCGGCCTGGCGAATGGCCTCCCTGGCGGCGTCGAGGCCGACGGCGGCTTTGTTGTCGTAGATGCGATAGTTTTTCCGGAAATCCTCCGGCGTGAAATTGGGCATGATGACGTTGGCGCCGACCTGAAGCGCCCGGAGCTGACCATCCGCGGGCGCCAGCGTGGCCAGGGCGGTCGTGGCCGGCAGGTTCGCACGCGGGCAGGCCAGCCGGAGCAAGGCGATAGAGCGCAGCGTCATCGCGAAGTCGCCAGCAGGCATGGCCGCCAGCGGCGTATCCGCCTGGGGCAGGAATGGCCCCACGCCGCACATGTCCACGTCCAGCTCCTGGGCCAGGGCCACGTCCGCGGCCAGCGTCTCCGGCGTCTGTCCGGGCAGGCCCACGATGAAACCGGAACCGATTTCGTAGCCGAGTGCTTTGAGCAGGCGCAGGGCGTCCAGGCGTTCCGCAAGCGTCTTGCCGGGGTGCATCTCGCCGTAGAGTACGGGATCGGCGGTTTCGTGTTTCATCAGATAGCGGTCGGCGCCGGCCTCGCGCCAGCGCGCATACTCGTCCGGCTCCCGCTCCCCCAGGCTGAGCGTGACCTTGAGCGTGGTCCTTTTTTTGATGGCCGCGATCACCGATGCGATCGCTTCGGCCGGGTAATCCAGATCGTCGCCGGACTGGAGCACGACCGTTCCGATTCCGGCCGCGGCGGCCTGACAGGCGATGTCGACGATATCCTCGGGTTCCATCCGGTAGCGCCGGACTTGTCCGTTGGCACGCCGCAGTCCGCAGTAGCGGCAATTGCGTACGCAATGATTGGAAAACTCGATAATGGCGCGCAGCCAGACCTCTTCTCCCTTCACCTGCGCGCGCAGGGCATCCGCCCGTGCGAACAGCGTCGGGTCTGACCAGTGCGTCAATGCGTCCAGAATGGCCGGAAATCCGTCGAGCACGGGCGTCATGGCCTCATCTCCTGAATCCCAGCGCCGTCATGGCCCTGGCCGAGAGCGCGCGATCGAGTTCATCCTGATCCAGCCAGCCGCGCTCGAGTGTCAGCTCGCGGACGGATTTTCCGGTTTCGCGTGCGGATGTGGCGATTTCCGCGGCCCGTTCGTATCCGAGCAAGGGCGCCAGCGCGGCGACCGTGGCCCAGGAGCGCTCCACGTGCGCGGCGCAGGCCTCGCGGTCGACCTCAATACCGTCGACGCAGCGCTCGCGAAAGATGCGGTTCGCCGCCTCCAGCAATGACAGCGTGCCGAGCAACGCGTGCGCCACGAGCGGGAGAAAGGCATTGAGTTCGAGCTGCCCCGACTGCGCGGCCATGGTCACGGCCGCGTCGTTGGCCATGGCTTGCATGGCGGCCTGGGTTACGGCTTCGCAGATCACCGGATTGACCTTGCCGGGCATCAGACTCGATCCAGCCTGCACGGCGGGCAGCCGCAGCTCCCCCAGCCCTGCGCGCGGCCCCGAGGCGAGCAGCCGCAGATCGGAGGAGATTTTATACAGATTCACGGCATGGGCCTTGAGAATGCCCGCGACCTCGACAAAACTGTCCACGTTCTGCGTGGCGTCGACCAGATTCTCCGCGCGCGAGAGCCCCAACCCGGTTTCTTCGCGCAGTTTGTCGACAACCAGGAAGATGTAGCGGCGCGGGGCGTTCAGGCCTGTTCCTATCGCGGTTCCGCCCAGATTGACGACGCGCAGGCGCTCCTCGCATTTGAAAATCCGCCAGCGATCCCGGCCAAGGGCCTCGGCCCAGGCTGAGAATTCGGCGCCAAACGCCATGGGGCAGGCGTCCTGCAACTGCGTGCGCCCGATCTTGAGCACGTCGGCAAAGGCCTGTTCCTTGTTCTGAAAGGCCTGCTGCAGGGACGCCACCGCGGGCTCCAGCCTGCGCAGCAGCGTTATGGCCGCGACTTTGAGCGCCGTAGGGTAAACATCGTTCGTGGACTGGTGAAGATTGACGTGGTCTATCGGATGCACCAGCGCGTATCGTCCCCTGGTCCCGCCGAGCAATTCTTCGGCCCGGTTGGCCAGCACCTCGTTCACGTTCATGTTCGCGGAGGTCCCGGCGCCGCCCTGCAGCGCGTCCACGACAATCGCCTGCCCCAGGTCTCCGGCAATGATTTCGTCGCACGCGGCGATGATTGCCGCGGCGACGTCGGGAGCCAGAAAGCCGGTCTCCTGATTGGCCCTGGCGCAGGCCTTCTTGACCTGCGCCAGGGCGAGAACGAGCGCCGGATGTGGCGGCGATCCGGTCAGGGGAAAGTTCTCCAGCGCGCGTGCGGTATGAATGCCGTGCAAGGCGTCCGCCGGCAGGAGCATCTCCCCAAGAAAATCCCGCTCCACGCGGGTTGCCACATCGGACGGCCGGTCAACAGAAGACATCGCGTCTGCCTTTGCGCACCTGCGCCATGAGCCCCTCGGAGATGTTCCGTGTTTTCGGTTCCATGTGGCCCAGCTCCTGGTCGATGGCGCTTTCGCCGGCGGCAACCGCCTCCGGCGTGCCGTAGTCGAGCAGGTACTCCAGGAAGGTGGAAAGGGCGTTGGGGCCGCATTTCTGCTTGATCAACCCCGGTTTGGCCATGTCCATAAAATCCTGCCCGGTCCGCCCCAGGCGATAGCAGCCGGTGCAGAACGAGGGTACGTAGCCCATGCTGGCGACGTCGGCGATGACCTCGGCCAGCGAGCGATGGTCGCCGAGCTGGAACTGCGCGGAGAGCGCCTGCGTGTCTTCGTTGTAGCCGCCGGGATTGGTGCGGCTTCCGGCTGAGATTTGCGATACGCCGAGAGCAAAGGTTTCCGAGCGTATTTCGGGCGTCTCACGGGTGGACATGATAATGCCGGTATAGGGCACGGCCAGCCGTATCAGGGCGACAAGTTTCTTGAATTCCTCGTCGGAAACAGGATGGGGCGGAGCGGTCGCAATAGCGGAGTTCAGCGCCGGCTCCAGGCGCGGCACGCTGATGGTGTGGCAGCCGACGCCAAAGGTCTGCTCCAGGTGCATGATATGCTGCATGAGCGCCAGCAGCTCGAAGCGCCAGTCATACAGACCAAAGAGCACGCCAATGCCGACGTCGTCGATGCCGGCCTGCATGGCGCGATCCATCGCCGTCGCGCGCCAGTCGTAATTGCTCTTGGCGCCGGCGACGTGTACCCTGGCATAGGTTTCGCGGTGGTATGTCTCCTGAAAGACCTGATAGGTGCCGATGCCGGCCTCTTTGAGACGACGAAAATCCTCCACGGGCAAGGGCGCGACGTTGACATTGAGCCGGCGTATCTCTCCGCTGGGTCCAATCTTGACGTCGTAGATCGTGGCAATGGCGTCAAGCACGTACTGTAGGTTATTGCCCGGATAGGATTCGCCGGCCACGAGCAGGATGCGCTTGTGCCCCTGTTCGATGATCACGCGCGTCTCCTGCGCAATCTCTTCCTGCGTCAGCGCACGACGGGCAAGATCCGTGTTCGTCCGCCGGAATGCGCAGTACAGGCACTCATTTTTACACAAATTCGAGATGTACAGCGGCGCGAAAAGAACCAGACGCGGCCCGTATATCTCCTCTTTCACCTGCCGGGCCGTACGGTATATCTCCTCCAGCAGTCCGGCATCACGCACCAGGGAAAGCGCAGCCACCTCCCCCATGGTCAACCCTTTCAATGCCAGCGCCTTGGCCAGAATTTCCCGGACCCGCACGGCATCCGCCCTGCCGGTATCCTGCAACGTTTCGTGAATGCGTCGTTCATCCAGCCAATTAGCCTGTTCGCAGGTTGTCTCCATTGCCTCATGCTCTCCCTTGCATCGATTGATGCGTTGCGGCGACGCCGAATAACAACACCTTGCTTCGTACGCCGTCAATCATGCCGAGCTTGCCGCTGAAAGCCCCGCATTCGTCAGTGCTGCCTTCAACGATCAAGGCAATGACGCTAAGGGCTCGCTCGCGATACGGCACGCCCATTCTTCCGATAATCAATTCTTTGTATTCACTGATGATCCTGTTGACCTGGGACACGTTGTCGCCACGACGCTCTATCGCTACCGCCAGCACGCCAATACGCCTGTCCATGTCAATCTCCAGGGTCAATTTCCGCCTCGCGGCTTTCAAAAAGCCATTTTCAACAACGAATCGTGATACAACCTGATGACGCAGTTTCGACGCGTATGCAATCCATGCCTGCCAATAAACGCCTGTGCCAGGCGCCGCCTGCCGATCCCGGACAAACCTACAGCATCGCTCCGATCAGCCTCTATAAGAAGGCAAAGGAAAGGATGCGGTGCGCCAATGTAAGGAGCACCTGGAAGCCAAGGGGGGGCGAGCCTGAACGAGTCCTTGAAGTGGTGAGCGACATGTCCGGCAGCTTTGTGGCCGGGGTGGGCGAACACTTCAAAAATGCAGAAGTGA
>CAZGAH010000014.1:49333-61627 GCA_964523295.1 uncultured Desulfovibrionaceae bacterium | reverse complement strand
ATCCTGAAAAACTCGCTGGGGGTGTGCGCGGATTCGAGGCGGTGGATTGTGGCTGACGCCCCCTGTTGCACTTTTCGAGGCGAGCCCTTATGGACACTGTTGTCCGCGTCGTCCATAACCCGCAACCGTATGAGAGCAGAGCCAGTGCCGAAGACAAAACAACCACGTAAAAATGCCCGACTGCCGGAAGAGTCTCCGACCGG
This sequence comes from uncultured Desulfovibrionaceae bacterium, assembly GCA_964523295.1. Lineage (GTDB taxonomy): Bacteria > Desulfobacterota > Desulfovibrionia > Desulfovibrionales > Desulfovibrionaceae > CAZGAH01. The sequence continues at coordinate 61,424 of CAZGAH010000014.1, read as the reverse complement.
TCCTCTCAGCCCCACAGTTGCGCAGAAAAAACTCGCCCGCTCGCGCCCTGACGATTGCAAGGCACCAACCATGCAGGACTGGGCCGAACTCTACGCCCTTGCCCGGCGAATCAAGACCATGGAGCCATGGAAACGGATATCGGAAAACGCCATTTTCGCCCTTGTCGATCCGATAACCCGGGAAAACGGGTATTGCGTCATCATGGGTGAGTTTGGGACACACCTGTCCGTTGCTATTTACCTCGGCGATGAGGGACTGCGAAGCTGCATTGACATTCAGGACGGATATCTCGACGACATTGAACTCTATATCGGTCAGAAGTGTCTGACCTTGAGTTTCGAGGACAAAGACCTGGTCACGCCGGAGGATCGCGCGATATACACCGCGCTGGGGCTGAAATTCCGTGGCCGGCAGGGATACCCCATCTTCCGCTGTTACGAGCCGGGCTTTGAACCGTGGCCATTGAACGCCGACCAGGCGGCCTTTCTGCGTCTGGCGCTTCCCAAAGTCATGCAAATCGTCTCCTTGGACGCAAAGGGGGATCCTGACTATTTATTCCCTGATGAAGATACGATGCGCTGCTTCACGCCCGTCAACACCGGCGACAGCTGGGCTTGGGAAGAATCGACGATACCGTATGAAATGCCTGCCGGGGCTGTCGTTGCTCACAGGGTGGACGAACTGGAAATCCGGCGATTCGCCAAAAAATACAGCAAGGGCTCTGCCGCTCTGGAAGTGGACTACTTTTATTTTCCCGCCGCGATCATGGAAGGCCCCAGGCCTTTTTACCCGCGGGCAGTGATGGTGGTGGACGAGCACGGCCCGGTTCTGGCCTGCGAAGTCGTGCACCATGACGCCAGCATCTACGCAACGGTGCAGCAGCAGCTCTTCGTCGCGATGGAGAAGATCGGCCAAATCCCCCAGGCCGTAGTGGTGCAGCGGGAGGACCTGGAGCTTCTGCTCACGAAATACGCACCGGTGCTCGGTTTCGAGGTGCAGCTGATTGATGAGTTGGACGCCTTTGAAGAAGCCAAAGACAGCCTTTTCGACTCCCTCGGCGTGGACAGCTGAACGGGGAGAACCGCCCGGACACGCCGCCGCGTCGCACGTCTGCCTCACGGCAGGTATTTACGCCGACTGCCTCAGCGCTCGCACTGACGTACGCGTTGCTTTGCCCGTACCAGCCTGCTCGCCGCGTTTATCGTCCTTTCTGTCCCAACGACTCGATCACCTTGACCGGCAGCGTCAGAATGCCCTTGACGATATCGAACACGGAGCCCCCGAGGCGGCCGGCGGTGTCGGTGAGCAGGTTGACGTCGCGCATGGTCACGTCCGGGGAGTCAAGCGGTCCGACGATACGGAAGGGCAAGGTGGGCGTGCCGATCAGCTGCACCAGGATGGTATAATCGATGCTCGACTGAGGCAGATTGGCGTACCCGGAGCCTTTGGCCTGGATGAGCGTACCCTGGACGTGAAAATCGTCGTTCCGGATCACGCCCTTTTCGACCGTTAAGGTGGCCTTGGCCTCGGAATACGGCGTTCGTTGTGGCCCGGCCTGGGGCGGGGGCGAATTGAGCGATGAGCTCATGTCGCCGGGCAGGAGGGGCTTGCCGACGGTGTCGGTCGTGGAAAAAACGTAAAAGCCGTCCTTCGCGCCCAGCCAGGCCTTGCCGTTCAGCGTGCGCAGCATGGCCTGGCGGTTGCGGCCCGAGCCCGCGAGCGTGGCGGAGAACTGACTCCTCCCGCCGATGTCTTCGCCCCCGCCCAGGTCGCGCAACAGGGGCTCGAGCTGCACGTCCTCGGCCGCCAGCGACAGCGACAACGCGGGCGTCGCCTGCGGCTGCGGCACGGCAAGCTGTAGCGTGCCATTGAGACGACCGCCGTAGCCCTCGCCGGTTATCGACGTCAGGGCGATGTTCCCGCCGCGGGCGCCAAGTGTGGCGCGTACGGCGCTCAGCCTCAGGGAAAGCCAGGTCAGCCGGGCGACCGAGAGCGTGCCCTCCAGCCGCAGGCCGTGCAACAGGGCGGTATCCCAATCCTCCGGTTTCGACGGCGCCGACTCTGGCGGAGGGCGGTAGCTGTCGGCGTCGAGCCCGTCGGCGGTCAGCGTATAATGAAACCCCGGCTGCTGCCCAGCCTTTTCGGGCAACTGCACGGTCAGCGAACCGCGTATGCTCGTATCGTCGAGTCTGGCGTTCAGATCATTACAATTGAGCAGTCCGGACTCCAGCGTCAGTCGTGCGTTCGCCGAGCATGCGCCCAGGCGCGTGGCATCCCGCGTCACCGGCGGCTTCAGCCCAAGCTGCGATAGCGTGCCACGTAGCGAGGTTGTTGACGCCTTGACGCTTGCGTTGAACCGCGGGGACGCGGCGCCGGACAGGCCCTCGACGTTCAGACTGCCCGCAAGCGTGGCGCCCGCGCCGCTCAGCGTCGCATTGGCGAGCCGCAGGCTGCCCCGCTCGAAGTCGAATACGCCGGCGCTGCGCAACTGAAGCGAAAGCGGCGCCGAGGTCAGATGCGTGCCCTGGTACCCGATCTGCAGCTGCGCGGCATCCAGGGAGCGCAAGGCCGGACGATCCGCGGCGAACGCTGTCTTGCCTTTCAGGGCCAGGGTTACGTCCGCCGTATCTGTGGTCCGCGCGGACGAGGACGACGAGGTGATCGTAAGCTTTTCCAGTTTGAGCGTGCCCGTGGTCTCGTAGAGCAGTTCGGACTTGCCGCCCGACCCGCTGACAGGCGCGAGTGTCATTGCCACGCTGCCGCTTGCAGCGCGAATCGACGTGCCGGCATCGGACTTGCCGGGGCGCGCTGTCGCGGGGGCAGGCCTGGCCTTGTTTTTGGCTGTCCTTGTCAAGGGTTCTGTCCCTGGCCTGGCTGCACTGGTGCAGCCGGGCTGGTTCAGACTCGCGGTCAGGCTGGCCTCGAGCCTGGCGGGAACATCTTTCAGGGAATCCACCGGCGCGGCAACCTCGAGGTTGATGTCCGCGGTTCCCGAACCCGAGGCAAGGTCAGGAATCAATTCGGCAAGCGCGTCTAGCTGCGTCCGCTTCGACGCGAGCGTACATTCCAGACGTTTGCCTCGAAGTCCGCAGCCCGCGGCAACGCTGCCGCCGAGAAACTCGCTGGCCTCGAATTCCGTCCGCAACGCCGGCGAGCCAGTCCGGAAACGCAGGGTTGCCGACCTGGCCTTGGCAGACCACCCTGCCAGATCGGCGATTGCCAGCGTAAGCGTGATCTCGGGCCAGTCGGCAGGCCATTGCAGCAGCCAATCCGGTAGCGCCGTGGCTGCGGAGGTTTCCGCGGAGAGCAGTTTTTCCATATTCAGGCGCGGGAGCGTGAACGACGCGTCCACGGCGCCGCGGCCCTCGAAGGCGTAGACAGCCTGACCCTCGATATCCAGGTTTGCGGCGGCGAGCGCGATGTGCTCCAGCCGGACTTCCTGCCCGGTAACACGCAGGTCGGCCTTGCCCTGGAGCGTTGCCAGCAGAGCCTGCAAGGTTTTCGCGTCGCCAGACTTCGTCGTGGCCCCGGCATCGACTCCGGCCAGGACGAGGCTCCCTGTCACTTCGACCTGCGGGGTGAACAGACGGCTCCCGCGCAGCAGCAGCTGCACCACCCGCAGCTGGCCGATACGCAGCTCGGACTCCTTGATCACGATTTCCCCGCCCCGGAGCGAGGCATCCATCCTGCCGGCGAGGCGGACGTCCGTAGGGAATCCTTCCTGGGCGTCGGGCGCGGTCTCGATCTCGAACATGGCGTCCTGAAAGACCAGATCGAAGGGATCGGCAAGGTAACGCCCGTTTCCCTTCAGGGAGACATGGGCGTGGAGTTTGCGTCGCGGGTCGACGATCGTTCCGGACAGCGCTGCGTCGAAAAGTGTTCCGGCGCCCACGGACAGATCGATCTCCGTAAATTCCAGCACTTCTCCGACAGCGTCATCGGCCCAGCGGATGGCGCCGTCGGTCATTTCCAGGCCGTGCAACTGCACTGGCCAGGCCTCGGCGTTTGCCTCCGTGGTGGAATCCTGCATCCGGGAAACGATCTTATCCCAACTGGTCTGTCCGCTGGCCAGGCGTTGCAGCCGGAGCTCGGGACGATTCAACGTGATGCTATCAAAGGTCAATTGCTGGCGCAGCAGCAGGGGCAGCAGCCCGACCCGCAGTTCCATCTCCTTCGCCACGATCAGAGGCTCCGAGCCGAAGCCCTCGGGCGCGGCAATGGCCACGTCCTCCAGGACCAACCCCAGCGAGGGAAAGACCGTCAGCTCCGCCCCGCCGCCGACAGAAACAGCCACTCCCAGGCGAGCCGCTGCCTGGCGTTGGATCTCGCGCACGTAGTGACGCGGATCGAGCAGCAGCCTGGCCGATATGACCAGCGCGAGCGCGAGCGCGAAAAACAGGCCGGCAAAGAACGCCAGACGTTTGTACATGGCAGCAGGTCTCGTCCGCTAACTGTTCAGTCCAAGGGTACGCTTTCCGGCTGACGCACCAGCCTTACCGGCGCGTCGATCATGGCGTAGAAGCGCAACAGCACGGGCGCCCAGGCCAGCGCGTCAGCGAAGGCCGGGGTGATCCACGCCGCATCGAGTAATGCACCGAGGAGCAGCCTGCCACCCGCAAAGGCGGCAAGCAGCGACCAGCCCAGGACCGTCTGCCCCAGGAGCAGCTGCCCCGCGCCAGGGCATAGCCAGCCCAGGATCGCCAGCCCGAGAAACCTGCCTTCCGTGCGCCGGAAAAACGGCCGGGCGCGCAGATCCGGCTGCCCGGAGACACTCGCACGCCGATCCGGGCAGTTGTCGTCTGCAGGGCTCAGGATAAAATCATCGGCGCTTGCCACGGGGGCGGTCTGGCGCATCGTCGTCGCCCGGTCCTCGGCGAAAAGCCGGCGCCAGTCGCTCCGCAGCGCGCAGGTCGCCTCGGCAATGGCCACGTAGGTGATACCATCCTGCAGCAGGGCGGCGTAGCAGTATTTCAGGCGGAGCTGTATCTCTGTCAGCGTGGGGAGAATGAGTATCGGCGTGGACAAGACCCCGGCATCGGTGAATAGCACCTTGACCGCCAGACCGGAGGCCTCGTAGGCGGGAATGATCAGCAGATTCGCCGCCAGGTAGCCGACAAACAGCACGCACCCGAATAACGTCGCGCCGGCGTACACCTGTCCGGCGCCGGGGCAGAGCCAGGCCATGGCGATAGCCCAGCCCAGACTGCGCTGCGGCGGCAATCCCTCGCGCACGCGCAGACTCCTCGCGCTGTAGACCGCGGAGAGCATCGAGCAGAGCCAGGTGAAATAGAGCCCGAAGGACGCGGTCCAACCCGAACCGGCCAACCCGCCAGGCACGGCAGGACCGCCGAAGATGCTCTCGGTCCAGGCATAGAGCAGCCAGGAGCACCAGGCAAAAAAGCCGATGAACAGGCTCAGCGCCAGGGTTCCGCGAATCCAGGCCTGGGCGTACATCTCCCCCAGGCCCGGCAGGGCGAGCGCGTAGATGAAGGCCCGGTGCGCGCTGGTCGAGGCGGAGGGTATTGGCTGTGATTCGACGCCCTCGGGAAAGCGTAGCGACGGGCTGATATCGGGCATGAAACGGCCTCCGGTCTGCACGGACGCCTGGCAGCGGAAAATAACGCGCGGCTGCCGGCATGACCACAGAGATACGCCTATCCGCCGCCGTCGACAACCTGCTCCCCCCGCAGGCGGGAACCAGGCCTGACAAAACACCGCAGGTTGCATACGAGAACAGCAACGCGGTTCCAGTCGCCTGCAACTGCTCGCCCGACTCCGGTCGGGATCAGCGCTCCAGGGCGGTGAGATCCTCGTTGGTCTCCCTGCGTCGGGCCACAGTGACCGAGGCGCCGTCCACCAGAATCTCGGCAGCCCGGGGCCGGGAGTTATACTGGGAGCTCATGGTGAAACCGTAGGCCCCGGCCGAGAAGGCTACCAGGGTTTCGCCCGAAAGCACGCGGGGCAGCAGCCGGTCGCGAGCCAGAAAATCTCCGGACTCGCAGATCGGCCCGACAACGTCCACGTTGATGAGCTCGCGCCCCCGCGGACTGACCTCGGCGATGCGGTGGAAGGAATTGTAGAGCGAAGGTCGGATCAGGTCATTCATGGCCGCGTCGACAATGACGAACTGCCTGTTCGGCGTTTCCTTGGTATAGATGACGCGCGTCGCCAGGACGCCGGCATTGCCGGCGATGACGCGCCCGGGCTCGAGGATGATGGTCATGGGGTGGTCCTTGAGCACGTCGATGAGCGCCTTGCCGAACTCCTCGGGGTGCGGCGGCTCCTCCTCGTTGTAGGTAATGCCGAGACCGCCGCCCAGATCGAGATAGCGGATGACGATGCCCAACTCGGCCTGCAACCGCTCATGAAAACGGATGATGCGCTCGAGGGCCTCGAGAAAGGGGGCGATATTGGTAAGCTGCGATCCGATATGGCAGTCGATGCCCACGGGCTCCACGTTCGGCAGGGTCCTGGCCAGCGCATAGGCCTTGAAGGCCTGCTCCATGTCCAGGCCGAACTTGTTCTTTTTCAGCCCGGTGGAAATGTAGGGATGGGTCTGGGGATCGACGTCAGGATTGATGCGCAGGCTGATGCGGGCCGTACGCTGCATGGATTTGGCGATGGCGTCGATCAGCTCAAGTTCCTGCAGCGACTCCACGTTGAACATGAGTATTCCGGCAGCCAGGGCCGCGCGGATTTCATCCGGGCGCTTGCCCACGCCGGAGTAGACGATTTTTTCGGGTGCCACGCCGGCGGACAGGGCCCGATGCAGCTCGCCGCCGGAGACGATGTCCATACCGGCACCCAGTCCGGCGAGCAGTTTGAGCACATGAATATTCGAATTGGCCTTGACCGAGAAGCAGGTAAGGTGCTCGATATCGGCGAACGCCGTGTCGAAGGCCTGGAAATGACGACGAAAGGTGGCCGCGGAATAAATGTACAGCGGCGTGCCGTAGGTATCGGCCAACGATTCGATGGAGACGTCCTCGGCGTGCAGTACGCCGTCCCTGTAGTCAAAAAAGTGCATGAGCGTCTCTCCTTGCGCGACAAGCTTGGCGACAGTGTGACAAACAGTCGGAAATTAACCGGGCGTCGGGCGCTTGTCCAATCATTTTATAATACAACGACGCGGGCGGTACAGCGGAGCTTCAGCAACGGGGATAGAGTGGAAGACGCGTCCGCACGGGGCGAACGGCTCTCTGCGGGCTCAACGTCCGGGCAGATTCTCATCGGCATTCCAGGTGCCGCTACGGCCGCCGCTTTTGTGCAGCAACCGGCAGTCCGTGATGCGGATGTCCCGCTGCACGGCCTTGCACATGTCGTAGATCGTCAGGGCCGCAATCTGGGCAGCAACCAGAGCCTCCATTTCCACGCCGGTGGGGCCGTTGGTGCGGGCTTCCGCCTGAATCCGGATGACATGCCGGGTGGGATCGGGAAAAAAATCGACATCGACGCACGTGAGAAACAGGGGATGGCACAAGGGGATGAGTTCGCCTGTGCGTTTCGCCGCCAGGATACCGGCCACGCGGGCCACGGCCAGGACGTCGCCCTTGGGCAGGGCCTTGCTCGCGAGCAGCGAGTACGTCGCCTCCGCGAGCATCACCCGGCACTCGGCAACGGCCCGGCGTCCGGTCTCGGGCTTGGCGCCGACGTCGACCATCACCGCTCGCCCGGCGGCGTCTATGTGGCTGAATTCGACCTGTTTCTCGTCCACGCCCTACCCGCTCATGGCCTTGCCGGCCTTTTTGAAAAAATTTTTCACCCGTTTGCCGAATTTCTGCTCTTCCAGATTCTGGAATTCGCGCAGCAGTTCCTCCTGCCGCTTGCTCAAGCCGGTCGGCGTCTTGACCTTGACTTCGACGAGCAAATCCCCCTTGTGCGCGCTCCCCAGGTGCGGCAGGCCCTGGCCCTTGAGCCGGAACACCTCCCCGCCCTGCGTGCCTTTGGGAATTTCCATGGCCAGCGGCTCGTCCTCGAGCGTCGGCACGTCAATCTTGTCGCCCAGGGCGGCCTGGACGACAGACACTTCCGTAGCGTAGACGATATCCTGCCCCTGACGCCGAAAAACCTTGTCCTCCTCGACGGTCACGACGACGTAAAGATCGCCCGGAGGCCCGCCATACTTGCCGGGATCCCCTTCCCCGCGCAGCCGCAGCCGGTTCCCGCTGTCCACGCCGGCCGGAATCCGCACGGACAGCTCCCGGACGTGTTCCACCACGCCCCGACCACGACAGGCGGAACAGGGCTTGGTGATGACCGTGCCGTGACCGCGACAGATCGGACAGGTGACCGCAATACGAAAAAACCCCTGGGACTGGTGTATCTGTCCCGTGCCCTGGCAATGGCGACAGGTTTCCGGAGACGTGCCCGGCGCCGAGCCGGAGCCGTTGCAGTCCGAACAGACAACCTCTTTGGGTATCTTCAGCACCGTTTCGATACCCCTCGCCGCCTCGCGAAAACTTATGCCGAGATTGTAGCGCAGATCGTCGCCCGCCTGCGGCCTGGGACCTCGGCCGCGGCCCGAGAAGCCGGTGCGGAAAAAGTCGCCGAACATTTCGCTGAACGAGCTGAACACGTCCTCGGTGCTGGAAAAGCCATGGAACCCGTTGGCGTTGAGCCCGTCGAATCCGAACTGGTCGTAGCGGCTGCGCTTCTGGGGATCGCGCAGCACATCGTAGGCCTCGGCGGCCTCCTTGAAACGCTGTTCGGCGTCGGGATCGTCCGGATTGCGATCCGGATGGTACTGTAAGGCCAGACGCCGGTAGGCCCGCTTGACTTCTTCTTCATCGGCGCTTCGCGAAACGCCGAGTATCTCGTAATAGTCGCGTCGTGTAGTCATGGCTGCGTCAGAACCCCGCAGGATCCGGGATCAGGTCGGTGGCGCCGGCGGGCACTACAGGGAGAACCTTGCCCTCGGCAATCTCACGCAAGGCGGTGACGATCTCCTTGTTTTTGCTCTCCACCAGCGGGGTGTAACCTTCGCGGAAATGATGCAAACGCTTGATCGCCATCTGCACCAGCAAAAACCGGTTATCGACCCTTTTCTGACAGTCTTCCACCGTAATTCTCGCCATCCTCTTTCTCCTTCTTGTGGTTCGCGCTCGTCACCATACGGCCTGCGTACGAAATGGCCGACCGATCACGCCGTCATGCCGGAATCAGGGTTCCTGCAAAACCTTCCGTGACGCGGGCTCGACCAGGTACTGCAAGGCCTGGGGCAACTGCCCCGCCACCGGATAGAACAGCTCTGAGGCCCCGGTCTTGATCCAGCACTGCCCCCTGGACAGGCCGGGATCGCTATAGGCCTGCAGCACGGCCGCAGGTTCGCCCGTATCGGTGAACAGCTCCCAGGTCAGCCAGGGGCCAGCGCTTTCAGGGAGCACGGACGCTGGTTCGGCCTCGAATTTCAGGTCTCCCAGCTGCCACAGCAGCATGTCCGGCTCGGTAAGCGCGGCGTCCTCGCCTTCGCGCTTCCAGCCGGCATCGGTCCTGGCGACAACGAACTCGGCCGCGGGCTTGCCCTCCCGGGCCTCCTGACGAATACGCATCCTCTTGACCGTGGCCTGATCGATCGTCAGGACCGTACGGTCGCGCAGGGAAAAGGCCGTTCTGGCCAGTTTGGACGTGGCACTGATATCGAGAGCCACAATCGCCGGCTGCCAGTCTGAACGACCGGCAAAGGCCGGCTGTCCCATTCCGGTTTCGAAGACCTCGACCGTTTCCGGCGTCTCCGAGCCCGTGCGCCAGACCGACACCTTCAGCATCGACCTCGCCTTCTCCGGAAGCGACGCAAGGACCGACTTGCCCCGCAGCGTGGTCAGATCGTTCAGGTACAGATTCACGGTGGGCTCGTCCGTGGGCTTTCCGGCCAGCGATTCGGGTTGCGTGAACACGAACCCCTTGTCCTGCCGTGCGATGTCCCATTGCGTATAGGCGGCTTCGTCCAGAGCCACGCGAGCGATGGTCTCGTTGCGCATGTCCACCAGCCGCAGATCGTAATAATAGTCGGGCTTGCGGTTGCACTGCTCTGCAAAGCGCGCGTCCAGCAGCAGGCAGGTATCGCCCTCGCGCGAGCTTTTGGCGTATACGCCGTCGGCGGATGGATTTTTGGCGCCCAGGGTCAGGGTCCACTCCTCGGTCTTGCCATCCGCTACGCTCGCTTTCATAGTAAGTACGGCTTGCGGTTTGTCCAGACCGTACTCCGCCGCCTGCTCGGCCGTGAGCGTGCCCAATCGGCGGATGGGGCGATTCTGGTCGATGAACGTGATCAGGGCCTCGACTTTGGTCAGATCGGCGCGCAGGGCCGGCCCTGATCCGGCCTGAAGCCGCCATTCACCGTTCTGGACCTGAAGCGTATACTCGCCGTTTCCGGCACGCTGCTCCACGGTTTTTACCTTGGTCGCGCCAAGCGAGGTCCACGCGGCGTCCATCGGCTCTTCGGTCTTTTTTTCTGGCAGCAGGGCGATGCCGACCCAGACCAGGATCGCCAGCACCGCCAGGATAACAAGTCGCTTGTTCACGTCCGTCAGCCTCCAGACCGCCTGATACGGCGGTCGTCGCTACGCTGTTCGTCCCTATTTGGACCGCCGCCGCCGCACTGCGACGACCACGGCCAGGACCACGAAGATTCCCGGCAGCAGCACCAGCGGCAGCCACATGACCGCCATCCGCTCCGGCATGCTCATGAGCAGGAAGATGTTCCCCGCCTGCGGCTTGGGCAGGGTAATCAGACTTTCCCGTTCGAGCAGCCAGTTGGCGCAATTGCGGGCGAAATCCAGGTTGCCGGCGATGTTCACATACTTGTCCGAAACGAAATCCTGGTCCCCGAACAGCACCGCGCGAGACGACCGACCGGGTTTGGGGCCGGCCTTGGCCGCATCCGGCGTGTCCGCACTCTTGACCTGATCCTCCGGCTTCGCGTCTTTGCCCTCTGGTGCAGCGGGTGCAGCTTCTGTTTGAGCCGGCGCCGCCGGAACCTTGCCCTCGTACACGGCGGCGATCCAGATCGGACCCGGCACGTCAGTCTTGGCATCGAATTCAGCCTTGCCGGCCTTGAGCGCGTCGACATCCGTCTCGAACCAGGCCTGAGCCGTGCTGCGCCCAAGAAAGGAAACCGGCGATTCCGCTGCGCCCCCCATGGGGTCGAGCGGATCCGGCATGGCTTTGCCGGCGTCCGGCAGGGCGAACAGCCCCGTTGCCGTGGGGTAGACGGTCATAAGATTGAAATCTTCGGCAATCGCATGCTGACCGTAATCCTGAACCAGCGGGGCCATGGCGTCGCCGGTGACGTAGCGGCTGACCGGATCGACGACAAAGCCGGTACGGCGCTCCAGCGAGAGCCCGGCCCGGATCCAGCCGTCCAGATTGGTCTTGTCCTCGGCCGACAGCGCGACGAACAGCCGCCCGCCGGCGTCGAACCAGGCCTTAAGCAGGCTCAGCTCGTGCTCCAGAAAATCCTTGCGCGGACCGAGAATCAGGAGAAGGTCGGCATCCGCGGGCACGGCCTCGGATCGGGCCAGAGTCAGGGGCTCGAGTTCAACGCCCTGATCGGCCAGGGTCTTCTGAAGAGTGGCGCAGGATTGCTGCGGCTGACCCGCGGCAGCCTCAAGCTCGCCATGCCCCTCGACCAGATAGGCCTTGGCCCGTTTGGGATTGGTGACGCGTGCGTAGGTGTTGATGAGCTTCTGCTCGTCCGGGGTCACCGTTTTTTCCCGCTTGTCGCCGGCCATAAGCACGACGCTGCCGGTCTGCGTCACCTCCAGCTCCTTGGCCCTGAAGGGCGTGCGGTCCGGATCGACGAATTCATAGGTAAACGTTGGCGTTGCCTGGGAAAACAACTTGAGCAGATCCTCGGCCTGCGGCTTGCCCGGCTCCTCGGGCCGGTAAAACGCCACCGCGTGGACAGGAGTCTGCGAGGTGCGCAGCAAGTCGATCGTCTGCGCGCTCAGGGAATAGCGTTTGTTCACCGTGGTGTCCCAGCGCCAGGCCTGCCTGGCCGCCAGGACGTTGAGTCCTATGAGCAGGGCCAGGCCAACGATGCCGGAAAGGGCGGTGAGGGAATAGCGTCTGACGTTGTTCATGGGCTTACCT
>CAZGAH010000014.1:21755-49323 GCA_964523295.1 uncultured Desulfovibrionaceae bacterium | reverse complement strand
TGGTTTTCCAGACTCAGCACCGAGAGCCAGAAAAAGCCCGCCGTGAAGGTCACGTAGTACAACAGGTCAGCGAATTCGATCACCCCTTTGGTGAAGGATTCAAAATGCCCCAGCGGCGAAAAGGCCGCAACGATCGGCCCAAGGCCTTGCGGCGAGAGTTCCTTGACCCAGGACAGCAGCCACAGCAGCAGCAACGCGGCGAAGGACAGCGTGGCGGAAACAATCTGGTTTTCCGTCAGCGTGGACAGAAACAAGCCCAATCCCGCAAAGCTCACCCCCAGAAGCAGCAGACCCAGGTACCCGGTCAGGGTCGGCAGCATCTCGGCCTCGCTGACCAGAAACAGCATCCCCGGCGCGATGGCGTGCAGGACCAGCGCCAGAACCAGAAACCCGGTCAGAGCCCACAACTTGCCCCCCATCAGCTGCCACTCGGTCAGCGGATAGCTCAGCAGCATCTCGAACGTGCCCATTTTCTTCTCTTCGCTGAAACCGCGCATGGTCAGCAACGGCAAAAAGAACAGCAGCACGACCGCTGAGTTCTGCAGATACGGCGTGATGATCGCCTCGGTGGGCGTAAAGCCGGTCACGCCGGGGTTCTGCATCACCTGGATGCTGACCAGCTCGTAATACTGCACGGCCGTGGCAAACATATACCCGGTAATAAAAAGGAAGCAGGCCAACACGATGTAGGCCAGCGGCGAGCGGAAAAAGATGGTGAGGTCTTTCCGGGCCAGAAGAATACTCCCGTTCATTCGGCGACTCCTTCAGGTTGTTCCGTACGCACGAGACTGACAAAGACTTCTTCCAGACTCGCGGAAGCGGGCTTGAACTCGAGCAGAGGCCAGCCCTTCTCGAAGACGAGACGGCTGATCGCAGCGCGCCGGTCCACCACCGGATCGGTCTGGAGCAGAAAGGTTCCCCGGCCGGCGTCCTCGGCGCGTTCAACCTGGCGTACGTCCTCCACGCCGCGGAAGCAGGACAAGACCGCCTCGGTCTGGGCCTCGGCCACGTCCAGCCGCAGCAGGTAGCGGCCTTGCGCTCCGAACGACTGCACCAGCCCGGCAGGCGTGTCCTCGGCCACGATCCGGCCACGGTCGATGATCACCGCGCGGTCGCAGGTCAATTCGACCTCGGGCAGAATGTGCGTGGAAAGCAGGATGGTCTTCTCGCGCCCCAGCTCCCGGATCAATATCCGGATATCGCGAATCTGGCGTGGGTCCAGCCCGGCCGTGGGCTCGTCCAGGATCAACAGCCGCGTCTCCCCGAGGATGGCCTGCGCCAGGCCGACGCGTTGCCGGAATCCCTTGGAAAGATGCCGGATGAGCGTGTTCCGGTGCTGTGCCAGACCGCAGCGCTCGACCACCTCGCCCACCTGCCGGGCCGGGTGCTTCGACTGCTTGATGCAGGCCGCCCACCCCAGGTACTCGGCCACGGTCAGCTCCGGATAGAGCGGAACGTTTTCGGGCATGTAGCCGAGCTGCTTGCGCAGCCGCACTACGTTCTCACGGATATCCCGACCGTCGAAAACCACCGTTCCCGCGGACGGCTGGAGATAGCCGGTCAGAATCCGCATGGTCGTGGTCTTGCCCGCGCCGTTCGGCCCGAGAAATCCGACAACTTCGCCCTGGTTCACGCTGAAGTCGAGGTTGAACAATACCTGGGCCATTCCGTAGTGATGACAGAGATTGCGTACTTCGAGCATAGTCGATGGTCCGATTGCAAAATAAAACAAGGTGTCTAGGGAATACAACGAAGCGTGGGTCGTCCCCACCCAAGGCCAACATGTTTGTATAGATATCGTTTCGGTGCAAGTCAAGAGGTCGTGGCCCAAAAAAATCACCGAAGCAGCCACAACAACCTGAAATTATGAAAAAATACAGTATCAAGCGGGGAAACGAGCCGCGACGCCCATGCAGGACGCCGTGGATGTTCACTCCGGGGTGGATTCCTCGCCCTTTCGTGCAATAACGGGTCTGAACGTTTCCTTTTCGCGCAAGCTTTCCTTGGGAAGGATGGAAGGATTCTCGACTTTGCGATGCATGTCCAGATGGCGTTTCATGACCCAGTTGCCGAGCGTATCCAGACCGTCGTCGTCGACGATACCCCAGATCAGTTCATACGGTTGGGCCTCGCTGACCGGACGCGCGGCACGCTGAAACAGCAGCCCGATCACAATGCTTTTCGCTCCGAGGTCTTCGTAGCTGTTCTGGATCCTGCCCTGGACCCAGTACCGACGCTTGACCGCGTAATCCGGATCAAAAAGGTCGAAAAGCAGGACCAGCAGGTCGCCTATGGCCAGGTGCAGCCCCGATGACCTGGCTGCCTGGGTGGAAATGGCCAGACTCATGCCCAAAGCGGAAATGTTGCCGATGGAAAAAGGGCTTCTGGGGTTACCCGGCGTGAGCGACATGGCGGGCTTGCCCCATTTGCGGGCGTTGGTGGTCCTCGCGCCGGTCAGGGCCAGGCGGTCGGGCCAGAGCGCGCACCCCAGAACATATTCCTCCGGAGGGGCGATGCGCAGCGACTGTCGCTTCTGTTGGATTATCAGGCGCCGTGGAAAACCGGTCTGGATGATGCACTGTCCGTTGGGAAAGCGTTTGACGCTGCGAATGGTATCGCTGAAATAATAGAACGGAGGTCCTTCGCCGGATTTGACGCGACTTCGGGACTCGGTGTTCATGACCTGCGCCAGATCCTTCTGCCTGGCCATGCCCTTGGGCGCACGAAAAAAAAACTCGACACTGCGATCAATCCATTCCGGCGTCGCCCTGACCCCGACGGGCAGTTCAAAGGAAATCAGCGCATCGTCCAGTTCCAGCAGGGAACAGGAGGTCGTTTTCCGACCGGGTTTGGGGGGCAGAAAACGCAGTTCAAATTTTTTCCGCTCGTCCTGAGCCAGGTGGAGAATGCTCTTGATCCGTGACTTGCGGGTGATGGCGTACCCTGCCGCCTGGCGGGCAAACACCTTGTCGCGCAGATACGTATACAACAGATGCAACAGAACGATGCCGACGACGCCAAAGAGAATATAGACCACGAACAGCATGTCTTCGGGCGAAACGTGAATATCCGCAAAACTGCGCTTGTATTCCTCGACCACGGAACGGCTCATGGCAGCGTGCGGCTGGGGGAACGAAACCGAAGCGTCGGCGAAAAAACGTGACATGCGGCTGTGCGCCTTCCTGATTGAAAAGGTGATCCGAAAAAAACGTGGCCGTTTCGCGCGCGTAACGAACCGGCGTGAGCATACCATACAGTCCGCCGGCGACGCTTGGCAAGTTGTCCGATCCCTGCCTCTCGCGTACGATTACCCGACTTGCAGGCCTGCCGCAATCGGTTTACTCAACGGACTCGAAACAACGCAGCATGGACGTGAGTATGGAACGGGACAAACTTCTGGGTCTTTTTCAGCAGGTGGCAACCGGTGCGCTCTCCCCGGCGCAGGCGTTGAACGCCTGTTGCGTGGAGCCCTTTGCGCGCACCATCGGCGCCGTGCATCTTGACCGGCATCGCGCCCTGCGTACGGGACTGGGAGAGGTCGTCTACGGTCGGGGCAAGAGTGACGAACAGTTGCGGGACTGCATCGCCGGGCTCGCTCAGGATGGCCGCGCCGTGCTGGCCACCAGGCTGGAGCGGACGCAGTGCTCCATGCTGTCCGGGGTTTTTCCCGCAGGAGAGGCCTGGCCCGAGGCCGGCCTTTTTGCCCTGAACGCCAGGCAATCGCTCCGCGCCGACTGGCCGGCATGGCCGGCCCACGGCCAGCTCATGGTCGTCACGGCCGGCGCCTCGGATCAACCCGTGGCCCTCGAAGCACTGGGAACGGCGCGTTTCCTCGGTCTTTCACCCGGCTTCGTACCCGACGTGGGCGTGGCCGGACTGCATCGGCTACAACCGCATCTGGATGCCCTGTGCGCGGCCGAGCTGCTCATCGTCGCCGCGGGCATGGAGGGCGCCTTGCCCAGCGTGCTCGGCGGGCTCTGCCCCAGGCCGATCATCGCAGTGCCGACATCCGTAGGCTACGGGGCCTGCTTTCAGGGACTGGCCGCCTTGCTGGCAATGCTGAACTCCTGCGCCCCGGGCGTCGCCGTGGTCAACATCGACAACGGCTTCGGCGCCGCCGTGCTCGCGGCCCGACTGCTGCAACGCCAAGGTGCCGGCGCGCACGACCAATAATGCAGGGCGCCCTGCAGAACGTTGCCGCTACTCAACTGGTGTTTTCGCCAGGTATCTGAAAAAAGTGCTGTAGGGTGACCCGACATAATGCGCAGCGGTCTCGGACAACGGCGCCGGGATGTCCGGCGTCAGTCCGATGCCACAATATATCACGAAATACACGGAACGAAGCATCTCGGTCGAGGGCGTAAACGCGCCGAGAACGAGCATGAGCGCGAGCAGCCCGTACGTCGCGGTCCGGCGTACGGCCTTGCTCTGTGTAAGCGCCCGACACGTGCAATACAACAGGAAGAAAAACGCCGGAATGGAGGCGCGCATGCAGAGTTCGTGCGTCACGTCTCCGCCGAGCTTGTAGAGGGGAAAAATGGCCAGGGCGAGACAGGCGATCAGAAAAAATTCACGCATCCATCCGGGTTGCCGCAACTCGGGCAACACAGCGCGCAAGATTAGGGCGAGCAAGCCGTATTCCAGAACGATAAAGAGGATGTACACAGGCCAATCGGCGGCCATGTCGCGAAAATGGCCTATCCATCCGGTTTGCCCGGCGGTCGCGTCTGTGGACAGAAAATACAGGCCAAGGAACACAGCAACGGGAAGCGCTGCGATATTCTGCACCGAGAAGACGGATTTGCCGCGCGACTGGTATCCTGCCACGAGCGCAAAGGGCACCAGCCCCAGGCCCGCGTACGGGGACCATAATCCTGACAGACAGAGCAGAAACAGGAGCGTGTCGCAGCGACGGCGCATCGCCTCGGCCATGAAAAGGCAGACAAGGAGCCAGCCCCCCAGCGCATGGTTCGGCGCCCAGTACAGCAGGGTGGTCATCGAGGTGAACTGCCAGCCATTGGCCCAGTTTTCGAGGTGCCGGAACACGCCGATGTCCGCACCGAGCAGCGCGGAACCGACGATGTCCATGCCGCTGAAAAAAATAAACAGCACGGCGCAAAGCAGAGGCCCGGCGCCCGTCAGTCGCACCAGCCAGGCGTACGTCAGCAGCACGCCGGCCAGAGTCCACGCGTAGACCCCCTGACAGGCGAGCGACCAGCTCGAGCCGAGCTTGCCGAGCAACGCCGCAGGAAGAAAACAGGCGATCCCGTACACGAGCGGGCGGGGCTGCCCATGCTCCAGGCCGTAGAACACCGGCCAGGGACGGACCATGAGATCATGCAAGACATTGTTACGCCCGTTGAGCCAGTCCGGATTCTGGTATCCAAAGCCCCCGGCGCCGGACAGACTCACCCAGAGCACGATCAGACCGATCCCGAGCAGCAGGCGCAGCAGTGCTCCCCGCTGCAACCGCCACGAAGCAAGGTCCGCCGGGTAGGACCCGGCCGGCGCCAGCATCCCCACGCCATCGCGTAGTGCACGCCACAGACAGACGACAAGACAACCGACAAGCGCCACGGCATAAACCGGCCTCGCCCAGCCGATGCAAAAAAGAAACAGGGGAAGCGCGAGATACGCAAGCGTAATGACTGACAACAACCGTGGAAAACGATTCACGAGCGTTCCTTGGATTGATCGAATGCGCGTTGGTGACACTCCTCTGGGGTGAGGAAGGACAAATGTCAACAGCGCATGGATGTCCGGACGAACATCCCCGGCCTGCGCCTTTCCGGGCATCCGGAAAGGCGCAGGCCGGGGGCGTCGTGGAGCCTTCATTGTCTGGCAGGCACAGTCTTCCTGTACTTTTTTCTTCGACGCCCCCATCCGCGTTGTCATGGCCTAGTTGGTTTCCTGACGCGTTCAACGTCTTGACATCCGGCGCGTGTTGTTTCACTTTTCTTCGTTGTCACCTTTCGCCTTTCGCCGCGGCTTGACGGCGTTCAGAGGAAACGATGAGCGATTACAAAAAGACCTTGCAGCTTCCCAGGACCAGCTTTCCCATGAAGGCCAACCTGACCCGCAATGAGCCGGAGACGTTGCGTTTCTGGCAGGAGATCGACGCCTACGGGGCCATGATCGGCGCCAATGCCGGCAAGGAGGCCTATGTCCTGCACGACGGGCCGCCCTATGCCAACGGGCATATTCACCTCGGTACGGCGCTGAACAAGGTGCTCAAGGATATCGTGGTCAAGTCTCGCAACATGCGCGGGCAACGCGCCGAATATGTCCCCGGGTGGGACTGTCACGGGCTGCCTATCGAGCATAAGGTTGAACTCGAGCTTGGGGGCAAGGACCTTCCGGCCACGGCCATCCGCCAGCGCTGCCGCGAATACGCCGCCAGCTACCTGGATATTCAGCGCGAAGAGTTCAAGCGGTTGGGGGTATTTGGCGTCTGGGACCAGCCTTATCTGACCATGCATCCGGCCTACGAGGCGGCAACGGCGGGCGAGCTGGCCGATTTCATGGCCCGGGGTTCGGTCACGCGCAGCAAGAAGCCCATCCATTGGTGCATCTCCTGTCAGACGGCCCTGGCCGAGGCTGAGGTCGAATATAAGGATCACGGCTCCCACTCTATTTTTGTCCGTTTTCCCCTGCCTGACCCGGCGCTGAGCGCTGTTTTTCCCCAGGCCGACGCCACGCGCACCAGCGTCGTCATCTGGACCACCACGCCCTGGACCATTCCGGACAACATGGCCGTGGCCGTACATCCGGAATTCGACTATGCGCTTGTCGAGCGGCACGGCGAGTACTTCATTCTGGCCAAGGACCGCGTGGACGCCTGCCTGGCGGCCTTTGGCTGGGACGACGCCCGCGTTCTCGATACGGTCAAGGGCCAGGCACTGGAAGGTCTGAAGGCCCGGCATCCGTTCTACGACCGGAGTTCTCCGCTGGTGCTGGCCGACTACGTCACGCTCGATGCTGGCGCGGGCTGCGTGCATACTGCCCCGGGACACGGGCAGGAGGACTACGAAACCGGACTGCGCTATGGCCTGGAGGTACTCTCGCCGCTCTCCGACGAGGGCCGGTTCCTGGACAGTGTCGAATTTTTCGCCGGTCTGACCGTGTTCGAGGCCAATCCCAAAGTCATCGAGATCCTGCAGGAGCGGGGAAATCTGCTGGCCCAGGGGAAGATCGCGCACTCGTACCCGCATTGCTGGCGGTGCAAGAAGCCGGTCGTCTTTCGGGCCACCACGCAGTGGTTCATCTCCATGGAGGCGAATGGCCTGCGCACGCGCGCGCTCGAGGCCATCGACGGCCAGGTGCGCTGGATTCCGGCCTGGGGGCGTGAACGCATCCATAATATGATCGCCAACCGGCCCGACTGGTGCATTTCGCGGCAGCGGATGTGGGGCGTGCC
The DNA here is from genome assembly GCA_964523295.1 of uncultured Desulfovibrionaceae bacterium. Taxonomy (GTDB): domain Bacteria; phylum Desulfobacterota; class Desulfovibrionia; order Desulfovibrionales; family Desulfovibrionaceae; genus CAZGAH01. Next base: position 41,906 of record CAZGAH010000014.1, on the reverse strand, counting down.
GATTGTGGCCCTGCTCTGCGAGGCCTGCGACACGGCCTGGTACGACGCGGCCTGGGTGCGCTCCGTAGTGGACCGCTTCGAGAGCTACCCCACGGGTTGCGACTACTGGTTCGACACGCCGCTGGAGGCCCTGGCGCCCGCGGGCCTGACCTGCCCGCATTGCGGCGCCGCGCGCTGGAAAAAGGAGACCGACATTCTCGACGTCTGGTTCGACTCCGGAACGAGCTTTGCCGCGGTGGTGGAAAAGCGCCCCGAATGCAGTTTCCCGGCCGATTTGTATCTCGAGGGCTCGGACCAGCATCGGGGCTGGTTTCACAGCTCCCTGCTCGCTGCCGTGGGCACGCGCGGCGTGCCGCCCTACCGGACCGTGCTCACGCATGGCTACGTGGTCGACGGCGAAGGGAAAAAGATGTCCAAATCCGTGGGCAACGTCGTCGCGCCGCAGGAAATCATCGATAAATTCGGCGCCGAGATCCTGCGCATGTGGGTTGCCTCCGTGGACTACCAGGAAGACGTGCGCATTTCCGACGAAATTCTCAGCCGCCTGGTCGATGCCTACCGTCGCATCCGGAATACCTGTCGCTATCTGCTCGGAAATCTGGACGACTTCAGCGCCGCCGATGCCCTGCCGACGGAGGCCATGCTGTCGCTGGACCGCTATGCCCTGGATCTGGCCTGGCGCTCGTGCGAGCGCATCGGCAAGGCCTACGACGCGTTCGAGTTTCATCGCGTATTCCATACGCTGCACAACCACTGCGTCACCGAGCTGAGCGCCTTTTATCTGGATATTCTCAAGGACCGGCTCTATGTCGAGGCCAAAGACGGCGTCAAACGCCGTTCGGCCCAGACCGCACTGTGGAAAATGCTCATGCTGCTCCTGCGTGGCATGGCCCCGGTGCTGAGCTTCACGGCGGAGGAGGTCTTCCGGCATCTTCCGGCCGGGCTCAAGCCTCAGGCAACGACTGTTTTCGCCCTGGAGCCGGAGCTGCCGCCCGCGGACCTGCTGACCGAGGCCGAGCGTGAGGCCTGGGAGACGGTCATGGCCGTACGCGCGGAAGTGACCAAGGCCATCGAGCCCTTTCGCCAGTCCGGCGAGATCGGCCATTCGCTCTCGGCGCACGTCACCCTGTACGTTCCGGACGATGTGCGCGCCGCGTTGGCCGCCTCGGGTGCGGATTTGAAGGAAACGTTCATCGTCTCCGGCCTGACACTTGAGGACGCGGACGCGGCGCCCGAGGGGTGCGCCTGCGGGGAACAGCTGACCGGGCTGAAGATCGCGGTATCCAAGGCCGCGGGAGAAAAATGCCAGCGTTGCTGGGTCATGAGCGAGGAACTGGGCACGGATCCCGCCTGGCCGGACGTCTGCCCGCGCTGCCTGGCTGCGCTGCGCCAGAGCGGTTGAGGCATTATGCGTACGCGTTATCTGCTCGTGACGCTGCTGACGGCTTTCGTTGTCGCCGCCGACCAGCTCAGCAAGTACTGGGTAGTCCGGACCCTGGCGCCGGACGGACGTATTGCCGTGGTGGACTCGTTTTTCGATCTGGTCTATGTGCTCAACCGCGGCGCGGCCTTCGGATTGTTGAACCGCGCGGACATCACCTGGCAGAAGACGTTTTTTATCGTCACCGCGCTGCTGGCGCTGGGCATCATCATCCACATCGTCAGGAGCAGTGGAGAAAACGAACGACTGTTGCAGGTCGGCCTGGGCTTGATTTCAGGCGGGGCATCAGGCAATCTGATTGATCGCATCCGCCTGGGCGAAGTCATTGATTTTCTGGATGTTTACGTCGGCGCCTGGCACTGGCCGGCCTTTAACGTCGCCGACAGCGCCATCAGCGTCGGCGCGATACTCGTGTTGCTTTCCTATTACCGCCGCGGTCGCAGTGCAACCGCGAATTCCGGAGCTATCCGCCATGTTTGAGAAGCTGGCCGTTCTCGGCACCCTTCCGCCGGAAAAAATGCTGCTGTACGGCATCCTTCTGGCCCTTCCCATCTTGCCCAATCTGTGGAGTATCTGGCATGCCTATTACCGGCAATTTCCTTCCGATACGGAGAAAATGATCTGGATGGGACTGAGTATCTTCGTGCCCGTTCTCGGAGGACTGGCCTATCTGCTCTTCGGCTTTCGCCGGTCCAGAAGGTATGACCGAGCCGTCCCGGTCAACGACAAACCCTGAGGAATCAACGTCAAACGTCTGTCACGGTATCGCGGCGCCGGGGAATAGCCACCCGACGCGGAGACCATGGACGTAAACGGGAGCGCCTATGAAAAATGCACTGCTACTCCTCTGCCTCTGTGTGTTGTCGGCTGCCTGCGCCACTTCCGGAGATATCGCGGCCCAGCAGCGATCGCTCAACGTGCAGGAACAGCGGCTGGCGTCGCTGGAGGAAACCCGCAACACGCTGGCGAATCATGGGGCGGAAATCGATCTGCTGCGGTCCAAGGTGGCCGCATTGGAAGGAAAAATTGAAGACATGCAGCGCAAGCTGTCGGTTCCGACTGCGCCGCCGGCGGGCATTCCCCCTGAAGATGGCGGAGTGCCGGGCGTACGCATCAATCCCTATGGCGAAAAGAAGGAAGGGGCTGCCGCGCCTGGTTCGGCAGACGACGAGCTGAGGGGGCAGTCCCAGGCGGGGGAAGCCGGCGATCCGGCCAAGGACTTGTACGACCGGGCTCTGGCCGAGTTCAACCGTTCGAACTATCAGGGCGCGCAGTCGTTGTGGCTGGAGTTTTCCGACAAGTACAAGAAGCACCAACTGGCGCCCAACGCCTTGTTCTGGCGCGGGGAATGCTTTTATCAAATGCGCGATTATCCCAACGCGATACTGGCCTATCAGGAAGTCATCGGAAAGTATCCCAAAAGCGCCAAGTATCCGGCCGCGCTGCTCAAGCAGGGCATTTCCTTCGTGATCATCGGCAAGAAGGAGGCCGGGCGGCTGGTGCTCACCGACGTGATCAAAAAGTATCCCAACACTCCGGAAGCCAAACGCGCGGATGAGTTTCTGCGCAGCGCGCGCTAGGGGACGACCATGACATACGCTTGCCTTCATACGCTTCGCAATGCAGGTGCCGGCGCATGACCGATCTGATCAAGGCCTATCGCAAAATCGTCATTCTCACCTTTCGCCGGATATGGTGCAGAAACCCGTGGTCTGCAATCTGACCCGGCTCTTCGACGTCACCTTCAACATCCTCAAGGCCCAGATTACGCCCCGGCGCGAAGGCTACATGACCATCGAGCTGACCGGGTGCGAGGAAAATTGCATCAAGGGCATCAATTATCTCAAGGAACAGGGTATCAAGACCTCCTCGGTGGCCCAGAGAATCTTCCGGGACGACGAACTCTGCATTCAGTGCGGGATGTGTACGGCCATTTGTCCCAACGAATCGCTGAGACTGGACAAGGCAACGCGTCTGGTCGTCTACGACATGGAGCGCTGCACCGCCTGCGGGCTCTGTGTCCGGGTCTGTCCGGTCCGGGCCATGATCCTGGACGTTGAAAACGGGCAGTGGTGAGGGGCATGGGGGAGGAGGAAAACCGCACCTACTCGCGGGTAAGCACGCGGATCCAGGGTTGGATGCGGCTATTGCCCACGCCCGATTCTCCGCCGCTGTTCCGTGAAGGCGGCCTGCGCAGCGAATCGCCGGTGCTCAGCGCGCGCGGGATGCAGCTCCCTGAGCCCTTGCTGCTGTTTCTTCAGGAACTCAACGACAAGCTGGATATGATCCTCGGCCTGCTCAGTCGGGATCAGCTGCAGGAGCAGTTTCCGCTCCGGGTCGAAGTGCTCGAGGTCAGCGGCGCCGGGGTGCAGTTTCGCAGCCAGGAAGCCCGTCAGGACGGGGAGTGCGTCGAAATTGTCCTGGTGCTCGACCAGTTGCCGATGCGTCTGGCCGGCGCCACGGGCAGGATCGTCCGGCAGCTGCCCCCTGAGTCCGACGCGCCGGACATGCCGGTCTGGGCTTTGGAATTTCTCAGAATCCGTGAACAGGATCAGGACGCCGTCATTCAGTTTGTATTGCAGGAAGAGCGTCGCCGCATTCGGGAAAAACGTTGGGGTTGAACTCTGATCGCCCATTCGCAAGGAGGCTTACATGGGAGCGCAGCAGGCCATGATGGAACAGGTAATGGAGAAAGTCACCGCTCAGGTCGTCTCAGGCATCAAGGACGCCTTGACCCAGATTGTGGAAAGAGAGCTGACCAACAGTCTGACCCGCGCCCTGGTCGAAAGCGAGTTTTATCGACGCATCAGCGGCGACATGCGGCTCGGCCTGCAAAACATCTACAAGGAAATCGCCAGTGCCACCAAGCCCGAAGGCTCGCGCCATGCGGCCCCGGACCAGAAACAGGCCGACAAGCTGTTCTCCGAAGCCTCCATGCAATTGGACGAGATACTGAAAACCACGGAAAAGGCCACTTTCGAGATCATGGACGTGGTTGAACAACATCTGGAGCTGCAGAACAAGGCCAACGAAATGCTTACGTCGTTGCGCAAGACCCGCAAGTCCAACCCTGCTATCACCGAACTCATCAGCATCAACGACGAACTGGGCGAAAACCTGACCAAAATCATGACCTCGCTCAGCTTTCAGGACATCACCGGGCAACGCATCAAACGGATCATTGAGGCGCTGAAGAAAATCGAGGGCATCGTCTTCGACATCTATATGTCCACCGGGCTCATCATCAAGGCCCGCGAAGAGGCGCCGGAAAAGGACATCGAAGTACTCCAGGCCGAAGCCCGACAGAAAGTGACCGATCTGCGCGGACCGCAAAGCTGCGTGTCCCAGAACGACATCGACGGCATGCTCGCCCAGCTCGGGCTGGAATAACCGCCTTGGCTGCACATTCCGCATCGCCGGGGCAGGCCTGCTCGTGCGCCCCGGCGGTTGCGGTCGGATCACCCGACGTCAGGTCCCGATTGTCGCCCGAGTTTCCCCTCATGTCGAAAATGTCCGCCCGTATCGTACGACTGCGCGCCGAGGCTGTGGAAACCTGGCAATCCTGCTGGGGCCTGGCCCGTCCTTTCGAGCGCCTTGCGCTCGCTTTCCTGGCCTTTACGACTTGGTGGTGCGTCATCCGCCAGCCCTATGCGATCATCGTCCCGGGCAGCCAAGTCAACCTCTTTGGCGGTCTGGTCTGCCTGGTGATGCTGCTCGCAGCCTGGCTGGCCGAGCGCAACCGTCTGGCCCGGATGCGTTCTCCCGCCTTCGTGCTCTCCCTTGTCTTTCTGCTGGCGGCGGTCCTTTGCGGCATGATGAGCCCGTATGCCACGGCAGCAGTGCTGCGTGCGCTGGTCGTCGTCTTTTCCAGCCTGGCGGGGTTCTGGTCGGCCCGGATTATCCTGAACACGCCGGCCCGTCAGTCGGCCTATATCTGGTTATGCGCGCTCCTGCTGGGGCTCTTTCTGCTGCTGACCTTCTACGGCTACCTGGCGCACGGCGACGTCCATTTCCTTTTCGACGCGGCCAGGCACCCGCAGGTCACGCTGACGCTGCTACTCTGGTTTGCGCCGCTGTCACTCATCGCCGCGCGTCGATTCCCGCATCGCTTCGTCGGTCTGCTCCTGCTCGCGCTCAGCCTGGTCTTCTTTTTTCTGAGCGGACTGCGCTCCGCGGTGCTCATGCCCGCCGTAATCGGGGGGATTGCGCTGCTGCTGGGGCTGTGCCGCCTGCGTACCTTTTTGCTGACACTGATCGGCATTGCCGTCATCGGCCTCGCCTTTTTTCACTTCTTCCCGGAAAAGCGGATGCAACTCGCCGGCGAACCGCTGTACTACCGACTGGAGAACTACCCCTTCTCGCTGCACATCGCCAACAAGCACCCCCTTTTCGGCATCGGGTTGCGCTCCCCGCGCGATGGCTATCTTGGCGACTACGAGATAACCTATCCCTACGTGGACAAGGAGACATTCGCCTGGACCATGCGCCGCGTCACGGTTTCCGAAAATATCGGACTCACGCTGCTCGTCGGCCTGGGCTATCCGGTGACACTGCTCTACGGCGTCGTGGTCGTTTGGCTTCTGATCGGCCTGATCCGCCAGGTCCGCAGCCACCCTGCCGGCCGGATAGCGCCGCCGCTCGCGTTGCTGCTACCCTTCAGCGCCGCCCTGGCCCATTTTATCGTCTACGACGGGCTCCTGCACCCGCAAATAGCCTTTTTCTTCCATCTCCTGCCCGGGTTGCTGCCCCTCAACGAGCAATCATCGAATGGCGGTAACGCCGTGCCCTGAGCACCATATCACGCGACGCGACTTCCGTTGATTCCGGTTCACCCTCCTCCGTCTCGATTCCTTCATGATTCCGACTGGTTGCGGAATCATTTTGCTGAAAACCATGGACACGTTTGCCTCAACCGTTAAAACAGACGATGAAATGACAAGGGCGGAGTTCTCGATGATAGCTTTGGACGGTCCATTCGATGATTATCCATGCAGGAAGTCTCTATGATCGAATGGCAAAAATATCACGACTATTTTTCATTTTTTTGCTTGACAAAATCAAACGATGAGTTAAATTCAGAGTGATTGTCTGTGACAAAAACTATTCTACCAGAAGCGAGGAAAGAAAAATGAGCGATTCCACAGCGGCAAAAAACAAATCGAAGTATGACCCGGAAAAACTGAGAGCGTTGATCAATGCGAACAAGACGGCTCCGGAAATCCAGCATGAACTGGATCTTTCGCCGTTGACCTTCAAGGCACACCTTCTCAAACTCATCAATGAGGACAAGCAGTTCTACGCCGTCAAGGGGCTGTCGACCAGGACCCGCTCCACCAGGCCCATTTGCAAGAAAAATGGCATCATGATCACCACCAAGATGCTGGAGCCATTTCCGGTCGAACTCGGAGACAAGTTTGAGCTGTCGTCGCAGGATGGCAAGCTCATTCTGACGAAGATCTGATCCACGGGGAAGCCGGTCGGCCAGGTCTTCTCCGGCTGAAGGGCATGAACCGCTTGAGTTGTCCGGCGGTTTTCAATGTGACAAGTCCTGGCTCTGCCCGGCACACGATGCATCCGCCCGGCGATGCCTCTTCTGGGACGCAAACGGTCGAGAGGAGTGCGTGCTTCCGGGTCGGATGATCCTGTGTGCCGATCATATTTCGTAATGCAAAAGGCTGCCCGAGGGCAGCCTTTTGCATTGCCGTAGGAGCAGAAAGCGCTGGTCCGCGATTCAGTCCCTCCGGGTCAGCCGGGTGAATTCCCGGGCGATTTCCTCGGGACAAAGGCCTCTCTTTTTTGCCATCTGGCCAAGATTGGTCTCCGCGTCCGAGGCCCGGAGGTAGCAGGGTTCCACGGGGTCCAGGGCGTAGGGTGCCTGTTCGGCCATGGCCAGGACGGTTTCCGGCAGCGGGTAGTCGCAGCAGGCAGGGAGCAGGCGGAGGGTGTGCGCCTGATTGCAGGCCGGCATTCGGCCGAGAAAAAAGTCGAGGTTGCGCCGCAGTCCGCTGCCCAGGAGCAGAGCGGGGGCCAGACTGGCAAGCAGGGCCTGCCAGGTCTGCTCCAGCGAAAGGGCCTGAACAGGCCGGAGCGGACGCGCTGTGCCGGATTCGAGTTCGAAGTCCTGGCAGTAGACTTGATCGCGGCGCGCGTGCGTCATGACCCAGAGCGCAGATGACGGCGGCGATTCGAAGGCCTCCGCCAACCGGGCAGCGCCGGCTGCGAGCAACGGGAGGTAGTCCATCCCGGCCAGCGGAATGCCCAGTGCCTTGGACAGGCCCAGGGCCGTGCTCAGGACGAGGCGCAGCCCGGTGAATCCGCCGGGGCCGCGGACGCAGGCGATGCCGCGGATATCTCCGGGTCTTGCCCCGGCCTGGTCCAGTGCGTTGCGGATTCCGGGGACGAGAAAGCGCGCGCTTTGACCAGGAACGACCCATTCCTGCGCGTGGAGAAGAAGGAGACGCTCTCCGGTGTTGTCACGGCGGCCGAGGACAATCTGCAGACGGTCCTCGGCGCCGTTGAGTGCCAGAATCATGGGCGTCAGAAGGTGAGCCAGGGGAAATGGCGCTGAAGGTCGTTGAACGTAGCGCAGAGCATGAGCAGCAACAGCATGGCCAGGCCGGCCCTGGTCGTATACTCCTGAACGCGCGGACTGACTGGCCGCCGGATGATGGTTTCAATCGTCAGGAACAGGAGGTGTCCTCCGTCCAGCACGGGAATGGGGAAAAGGTTGAACAGGCCCAGATTCACGCTGATGACCGCCGTGAGCAGCAGGACATTGGCCAGACCGTGCTTGACCTGCTGGGCCACGAGTTCGGCAATCATGATCGGCCCGCCTACCTGCTTGAAGGGTACGACCTGGCTGATGAGCTTGACGATGACCTGCCCGATGGAGGCGATGATCCGCCAGACCTCTTTGCTGGCAGCGGTAGCGGCGGAAAAGGGGCCAAGCCTGATGGCTTCGAATTCGCCCGTGGGCTTGACGCCTATGAGCGGCGTTTGCACCACCTCGCCGAAGATATTCTGCTGCCCCAGGATCTCCGGCGTAATCTGCAGGGTCAGGGTGGCGTCCTTTCGCGCGATGTCGAAGGTCAGGGCCTTGCCCTGGCTGGATTTGACGATATCGGAAAGATTCTGCCAGTAGGGAATGGGAGTGCCGTCGATGCGCAGGATCCGGTCTCCGGGGTGCACCCCGGCCATGGCAGCCGGGCTGTCCTTGGTGATTTCGCCGATAATCGGCAAGGGCTCGCTGATCCCCTGGGCCCAGAACAATCCCCAGTAGATGAGCCAGGCCAGAACAAAGTTGAAAACCGGTCCGGCCAGGACCACGAGCATCCGGTGCCAGGGCGGACGTAGAACAAAGCTGTGCTCCGGGGTAAAGCCATCCGGGAGTTCTTCCTCGTTCCGCTCGCCGACGAGCTGGACATAGCCCCCCAGAGGAATGGCGCAAAGGCGGTATTCGGTTTTATTGCGCTTGAACGAGACAAGCCGCGGGGGAAAGCCCAGGGAAAAAGTCCGTACGCCGATCCCAAGCCACTTGGCGACCAGAAAATGGCCGAGTTCATGAAAGGCGATCAGCAGTCCGAGAACGATAATGATGGTGACAGTTGTCAGCATGACTCCAATTCCGGTTGAGGGTCTTCGCTGCAAGGGCTCAGCGGTAGTCCTGTTCGATCCATCCGGCAACGACGGTGCGGGTCCGCTGGTCGAGGGCCAGGATATCCTCGAGAGGCAGCGCCGTGAAGGCTGGCGCCGGAGCGGCCGCGTGGGCGATAGCGCTCATGGCCCTGGCCACGAGGTCGGGGATGGCGAGAAAGGGAATCTTTCCGGCCAGGAAATGTTCCACAGCCACTTCATTCGCGGCGTTCAGGATCACGGGATGACCGGGGCCGGCCAGGCGCGGATCGATGGCATCCATGGCCAGCTTGAGGCATGGAAAGGAGGATAAATCGGGTTCTTCGAAAGTCAAGCTGCCGCGGAGGATCAGATCCAGGGGCGGAACATTCAGCGCGAGCCGTCGGGGAAAGCCCAGGCAATACGCAATGGGGATACGCATGTCCGGCGGTCCGAGGTGCGCCAGCTGCGTGCCGTCGTGGTACTCGACCAGCGAATGGACGACGCTTTGCGGATGCACGACAACCTGGATGCGATCGCCGCCAAGGCCATAGAGCATCGTTGCCTCGATGAATTCCAGGCCCTTGTTCATCAGGGTTGCCGAATCCACGCTGATTTTGGGCCCCATGGACCAGTTGGGGTGATCGAGCGCGGCCGCCGGGGTGACCTGCTCCAGGAAGGCCCGGTCCTTTCCACGAAACGGTCCGCCCGAGGCCGTGAGAATGATGCGGGTCACGTTGGCCGCCTCGTGCCCGACCAGACACTGAAAAATGGCGTTGTGTTCCGAGTCCACGGGCAGAATCACCGCCCCGGAAGCCTGGCAGAGCGTGCGGAGCAGCGGACCGGCCAGGACCAGCGATTCCTTGTTGGCAAGGGCGATGACCTTGCCAGCCCGGGCTGCGGCGACCGTGGGCGGAAGTCCGGCCGCCCCTACCTGGGCGGAGAGCACGTAAGGCGCCTCCGGCAGCCCGGCCATGGTCACGTAGCCCTCGGGACCGACAAGAATCTCGGGATGATAGCCCGATGGCAGCAGCGAGGCCAGTTCTTTCGCCGCGTGTACGTCGATGACGGCAAGCCAGCGTGGCCGCCAGCGGGCGGCCTGCGCGGCCAGGAGTCCGACATTGCGCGCGCCGGCCAGGGCCGCGACGGTGAACAGCGTGGGGTGCGCCTCGACCACCTTGAGCGCGTTGACGCCGATAGACCCGGTGCTGCCCAATACCGCCAGACGTCGGGGGAAGTCGTCAGCGAGCCTGTCGGCGGGAAGCGGCGAGATATAGGTCCCCGTATGCATGTACTATATCCTTGTCGTTGCCCGGGCGCCCCGACCACGAAGGCCCGGTCGGACTCAGGGTGAAATGGCGAAAATGGTGCGCCAGACGGCGTAGACGGGCACCACCAGCAGCAGGCTGTCGATGCGGTCGAGCACGCCGCCGTGTCCAGGCAAAAAGGATCCGGAATCCTTGGCTTCGAGCGAGCGCTTGAGCGCGGATTCGAAAAAGTCGCCGGCCTGGGCGGCGCAGTTCAGGAGCAGACCGAGAAGAGGCCACATCCACCACCCGGTCGCGCGCCAGGGCCAGCCGTCAACCAGCACACCCAGCACGAGGCAGCACGTAGCGCAGAGTACAAGGCCGCCTGCGCTGCCGGCCCAGGTCTTCTTGGGGCTGATGGAGGGCCAAATCTTACGGCGCCCGAACCAGGTTCCCGCGTAATAGGCCCCGGTGTCGGAGGCGAACGTGGCGATGAGCACCAGGACGGTCTCCGCGGGAGTGAAAACGAAAAAGGACTGCAACATCAGGGGAAGATAAAAAAGACCGGCCAGGAGAATCAGGCAGTCGGCATAGCGCGTCTGCAGGGGCCGGCGGCTGTATTGGACGAGAAATCCGAGATTGGCGGCCCAGAAGGCGATAAGCAGCAGCGTTGCCGGCGATTGCGCGGGCCAGAGCCGGGCGAAGAGCAGCAGTGCAGCACCACCCGACACGCCGGCCCATTTCCAGCCCCGACGCTCGCGCTCGGGCCAGAGCAGGGAATAGAATTCATACTGGCCAAGCGTGCTGAAGAGCACGATCCCGCCAAAGAGATACCATTCGCCCAGGTAAATCAGCACGCCCAGCAAGGGCAGCAGCGCCAGGGAGGTGAGCCAGCGCAGATGATGGGAAGAAAGACTCATGGGCGCGACTGCTCTCCGGTCTGACCGAAACGCCGCTGGCGGTTCCGGTAGGCCTCGAGCGCGCGCTGCAGCTCGTTCTGGTCAAAATCGGGCCAGAGGGTCTCCGTGAAATAGAATTCACTGTACGCCGCCTGGAAAAGCAAAAAATTGGAAATACGCAACTCGCCGCTGGTGCGGATGATGAGATCGGGGTCGGGCTGTCCGGCGGAATAGAGACGGCTGCTGAGCGCCTCCTCGGTCACGTCGGCCGGATCCAGGCCCTCGCGCACGAGTTCACGGCACGCGCGGACGAGTTCGGCCCGCCCGGAATAGTTGAGCGCCAGATTGAGGTGCATGGCGTCGAACCCGGCGGTCTTCTTCATGGCGTGCTGGAGCACCTTGCGCACGGCGAGCGGCATCTCCGCAAGCTCGCCGAAGACGTGCATCCGGATGTTCTGTTCCATGAGACTGGGCAGTTCCTTGCGTAAAAACTGAACAAGCAGATCGAAAAGAGTGCGGATTTCATCTGCCGGCCTGGACCAGTTCTCCCGGGAAAAGGTATAGAGCGTCAGATGCCGGATACCCAGCTCTCGACAGGCGGTCACTGTGGCCTTGGCAGTCTCGGTGCCGGCCTTGTGGCCCTGACTGCGGGAAAGACCCCGCTGGGTGGCCCAGCGACCGTTGCCATCCATGATGATGGCGACATGGGCGGGAAGAGTTGGCGCAGTCAGCTTAAATCTCCATGATTTCCTTTTCTTTGTCAGTGAGGGTCTGCTCGGCCTTGCGGACATACTCGTCGGTCAACTTCTGGATGTCCTCCTGGGCCTTGTGCATCTGGTCCTCGGTGATCGTCTTGTCGTTTTTCTTCTTCTTGAGCAGCTCGTTGGCGTCGCGCCGCACGTTGCGAATGGCGACCTTGGCCTCTTCGGTGAACTTTTTCGCCACCTTGGCCAGCTCTTTGCGACGCTCTTCGGTCAGCGGCGGGATGGAAATGCGGATAATCTTGCCGTCATTGACCGGATTGAGCCCCAGGTCGGACTTGAGGATGCCTTTGTCGATATCGCTGAAAGCATTCCTGTCCCAAGGCTGAATGGTGATCGTCCGACTGTCGGGCACGGCAATCGAGGCGATCTGGCTCAGCGGCGTCGGGGTTCCGTAATAGTCGATACGTATGTCCTCGACGAGTACGGCGGAAGCACGTCCGGTCCGCAGCTTGGAAAATTCCTTGTTCAGTCCCTGAATGGCCTTGTCCATCCGCTCCCGAGAGTCCTTCAAGACGGCATCCATGTAGCTTATCCTCCTTCGACGATCGTGCCGACGTTATCACCCAGAACTACGCGTTTGATGTTACCCGAAACGAGCAGGTTGAATACGATGATAGGCAGCTGATTGTCCATGGCCAGAGAGATGGCCGTGGAGTCCATGATCTTGAGATTGCGCTGCAATGCCTCGCTGTAGCGCAACGCGGTGAACATGGTCGCGTCCTCGTGACGGCGAGGATCCTTGTCGTAGACGCCGTCAACCAGCGTCGCCTTGAGAATGGCCTCGGATTTGGTCTCCATGGCCCGCAGGGCTGCCGCCGTATCGGTGGTAAAAAAAGGATTGCCAGTCCCGGCGGCGAAAATGACAATGCGGCCTTTCTCCAGATGCCGCAATGCCCGTCGCCGGATATACGGCTCGGCCACCTCCCGCATGGTAATGGCAGAGAGCACGCGGGTCTGCATTCCGATCTGTTCCAGGGCGTCCTGAACGGCCAGCGAATTCATGACCGTGGCCAACATGCCCATGTAATCGGCCGTGGCCCGGTCCATGCCCTGCTCCGAGGCGGACAGACCGCGAAAAATGTTGCCCCCGCCGATAACCAGGGACAGCTGCACGCCCAGCTCGACAACTTCGGCTATCTCTTTGCTGAACGCGGCGAGCGTCGCGGGATCGATGCCGAAATCCTTTTTCCCGGCCAGGGCTTCACCGGAGAGTTTCAGAAGAATCCGGCGGTATCGTAACGTAGCCATGGCTCTCCTCGACAGGGCGCGTGCCCCGGATTGCTGAACGACGTCCTGGAGGCCTGGCCCGCGGCGCCGGCAAAGACTGCCGACGCCGCGAAAAGGCCGTCCAATGCTATTTCTCGTCCTCGCCCAATACCATCCGGACGAAACGCCCGACCTGGATGTTCTCACCCAGCACGGCGACAACGTCGGCGACGAGGTCCTTGACGGCCCGTTTGTCGTCTTTGATAAAGGCCTGTTCGAGCAGACAGACTTCCTGATAGAATTTCTTCACCCGGCCTTCGAGGATCTTGTCCAGAATCTTTTCCGGTTTGCCTTCCTGCAGGGCCTGCTCCCGGTAGATTGCACTCTCCTTCTCCAAAAGCTCCTGGGGCACGTCCTCAGGGCTCAGATACAGAGGGCTGGCCGCGGCGACCTGCATGGCCAGATCTTTCGCCAACTGCTGAAAGCGCTCGTTGCGCGCCACGAAGTCGGTTTCGCATTTCAATTCGACCATGACCCCGATCTTGCCCGTGGAGTGGATATACGAGCCGATCAGGCCTTCGGAAGTGGCCCGACCGGCGCGCTTGGCCGCCTTGGACAACCCTTTCTGCCGCAGCAGGGCAACAGCGCGCTCTTCATCCCCGCCAGTCTCGGCCAGGGCCTTTTTGCAGTCCATCATACCCGCTCCGGTCTTGTCCCGAAGCTCCTTCACCATTTGCGCAGTGATCGCCATTATATCGTCTCCTGAAAAATGAGGTTACTCGTCAGTGTCGTCGCCAAGGTTCGCGCCATTGTCAGCCGCCACCGGGGCTTCGGGCTTTTCAGCTCCTGCCGACATCTCCGCCTTGGAGGGCTGTTCCTTTTGCATGGCCTGGCCCTCGAGGCAGGCGTCGGCAATGTGCGCGACGAAGAGCTTGATGGCCCGGATCGCGTCGTCATTGCCCGGAATGACGTAGTCGATGACATCGGGATCGCAGTTGGTGTCTACGATCGCCGCAATGGGAATATGCAGGCGCCGGCATTCCTGCACGGCGATTTCTTCTCGCTTGGGGTCCACGATAAACGCCATTTGCGGCAAACCGTCCATGGACTTGATGCCGCCCAGCGCGTCGCGCAACTTGTCGAGCTCGCGCTGAAACTGCAGCACCTCTTTCTTGAAGAAACGATTTACGCTGCCGTCTTCGAACATGCCTTCCAGCTTGTGGAGCCGATCGATGCTTTTGCGTATCGTCTGAAAATTGGTAAGGGTTCCGCCCATCCAGCGATTGGTGACGGAAAACATGCCGCAACGCTCGGCCTCGGCCTTCACCGACTCCTGAGCCTGCCGCTTGGTGCCGACGAAAATCAGCTTGCCGCCGTTCACTATGGTGTCCACAATCGCGTCATGCGCTTTCTGGAAAAGCTTCACCGTCTGCTGCAGGTCGATGATGTGGATCCCGTTGCGAGCGCCGAAAATGTACTGCCGCATTTTGGGATTCCAGCGCCGGGTCTGATGGCCGAAATGCACGCCGGTTTCCAGCATCTGCTTCATGGTAACGTACGCCATATACCTCTCCTTGTGTGTGGGTTTACCCTCCATCCTGACTTTGTGACGCCCTGATCCGTTCTCTCCGTCTCCCCCCTGTGGGGAGCGTTCCCAACGGACACCCAGGGCAAGACCAGGATGTGTGTTATATAGCAACGAGACGCTATACATGCTTTTTCATGCCTTGGCAAGAGAAATGCCGTACAGGGAATTATTTGTGATGAAGAGGGACGATTGAGCACCGGGGATAGCCAGCACGCGTCGCGCGCTTTGGCAGATCAGCCCGGCGTCATCTCCGATTCAATGCGACAATTGGTCACGCCTCCATCTCGCACTTCGGGAGGTGTATAATACGCGCTACTTGGCGGAGAGCTCAAGAGGAAAATGCTGGGAAAATCGAACACTGAAAATGTCTCCACTGTCCGTGCAGACCTTTCATTACATCTCTGTCAACTGATTTTTGCCTATTGCCTCTAGCCTCCTCAAACCGTATAGTCATAAGGGCACACGCTTACGTGCTCTAGACTTTTTCCATGAGCTGTGAACTGCTAAAAGCCTAGAGAACGTCAATACTCATTTTTGGTTCTTCGGTGTTCCCTGTTGAATTTGCCTCCTTCGACTGCTTCGGCTCTCCGGGAAAAACAGCTATGGTAGCAAGGATCACCGATGGGTTTATCAGATTTTAGCTTCTATTTCCTCAGCAGAGGCAGCTCCGACATGATGTAGTCCTGTGAAGGATTTCTGAAGATGCCATAAATATCCGACGCTCAGGGAATTCAACCCTATCAGCGTGTTTCCTGCAAGATGTGCAGGCTGCCAGGGGCGCTGAAGGCAAAATCTACTTCACGTTGAAGAACCTGATTTTTCATGTCTATGACTATCCCCCCCCCACCGCCACTCTCTGCATGATCCCCATCAGCATTCACGTTCGCATCATTTGGACCTACTCCGAAACTCAGGTGGGAATTACCATGTTGCCTGGAGTAACCATAGCGTGGTAGCATTGAAGAGTAGTACGCGCAGGTCTTTGCCTGCCGTATCCCTTGACGATACGTCGCTCCTGCTATTCCAGATTCCGTCAACGCGCACGGAGGTACAGCGCTCGTGAAGTTTTTACCCTCGCAACTCGCTTTCCTGCTTCAAAACAGAGGAGCGCGCAGGAACATACGTTTTTTATTCAAGTTTCTTCTCATCCTGCTGGGAATGATCGTCCTGTACAGCATCGTGTTTCATTGGATTATGGAATGGGAACAGCACGAGTACTCATGGATCACCGGATTCTATTGGACGCTTACGGTCATGTCGACGCTGGGCTTCGGCGACATTACGTTCAACAGTGACTTGGGACGATTATTTTCAATCGTGGTATTGATTACTGGCGTCATTTTTTTATTAGTCATGCTTCCATTTACCTTCATCCAGTTTTTTTATGCACCATGGCTGGAGGCCCAGTCCAGGCTGCTTGCACCGCGCGAGCTTCCGGCGGGAACGCGGGATCATGTGATCATCATCGGTCAGGAGCCCGTGGCCTTGCACCTGGCGCAAAAAATCAAGCAATACGGCCATGAGTATGTACTTCTGTGCCCTGACGCGCAGGTGGCCCTCGATCTGCATGATCAGGGCTTTCGCGTCGCTGTGGGCGACCATGACGACGCGACGACCTACAGACTTCTGCGCGTAGAAAATGCCGCCATGGTGGTGACCCTGGATAACGATATGCGCAACACGAACATCACCTTCACCGTACGCGAGGTGAGTCCGACAACGCCTGTGCTCAGCAAAGTCGATCAGAAAGAATCCGTTGACATTCTCACACTGGCGGGAAGCACGTACGTATTTCCCTTCACGATAATGCTCGGGCAGACACTGGCCCGGCGGGCCAAAGGCGGCAACCTGAACTCCGGGATCATCGGTCGCTTTGAGGATATCATCGTTGCCGAACGACCGATAATGCATTCGCACCTTGAAGGGAAAACGCTTCGGGAGTGTGGAGTACGCGAAAGGACCGGAGTGAACATCGTCGGCGTGTGGGAAAGGGGCAAGTTCGAACTGCCTGACCCTGATCGCCCGTTGACCGCTACGACAGTACTCGTTTTTGCCGGGGAGGAGGGACAAATCGAGGCTTTTCGACGTTTCGCAGGCGAAACGTCGATGGGCGATACGACGGCGGTCATTCTTGGCGGCGGGCGTGTGGGCCGCGCGGCAGCGGAACAGATCCGCAGCCAGGGAGGTGACTATCGAATCGTGGAAAAAAACCCCAAGGAGAGCGGTGACGCGCGGCTGATCGTCGGCAACGCAGCCGATCTCGAAGTCCTGGAGCGCGCGGGAATCAGACAGGCGTCCACCGTCTTCATCACCACGCACAACGATGACATGAATATCTACCTGACCATCTATTGCCGCAGACTGCGACCCGACATCCAGATCATCAGCCGCACAACTCTGGACCGCAATATCGGCGTGCTGCATACCGCTGGCGCCGATCTGGTCATTTCCTATTCGTCGCTTGTCGCCAATACGGTCGTCAATCTGCTCAGCCCGGGCAAGGTGCTCATGCTTACGGAAGGACTGAACATCTTTCGTGTCCCGTTACCACTGCAACTGGCGGGCAAGACGCTTGCCAACAGCAACATCCGGTCGGATACCGGGTGCAACGTAGTCGCCGTGAAGGCCGGGCACGGACTGGAGATCAACCCCAACCCGACGCAGCCCCTGACAAAAAATTCCGAATTGCTGCTGATCGGCAACGCCGACGCCGAACGACGGTTTCATGCGCGGTTTCCAGCCAACACGTCAGCGTAAGCCCCCGGTTCAGGCCTGGCCCGGGCGCAAATGGCAGACTTCCATGGCGTGGTTGGCCAATCCGGCCCCCGTGCGCTCGTACATATTGAACGCGGCGCAAACGCCAAGCTCCGCCAGTTCCGCCACCTCTTCCGGATAGCGGGCCACAGCCGCGACCTGGCAGGTTATGCCAAGATTCCGCAGTTGCCGGACAGCGTAGAGGTTGCCCTGATGATTGGGCATGGCCAGAATCACCAGTTCGAGACGGAGGTCCTTTTTCAGCTTGAGCCAGAACTCGGTATCGCAGGCATCCCCCAGAATCACGTTCCGCCCCTGCTCTCGGTTCAGGTCAACGCGCGCCGGCGAATGCTCCACACCCAGGATATCGTCTCCGTACACCTTGCGCAGTTCGTCGTAGGCGCCAAGACCGATGCGACCCATGCCAAAGATGACGGCCCTGGCATCTCCGAAATCGATGGGGGAATCATGCGGATGGAGTGTACGCCGCTCGAATACCTTCAGCCAGCCATGCATGAGCCGGTAAACATATTCGGACCTGGCGCACAACGGCGCCCCCAGAAAAAAGCTCATGCTCACGGTCATGGCCATGATCAGCATCCAGTCCGGAGAGAGCCCCCCCTGCTTCGCGGCAATAGCAGCGAGTATAAGCCCGAACTCCGAGTAGTTGGTCAGGGTCAGCGCAGTAAACAGGCTTGTCCGGGCGCGCAGGCCGAATCGGCTGACAATGAGATGATACACGCCCGTCTTGAAGGGTAAGAGCAGACAAAGCAGCAGCGCAATCCCGAACATGTTCCATGTCGGAAGTCCCTTCATGCCCACGGAGAGAAAGAATCCGACAAGCATGAGTTCCTTGAAACCGAACAAGGCCTTGGAAAGCTCCGAAGCCCGACGGTGGTCAGCGATGAGTACGCCTATGACCAGAGCTCCCAAATCCGGTTTCAACTTCACCATCCCAAAGCCCTCGGCCCCAACGCCCAGCGCAAGAAACAGCCCGCAGAGAATAAACAGTTCGCCCCGGCCGGCCTTGTCCATCAGCCAGAAAAAAACCGGACGCAGCAGCGGCAAGGCAAGTACCGCCAGAGCCCAGACACTGGGAACCTTTCCTTCCGAAATGGCGAGATACAGCACGGCGAAGAGATCCTGCATGATCAGAATGCCGATGGCGACGACCCCGTAAAAAGCGAACATGTCGCCTTTTTCCTCCAGAGCCTTAACCGCGAATACGGTGCTGGAAAACGACAGCGCGAACGCGAGAATCAACATCGTCGACGGCGTCATGACCAGCAATGGCGCGTCGCTGAAGGATTGCAGGGCAAGCAGAGCCACGTAGAAAAAGGCCGTGGTCAGCAGCATTTGCACCGTAGAACTGGCCCAGATGATCGGTTGCAGCAGGCCGCGCACATTCAGTTTCAGGCCAATAGAAAAAAGCAGCAGCGTGATACCCAGATCAGCCACGAGTTCGAGGCCTTCCGGTCGTTCCAATCCAAACATGTTGTAAGAAAAACCGGCCACAAGAAACCCCACCATGGGCGGCAAGCCTACCCGTCCGAGCAACATGCCGAAACCGAATGCAAAACTGACCAGAATTACAAGCATATACCCCTCCAAAAAATCAAATAATGCGGACCAACACCACACATACCCGGCACTTGATCATAAAATCACGCCAAACAAGATATAGCAGTCCAGCCATCTTAATCGGACTAAACTCGATCAAAGCATAGCCACGCCACAACAAACTCAAAATCAATACACCACGCTTCACCTGATTGCAAGGCTTTGGAAAATCAAGCAGGCGCGCACTCTGCAAGCCAGTAGCGCCTCACCAAAAAGCCAAGTCTGCATATATTACAGACGTATTATATCAATATCAACCGAAAACAGGCAAATTCAAATTTGCAAATCAAAGCTCGTATCGCAATGATCATTGTCGGGAATCTGCCAATGATCAGCAGACATACCGTTCGATCCTCCTCCAGGCTTGTTTGACGCCCCCCCCCAAGGAGCTCATGGCGACATCTCCCTCCATTTCGTGTCTTGCTTCTATCCCTCTGAAACCGTATAGTCGTGGTAGAACGGGAGCCGACTGTGGGGAGTCGGCATTGTTCCCCTGCGACGCGGTCTCTTCGGCAGGGGGCGAAGCAACTCCGGCAAAGCGGCCTGTCCCGTCGGGCGGCGGGGTCATTGCCCGTATTGCATACGTCGTCGTACGGTCCGAGGAGGGGGGGGGACATGGAAGCAACGACTGAGAAGATGGCGCCGGCGCTGGCCTGGACCCTGGGATCGGTCGTGCTTGCGAGCCTGTATCTGACCAGCCTGTACAGCTACCTGCTCTTTCATACGGCCGTCGAGATGTTCAGCATCGTCATCGGCTACGGCATCTTCATCATCGGCTGGACATCCCGCCGATACATCAAGAACGTCTACCTCGTCTTCGTCGCCATTGCCTATTTTTTCATCGCCACGTTGGACATGCTGCATACGCTGTCCTACAAGGGCATGAACATCTTCAGCGATTACGATTTCTACGCCAATCAGCTCTGGATCGCTACCCGCTATCTCGAAAGCATCACTCTGTTGATCGCCTTTTTCTTTCTCGGCAAGAACAAGACCGTCCGACCGTACCTGCTGTTCTCGA
>CAZGAH010000014.1:15248-21745 GCA_964523295.1 uncultured Desulfovibrionaceae bacterium | reverse complement strand
TATGCCGTTGTCAGCGGGCTCATCGTCGCGTCCGTGTTCTACTGGAAGATATTTCCGATCTGTTTTATCGAAGGCGACGGGCTGACGCCGTTCAAGAAGATCAGCGAATATATTATCTCCAGCATTTTGCTGGTTGACATCCTGCTTCTCATCAAATTCAAAAACACTTTTACAAAGCGCATCTACCGCCAGCTGGCCTGGTGCATGATCTTCACCATCTGCTCCGAGCTGGCGTTCACCTTTTACATCAGCAACTACGGGTTTTCCAATCTGGTCGGACATTATTTCAAGCTCTTCTCCTTTTATCTGATCTACAAGGCCATCATCGAGACCGGGATCGAGGCGCCTTTTGCCATCATCTTCAAGGAACTGGTGGATACGGGGAAGCAGCTTCGGGAGGCCAAGGAGGCTGCCGACGCCGCCAACCGGGCCAAATCCGAATTCCTCTCCAACATGAGCCACGAATTGCGCACTCCGCTCAACGGCATTCTCGGCTACGCCCAGATACTGTCCTGGGACAGGACCCTGGGGCACAATCAGCTGGCCGGACTGGACATCATCAGCCGAAGCGGTCAACACCTGCTGAACCTGATCAACGAAATCCTGGACCTGGCCAAGATCGAGGCGCGCAAGCTGGAGATCGAAGCCGCGGCGTTTCCACTCCGGGAAATGCTCACCAGCCTGATCAAAATGATCGAGATCAAGGCCTGGGAGAAAGACATCGCCTTTGTCGCCGCGCTCCCCGACGACCTGCCCGCGGCCATTGTGGCCGACCAGAAACGCCTGAGCCAGGTGCTCATCAATCTGCTGGGCAATGCGGTCAAGTTTACCGACCAGGGGACAGTGACGTTCCGGGTTGCCGTCACGGAGCGGAGCATAAGCACGGTCAGGCTCCTGTTCGAGGTCCAGGATACGGGCATCGGCATCCCCGCAAACAAGCTCGACGCCATTTTCGCCCCCTTCGAGCAGGTCGGCGACGGCTCTGTCGCCAGGCAGGGCACCGGCCTGGGGCTGACCATCAGCCGCCGCCTGGTCCGGATGATGGGCGGCGAGGTACACGTCCGCAGCACGCCCGGACAGGGCAGCGTGTTCCGATTCGAGCTCGAATTCCCCTTTCAGGAGCGCTGGGACGAGGAAAAGACCATCACCCGGCAGCGCTATTCCGGGTATGCAGGACAGCGAAGGAACATTCTGGTGGTCGACGATCATGCCGAGAACCGGACCATCCTCCGCTACGCGCTCGAGGTGACCGGCTTCGAGGTCTCCGAGGCCGAAGACGGGATGCGCTGCCTTGAGCTGCTGGAACACAGCCGCCCGGATCTGATTGTCATGGACCTGGTCATGCCCAGACTGGACGGCTTTGACACCATACGCCGCATCCGGGACACTCCGGCCTGGCAGCGGATCAAAGTCATCGCCGCCACCGCCAGCGTCAATCTGTCGACCCGGACGCTTACGCAGCAATACGGCTTCGATGGCGTTTTATACAAACCCTTGCGACTGGAAGAACTGTTCCGATTGATCGGCGCGATGCTGCAACTCGAATGGGACCAGCCGCTTGCCGAGGCGGCGCCTGCGCCCTCGATAGGCGCGACGAACGCAGAGACTGTGCCGCCCGAGGACATCGAGCGCCTGGCCCGTCTGGCCAAAACCGGCGACGTGCGCGGGTTGCGTAATGCGCTGGACGCGATGCTCCAGCGCGACCCCGATCTGACGGCATTCGTCGATGTGGTCAGTCGCCACATCGACGCGTTCCAGATCAAGGAGTTGCGTGAATTCCTTGCAGAATACAGGGAGTCTGACGATGCATAACATCCCGAACGGCGCGACGATCCTCGTCGTTGACGACAACCCGCAGAACCTGGCCGTGCTCTTCGGGCACCTCGAGCGCTTCGCCACGGTGCTCGTGGCCCGGAGCGGTAAGGACGCCCTGGACATCCTCGAAGAGACCGCTCCGGACGTCATCCTCCTGGATATCCTCATGCCCGAGATGAGCGGTTATGAAACCTGCGCCCGGATCAAGCAGGATCCCCGGCGCAGGGATATCCCCGTCATCTTCGTTTCGTCGCTTTCCGAGACCGTGGACAAGGTCAAGGGCTTCGAACTCGGCGGCGTAGACTATATCACCAAGCCCTTCCAGCTCGAAGAGGTCGTCTCCCGCGTCGCCGCGCACGTCCGCTTGCGTCAGATACAGGCCGAGCTCACGCGCAGCAATGAGCGTCTGCACGCGGAAATTGCCTTGCGCACGAAGGTCGAGGCCTTTCTTCTGGAAAAACAGGCTCAGCTGGAGGCGGCGCACGAGCAGTTCGTTTCAGTGCTCCAGAGCCTTGAGGCCGGCGTCTGCGTTCTGAGCCTGGATGCGAACGAGCTGCTGCTGGCCAACCGCTACTTCGACAAGGCCCTGGGGCCGGATTCCCTGCGACGCATGGACCATGCGCCTGTCGCCAGTCTGCTCGACGCGCACGGCAGCCCCGCCGGCCCGCAAGCGACCGAGTGGCGCAATCCCGCTGACGGACGCTGGTTTTTCAGGCAGGAGCGCGCCGTGTATTGGGTCGACAAAACCCTTGTCCGTCTCGTGCTGCTGCTGGACATCACCTCGCGCAAGGACCTGGAACGGCTCAAGGAAGACGTGGAGCGGATCATGCGCCACGACCTCAAAACGCCTTTGGCCGGCATCGTTTCCCTGCCGCAGGTCTTCATCCATGACGCCAATCTGCTGCCCGAGCAACGCCAGTACCTGCAGCTCATCATCGACTCCGGCCAGCGGATGCTGAACATGATCGAGCTGTCTCTGGTCATGTTTCAGATCGAGCAGAACACCTACGTCTGCCAGCACCGCCCCTTCGACCTTCTCCATATCCTCCGCCAGGTCCAGGCCGGCGTAAACAGCATCGCGACGGGCAAACATGCCGAGCTCCGGACACAGCTCATCGGCGTGCCCGATGCCCCGCAGGCACAGCTCTTTGCCCGTGGCGAGAGCCTGCTCACGTATTCCCTGCTGTCCAACCTGCTGAAAAACGCCATCGAGGCCGCGCCGGAGGGGAGTGCAGTGGAGGTGGTCCTGGAGTCCGGGGCGGATATCCTCCTCGAAATACGCAACCAGGGCGTTGTACCGATCTCGATCCGGGACCGTTTTTTCGGCAAGTACGTCACCGCGGACAAGCCCAAGGGTACGGGCCTGGGCGCGTACTCCGCAAAACTCCTGGCCGAAGCCATGGGCTATGGGCTGCGTATGGAGACCTCTGACGAGGAGAACAGCACGCAACTCGTGCTGCGCATTCCGAAGTTTACGTTCCCGACGGACGGTCAGGACAGTGCGGACGAAGCCTTCGCTTCCTGATGCGAAATTGGCCGGAATCTGGCCACGCTGCGGCAGTTCGGGGCGCAATCGCCGGGTGCAGGAGTGGACCGTGTGGCCGGCTCACGACTGGTCGTTTCCGCCCTGCTCTTCCCTCCGCTCATCCTGCAGCCTGGCCAGGATCGCCTTGGCCGGAATGAATCCCGTGGCGGCCGCGGAGACGATATTGCCGGCCACGCCGGGGCCGTCGCCGGCGACGTACAGGTTTTCGATGCCGGTCTGGAGCGTGGCGTCGGTTTCGATCTGCTTGGCGAAAAACTTGATTTCCGGCGCGTAGAGCAGCACCTCTTCATTGGCGACGCCGGGAACGACCTGGTTGAGCTTTTCCAGGCCCTCGACCAGGTTGGCGAGAATGCGCTCCGGCAGGGCCATGGCAATGTCCCCGCAGACGACGTTGGTCAGCGTCGGCTCGACAAAACCCTTGCGGATGCGGTTCCAGGTGGAGCGGCGGCCGCGCTTGAGGTCGCCGAAGCGCTGCAGAATCGGTTTGCCGCCGCCAATGAGCGTCGCCAGCCGCCCGATGGCCTCGCCGTAGGCCTGGTTGTCGGAAACGGGCTCCGTAAGCACCACTTTGGAGAGAAAGGCGAAATTCGAGTTTTCGGATTTGCGGTCCGCGTAGGCGTGGCCGTTCACGCAGACGAAGTCCTGGTAGTTTTCGAGCGAGATATAGCCCTCGCGGTTGGTGCAGAAGGTGCGGGTCTGGTCGTCGTAGGTGCTGGTCTGGATGAAGAAGGTGGGATCGTAGATGACGCCCGTGACCTCGTCGAGGATGTCCTTATGCACCTCGACCCGCACCCCGACCTCGATACCGCGCTGGCTGACGCCCAGACCGTAGCGCGTGGCAAGCGTCCCCATCCACTCAGCGCCCACGCGCCCCGGGGCAAGGATGACGAACCGGGTGGCGTACTCGTCCTTGTTCGTGACAACCCCCCGGACGCGGCGCTCCTCCACAAGAATATCCCGGGCCTCTTCTCCAATGGCAAACTTCACGCCGCGTTCGCGCAGCTCCGTGGTCAGCCGGGCGATGTGCTCCGGCAACCGGTCGCTGCCCAAATGTTTCTGACGGATAAGCAGCAGCTCGATGCCGTACTTCCGGGCCTCGCGACGCAGGCGTCTGGCCTCGTCGAAGTCCGTGGGATAGACAGGGCCGTCCATGCCGTAGCGGTTGAAAAAGGCCTCGGTCTCGCGGATGAGCGCCTTGGCCTGCTCCTGCGACATGAATTGGGTGAGGTCGGTCTTGCCGAGCTTGTGGATGTAATTGAGCTTGCCGTCCGAAAAAAGCCCTGCTCCGCCCACGCCGGACAGGATATGGCAGGGGTTGCAGCGGCGGCATTGCCGATCTTTTTTAATGGGGCAGCTGCGCTGAGCGACGTCCTGGCCTTTGTCCACGAGCAGCACGGACAGGTCGGAATTCTCGGACAGATAATGCGCGGCAGCCAGTCCGGCCGGGCCGGCGCCGACGATGAGCACGTCCACGCGGCGTGCGGTCTTGTTCATGCGTCCTCACCCGAATGCGTGGTCACGGGGGAGCCCGCCACGACGTCGTCAATGGTTTTGAACAGTGATTCCCGGTTCACCGGCTTGGTTACGCAGCCGTTGATCCCGGCTTCGGAAAAGTCCTTACGGTTCTCCGCCATGGCGTAGGCGGTCAGGGCAATGATCGGCACCCGGGCATCGATGCGGGCGTCCTCTCCGCTACGAATGCGCCGCGCGGCCTCCACGCCATCCATGCCCGGCATCTGGATGTCCATGAGCACGAGGTCGAACCGTTCCTTCGCCAGCAGATCCAGGGCGGCGTAGGCGTCCTCCACGGCAATGATGTCATGCCCGGCCCTGCGGACGAAATCGGCGATGAACAGCCGGTTTACCTTGTTGTCCTCGGCGTAGAGAATCTTCAGGGCGCGCGTGACGCTCGGCAGGACGGGACGAACCGGAGGCAACGCATCGTCAGGCCTGGGAGCCGCCTGCCTCGGCGGCTGAAACACGGCGGTAAACCAGAACACGCTACCCTGCCCGGGCTGGCTTTCGACCCATATCCGGCCACCCATCATCTGCGCCAGCTCCCGGCAAATGGCCAGCCCCAGGCCGGTGCCGGCAAACTTCTTCGAATACGAGCTGTCTACCTGCGTAAAGACTTCGAACAGATAGCTCCGCTTCTCGTCAGGGATGCCGATGCCGTTGTCGCGCACGGCGAACATGAGCCGCACTGGCCATTCCCCCGGCGAGGCGTTCTCCACGCTGAGCCGTATTTCGCCGTTTTCCGTAAACTTGATGGCATTGCCCACCAGATTGCGCACGATCTGGGCCAGGCGCACCTGATCGCCGCGGATGATTTCCGGCACCTCGTCGGCAACGTTCGAAATCAGGGCATCGCCTTTGCGCTCGGCCAGGGCCTGGAAGCTCTTCAGGGTCTTGTCCAGCGTCGCCCGGATGGAGAATTCCTTGTCCGCAAGCTTGAGCCGCTTGGCCTCGATCCGGCTGAGGTCGAG
The DNA here is from genome assembly GCA_964523295.1 of uncultured Desulfovibrionaceae bacterium. Lineage (GTDB taxonomy): Bacteria > Desulfobacterota > Desulfovibrionia > Desulfovibrionales > Desulfovibrionaceae > CAZGAH01. Next base: position 15,898 of record CAZGAH010000014.1, on the reverse strand, counting down.
AATGTCGTTGATGATGTCCAGCAGCGAAAGCGCCGCGTCGAGAATCATGGCCAGATTCTCGCGCTGCTCGGCGTCGAGCCTGCTCTCCAGGGTCAGCTCGGCCATGCCGATGATGTTGCTCAGCGGCGTGCGTATCTCGTGGCTCATGTTTGCCAGAAACTGGCCCTTGGCCCGGCTGGCCTCCCCGGCGGCGATGGACACCTGCCGGATGCGCTCCTCCATCTGTTTGCGCTTGCTGATGTCCCGGAACATGATCTGGATCAGTTCGGCGCCGATGGCCTTGATGCCCACGTCGGCCGGAAAGACCGTGCCGTCGCTGCGCGTGAACTGCGCATCGACCTGCAGGGTTTCACCGGTGCGCACCGGCTCAAGCAGGGTCTCCCAGGAGGCGGCTCCGTGGCCATTGACCGTGAACAACGCGCCCAGATTACGGTTCGCCGGGGTCTCAGGACCGTATTGGAGCATCCCCAGGGCCTGCGGGTTGGCGTCCTGAATGACCCCGGAGAAGTCGCAGAGCAGAATGCCCTCCGAGGCCTGCTCATAGATATCGCGAAAGCGCCGTTCGCTCTGACGCAGATTCTCCTGCGTGCGGGTCAACTCCGCGATTTTTTCCTGCAGGCCGCCCATTGTCTGCTCGAGGCGCTCGGTCA
>CAZGAH010000014.1:0-15238 GCA_964523295.1 uncultured Desulfovibrionaceae bacterium | reverse complement strand
GATTTCATCCTTGCTCGCCTCGGCGCGTATGGACAGGGCGCCCTCCTGCACGGCGCGTACCGTCGCGGTCAGCTTCTGCAACGGCTTCATGATCCGGCGGATGAGAAAGTAGGCCAGAAGGCCGGCGGCGAGGAGCGAAACAAAGAGCAGGACAAGCAGGCCCCGTACCGTGCTCACGGCCAGGCCCATGGCCATTGCCAGGGGCCGTTCGGCAACCACGGTCAGGGTCTGATTTCCCAACGAAATCGTCTGCCGGCCAAGGACGACCCAGTCGTTGGACAACCCGCGAGACACGCCGCCATCCGGCGGCGGCTCGAAGCGGACTTCGCCCATGACCATGGCCGCATTGCGATGCGCGACCACCCGGTTGGTGCCGTCGAGCACGTAGACATCGCCCGAATCCCGCGGCTGGCCCGAAATAGCCCCCTCCACCAGACGCCAGAGCGGCTTGAGCCGCACCTCTGCCGCAAGCACGCCCCAGCGTTTCCCCTCGGCATCGGTCAGCACCCGGGCCATGGTCAGCAGCGGCTCATTGAGCACCGGGCTCAGACGCACGGGACCATAATACACCAGGCCATTCGCCTTCGGCAGACGAAACACCTCGCTGGCTGCGCATTGCCGCAGGTCTCGCGACCCGTACGAACGGGATAACGCCACCCGGATGACCTCCTGCCCCTGCGCGTCCAGCAACGACAACTCCTCGAACGAGTCCCTGGTGAACTGCAACAGCGCCCCCAAGGCCTTCTCCTGCCCGCCGAGGTCCAGGGCCTGCAACCCGGCCATGCGGCTGGCCAGCTCCATCTCCCCGGCCAGCCCCTGGAAATAGTCCTGGATGCGCAGGGCCATCTGGCTGGCGATGCCGTGCTGCAGCTCGACCGCCTGACGCTGCTGCACCGTCACACCGAGCCGGACGACGATAATGCAGGCCATGAGCAGGGGCACGGCAGCAAGCACGAAAAAGTAGGTCAACAGGCGGATACGGATATTCACGACGGGCGTCCTCGGTGACAAGGCAGATATTCCGCCTCCAGGGGCATCCCGGCCCGGCGTTCGCCCGGCCAGATTCACACGCAAAGAAGCTCGCCAGTATTGACAGATTCCTGCCGTTCTTGTCCAGTCGTTCTTGCGGATGCGCCCCGGCTTTTTTTTCTCCCTGACCACAATCCGGAAATTTCCGTTCGGGCCGCCAACGCTTCGGTTCCGCTCACGACAGCGAAATCGAAACAGGAATGATCATGCACAACCCATCGTTTTCCATTGCCGTCCGCGGAGTGGGCGTCGTCGGGGCGTTCGGCTCCGGTGTCGCTGCACTGGAGCACGCGCTGCGCAACGGCGACGTGTCCCCCGACCGGATCGAATACCCCGGCCCTGACGGCGCGTTGCACCTGCCCGCCTTTCGGGCCGAACTCTCCGCCCTGCACGACCGCTATTCCCGACGCACCGTACGCCGGCTCGATCGCTATTCCCGTCTGGCGCTCCTGGCCGGCAGGCTGGCCCTGGAGGATGCAGGGCTCAGCGATACGCCACAGCCGGGCCTGGCGGTGATCGTGGCCTCGGGCTACGGCGCCGCCGCCACCACCTTCGCCTTTCTCGACTCCGGACTCGACGACGGCGACGCCCTGGCCTCGCCGACGCTCTTTTCGCACTCCGTCCACAACGCCGCCGCGGCGCAGCTGGCCATCCTCCTCGGCGCAACCGGCCCCTGCCTCACGGTCAGCCAGTTCGACCTCTCCTTCGCCTCGGCCCTGCTCAGCGCGTGCCTGTGGCTGCACGAAGGCCGTGTCGAGCGCGCGCTCGTTGGCGGCGTGGACGAATGCTGCGCCGTGCTCGGACACTGCTGGGAGCGCCTCTGCGCTCCGACGTCGGCTGCGCCCGTCGAGCCGGTGAACTGGGCGCGTCAGAGCGCGCTCCCGGGCGAGGGCGCTGCCTTTTTCGTGCTCGAACGCGGCGAGACCGCCCCCTACGGCATCATCCGCGCCGTGCAGGCGTCATCCGCGGGTCCAGGCCCGATCGACGCGCGACATGACGGCGTACGGATACTCGGCGCCGCGGGCCATCGTGGCTGCGGGCCGGCCTATGCCCGGCTGGCCGGGCGCTGCGCGGCCTTTGCCGCCTACGCCCCGCTCTGGGGCAGCTTTCCGACAGCCCAGGCCCTGGACCTGGCCGCGGCCTGCCTCTGCGCACGCCATGCCACCCTTTTCGCCCCGCCGGGCCTCGACTGCGGACCCGCGCGTCCGCTCCCCCTGGCTCCACCCATGCGCCTCGCCTGCACCGTCATGGCCCCCGACGGCGCGTCGGGCGTGATCAGCGTGGAGCGCTGAGCCGCCAGACCCGAGGGTTCCGCACCCTGCCGCGGCGCTTGCTTCCGGTCCTGCCCCTGGTATAGGATGCCTCATGGCGCCCAGAACAGGCTGCGCGCGCCCACCCTGTAGCGAGGAGACTGCTTCGATGCGCACGTTGCTGCCTTTGCTCATTCTGGCCTGCGTCCTCTGCGCCGGCCCCGCCGCTGCCGGACAGCCCAAGTCCAAAACCCCGGAGGCCATTGCCCGCCAGCTCGACACCAACAACGACGGCAACATCACCAAGGAGGAATTCAAGGCCGGGGTGCAGAAGCTGGACGACGTGACCGCCTTTCACGTTGCCGACGTCGACCACGACAAGGACGGCGTGATCAAAGCCGAGGAACTGGCCAAAGGCTGGCAGAAATCCGGTGCCGACGTCATGGCCATGAAGGTGAGCGACGTGGACGCCAACAAGGACGGCAAGGTGACCTGGAAGGAAATTTATCTGCGTTACCCCACATTTCTCGACTCCGTCTACGCGCACGCGGACAAGGACCGCAGCGGCGGCATCAGCCAGAAAGAAGCCGTGACGCTGTTTCAATTCTGATCGGTCGAGTCGCCCGGCGGAGCGTGCGCTCCGTCGGGCCGCGCGCGACATGACCCCCCTGCCCACACTCCCGGACTGGCCCACGCTGGCCTGGTCCCCGAACTCCGGAACCGGCCCGCGGGTTCTGGGCCTGAATCCGTGGATCGAGGACTTCGCCGCCTACAATCTCTGGCTGCGGCCGCTCGGACTGCTGGCCTGCCTGGACATGCTGCGCCGCGCCGGCTGCGACATCGCCCTGGTCGATTGCCTGGACCGGACCTGGCGCAACGTACGCTGGCCAGCCCCCGGACCCTGCGGCGCCGGCCGCTTTCCCCGGCAGCCGCTGGATACGCCGGCGCCGCTGGCGAACATCCCGCGGCAGTTCAGCCGCTACGGCCTGCCCGAGGAGGCCGTGGCCGGGGCACTGACCCGACTGGGCCCAGAGCCGGACGTCGTGCTCGTCACCTGTCTGATGACCTACTGGTACGCGGGCGCCGTCGCGGCCATGCGGCTGGTGCGCCGGATCTGGCCAACAGTCCCCATCGTGCTCGGCGGCGCCTACGCCACGCTCTGCACAGCGCACGCGCGCGCGCTCGATCTGGCCGACGCCGTGCTGCCCGGACCGCTCGAGGCGCCGGAAAACTGGAATGCCTTCTGGCGGCTGCTCGGAGTCCCGGCGCCGGACCTGCCCCCGCAGGCCGGCTTCAGTCTGGCCCTCGATCGCTATCCCCGCCCAGCCTATGCGCCGGTGCTCGGCTCGCGCGGCTGCCCGTTCCGCTGCGCCTATTGCGCCAGCCGCCTGCTCTACGCCGGCTTCCGACAACGCCGCCCGGAGCATATCCGGGACGAGTTCGTCGCCGCGTACACTGCGGGCGTACGCGACTTCGCCTTTTTCGACGACGCGCTGCTCGTCGCGCCCGAGGCCTGGCTCCTGGAGTTTCTGGATCATTGCGCCACCAGCGCGCCGGATGCGCGCCTGCATACGCCGAACGCCCTGCACGCGCGCTTTCTTACGCCCGATCTGGCCAAACGGTTGCGTCGCGCCGCGCTTACGACCGTCAGACTGGGACTGGAAAGCGCCGAGTTCGCGGCCCGCCTGGACGAGAAAATCCGCGAAGAGGAGTGGCGCGCCGCGGTCGAGGCCTTGCTGAGCGCCGGCTACGCGGGCCGCGACATCGGCGTGTACCTGCTCTTCGGCCTGCCGCACCAGGATATGGAGTCCGTTCGCCGCGGCGTCGCCACCGTCCGCGCGCTCGGCCTGACCCCCATCCTGGCCCACTATTCCCCCATCCCGGGCACCCCGCTCTTCGCCCAAGCCCTTGCCAGCTCCCCCTATCCCCTGGCCGAAGAGCCCCTGTTCCAGAACAATTCGCTCTGGCCCTGCGTACCGGGTGGATTCTCCTGGGAGGCCAGGGCCAGGGTGAAAGCGTGGTTTTGAAACAGGGCAACGCGGCGCGCCGGAGATCACCGCAACAACTGCCCGGCGAGGCGGAAAGCGTGCTATGGACACAGACGCATTTTTTTACATTGACCTTTCAGGGAAATTGTGACTAAATCAGTGCTGACGTAGAATGTCTTTCCCGATTTCAGGAGGAGGCTCATGAAGTTTTTGATCGTTGACGATGATTTCGACAGCCGGAAAATGATCCAAAAAATTCTGAAGCCCTACGGAGATTGTGACGTCGCGGTCGACGGCGAGGAGGGCGTCGAGGCCTTCCGGGCCGCGCTCAAGGAAGGCGACGGCTACGACCTTATCAGTCTGGACATCATGATGCCGAACATGGACGGTCAGCAATGTCTGCGGGAGATACGCGAGATTGAGAAGGAGCTGTCCGTTGCGCCCGAGCGCATGGTCAAGGTCATCATGATCACCGGACTCGACGATTCGCAGGAAGTCCATGACGCCTTTTTCCTGGGCGATGCAACCTCATATATCGTCAAGCCCCTCCGAAAGCAGATACTGCTCGACGAAATCCGCGCGCTCGGACTCGAACTCAAGGAGCCGGCCGCGCACTGATCCCGGTTCCAACCATGCGTACGGTTTGGATTGTCCTCCCCGCTGCAACCCGCCCCACGGGTCCAGCAGGAACCGTTTTTCGTGATCGGACCTGATCGACAACCCGAATCTGCCATTATTCCAGGATACTGCTCATGTCCCCAGGGCACGAACCGCGTAGTCAGCGGCCCAGCTTCGAGCGTTGCGCCCTGGTCCTGCTGACCCTGGCCGCGGTCGTTGGCTACGTAGCGCTCGCCCGGGCCAGGTTCATCGACGCCGACGAGGGGTTCTTTGCCTATGCCGCGAAGCTGGTGCTGCAGGGACAGACTCCGTATCGCGACTTCTTCTACCAGCAAATGCCGCTGCTGCCCTACGTCTACGGTCTCTGGTTCGCCCTGAGCGAAACGTCGCTGCTGGTGGCCCGCTATTTCAACGTGCTGCTGATCGTCTGCCAGGCCACGCTGATCTATTGCATCCTTCGCCGCGAGTTGCAAAACCGCCTGTACGCATTTGCCGGCGCGCTGCTCTTCTACGGGCTCAGCAGCGTCTGCGTCTGGCATACCGTGGTCAAGACCCATGCCCTCTCGTCTACGCTCCTGCTGCTGACGTACTTTCTCTGGAAATCAATACCCAATGCCTCCGGCCGCCGGCAGCTCCTCTGCGCGCTCGGCAGCGGCCTTTGTCTCGGGCTGGCGGCCAGCACGCGGCTCATGTTCATTGCCACGTTCCCCGCATTCGCGCTCGACGCGCTGTTTTCAACGGCGCACGCGGGACGACGTGGCGTTATCCTGGCCGTGTTCGCCGGCGGCGTGGCGGGTGGCCTGCTTCTCCCCGTGACGCTTTTCGCCCTGGCTCCCGAGGCCTTTCTTTTCGACAATATCGGCTACCACGCCGTACGCAGCACCGGCGGGCTGATCGGCGACCTCGAACAGAAACGGGAAGTCGCCCTGGCGCTGATCGGCCTGGGGGGAGAGCCCGACGTCAACGCCTGGCAGAATATTCTGCTCGGGCTTCCGATGCTCGTTGCGCTGGCCGGGGACATCGCCAGACGCCGCTTCCCGCTGGCCTTCGCGCTCGTCGCCCTGCTCTCGCTGGCCAATTTCATGCCCACGCCCACGTTCCCGCAGTACTTTTCGGTCAATGCGCCGCTGCTCGTCTGTCTGGCCCTGAGCGGAATCGCTGAGCTTTCACGCCTCTGCCCCGAACGCACGCGACTCTGGCTGCGCCCGGTCCCGCTGCTTTTCGCCCTTGCCACCGCCCTGCCCTCCGTGCACGACGTCCGGGCCGTCACCTCCTGGGCCCCGGGCGCCGAATCCAGCATCGAGGACGTAGAAAGGGTGAGCGCGCGCATCGATGCCATGACCCCCGCGCATCAACCGGTGATCAGCCACTGGCCGGGTTTTTTCGTCAGCACGCAGAGCCGCGTATTTCCGGGAATGGAAAACCAGTTCGCCTTTCCGGCCGCCGTCGACGTGGGCAGCGAGCGCAGCCGGAAGTATCACCTGGTCGACCGGGACAGGTTGTTTTTTACGCTGCTGCACGACGCGCTGCTTGTCGTCATGCTGGACAGGGCGTTCGAGGACGTGCTCCAGCAGACCTATGGCTACGCCCTGGCGGAGGTTATCGGCAAGACCGGTCTGTACGTGAAAGCGCGTCCGTGACCCTGCTTTGCCGTTATGCGTCAGGCCACGCAACGGCAGAAATGCCCCTTGCCGCGCGTCATTCCTGACTTGCGACCGCGCTCTCCGCACTGGAATTCATCGCCTGGCACTGGTTCCTGGCGCGGATGCAGCGCAACACATCGTAGGGTACGCTTCCCTCCAGCGCCTCGTACACGGTGCGCAGCAACACGTCGCCACATGTCTGGAAGGCCGACTGAATCCTCGCCATGGTTTCCCGGTCCAGGTCGACAACCTCGGACAGCTGGAGTTCTCCCCGCTCGATCGCGGCAATCGCGTGTTTGTAGATGGTCGATAAGGACAGGCTGCGCTCAGCGGCAACGGCCTCGACGTTGTGCAGCCGGCGCAGCAGACCGACGCTTTCCAGCTCGGTGTCGGTCAACGCGCGTCCGCGGGCTTCGGCCTCGCGGTCGGGTCGCTCCGGCAGCGGAGGCAGGTCTTCCGGCAAGCCAAAGGCCTCGTTGTGCGCGAGGATGATGGCGACGAAGCGCTCGGCGTAGCGCAGTAGCTTCATGCGGCCCACTCCAAAGATACATGACGCCTCTTCGACGCTCCGCGGCCGGCAGGCCGCCATCTCCAGCAGCGTACGATCCGGAAAAACGGCATAGGGCGGAACATTTTCCTCTTTGGCGATGTCGCGCCGCAGCTCGCGCAGGCGCTGAAACAGCGCCTCGTCGTCTGGTTTGAGATTGCGTTCCCAGGCGCCGGGCCTGGCTGAGGATTTGCCGTGCTGCCCGCTCGCGACGACGCCCCGCCCCGCTCGCCCCGGCCTGTCCGGCTCGCTCCGCAAGGCCACCTGCCGTTGCCCGCGCAGAATTTCCCAGCTCGTGGCATTCAGTCGCAGAACGCCGTATCCCTCCTGGTCCATGTCCACCAGCTGGCGGGCCGCGAGCTGGCGATGGATGGACTGCCACTGGCCACGCGTGTGTTCTGTTCCGATGCCGTAGGTGCTTAGCTTGTCATGCCCCAGGAACCCGACGCGTTTGGTGTTCCCGCCCAGAAGCACGTCGACGAGATGGGAGGTGCCGAAACGCTGGCTGGTGCGATAGATGTTGGAGAGGGCCTTTTGCGCGGCAACGGTACCGTCGTACGTCTCGGGCGGCTCGATACAGTTGTCGCAGTTGCCGCAGGGGGTGTCCCGACGCTCGCCGAAGTAGCCCAGCAGGACCTGGCGCCGGCAGGCGACGGTCTCCAAAAGTCCGAGCAAGGCGTTGAACTTGTAGAGTTCGATACGCTTACGTTCCTCGTCGGCCTCGCCGTCCTGAATCATTTTCCGCAGCAGAACGATATCGGCCAGGCTCCATGCCAGCCAGGAGTCGGCCGGAAGGCCGTCCCTTCCGGCACGGCCTGTTTCCTGGTGAAACGCCTCGATGCTTTTCGGCGGCTCGAGGTGAGCGACAAAACGGACGTCGGGCTTGTCCACGCCCATGCCGAAGGCGATGGTCGCCACCATGACCAGGCCTTCTTCGAGCATGAAGCGCTCCTGGTTGCGTTGACGCTCCGCCGGCGTCATGCCGGCATGGTAGGGCAGCGCATTGACGCCGCGAGCGGCGAGCCAGGCGGCGGTCGAATCCACTTTTTTCCGGCTGAGACGATAGATGATGCCGGATGCTCCCGGATGGCGCGTGCGGATGAAATCGAGAACCTGACTCCGGCCATCGATTTTGGGCAGGACCTGGTAGCGCAGTTCCGGGCGGTCATAACCCGTGGCGAAGACGGCGGCGTCCTGAAACTGCAGGCGCGTGCGGATGTCCTTCTGGGTCGGCAGATCCGCCGTGGCCGTGAGCGCCAGACGGGGCACGTCAGGAAAGCGCTCCTTGAGCACGCAGAGCTGCAAATACTCGGGCCGGAAGTCGTGCCCCCACTGCGAGGCGCAATGAGCCTCGTCGATGGCGAAAAGGGCCAGCCGGCAACGGGCGAGCATATCCAGAAACCCGGGCATCACGACCCGCTCCGGCGCAACGTAGAGCAGGTCGAGTTCTCCGGCCGCCGCCTGCCGGACAATCTGGCCGGACTCCTGCGACGCAAGCCCCGAGTGCAGCGCGGCCGCGCGCACGCCATATCCCCGCAGCCCGCGCACCTGATCCTGCATCAGGGCGATGAGGGGAGAAACGACGACGCCCAGCCCGGGCCGCAGCAGCGCCGGTATCTGATAACACAGGGACTTGCCGCCGCCTGTCGGCATGAACACCAGGGCGTCGCCGCCGGCAAGCACGTGCCGTACGACCGCATCCTGGCGACCCTTGAATTCGGTAAACCCGAATACGGAGCGTAGCGTCCGAAGGGGCATGATCCTCTACCCTCCTCCAGGCCATTCCTGAATTGCGCGCGTTGCATTGACTTTCCCCTGCGCGGGCGGCAGTACGTGGCGAAAGGGGCGTCTGACGTCATATCGGGCGCAACGGGCCGGGTGAAGACGGCAAAGGAAACGCATGAGGGGCAAAACGTCCGCGGACAGAACAACGCAGCCGGAGTCGACGGCGAACGAAACCATCCGGATCAGCGTGGCCGATGTCCGGGAGCGGCGCCGTCGGCGTCGGGAACTGCTGCTGGCGGGCGCGTTGTTTCTCGTGGTCATCGTCCTGGCGGTCGTCGAGCTGCGCTTTCTTGGTGCGGATTTCAATATTTTTCTCGCGCTCTTCAATCTCAATTTCATCATCCTTCTCATCGTTCTGCTACTCGTTGTGCGCAACGGGGTCAAGCTGCTGCTGGAGCGACGCCGCAAGGTGCTGGGATCGCGGCTGCGCTCGCGGCTGGTCATGGCCTTCATCCTGCTTTCTCTGGTCCCGTCCGCGCTGATGTATCTCGTCAGCGTTCAGGTCGTTCAGGCCTCCATGGATTATTGGTTCAAAAGCCAGGTGGAGCGGTCCATCGTCTACGCGCTCGACGTCGGCCAGGCCTTTCATGACGCGGCCCGGTCGCGACTGGAGCGGGTCGGAAAGACGACCCTGGATCAGCTTTCCGCACGCAGGCTCGCGCCCGCGTCTCCGGAAACGACGGCCTTACTTCGCGAAAAATACGCCGGGCACGAGCTGGTCATGCTCGGCTTGCTCGACGCCAAGGGCGAGGACCTGAACTGGCAGTGGACGCCGCGTTTTGAACATGCGTGGAAAGAAATGAAGCCGCAAGTGGACTGGCAGGCTCTGCACGAGGGGAAAAGCTTCTGGTCGATGTGGTGGCCGGGCGCAGGGTCAGATTTCATCGTCGGCGTGCTGCCCGTCGATCAGGGGCGGGGCGGATATCTGGTCCTGGCCGAACGGCTGGGTTCCGAGCTGTTGTACAAGCTCGACCAGATCGGCCGCGGCCGCGATGAATACAAGCGGCTGATGGTCTTCAAGCAGCCGTTGACCCTGGCCCTGTTTACGCTGCTGGGGTTGCTGACCCTCCTGATCGTCTTCGGGGCGATGTGGTTCGGGTTCCGCTTGTCCAAGGAGCTGACCGCGCCGATTCAGGCCCTGGCCGAGGGCACGGAGCGCATCGCCCGCGGCGATCTGGCCGTGCGCCTGGACGATACGTCCAGTGACGAACTGGGCGTGCTCGTCCGTTCGTTCAACCGCATGGCCGAGGACCTCGAAGGAATGCGGGCCGGTCTGACCGAGGCGAACCTGCAACTGGCGCAGCAGTATCAGGAAATGGAGCGCCGCGGCCGGTATATGGAGGCGGTCCTGGATACGATCGCCGCCGGAGTCGTCTCCCTGGATGGCGAGGGCTGCATCGGCACGGTGAACAAGGCGGCCGCGGCCATGCTCGGCGTCGACGGGGGCGAACTCGCCGGCCAGCGTCTGGATGATCTGCTCCCCAAACCCTATCTGGCGCTTTTTTCGGAGATGCGCGAGGCACTGAGCGCGAATCCTGCGTCGCTCTGGAGCCGACAGATCGACGTCCCGCTCCGGACGCAGGAGCTGAAGCTGTTCGTCAATATCGTGAACCTGAACCCTGCCCAGGGTCCTGCCGCCGGGCTGGTGGCCGTGCTGGAGGATGTGACAGAGCTCGAGAAGATGCAGCGCATGGCAGCCTGGCGCGAAGTGGCCCGACGCATCGCCCACGAGATCAAGAACCCCCTTACGCCCATCAAGCTCTCGGCGCAGCGGCTGGAACGAAAATTCGCCGCCGTCGTGAACGACGCCGCGTTCACGCAGTGTACCGGCCTGATCGTGGGGCAGGTGGAACACCTGCAGCGGATGGTCAGCGAATTTTCAGCCTTCGCCAAGCTGCCCGAGCTGGTGCTCAGACACGACACCCTGGCGCCGCTGCTGGAAGAGGTGACAGCCCTGTTCCAGCACAGCCACAGTCAGATTCGTTTTCTCCTGGAGTTTCAGACCGCGGTTCCCAGCCTGCGTATCGACCGTGAGGCACTGCGGCGCGGGCTCATCAACATCCTCACGAACGCGGTCGAGGCACTGGAGGGGCAGCACGACGGGGAGGTAAGGATCACGGCCGTGCACGACGCGGACGCCGGTCTGGTCCGGCTGGAATTTCGCGACAACGGCCCGGGCCTGACGCCGGAAGAACGCTCGCGCCTGTTCGAGCCCTATTTCTCGCGCAAGAAAGGCGGCACCGGACTGGGACTGACCATATTGAAATCCATCATCGCCGACCACGGCGGCTACGTCCGCGCCGCCTCGGGTCCGGGACAAGGAACCTGCCTCGTCATCGAACTGCCCTTGGCCTGACGCGGCGAACGCGTCGCCATTGCCAGGGGCAAGGCCCGTGGCTCAGGGCGTCGGGGAGGTCGGGGCGGTCGGGGCGCTGGCGTCGCCTGTGCCTTTGAGCGTGTCCATTGCCTCGGCGAAGGTGACTGACGTGGCTATCGCCTTGCCGGCCTCCGTATCCGTGCTCCAGCACAGCCCGCGTCCGCACGGTCTCCCCCGCCAGATATGGTTCGCGGGTCGGGCCCCGGCACCGCGCCGTTGACCCAGAATCACGATATCCGGCAGGCCGTCATTGCCCACGTCCGCGAAGCCGACAGCACGCGTGCGTATGCCTGGTTCGTCTGAGTCGAAGGCGGCCAGCACGTCATTGTCGACGTCGAGCAGGACGTAACGGTCGCCCTTTCCGCCGCTCAGGGTCAGGAAGCACACTTTTCCCAGTTTCGGAAGCTGCAGGGCAAAACTGTGCTCCGGCGCCACGGTACGCCCCCCGGCAGCAATGCCCAGGCGCCCGGCGTCGAGATTGCGACAGCGGCCATGCTCGCGCTCAAGCCACAGCGAGGCAGGCGCCTCGCCCTGCGAGCTGACGGAAGACGCGCTCGCCCCGTTACCGGCCGCGGAGCCGCCCGTCTGTTCCTGTGCCTCGGTTTCGGCCTCGTAGACCTCGAACTCGCGCTCGGCCAGAACCCTTTCGCCACTGCGCACCTGAAACAGATAGCGGCCAGGCCGGGCCGGGGAGCCGGGCGCGAGATATTGCCCTTGGAAGCGAACGCTGCCCGGTTCCACGGCTTGCTGCGTATCGTACCACCCGGCTTCCAGACTGCCGGCCGGGGCCCCGTCACGCGGATGAATCAGGCGGACCACCAGCGGAACAGGCTGCTTCGTTTTTCCGGAAAGCGCGTAGCGGATGCCGAACAGCGTGCCCGGAACCAACGGCACGCGCCAGGTTTTTTTCTGCAGCACCGGCTCGCTCAAAACCTGTCCGTCCGCGGGAAGCGCGGCAGTATAGATGCCGTGCTCCACAATGGCGACATGCAGGTCCGCAGGCTCGTGCTCGCCGGCAACGGCGACCGTTTTCAGACTCAGGCAGAGCGCCAGAGCGACAACCAGACCAACGTGGGCTGCGAAAAACCGGGACATCGGTGTTTACCTTCCTTGTCCGAGGGATGACAGGGATGTTCGCAACGAGAGGATCAATACGGCAAGACCTGACAAAAGGAATAGGCCTTGCGCAACGGGACGCAGGCGGCGATGGCCTTGTCTTTACTGACGTACGGGCCGGCAATGACGCGCAGGAAGATGCCTTTTGGCCCCAAATCCGCGCGCCGCGCCAGAAACGGGGCGGAGGGGAACAAGGTCGGGAAGCGCTGCCGCATTTCCTTCTCGACGCGGGCCGCGCCGGCCTCGTCCTGCACAGAAAACACGTGTACGCCCCAGCCGGCTCCGGCTCCCGTCCGCGAGTCTCCAGACGACGCGCGCTCTGGGGCCGGGCGCGATGCGGGGGTCGGCGGGGACACGACGCCGAGGTCGTCTTCCGCCCCGGCCTGGCTTCTGGCGGCAGGGAGATCCTCGCCCCTCACCTCCGCGCCGCCGGATCCGCCATCCAGACGCGTGAGATAGTAACTGGCCAGCCGGCTCACCGGCTCGCCGCGAAAGCCCGGCTCGAAGTCGCCTTCCACCGTGACATCCGGATTGCTGGCAACGAGATCGGAAAAAATGCGCCGGGCCTGCTCGTCGCGATAGGTATGCAGATATACGACGCCCAGGGACAACTGCGCGTTGGCGTCCTGCGGGTCGATGTCGACGGCGCGGGCAAGGTAATACTCCGCCTCGAAATAGCGTCTCTCGCGCAACAGGTCGTACGCCTCCTGACGAAAGCTGCTTCCGCAGGCGACGACGCCGGCCAGCGTGATCGCCAGCAGCGCGTATCTCTTCCAGTGCCGAAAACGCATCACACCGTACCCACAGGGTCGGCCCCGGTCTCGCCCGCCTCGGATGCGGGCAGGGTCTTTATCCGCCGCCGGGCCAGGAACGGTCGGAGTGAACGATCAAAGCCGCGATCATTCTTCACGTGTCTCGACTCCGGCGCTACGCGCCATACTTAACTCCTCGGCCGAAAAAATCTGGTCCACGTCGAGGATAATGATAAAGACATCGTTTCGTTTGCCCATACCCTTGATGTATTTACCCTTGATTGCCGTGCCCATCTTCGGCGCCGGGTCGATATCCTGGGGCTGGATTTCGACGACCTCCTGTACCGAGTCGGCAAGCGCGCCGATCACCGCCGACTCGCCCTCGAACAGCACCTCGGTGACGATGATGCAGGTATTCACCGACATTTCCGTGGCCGACATGCCGAACTTGAGCCGCAAATCGACAACCGGCACCGCGTGGCCGCGCAGGTTGATGACGCCGCGCATGAACCCCGGCGTACGGGGAATTCGAGTGATTTTGGTATTGTCCAGGATTTCGCGCACCGAGGCGATGTCCAGGGCAAACAGTTCGCTGGCCAGCGTAAACGTCAGATACTGATTCAGTTCCAGACGACTTGTCTCGATATCCATGGCACGCTCCTTTGGCCGCGGGCAGGCGCGTATCGACGACCCGGACACGTGCTTCTGTTACCCCGGCAGTGCAAAACCTGTCAATGCGCACGACATACTCCCGCCACGCGCCCCCCCCCGGCCCGATAGTGTCTCAACTCTCGGTGTACAAAGGCCGAGGACTCATTGGGGGGGGGCTGATCGTTGCGAACGCAGCCATGAGCGCACGACGTATGGCAACGGCTATCGCCAGCGTCACAGTAATCCGCTCGGCGTGATAGAGCCTGCTCCGCCCAAGGCGGTGCTGAACAGGAAGAGGGAGCCGGGGCAAACAATCCGGAAGCGATAGGGCTCAGGGAACGAAGAAAAAAATTTTCACCACTTGATGAGACACGACTTGTCACCAAAAATGGAGAACACATTATTCATTGCCCTTGTTCTTTGGATGAAATCCTTCCCTCTGTACCCGCATGATGTATTCTGAAAAAATATGCTCGACAGCGATTGCTGAATCAACATCATTTACAAATCGAATCGGAGCCTGCATGTCTGAAAAAATTCAGCTGGAAACTCATTTGTTGACAGATACGCATAAAGCCATTTACAAACAATACCCAAAGTCTTTATTCGTATGGATAGCCAGCCCAGGCGCATGCAAGGCGTGCAGGGAACGACACAACCAAAGGTACACATATAGAGAAATTGAGCGAATGGGTCGCCCACACCCAAACTGTAACTGCACGGTTGAGGTAGCCCCTGAATTTCTCGAGTCCATAGGCGGGAAGGACCACTTTGACATACTCAATGGGCTACTGCATTACTACGAAAGTAGCGAGAAGCCTATTTTTCTTGATGTTAAAACTCATTTCCCTCAATTCAATAATTTTAATCCGGATCTATTTCCAGACCTGAGAAATACACTCTATGACGCTTATAAAGATTGCGAGGACATTATAATAGACATGAGTAGTAGATACGATGATTCCAGCATATTTTCCGCCTTTGGAAACGTAATGTTACGACTCCAAGGGACGTTCTCACCCAAAAGAAACCTGTTGCGGGCTGAACTGACTATAGATAAAGACAAATTTGACTTTGATAAATCAAACCACCGAACCGCTTTCAAAGAATTACTCACAGAGGCGGGGAGAGAATACATAGACGGCAAACCTTATTATATATATTTTATGGGAGGATTTCATTATGAAATCAAAAGGGCCTGGGGGTCTGGCCATAATTGTAAGTAAAATACTTTGCCTGTTCGTTTGCTTACTTGGCGCCTTCATTCTCGGTCTCTCAGTTTATCCCGGCTCAGAATGCGAGGAATGGAAGGTTGATTGCAACCTATCGCTATTTGTCTCTTCATATTGCAGCAATACACTCGCAGCAATTGAGAGCATTGACATCGTATACATATATGAATTACCAGAACGCCACCAATATTTTTATTCAATATGCAAACCATTTGGAATGGAAATAAAAATAATAAAAGACAAAGAAACA
>CAZGAH010000013.1:50737-68875 GCA_964523295.1 uncultured Desulfovibrionaceae bacterium | reverse complement strand
CTTGTTATCGCAAGCACAACGAGGTTTTTTTATTTTTTTTGATGGGGGATTATGGGCAGGGCCAAGGGAACGAAAGAGGCGCTGGATTATGGGGATGGGCCAAGGTTGACCTGGTGAAACGGAATCTACTATAGTAGTCACTGGTAGCGAAGATAGAACGACATTCAATGAAAAGGTCCACCAGATCATCTGCGACTATCTTAATACAAGTCCTGGCTCTACGAAAGACCGCGTTTATGACGAGGTCGTTAGCCATGGTCAAACGTCGAGGAAGAGTATCAGGCTTGCGCACGCATGCTGGCAAAAGATAAGGGCTGAGGACAAAGGCGAAAGAGCAAGGAGCCAAATACGCCATGAACAGATACTCTTGGCTACCATCCATCAAAATAAAGGGCTATCGGCCGTTTGAGGACATTCTTTTTCGTTTTCGTCCGTTGCAAGTGCTTGTAGGAGCCAACGGCTCCGGTAAATCCAGTCTTTTCGAGTTCCTCAAATTTATCCGTGATGCTTGTTATCAGGAAATCCCCCCGGAAATCGTTGAAGGAACCATCGGTCAGCAGATTTTTCATAAGCCTGGCCCTGACCGCCTGTGGTGGAGTGCAGAAATCGATTTGGGAGAAAGAGTGCCGCTTCTCTATCAGGGGGAATTGATGGGGCCTGTCGGTGCAACAAAGGTCATATTCGAGCGCGTGATAACCAGAGTTCCGTTGCATGAGGGATTTGACAAGGGATACACATTTCTTAACTTCCAAAATGGAAAAGGCGTGGTTCGGGACCCGGAAGACAAGAAATTCAAGCGCAAGGAATGGGATCTGAAAAAGCCGAATCAGCTCGGTCTTGGCGCCATCACCGATTCAACCCTGGCCACTCTTTTCAACCTCCGGGAATATATCCGGGAATGGCGATTCTATAATTCATTTCATATCAACAATGAAAAAATCAGGAAATCGGTTCCCATAAGTCAGAAGCCGGTGTTGCATGAAGACGCAGGCAACCTGAGTGCTGTCCTGTTCAATCTGATGACCGAACATCCGGAAGCATTCGATGAGCTCAAATCCGTCATCAAAGCCGCCATACCGGGTTTCCGGGATCTCAACGTCAAGGCCAGGGGTGGACCGGGCGAGGTAATAGCCTTTTGGCAGGAAAAATCGATAGATAGCGATCTGAGCCTCGCCGATCTGTCGGATGGAACACTTCGATTTATCGCCTGGGCGACCCTGTGTGTGATGCCTTCGCCCCCAACATTGATCTGCATTGACGAGCCAGACCAGGGTGTTCATCCGAGGACCCTTCCGATATTGGCTGGACTCTTTGAAAAGGCATCCCACCGATCTCAGCTGATTATAGCAACACATGCCTCATATTTCCTGAGCCAGTTTGATTTAGAAAATATTGCGGTCATGAAAAAAGAAACAGGCGAAAGTCTGTTTGTAACAGTCCGCGATTCCAAGACATTGCTTGACAACCTTGAAGATTTCGGCCGGGAGGAGCTTGAACAGATGCATCGGACTGACGAGCTGGAGGCCCTGGCATGAACGAAATCATTGTTTATGTTGAGGGGCCAAGCGACCAGCTCGGCATGCGGGAATTGTTCGCCGGGGTCATCGAACGTGCTCAGCAACAGGGTAAAACGGTTGATTTTTATCCGTTAAACGGCAAGGACCACCTTCTGAACAAGGGACCTATACGCGCCATTAATATTCTGCGGAACAAGCCAAAGAGCTGTGTCTTTCTAGTCCCCGATCTTTACCCCAAGAACAAACCGATCCCTCACACGACCTTTGATGAATTAAAAAAGGCTTTGCGCCGAAAATTCAGCGAAGAGCTGCAACGCAAGGGATGTGATGACCGGCTGGCGGAACGTTTCTTTGTGCATTGTTTCAAATATGATCTGGAGGCCTTGATTCTGGCCTCAGAAAAACCGTTACTTGCCCGACTTGGGACTTTCAAATTCTCACAAACCTGGATAACACCAGTTGAAAACCAAAACCATGGCAACCCGCCAAAGAGAATCGTTGAAACACTTTTCAGCGATGCCGGCAAGAAATACAAAGATACATCCGACGTGCCTTTGATTTTCAAGCAGTCTGACTTTCAAGATATTGCTGAAAAATGTCCGCAGCATTTCAAACCTTTTGTTGATGACGTATTCAAAGCTCTCGGGATGGAATCACTATGAGACCCGAATATATTTTCACGCATCGCTCAGGAGTTGACTCCACAGGGCGACGGACAAACGAGCGATGGAACTCCATTTCACTCTGAACGGACAGCCCGTTTCGATCACAACCGAGCCTGACAGGCGGGTTGTGGATCTGCTGCGCGAGGACCTGGGCCTGACCGGCGTCAAGGAGGCCTGCGGCAGCGGCGAATGTGGCGGATGCGCCATCCTGCTGGACGGGCGCGCCAGAGTGTCCTGTCTGTTGCTGGCGGCGCAGTTGGAGGGGCGCTCGGTCGCGACCATCGAGGGCCTGGGGCAGACCGATGCACCGCACCCGCTGCAAACGGCCTTTGTCGAGCATGGCGCCGTCCAGTGCGGATACTGCACGCCGGGCATGATCGTGGCAGCTACGGACCTGCTCGAGCGCGAGCCCTCGCCGACGCGCGCGGCGATACGCGTGGCCCTGAGCGGCAACCTGTGCCGCTGCACCGGGTACGGCAAGATCGTGGACGCGGTCGAGGCCGCGGCCGCGTCGCTGCGGAAGCAGGAAGCGGAGCGGAAGCAGGAAGCGGAGCGGGAGCAGGAAGCGGAGCGGGAGCGGGACGGATGAGCGAGGTCTTTTTTCCGGAAACCCCGCCTGGGCTGTGGGCCTGCATGGAGGCCCATCCCGAGGCGCAGTGCATGGCCGGGGGCACGGATGTGCTCGTGCGGCGGCGGCTGTCGCCCAGGCCGGCCCCGCCCTTGATCTGCCTGGAGCGGCTGCCCGGACTACGCGGCGTCGAGGACCTGGGCGACGCGCTCCGCCTGGGCGCAACGTGCACGCTGGCCGGGCTGCTGGCGCATCCGCTGATTTTGCGGCATTGCCCGGTCCTGTGCCAGGCCATGGCCGTGCTCGGCTCGCCGCTCGTCCGCAATGCCGCCACACTGGGCGGCAATTGCTGCACGGCCTCGCCCGCCGGCGACACGCTGCCCGCCCTGACCGTGCTGAACGCGCGCGTGGAGCTGATGCAGGCACACGGAACGCGGACCCTGCCGATGCAGGAATTCCTCCTTGGCCCCGGGCGCACGGCCTTGTCCGCCAACGAGATCCTGAGCGCGGTCATCGTGCCCAAACCACGCCCCGGAGCGCTCCAGCACTATGAAAAGGTCGGACGGCGCAAGGCCCTGGCCGTGGCCCTGGTCAGCCTGGCCTCGCTGCTGGAAACCGACGCGACGGGCTGCGTGACCTCGGCTCGGCTGGCCTGGGGCGGCGTCGGCCCGACGGTGATGCGCGTGCCCGAGGCCGAGCGCCTGCTCTGCGGTCAGCGACTCGATCCGGAGAACCTGACTCGCGCCGCCGCTATCGTCCGGGAGGCCGTCCGCCCCATCGACGACGTCCGCGCCGACGCGGCCTGCCGCCGGAGCATTGCCGGCAATCTGCTGCTGCGTCTGGCGACATAGGGCTCAGGCGCCGGGACATCTGTCGGGCCAGTCCTTCCGCTTTTCCGGTTGTGCTCGGGCCGGATGTTGTGCCAAAAAGAATCATGCGCGATTCACCAGAATCTGGAGAATGGACCGCACAGTACAGACCACGGCCATACTCACGGGAATGGCGGCCATGCGGTGCATCGGCTCGTCCCGCTGCACCTGCCCAAAAACCCGTAACGCCTGGCAGGCCTGCTCTTGTCATGAAAAGGAGGACATCATGATGCGTTCGCGACGTGCTCGGGCAATTGCCTTATCCGTTATTGCAACCATATTTCTGGCCATGTCCTGCGCGGCTGCGACCCCCAGTGCCGGCGAGCACCAGATTCTGTTCATTCTGGATGCCTCGGGCTCCATGTGGGGCCGGGTCGAGGGGAAGACGAAAATTGAAATCGCCCGAAACGTATTGCAGGAAATTCTCGCGACACTGCCTCCGGATCAGTCTGCGGGATTCATGGCCTACGGGCATCGCCGCAAGGGAGACTGCAGCGACATCGAGACGCTGGTCCCGATCGCCAAGGGCCGCAACGCCGAGCTTGCGGCCGCAGTTAAAAACGTGCAGCCTAAAGGCATGACCCCTATTTCCGATGCCCTGGTCCAGGCTGCGAACAGTCTGAAATACAAGGAGAAGGCAGCTTCGATCGTATTCGTCAGCGACGGAAAGGAAACCTGCCAGGGCGATCCTTGCGCCGTAGCAAAAAGCCTGCATCAGGCCGGGGTCGATCTGAAAATGTATGTCGTCGGCTTTGACGTGAACAGCAGCGAAGCTGCACAGCTGCAGTGCATCGCCGATAATAGCGGAGGGCACTATTTCACCGCGAAGACTACGCAGGATCTGACCCGGGCATTGACCGCCATCAAAGCCCATGTCGTTACGCAGGAGCCATTGCCGGCCCAGACGCAAGCCCAAACGCCAGCCCAGGCTGCCCCGCAGGCCCCCAAAGTCGAGACCGGGACCGCTGCGACCACTCGCGTCAAGCTCGGCGCTGTCGCTACCATCAGGCTCCAACCGGCCTCCTGGGTGCGGATGCCGCCGCGATATTGGAAGGTCATGGACGCCGAGAGCGGCAAGGAGGTCGGGCTTGGCGACGGCGACACCATTCGCATTGCCCCGGGCATCTATCAATTACGCTGGCACCAAGCCGAGCATGAGACCATGGAAACACCCCTGAACACGACGGTCGTGGCCGAAAGCGGGCAGACCGCGACCGTGCTCTTGGACACGGGCATCCGGCTGACGGGCCCGGAGGGTCTGGGCGACGCGTACGCCTGGAAGCTCGTCGATGACATGGGGCAGGTCGTGGCCCGGTTCGGAGGCAAGGAAACATATCTGCCCCAGCTCGTTCCGGCCGGGCGCTACAGCCTGATCTGGCGACTGCGCGAACATGACACCGGCGAGGCCGATCTTGGTGATGTAGACATTGCCACCGGCCAACTGCTGGACAAGGTTCTGGACACCGGAGCCGTGCTCGCGCTGCCCGACTGGCTCGGCAAGCCGTATGAAGCGATTCTGGAGGAAAAGGGCGGCGGCAGGTATTCGTTCAAGCTGCCCGGCGTGCATCCGCTGAAACCGGGCGAGTATGTCCTGACCTGGCGGCAGAGCGAGCACGGTCATACGCCGGTGTCTCTCGGTACGATTTCCATTTCTCCCGGACAGTATGCCCCGCTGCCCGTCAACTCCGGCCTGACCTTTCTGGCGAAAGGCCAAAAGCCGCCGTACCGTATCCTTGCGACGAATAAAGCCACGGGAGAGAAGGCCGAGCTGAAAGGCAACTGGGGCCCCATGCCCCTGCGGCCCGGCTCCTACGCGCTGGAAATGCAGGAAAAAGAACACGGGAGCACACCAATCCGGCTGGCTGACGAGTTGTCTATCCAGCCAGGACAGCTGCTTGAGCTTGAACTCTGAGCACGGTTCCGGGCTGAAGGCAGGCCGGGCAGTCGCGTCACGGCTCTATGCCCGGGTATGACCAGGCACCGTTCAGGCAGGCGGAAGCGCCCGACGTTGAGAGGAACGCCGATCGGCGCCATGCTCTGGACAGAGTTTGCTCACCCCTTGCCAGTTCGCGCCGGAGTGCGTATGAAGAGTATAAGGACGTTAACGACCGGCGCGGCATTTTTTGTCAAAGCCGTCCGGAACATCGGGAGGTGGGCCATGTCACTGTTCGAGTGGGACGAATCACTGGCTACGGGCGTTGAAGAAATTGACGAAGGGCACATGCTGCTCTTCACCATGCTCAACGAACTGCATGAACAGGTGGCGGATGACCCGCTACGGCAGGAGGCGCTGCAAAAGCTGGAAGGCATCAAGGCCTGCGCCGAGTATCACTTTGCCGAGGAAGAATCCCTGCTGCGCGACTACCGCACGCCGACTCCCGGCCAGCCTGTTTCCAGCGCCAGGGAACACCTTGACCGCCTGGCATTGATGGGCACCCTGGCGACCGCGCAGGAGCGCACCGAGGCCAGAGACACGTTGCAGTCCCTGGCAGGCTGGCTCAGAGAGCACATTCAGGGCACGGGACAGCAGTACCGGGACACCATAGCGCTCAATGACTGAGAAACAGCCCGGCGCGAAATGTGCCGGGGAGCGAAGCAGGAACACGGCCGGATGGAGTCGAACAGAACACAGGGAGGCGCGGCACGCGCCTCCCTTTCGCATGTGCGGCCGGCAAGGGAGTGGGAAATGGACCTGAGGGCAAAAACGTTTTGGCACAATCTGGTTAAAATCGGCACGGTGTTGACGCTCGCAGCGTTCGTTGTGACCCTTTTCGCAGGGCACGGCCTGACTCGGGACAAGGACCTGATGGTCATCAACAACCCGGCCAACGGCAAGGCAGCGTACTGGAACCTGAGCTCCAACGGCACGTTGCGCAACCGCACCAAAGGTGCCGCCATCGCCAATGCCGGTTATGGCTGGGATCTGATCAGCGACTGGCAACTGGCCAATGGCTGGTATGTCGCGGCCTTCCGCGCCGCCGGCGACCAGCGCGAAGTGACGGCCGGGTTCAAGGGCAACCAGTTGATCTGGCACAACAGCACCAACGGCAAATTCTGCTACTGGAGCCTGAATTCCAACTCCAACCTGAAGAACCGCACCAGGACCAACGGATGGGACATGGTGTCCGACTGGACCCTGGCGGCCCCGTGGCGCGTTGCCGGCGTTATTCCCTGGTGCGCCGAGGACTTGTTGCTGCTGAACAACACCAACAACGGCAAGACCGCCTTCTGGATGCTGAACTCCAACGGCACGTTGCGCAACCGCACCAAGGGCGCAGCCGTCGCCGACGCCGGTTTCGGCTGGGACATGATCAGCGACTGGCAGTTGGCCAACGGCTGGTACGTGGCCAGCATCCACGAGGCCGGCGACCGGCGCGAAGTCAACAACGCCTTCTATGGCAACCAGATGCTCTGGCATAACAGCACAAACGGCAAGTTCTGCTACTGGACACTGAATTCGAACTCCACCCTGAAGAACCGCACCAAGACCTCAGGCTGGGACCTCCTGTCAGACTGGGCCCTGCCCTCGCCGTGGCGTGTGCCCGGCGTTATCGAATGGGGCAATGAAGACGTCCTGCAGTTGAACAACACCGCCAACGGAAAGACCGCTTTCTGGGTGCTCAACTCCAATGGCACGTTACGCAACCGCACCAGGGGCGCGGCCGTCGCCGACGCGGCCTATGGCTGGGATATGACCGGCGAATGGCTTCTGGCGAATGGCTGGTACGTCGCGGATATCCGCGCCGACGGCGACATGCGCGAGGTCAATGACGGCTATTCCGGCAATCAGCTGATCTGGCACAACAGCGGCAATGGCAAATTCTGCTACTGGACCCTGAACTCGAATGCCACGCTGAAGAACCGGACGAAGGCCAGCGGTTGGGACCTGTTGAGCGACTGGACGCTGCCGGCCTGGCGGGTGAGCGGAATCCAGAACAACTATGATTGAGCGCTTGCTTCAGGCGTGGATGCGTTACGTGAACCGCCGGAGAAGGGAACCGGACGTCCGGCTGCAAGCAGGACGGGGGGAGCTGGCCCCCCCGTCCTGACAGATGCGCCGTTTGCGTTACGGCACAGCGGGTTACTGCGTGGTCTGGGCTCCGCCCTTGAAGTCCTCCTGCCCCTCCGAGGCCTTGGGACCGACGGGGACGTCGATGGAGCCGTACTTTACTTTCGAGCCGCGCGGAGCGGATTCCGTTCCGGACTCCTGATCCCGCAGTTCGCTGAGATCGTCCTTGGCCGTGCCCTGGCCCATGACTTC
The DNA here is from genome assembly GCA_964523295.1 of uncultured Desulfovibrionaceae bacterium. Taxonomy (GTDB): domain Bacteria; phylum Desulfobacterota; class Desulfovibrionia; order Desulfovibrionales; family Desulfovibrionaceae; genus CAZGAH01. Next base: position 60,995 of record CAZGAH010000013.1, on the reverse strand, counting down.
GACGATATTTTCGCCCTTGTATTTGAGGTCGGCGCCCAGGAGGTCGCGCACCCTTTCCACGTCGAGCTGGAGGATGACCCAGGCGTCGCCGTCGGCGTCCCAGCCCCAGCCCTTTTTGCCGAACTTGACCGACTGCTGCGGAATGTGCGCGCCGTAGACGGCGGCGCAGACCTTGGAGCGGTTGGAGTCCTTGGTCAGGAGATAGTTTTCGGCGGTGCTGCGCGAGAGGATCTTTTCGCCGACGAGCTTGGAGGCCAGTTCGTCGTAGGCGTTAAGCATAGCGGCGCGCAGGGCGCGCAGGGCCGGTCGCGAGCTTTCGGTCATGCTGCCCAGGCCCATGGCGTGCAGGGTAACATTCTTGTAGCGGACGTAATCGCCCAGGATGTTTTTGGCCTCGTCAAGGTCCATGTGCCCGTAGCAGATGGCGATGTCTTTTTCCTTGTCATAGATGCACTCGTCTTCGATGACGCCTTTGATGACCGCGGCGGCCTTGGTGTCGACCTGGTACTTGGCGTCCTCGGTCAGCCCGAACTCGCCCTCGCTTTTCACCTTGTAGCCGGTGACGTATTCGACGAAGTTGCGTTTGAGGTCCTGCTTGGCCATTTTCACGGTCATGAGTTTCTTGTTGCCGGCCAGCGCTCCCGTGGCCAGGCTGGCGACAAAGGCCAGGGCCAGGAGCACGCAGAGCATAGGATAACGTTTCATGAATCCTCCTTTCTGGTTTCGCGGACAGAGCCCCGATATCCGCGCGGCGGTCAGGGCTTTTTGCCCTGTGCGGGCGGATCGGGTTGGATTGCGCCGTTCTTGATGCGCATGCTTTCCTGAAATACAGCCCCCACGGGGATATTCAGGGTTTCGTAGCGGACCAGCGTCGGCGGCGTCTGTGGCGTCGCCGTCCCCTGCCCCGCGCCGGGCACGCCGAGTGAGCCCCCTTTCAGCCCGGGCGCCGGTTCGCCGGGATTGCCGCTCGCGAAGGGCAACGACGTCTGCGCTGGAGCGGACGCGCTCGCGCCACCGGGAACCGCCTTGGCCGGCGGCTTTTTCGGCGCTGACGCGGAGGCGGGGGCGGAAGGCTCGACGCGGACGCTGTCGACCTCGATCAGCACCTTACCTGTGTCGGCGGGGTCCGCCTTGGTTCTGGCCTCGAAATAGACGGTCCCGTCTTTGGGTATTCTCCCTTCCCGTTTGAGCTGTTCGTAGACCTTGTCTTTGACCTGTTGCTTTTTTCGGCTCCACTCGTCCATCAATTCCTTGTTGCCGGCCCGGGCGGGCGCCAGGATCAGCAGCAGGGCGAGGAGACCGAGGATTCCGGTTGCCAGGAGACGGATGCGGTTTCGTTTCACGACGTCCTCCACGTTCGGAGCGGACAAAGGCGGCGTTGCCGCCGGGCTTGCATGATGCAGGCCGGCCCGGCGGCAGACTCTCTTTCGGCCTAAAAGTCAGCCGGATCGATAGCCTTGGCTCCGCCCTTGAACTCCTTGACTTCGCGCGGCTTGGGCTGCGACGGCGTCGACGAGCGACTCGTGCCCGTGGACTTGGGGCCGCCCTGGCCGCACTGTTTCTGCGCCGCGGTGAGCTGCTGCTGCGCTTCGTAGTAGTTGGGGTTCAGGACCAGTGCCTGTTTAAACATGGCGATCGAACTCGGACACTCCTTTTCGTACAGATAGATGCGGCCAAGGTAGAAAAAGGCCCGAGGGTCCATGGTATTTCTGCTCGTTTCGTTGGTGAGCAGCCGTTTGGCTTCGGCGTAATTGCCCATGTCGAAGAAGCGGATGGCCTCGTCGACGGGGTTCATCTGCGGCGGCGGGGGCGGCGGTGCGACATAGACCGTCTCCTGTTTGGGCTGACAGGCGAACAGCATGGCTCCGAGCACGACGAGCAGAAGGCATTTTCCGATCAGATGTGCGCGCATACGATGTTTCTCCTCTTTCCGTTGCAAGGGTTGTCACCCGCGCGGCAGTCCGCGCGGGGAGGTATCTCAGGCGCGGTCAAAAGCTTTTCACCGCGTCCTTGGCCTGCTCTGGGTTGAGAATGCCGTCGTCGGACAGCTTTTTGGCCGTTTCCGGCGCGACGGCGGCGACCTTTTTCAGGGTCTCCTCGCTCTTGATCACGTCTTTGAGCCGCTCCGGCGAGGCCGTGGCAAACGAGGCCGGGGGCACGGTATTGAGCACGCGCGTGAGTTCCTCGGCGCTCGAGTCGGAACGGAAGGCCACGCGGACCACATTGCCGTGCGCCGACTCCAGACTGAAGGCCTGGGAGCCGAGTTTCTGGTTCAGCGGGGCCAGGATGGTGGAGTTGAGCAGTTGGTTGAAGTTATCGGCGGCGCCGGTGAACTCGACCTCGTAGAGCGAGAGCCCGGATTTGTCGAAGTCGCGAAAATCGACGTTGAGCACGGGCCGCAGCCCGATGAATTCCTTCTTGAGCAGCTGGCCCACGTCGTAGCTGGGCAGTCCGAGCACCTGAAGCTGGAAGATCTTCGACGGCGCCTGGAGGTGCTCGACGAAGAAGTCCTTGGAGAACTGATCGCCGATGAGTTTGCCGATGCTCTCGATGGCCTCGTCCTCCGAGGGCCAGGCTTTGCCCTTGGGAACCTGGTTGTTGTAGAGGATTTCCTCGCCCGTGTTTGCGTCCACGCACTTCACGGACCAGGAGGTGAGCGTGTACTTCGTTATCTGGATGTTTGCGGGCTGGAGGGTCTGAGAGATACGCTGGAATTTGGCCTCGCCGGAAATGACGAAGTCGGCGGCCTTGGTCTGCTGGGCCGAGAGCGTGGCGTCGACCTGGCCTTCCATCTGACTCTTGACCATAAGCTCGGTCTTGAGCTTCGAGGTATGATCCTCGGACCAGACCCGATAGCCGAAGCTCTTGATGCGCTCCTTGACGATATTCTCGGCGATGTCGGAGCGTTGCGGCCGGGTGCCGGTATCGCGCTCGGCGTCCCGGACCACGATGGACACCGAGACCTTGGGATTGCCGTACTCCTTGATCAGGCTGACTTTTTCGCCTTTGGACATCTCGTTGAGCGCGTTGCGGACGTTGTCCACGTAGACCTCGGCCTTGATGAGCATGTGCGCGAAGCCGTCCTCGCCGACCCAGGGCGGGCTTTCCTTGATGATGCGCTTGATCATGCCCTGGGAGCGGGTCATGACCCGGTCGTGGACCAGGGCGTAGTTCTCCATGAGCGTCGAGGTTTCCACAAAGGTTCCCACGGCTTTTTCGATGACCTGGGCCTTGGCGTCGCGGCGCAGGTCTTCGAGCATCAGCCCCTTGTCGCGCTGGTAGGTCTCGGCGTTGGGATCGGCCAGACCTTCGGCGGAAATGACGATGGTCTTGCCCTCGGCGCCGACCCTGGCGGGCAGGGCGACGAGCGCGAGCAGGAGCAGGAACAGGATGACGGCGTCGCGTAAAGTCTTCTGGCTCATGGAGGCTCCTATTGAAATCCCTGGAACTGGACCCGACGGTTTTTCGCCCGGCCGTCCTCGGTTTCGTTGGATGCTATGGGCTGGGTCTGGCCGAAGCCCTTGACCACGAGCTTGTCGGCGCTCAGTCCGTGCTTCTTGATCAGGTAGTCGCGTACGGCCTGGGCGCGGCGCTCGGAAAGGGTCTGATTGGTCTGCGGCGAGCCCACGGCGTCGGTGTGGCCCTGGACCTCGAAGGAGTACTGCGTGAAGCCGTCCTTGACCATCGCGGCGAAGGTGTCCAGCGCGGCGCGGTCGTCCGTGGTCACGGTCGCGCTGCCCTGATCGAAGTGGACCTCCACGGCAATGGCCGGAAGCTTGCGCGTGCCCCCCAGACCACGGCGGGCGACTTCGGCGCCCAGGTCCAGCTTGGAGCCTGACTGCAGGGTAATGGGAATATTCTTGTTCGTCTCGAAGAGCTGGTTCTGGACGTATTTGCTGTCCGGGAAGAGCGTCAGCGCCTTTTCGTACTGCTTCTGGGCGTCAGCCCACATCTTTTTGTTGAAGTACAGATCGCCCAGCTTGACGTTGAGTTTGCCGCAATCCGGGAACTTCTGGACCCGGGCGAGCAGCTCGGTCTCGTTCTCTTGCACGGCCTTCAACTCCTTGTAGGCCTCGTCGCAGGGTTCGGCCAGCGCGCTCCCGGCGCTGTTCCAGGACAGAAAGACGGTGCTCAGTAACAGGACGATGACGAGTCGGTGCATAGCATGTGCCTCCTTGCCTCAGTTGTCGGGTCCGATAACGATGAACGCCGCCCAGTAGAAGGGATCGCTGTTTTCTCGGCGGACGCGCTCCTGCGCCAGTTGCATGGCCCGGGTGTAGCTTTTACGCGGGTTGTCCGGCGCGAAGAGCTGTTCGTAAAACGTGGCGACGAGGGTTGCTGTCTCGCGCGAGGGCACTTCCCAGAGCGTGGCGATGATGGTTTCCACGCCGGCGGATTGAAAGGCGCCGGCAAGCGACGCGTACTCCAGCCCCTCGACCTTGCTCGCCAGCGCGGTCTGGCAGCAGGAGAGCACGCACAGCCGCGTCTGCCCGAGTTTGCCGAACAGCTGCTCCCGGATGGTCTTGACCGTCAGATAGCCTTTGCGCAGGGCCGGGTCCGTGGCCTCGGGATCCTGGGAAAAGGCCAGAAAAGACAGCAACGGCGCGCTGCCGATGAGCTTGCCGTGCGTGGCGAAGTGCAGAAAGGCATAGGGTCGGCTGGAGAGGTCGTCGAGCACGCGCCGCGGCGGCACGGCCTGGTTGACCGTGGCGGCGACATTGGCGTCTCCGTGCGCGGCGAACACCGAGGAGATGGTCTCGACCTCGTGCCCGGCGTCCGGAAGCTGGGCAAAGTTGACCGAGGCGCCCGAGCGGGTGGGGTCCGCGGGATCCATGCCGGCAATGCGCAGCAGCTCCAAATCCACCCGGCTCAATCCCACGCCCGCCTGAGCATCGCCGCGCGTGACGCTGACTGCGGCTACCTGCTGCGGCATGTTCGGATTGCCCACCGCGTAGAGCACGGGGGCGGAGGTTTCCGGCCTGGCAAGCAGCTGGCTGAGCGCGGTCAGATAGCCGATCTGGTACTTGTCCAGCAGCACGCTGCCAGCGGCGGCGTCGACGTAGAGCGCGGCAAAGGGGACGATGCTCAGCCTGCGATAGGGCACGATGGTCAGGCGCGTGATTGTGGGATCGAGCGCGAGGCCGGCATCGACGAAGAGGCGTTTGTAGATATCGTGCAGGGTGGTGATGACGTGGGTGGTGCGCTGGCTGGCTGCCCCGCCCCCGCCCACGATATTATTCCCGAATTTATCGACTGCGGTCTCGAGAAAGTCCTGCTTCTCGTCCGTGGCCACGTCTTCCTCCAGGCGCGGCGCCGTGTGCAGGGATACGCCGGCGCGGTCGATCTTCCAGACATAGAAGGCGTCGGCGCTGTAATAGTATTCGAGCACGGCCTGGTCCGGGCCGAGCCGGCGCTGGCAGGCGGCAAGGTCCAGCCCGGTTTTCTGCAGCATCGGATCGTCCTTTTCCAACGCCTTTTCCAACGGCGCCATGGCCTTCTGCACGGCCTCCATTTCCTTGCGGTCGGGCTCGGGGGCCTGGGCCAGGAGCGTGAGCCGGTAACGCAGGCCCGCAAGTTCGTGATGCTCCTTCTGTCTGGCCTCGGGCAGGGCCTGCGCAAACAGAGCCCTGAGTTCGCCCTGCCGGCTGCGCTCCAGGTATTCCAGGGCCGTAAGCGAGGCCTTCTGCTTCGCCTTGGGATCCTTGCTCTTTTCCCACTCTTGCAGGAGCAGGTCGATGCACTCGGTATAGACCATGTGCTTGTCGTGCAGGAAGCTCACCGCGGCGCCGCCGGAGAGCAGGTTGCGCAGGGATTCGATGTTCTCGATGGCCGCGGCGTAGTGCTCGATGGCCTTGGGCGCATTGCCGCGGGCGCGCCAGACGCGGGCCAGGCCGTAGCGACCGTACCAGATTTCCTCGGCGCTGCCCAGGCGCAGGGCCAGGTCCAGGCCCTCGCGATAGAATTTTTCGGCGCAGACCAACGGATCGGGATCGGCGCAGGGCCCGCCCCGTTCCAGTCCCGCGTCGCGAAAACTCGTGCCGATTAGCAGATAGACATCGCCCAGATTCAGGGCCAGGGAGGCGGACTCGTACAGGACGCTTTTCGTCCGCCCGGCCAGGTCGTTGGCCTCGCGGAAGTACTTGCCCAGCGTGTCCAATGCCTTGGCGCAGTCTTCGCTCCCCTGCGCCGAGGAGGCCGGTTTTCCGGCACGCAGCAGGTACAGGCGTCCGAGATTGTTGCCGGCCACGAAACCCGCGCGCGCGTCGTCTACGCTCTCGGCCTGGGTCAGGGCCGCGCGCAGCTTTTCCTCAGCGCGGGTAAAATGATCGTCGTTGCGCTCCGACTGGTAGAGATTGAGATAGACGCCGCCGGCATTGGCCAGGCTCTGGGCCTTGACCTGGGCGTTGCGCCCCTGTCCGGCGCGGTCGAACCGGCCCAGGGCCTCGTGGTACATGCCCTCGCGAAAGGCCACGATGCCGCGGTTGTTGGCGATGGCCTCCGGGTTGGCGTAATCCGGGACCTCGCGGGCCAGGGCCTCGGCCTGGTCGAAGCGGGCGGCCGCGTCGGCGTACTTGCCGAGCTGCAGCTGGATCAGTCCCAGGTTCACGCGGCACTCCACGCCCAGGACGCTCTTGTCCAAGCCCTTCGCGGGCAACTGGGCGAGCAGGGCCTCGTACTCGCGCTCGGCCTGCGTCAGACGGCCCAGCTCGCCGTGCAGAAAAATGATCAGGTTCCGCTCGCGCAGCTGCTCGGGCTCGTTGCCGATCTTGCCCCAGAATTCCGCAGCCCGGGTCAGCCGCTCCTCCGCGGCTTTGAGATCGCTCGTGGCCAGCAGAGCCAGGCCGAGCTGGCTGTTGTCGCGAGCCAGCGTCTCGTCCAGCTCGGGCGAGGCCGGCAGCTTTTCCAGAATGGCCAGCCCTTCCTTGCCAGCGGCCACGGCCTGGCGGTTCTCCCCGCGTCGGGCCAGAACCCGGCTTTTCTGCCCCAGCGTGTGGCCCAGACGAAAAAGGACGTCGTCCTTTTTCAGGCCCACCAACTTTTTTCGCTTGAGCAGTCCGTCGAGCGCGACCCTGGCCTCTTCCACGGCAGCCGGATCGCCGGCGGCGGCACCCAGCCAGGCCTGCGTCTCGGCCAGCTTGAAGATGACCGTTTCCTTGAAGGGGAGTATTTTGTCGTTTTCGCCGAATTCGTCGAGCGCGGCCAGGGCCTCTTTCCAGGCCGGCAGAGCGACCTCGCGGTCGCCCTTGGCGTCGGCCTCGGTCGCGCGCGCGTAGGCGGTCTTGAAGTCCTGGAGCGCCTGGGCCGCGTCCCGGCAAAGGGCGGCCCTGACGGTGAACAGCAGCAATGCGGCACAAAGGCAGACGGCGAGCGGAACTCGTTGCACGGCGTCACCAGCCCAGGTTGTCGTTTCCGGACGTTGATCGGGCAGACTCGTTCAGGTGCAGATGCAGCCCGGGAGCGCCGGGCAATTTTCATCTACCACACTTTTCAAAATAATGCAGCAGATTTTTCCCGACGCTCCGCTGGGAGATTCCGACCTATCGCTCTGTGGGCGGCTTCCAACCCTTATCAACCTCCGACGCGGTTGCCGGGCCGCTGTAGCCGGGACCTTCGCCGGTCAGGGCCTGGAGGTTGGCCAGGGTCATCTTGTAGTTATCGGTGCTCATCTTGAGCAGGGGAACGATCGTGCGCAGCAGGGTCAGCTCGGGCACCATGTCCTGGCCTTGCGCGGCGCGGACAATAGCCGTGGTGGCGCAGCCCACGGCAAAGCCGACCGGATCGCTGGCCGCATGGCTGGCCTGCGAGAGCAGCGAATAGACGACATCGAGCAGTTGCAGGAACAGGCGCATGGTTTCCTGGAAATAGGCGGCCACGCGCTGCTGCAGATAGGTCTTCTGCTCGGCGGTGATAGTCTGCTTGTCCTGCTTTTTCAGCGTGGCGTTGTATTGCACGTACTCGGGATTGGTGACCGTCTTCAAGGCCTCGATGTCGGCGCTCTCGATGTTGTCCTTGACCACGATGCGGGCCACGGCCTCGTACTTCTTGATCGCGTTTTCGCACTGGAGCACGAGATCCGGGTTACCGGCAACGCGCGCCGCCTCGGCCTTGGCCTTGTAGTGGGCCACGAGTTCGTCCTTCAGGCGCAGCACGTCAGCCTTGGTGCCGTCGCTGACCTTCTTGTGGGCCATCCGGTCCTGCTCGGTGCGTTCGATGGCGGCGGCAAACTCGTTCGTCTTGGCGTCGAGGTTGAAATCGGCAGCCGGTGCGGCCTCGGCGGTCGCTTCGGGTTCGGGTGTCTCCTGTGCCTTGCGCTTTTTCTTCTTCTTGGGCGCTGCCGCCTTCTTCTGGTCGCTTTTCGTGGGTCCGACGTCCGCCACGGTCAGCTGGTCCACGCTCTGGACCATGACGTTGGTGGATTTGACCTCCGAGGCAGCCGCCGAGGTGAAAACCCCGGAGCCCTTCTGCCCGGTCGTGGCAATGACCACGGCACAGCTGAGCATAAGCAGAATGGCCAGTCCGTAGCGAAGAAAACGTTTGCGCTTCATGTTCCTTCCCCCCTTCCGGGATGACGTCAGTTCATGCGTGTTCGCAAGCACGTCGGCCGAAGACGATATACAGGCTCTGGCGCATGCTCATTGCAAGCCTGCACTGCGCGCGTCCTGTTTCCTTGCAGCTTTCCACCCCATTGCACAACGTCGAACAACACACAGCTTCGCAGTCTACGCAGCATTCAGAACAGCAACGTTAAAAGGCCGACAAGCTCTCTCTCCGCAGCAACTCCTGGCCCATCCGCGGGAGGCAGCATTTACCCGGGAAAGGCAACCGGTCGGATCGTCGCATCCGCCTGGCCCGATTGCCTTCCTGCAGGCTCAGGCGAACGACCGCTTGAACAGCCCAGCCAGGGCCTGCTTGCCGTTGGCTTCGATGAAGCGGGTGCCCGTGCCGGTGAAATGCGCCTGCGAAACCACCGGCTCGGCCACGGGGCGCCAGAGGTCGTCGGTCCAGGTGAACCAGCCGTCCTTGCCCTGGTCGAAGACGAAGAGCGGCTTGTTGCATATCTTGGCGAACTCGGCGCCCCAGCCAGTGCCGCCCTTGACCGTGCCGTCGGACTGGACGGCGCCGATGACGAAAACCTCGAGCCCGGCATCGACCTGATACATGATGGTCTGGAGCACCTTGCGCATCATGGGCGCGTCGGAAAAGCGCCGGCCGAGCAGCCGGGAAACATAGGCCAGGCTGACATCCTTGCGGGCGAGTTCCTCGGGCGTAAGCACGCGCAGGCCCCGGACGCGCTCGTGTTGATGGCCCTCGAAGCTGTAATTGACCTCTTGAACCCCGTACTGTTCCGCCAGAACGCCGAACTCGGTTTCCGCCCCGTTGGCGCCGCCGGAAAAAAGGGTAAACTGTTTAGGATCAGCCATATCGTCTCCTTGTGCGTGGTAATGAGTATGCCGGAAAGCCCCGCACGCGCGGTGCCGACGCTTACCCGGCAGACTGTTCCTAATCCATGCCAGGACGGTTGTACAGTCCCGGACTGCGGGGATTTCGCCGTAGCCATACAAACGCCGACGAACTGTATTGCCAGGCCTTCGTCACCCCGCGCCATCGCCCGAATCCGCCGGGCAGGAGGCCGCCACTCCGCGCGGGTCCCGACTTGACGACGTCGTGCATCTGGGCAATGACACGGCGAACACAACAAGAACAGGAGCGCGCGACAATGGGCTTTTTCTCCAAAATAAAGAAACTCTGGTCCCGCAAAGAGACCACGGAACCGGTAACGCCGGAGACGACTGCGGAGGCGGCGGTCGAGACGACGGTGCCCGAACCGGTGACGGCAGCCGTCCAGCCCGTCGCGGTCTCGCCCGTCGCGCCGGAGACCGCACCTGAAAAAGCGACCGCGCAGCCTGACGTTGCCGCCACGCCCCCTGCCCCGGCCCCGGCGGAGGCGACCGTTTCGCCCCCCGGGGCGCAGCCCTGGCAGACGGAGCTGACGCTGGCCCTGCGCGAGGCCGAGCCGCGGTTGTCGGTCTGGCTGGACATCGTGCTCCGCGACGTGGAGGGCGCCGGACCAGAGCTATGGGAGCGCCTGGGCTTTCTGTTTCAGGCACTGGAGGCGCCGCAGGCCGAGGCCGGGGATTTTATCGCCCGGTTCCGCACCTGGCTGGAGAACATGGGCTACGAGGAGCTGGCCGAGTTCCGCTCCGAGCTGCAATATCGCCTGGCACTGGCCCTGGACCTGGAAGACGAGGAGGACGAG
>CAZGAH010000013.1:33522-50672 GCA_964523295.1 uncultured Desulfovibrionaceae bacterium | reverse complement strand
CCCGCCGCATCGACGGCCTGCTCTCGACGCACGCCACGCTCGACGCCGCGTTCTGGGACGAACTCGAGGAGATACTGATCACCGCCGACGTGGGCTACGAAGCCACGACCCGATTGACGCAAAACCTGCGCGAGCGGGCGCGGAAAAGCGGCGTGACCGAGGCCTCCGGCTTCAAGGAACTGATGCGCGCCGAGCTGGAGGAGGTCTTCAAGACGCCCAAACGCATCGCGGCCGTCAATCCGCCCGAGGTGGTCCTGCTCATCGGCGTCAACGGCGTGGGCAAGACGACCACCATCGCCAAGCTCGCCCACCGGGAACAGATGCGCGGGCGCAAGGTGCTCATCGCGGCCGGGGACACCTTTCGGGCGGCCGCCATCGAACAGCTGGCCATCTGGGCGCAGCGCACGGGCGCCGGCTTCTACGCCAAAACCCAGGGCGCCGATCCCGCGGCCGTGGCCTTCGAGGCCATGGACCTGGCCCTCAAGGACGGCTACGACCTGCTTCTGGTCGATACCGCCGGCCGCCTGCACACCAAATCCAATCTGATGGACGAACTGCGCAAGATCAAGGCCGTGCTGGCCAAAAAACACCCCGGCGCCCCGCACCGCTCGGTACTGGTCATCGACGCCACCACCGGACAGAACGCACTCTCGCAGACCAAACTGTTCAAGGAGGGCGTGGGCGTGGACGAGATCGTGCTGACCAAGCTCGACGGCACGGCCAAGGGCGGCGTGGTCGTGGCCGTGACCCTGCAATACGGCGTGCCCATCACCTACGTGGGCCTGGGCGAAAAGATGGAAGACCTGCGCCCCTTCAATGGCCAGGACTTCGCACAGGCGCTGCTGTCCTGAACACGTGACGGGCCGCGCAGGCAGGGACAGGGCCGGGGCGTCGGAAGGAGAATGACGAGGCTGCGATGACAATCGAATCGATCCGGCTGAAGAACTTCAAGTCGTTCAAAGACGCCGAGCTGGCCGACCTGCCGAGGTTCTGCATCTTCGTCGGGGCAAACGGTACGGGCAAGTCCACGATCTTTCAGGTTTTCGAATTCCTGCGCGACGCGATGACCAGCAACGTCACGGTGGCCCTGGCGAAACTGGGCGGCAGCCGTGGTTTCAGGGAAGTGCGCAGCAGGAATGCCGAAGGCCCGATCGAAATCGAATTGAAGTTTCGCACCGCCAGGGACAGCCCGCTCACGACCTATTTTCTGCAAATAAACGAAGAACATGGCAAGGCGATCGTCGAACGGGAGATTCTTAAATACCGGCGAGGCAGCAGCGGCCAGCCGTGGCATTTCCTGAAATTTTCGCGTGGCAAGGGCGTCGCGGTCACCAATGAACTGGCTGACGTTAACGATGTCAACGAGTTGAACCGGGAAGAACAATCCCTGAAATCAGCCGACATTTTGGCCATCAAGGGCCTGGCTCAGTTCGAACGCTTTCCGGCAGTCATGGCCCTCGGCAATCTCATCGAAAACTGGCACATCTCGGATTTTCACATCAGCAAGGCCCGACCCGAACAAGAGGCCGGATACGCCGAGCATCTGTCCCGTGAGGGCGAAAATCTCTCCCTGGTAATCGAGTATCTCTATAGGGAAAAAAGAGAAACCTTCGACAAGATACTCTCGCTGCTTCGAATGCGTGTACCCGGAATCAGCCATGTCGAGTCGAAGACCACCCTGGAGGGGCGGGTTCTCTTGAAATTTCAGGATGGCGCGTTCGAAGACCCTTTTCTCGCGCGCTATGTCTCCGATGGCACCATCAAGATGCTGGCCTACCTGACGCTGTTGTACGATCCGAATCCTCATCCCTTGTTATGCGTGGAAGAGCCGGAAAACCAGCTCTACCCGAAGCTGTTGTGGGAGCTTGCCGAGGAATTTCGCAGCTATGCCAACCGGGGCGGGCAGGTTTTCGTGTCCACCCATTCTCCGGATTTCCTCAATGCCGCCCGGCTGGAAGAGGTTTTCTGGCTACTGAAGGGAGACGGCTACACCCAGGTGCGCAGGGCCAGAGAGGACAAGCAACTCGCCGCCTACATGGCCGAGGGGGACCAGATGGGGTATCTCTGGGAACAGGGCTTTTTCGAAGGAGCCGATCCCCGATGAAAACCATTGTCTTTTTTCTTGAAGAGCCGTCTGCAAAAGAAATGCTCGAAGGGGTGTTGCCGCGCGTGCTTCCTGCCAATGTTCAGGTTGCGTTCCGTTTCTTTCGTGGAAAGCAGGATCTGGAAAAAAATCTGAAAAATAAACTGCGCGGATGGCGACTCCCTGAATCTGTTTTTGTTGTTATGAGAGACCAGGACGCAGGTGATTGCATGGATATTAAGAAACGATTGGTCGCCCTTTGCCACGAAGCAGGGCGAAAGGATGTATTGGTTCGGATTGCCTGTCGCGAATTAGAGAGTTTCTATCTTGGTGATCTCACAGCCGTAGAACAGGGGCTTCATTTGAAAAGTCTGAAAGCACAGCAAAAGAAACGCAAATTCCGAAATCCCGATACATTGAGTAACCCCGCGGATGAACTCCGGAATTTGAGCGACAATGCGTATGATAAAGTAGCAGGTTCGCGCGCGATAGCTCCTTTTTTAAATGTTGACAAGAATTGTTCCAAGAGCTTCAATGCTCTTATCTCCGGAATTAGAGCGCTTGTAAAATTATAGCTTTTTTTGACAACATTTACTATTTTTTTCAACAACACAATCCATGCAAATATCAATTTTTCAAGTTGAACTCGAAATAAATAATATTTTTTTAGGAAATAGACCAGAATGACTATCTCATAATTTTTTATTAAATTTCGTAAAAATGCGCTCGGCTTAATAGCGACACGACACAATTGAATTGTTATGCCCTGCAATTACACCGAGCACGCCTTACAGCATATTGCTTCGCAAGGGCTTATGCAGGCAATAAAGAGTGCGCGCGCCCTGCACAGAGCATTCACCACGCATACACCCCATGAAAGACTTCCATTACCATAACCCCGTAGCCGTAACCTTCGGACGCAAGGCGCTGGAGCGTGTCGGGCGGCGGCTCTGTGGGCGCGGGGTTGGCAGGGTTGTGCTCGCGTGTGGCAGGGAGTCGGCGCGGTGCAACGGTGCCTGGGAACGCGTCGTTTCGTCGCTTGACCGGGCGGACCTGGTCTGGACCGGGTTTCAGGGCGTGGCGCCGGACCCCACGCTCGCGATGGTGCGCGAGCTGGTCGCCCTGGTCAGGGAGTTTCGGGCGGATGCGCTCGTGGCCCTGGGCGGCGGCAGTGTGATCGACGCGGCCAAGGTTGCCGCGGCGGCCGCGTACGTGGAGGACCCCTGGTCCCTGTTCACGGCGCGGCAGGAAATCCGGCAAGCCCTGCCGATTGTCGCCGTGCCGACCCTGTCCGGCTCGGGCTCGGAGTGCAATTGCAGCGCGATCCTGCGCAACGCCGACGAGCGCTGCAAGTGGGGCATCAAGGGACCGGCGCTGTTTCCCCTGGCCGCCTGCATCGATCCCGATCTGCAGGCCGGGCTTCCCTGGGCCTTGACCGCGCAGGGCGCCCTGGATGCCCTGGCGCATCTCCTCGAACACTACGTCGCCGGGACGGACCAGGAGGCGACACTGGCGCTCAACGAAAGCCTGCAACGTACGATACTCCGCTGCGCCGGGCGCTTACGGACCGACCCCGAGGACCGCGACGCGCGCTCCAGCCTGGTCTGGGCCGCGAGCCTGGCCTTGGGCGGGATTCCCGCTGCCGGACTGGGCCGCGGCGACTGGACGGCGCATTGCCTGGCGCACAGCGTGGGCGCGCTGTTTCCCTTCATAGCGCACGCGCGGGCCGTGGCGGCGCTGCTGCCGGCCTGGATGCGGCTGGTCGGCCCGGACCGGCCGGCCATCTTCGAACGCTGGGCGCGCGAGGTCTGGCAGCGCGACGACGCGGCCTCCGGCCTTGCCGGATTCGAGGCCACGCTCGCGGCCTGGGACTTGCCGACGCGTCTTTCCGACCTGGGCCTGAACACGCGCGACGCGGACGATCTGGCCGCGAACGTGGAGCGCTTCGCCCTTCATCACGGCCGCCCCGGTCTGCTGCGACCGCTCGACCCGGACGAGGTGCGGCGTCTGTACGTCCGGGCGATGTGATATCCGAAGGGTTCCCTTTCCTCCCGTCATCCCGCGCGGTTCAGGCGAACAGGCCGGAAGGCGCACGACGTCCATCCTGCGTCCGTTGCGGCAATGAATGACCGTGCGCAACAGCAATACCCCCTTGCCGAAGGGGGGCTCCCGATGTATGGAATGGAGCAGACGCAATAGAGGACAACCGCATTCGGTCGTCTGTTGCGTGCGTCGTGCATACATACCAAAATGAACACGACAAGCAACACCTCCCCGTCCGCGCCGCGTCCGCGCTCCGTCGCCTGGGCATTTGCCCTCTTTCTGGGAATCTATATTCTCATCCAGGGGGCCACGCTCGGCGTGGCGGTCTGGCAGTTCGCCGGCGATGCCTGCGAACTCCATGAATCCCGAACGTGCGTACCGGGCCAGGAGCCGGACCCCTCCTCCGCTGGTGACGACGAGGTGCTGGTCTGGATTCTGGTCAGGCGCCTGGCCCTCGCCCTGGGGGTGTCCACGCTGCTGCTGGCCGGGGTGATGCTGCTGTTCGAGCGCAAACTACTGCTGATGCCGCGGCTCGAACTTGCCCGGCTGAGTGGCGAGGTAGAACGAAAAAACCGCAACCTGGGCAGAGAAATCGCCGAGCGCAAGCAGATTGCCTCGCTGCTCGAATTCAAGACCACGCAACTGGAGCGGCAGGAAAAACTGCTCGGCGATATCATCGAAGATCAGTCGGAGCTTATCTGCCGCTTTCTTCCAGACGGCACGCTCACCTTCGTGAACTCGGCCTATTGCCGCTTCACCGGTCACGCCCGGGAGGACCTGGTCGAGGTCGCGTCCTTTCTGGGCTGGGCCGAGGAAGTTCGGGGCTCTGTCGTCCCGATCCTCGGCACGCTGCACAAGGATCGGCCGACTGCGACAAGCACGGTCGCCATCGCGGGATGCTCAGACGCACTGTGCTGGATTCAATGGACCTTTCGCGCGCTGCTGACAGCTGAGGGCGAAGTCCAGGAATTCCAGGCCGTGGGCCGCGACGTCACGGAGTTCCGGAAGTTGCACCTACAGCTGCAAGCCAGCTACAAGGTGCTCGAACAGCGTGTGGCCGCGCGCACGAGGGAAATCCTCGAACAGAACGAGAAGCTCGCCCAACAGATTCAGGAGCGTATCCGTGCGGAAGACGAGGCCCGGCGCAACGAGCAGCTGCTGAGCTTCATTCTTGACGGAATCGGCGCCGCGTATCTCATCGTGGACCGGCGCTCCGGCGTAGTCGTGGCCTGCAACCAGGGAGCCGGGCAGCTGCTCGGCATCGAGCGGGAGGCGCTGCTCGACGTCGACTGCGCCGCGACGCTCGAGCCCTGGCTGGGGAAATCCTGCGCCGTGGTCTGTGCGCCGCGCCGCGACGATCCCGTGCGCCACGAATTCATCCTGACGCCGGCCCGGGGCGATTCCGTGCCGGTGGACAGGTTCGCCATCGAGCTGTGGGACGAGCGCGTCGCCTTGGTCTTTTTCGACATTTCCGAACGGAAACGCCTCGAACGTCAGCTGGGCATCGCGCAGAAAATGGAGTCCATCGGCCTGCTGGCCTCGGGCATCGCCCACGAGATCAATACGCCGATCCAGTACGCGGGCGACAGCGTCCGCTTTCTCAAGGAGGCGCTGACCGACTCCTTCGCACTGCTCGCGGAGCAGACCGCACTCCTGGAGCAGGTTGCGCAGCTCCCTGATTTTTCCGCGCCAGTGCGCCGGGTTGAGGAACTCGCCGAGGAGATTGACATCGCCTTTCTGCGCGAAGAGGCCCCCCGGGCCGTGGAACGCGCGCTCGACGGGGTGGGCCGCGTGGCCGGCATTGTCCAGGCCATGAAGAGCTTCGCCCATCCCGGCGCAGAGGAAAAAAAGGCGGTCAACATCAACAAGGCCCTGGAGACGACCATCACCATCGCCAAGAACGAGTGGAAATACGTCGCCGACGTCGCCTTCGAGCCCCAGGTGGACCTGCCCCTGGTCACCTGTCTGCCCGGAGACGTCAATCAGGTCTTCCTGAACATCATCGTCAACGCCAGTCACGCCATCCGCGACGTGGTCGGTGAGAGCGGAAAAAAGGGGCTCATCACCATCCGCACGCAGCATGTCGGCAACGTCGTCGAAATCAGCTTCATCGATACGGGTACCGGAATCAAGGCGGAAAACATCGACAAGATATTCGACCCGTTTTTCACGACCAAACCGGTGGGCAAGGGGACGGGTCAGGGCCTGGCCATTACGCACGACATCGTCGTGAACAAACACGGTGGCGCGATCGACGTCAGTTCCAAAGAAGGTCAGGGCACGACCTTTCTCGTCCGGCTGCCCGTTACCCCAACCGCTTGAGGAGACGAATGAAAGCCAAGGTACTGTTCGTTGACGACGACCCGATGGTCCTCGCGGGTTTCAAGGCCATGTTTCATCTCCGGCGCAAGGAGTTTCAGGCTGCCTTCGCCCTGAGCGGAGAGGAGGGCTTGTTACTGCTCGACAGCGCCGACTTCGACGTCATCGTGGCCGACATGCGCATGCCCGGCATGAACGGCGCGGACTTCCTCGCTGAAGCGGCCCGGCGCGCGCCCACGGCCCTGCGGGTCATCCTCTCCGGCTACTCGGAAATGGACGTCGTGCTGCGCTCGGTCAAACCCGCGCACCAGTTCCTGTCCAAGCCGTGCAAGCCGGACGTGCTCTTCGGCACCATCACCCGGATTCTGCGCCTGCGTCACATCCTGACCAACGAGGCCGTGCAGCAGGTCGTCGGCCGCATCGAGTCCCTGCCCGCGCTGCCCGAGCTGTACCTGAAAATCCAGCAGGCCCTGACCTCGCCGGATCCCTCGCTCAAAACCATCGGCGCGCTCGTGGGGCAGGACATGGGCATGTCCGCCTCGGTGCTCAAGGTCGTCAATTCCTCGTTTTTCGGATTCTACAACAAAATCATCAGCCCGGCGCACGCCGTCAACCTGCTCGGCGTGGAGGTCATGAAAGGGCTGGTGCTCGGCATCCAGTTCATCAAGCGCTTCGACCTCGACCTGCTCCCGGGGTATTCCCTGCACAAGGTCTGGGGGCACTGTCTGCAGACCGGGACCTTCGCCAGGGCGCTGGCTCGTAGAGAAGGCAAGGACGACGACTTCGCCGACGCCTGTTTCATTGCCGGCCTGCTGCACGACGTGGGCAAGCTTGTCCTGGCCTCGGAAATGCCCGACGACTATCGCCTGGTTCTCCACGACGTCAAGAACGAAGGCGGCGGCACGCATCGCTTCGAACTCGCCCGTCTGGGCGTCTCGCATCAGCAGATCGGCGCCTATCTTCTGGGATTGTGGGGCATGTCCATGGCCATTGTGGAGGCCGTCTACGCGCATCACGAGCCGGCGCTGGCCGGGCCGGGCGTCACGCCCGGACTTCTGGTCCACGTAGCGGACCGGCTGCAGCACGAGCTGATTGTCTATGATCCGGGATACGTCTTCGCCCCGCTCGACGCGGACTGGATCGAAACCCAGGGTCTGGCGCATCGGGTGGACGCCTGGCGGGAAACCTGCAAAACACTCCTGACGGAGCATCCGCATGGGCAAGCATAAGGTCCTCTTCGTCGACGACGAGCAGTACATCCTCGACACCTTCCGGGCCTCCCTGCGCAAGCGCTACGACGTCGACACCGCGCTGGGACCGCTGGAGGCGCTCAAGCGTATGGAAAGCTCGGGGCCGTACGCGGTCGTGGTGTCCGATCTCAAGATGCCGGAAATGGACGGCATCCGTTTTCTCGGTCAGGTACACGAACGCTACCCGGACACCGTCCGCGTCATGCTGACCGGACACGCCGACCTCGAGTCCGCCATCGACGCCGTGAACAAGGGCGAGGTGTTCCGCTTCCTGACCAAGCCCACGCCCATCGAGGACATGATCCGGACCCTGGAAATCGCCCTGCGGCAGTATTCCCTGGTCGTCGCCGAGCGGGAGCTGCTGCGCGGGACCCTGCGCGGCAGCGTCAAGATGCTCACCGACATCCTCGCCCTGGTCAATCCGCCGGCCTTCGGCAAGAGCGAGCGGGTCAAGCGACTGGCCCTGTACGTCGGGCAGAATCTGCATCTGAAGAGCACGCTGCATCTGGAGCTTGCCGCCATGCTCAGCCAGGTCGGCTGCGTCATCGTGCCCGACGCGGTCATGGAAAAGGTCGAGACCGGCAAGCCGCTTTCCGTCGAGGAACTGGGCACTTACGCCACGCATCCGTCCGTCGCCGCGTCGCTGCTGGCCAATATCCCGCGTATGGAGCGCGTCTCGGACATCATCCTGCGTCAGAACGACCGGCTCTCGGACAATCCCACCCAGCCGGTCGAGGCGCGCATCCTGAAGGCCTGCCTGGATTACGATGAACTTTCGCAGCAGGGCGTCGAGAAATTCGACGCCCTGGATACGCTGCGCCGGCGGGCCGGCTGGTACGACGCCGCCGTACTCGGCGTCCTCGAGCGCGGCGTGGCCGCCGACGACGGCTACCTGCGCCGAGAGCTGAACATGGGCGAACTGCGGCCAGGCATGATTCTCGACGACGCGCTCTACAGCCTGGACGGCATCCACATCATGGCCCGCGGCATGGAGCTGTCAGAAACGGCGCTGCTGAAGTTGAACAACTTCATCCGCAGCAAACGGCTGCCGGAGCGCATCCGGGTCCTGGTTCCGCTGAACGCTTAAGGCTGTCCCGACGATTTGCGCCCCGCCGGCCCCGTCGGCAGAAACCGGAACGCCCGCGCCCGCTCGTTGCACCGGGTCAACAGGTCGTAGACGTCCAGACCCTTGAAGTCGTCCATGGACTCAGCCGTGCGCAACGCATGGGCAAATTCGTTGCGCAGGTTGGTGGAAAAGATGCCCGGATCGTCCGTGGCCAGACAGAATTCCGGCGTCGGCCGCCCGTCGGCGCCCTTGCGCAGCCAACGGAAGAGATGATGCTCGGCGTAGGCCTCGAAAGGGCAGATGCGCAGGTTGCTCGTCAGCATGACCTCGATCAGGCAATGTCTGGTGTTGCACTCCTTCACCACGATATCCTGCAACGTACGCAGCATATCCTCGGTGACGCGCTCGGTCGAGACCTTGACCTTCTCGTTGTAGCGTTCCCAGAACCGGTGATTATGGTAGCGTTCGAACTCGGCAAATGCCTGCGGGTGCGTTTCGCGCTCCACGAGCAGGCGTCGCAGTTCGCTACGTTGCGGCGCGAAGGCCTTGGGAGCGGGCAATTTGCTCAGTTCAAGCGCGTCGAGCTGACGCATTTCCCAGGCCCGGCGTAGCACGTGCAAGGCCGGAGGATCGCGCTGGTAGATGGCATAGTAGAGTTCGGCAATGCGGTTTTCCAGCCGGAACAGCTTGTCGCCGTGTTGACCTGGCGTGGCGAGCACGGAATGCATCCAGACCAACGTATCCAGCCATTCGCCGCGCGCGCAGTACAGGGTGGATCCAATGCGCTCGCACCAGATGCGCGGGTCGATGCCCAGGGCCACGGCATGGCCGATGCGGTCGCCCGGGCCGAGTTCGAGAAAGTGCAAGACCTCATGCACGGCGCGGATGCCGCTGGCCAGATGCGCGTAGTCCTCGCCGGCGTGAAAGGTGAAGCTGGAAAAACCGTTGTCGCGCAGCAGCCGGTAGACCGGGGCGTAGACCTCGGGCGGGGTGTAGCGCTCGTTGTTGGCGGCGTCGATGCCGCATAGGGCCTGTATCGCGCGATCTGTCGTGGTTCTTGACGTTTGGCCTCGTTGCAGGGTGTTAATGAGCGCACGTGCGATGCTGCGATTTTCGTGACGTAGCACTGATGCCCTGCATGAGCCAGCCTTGTGGCCCCCTAACTCCTCACTCTTTTTTATGAAATGGGCGACGACGCCGACGGTAAAGTCCTGGCGAGACTTGGTTTCCCGGTTGGGAACCGGTGTCCGGACCCATTCTGGCTGCCGCCTTGCGTTGGTTGCGTCGGCAATTATACGAGCAATTGCCCGGCGGTTTTTACTCTCCGAGACCTTGGGCGAATAACGGCCTTCGACGTAAGCCATATCCGCACCATACATGCCGCGCAGCTGAAGGAAACGCGGACCGTAGGACTCGTCCTCCTGCGCGTCGCGGAGCATGACCTGGGCGATTTTCTCGAACTGATCGAAGCCGAACTGCTCGCGCTGCTGCACGATAAGTCGGATAAACACGCTCTGGATCAGGCTGTAGACGTGAAACAGCCTGGCCGCGTGCGCGTTGCCGGCATCGAGCGCTTCGAAGGTCTTGTAGAGCAGCAGCGCCTCGGCAACGGCCAGGTTTTGTGCTTCTGCCGGCAGAATCCCGGCCAGCGGATGCCTGAGCCCGTAGAAGAGCAAACCCGGCGGGGAAAACGGGGCATAGGGATCGCACAGCATCTGGCGGAAGCGAAACAGGGAATCGTGCGAGGCATGAGCGCTGCAGGCTGTTGTTGAGCACTTTTTCGGCGCGCAGGTCCAGCCCATGACCACGCGTGCCAGCCGGTCGCGAGCCCAGCGCGCCAGATGCAGCAAGCGCTTCACGGTGAAGACGTCGGGCAGCCCGTGCTGGGCGTAGAATTCGCGTACAATGCGCCTCTCCCGCCAGCCCTTTGTCAGCTCCTCCACGACCTTGTCTGGCCGGCAGAGCGCGTACTGCCAGAAAAAATCCGCCTCGGTGGTGCCATTGAGATGCATATGCAGCTCGTGCAGTCCGTGCGCGCGGATGATATCGTCAAGGCGCGGATCATGCACGCACGGGAGCGTTGAATGCTGCAAGGCCGCAGCGAGCAGCCCCCTTGCCTGGTCGAAGGAGCGCCCGGTCCGCCCCTTGAACTCCAGAAACACCCGCGCCGTGATGAGCATCGCGGGCGAAAGCTCCAACAGGGCATCCTGCCAGTCGGCATAGCGCTCGCCGAGAACGAACACCCGCCCCCCGCGCAAATCCAGATACTCCGTGGCCAGCTCCTGCAGAGCACGGAGCAGCCAGCCCGACAAGCGAAAACGTTTTTCCTCAAGAAACGCCGCCTCGCGCGCCGCCTTGAGCAAGGGATCGGGAAGACGGTGATGGCGGCTGCGGACGTGCAGAAACAAGGCCTGCTCCAGACCCTCCGCCCCCGCCTCGTCGGCAAAGGTCCGTCCGGCACGGTAGTGCTCCAGCAGCGGTCGTGCGGCGAGCAGGGCGGAGTGGAAGCGGTTTGGCATTAATAAAGTCTAGTTGGTGTTATCAAGAACAGTTTCCTTAAATATGCGAATTAAATCGGAAGATGATTTTGTGCGTATCTTTATTGATACTTTTCTGTTGTAAATATGGAACAGTAAAGGCATTATAATTTTGTTAAAAATGGCAACATCTTGATCCGTCCCGTCAAAGTCAAGGACGTTATGATTTTTAGCTAATTCATAAAAATATGATTTTTTTGCAGTAAATAAATCATACAAAAGAATGAACCGTTGTTTAATGTTTGTTGGTGGCAAATTAATATAAGTCCCGTCTTTAGTGAGGTATGGATTTGGCAAATTATCAATCTTAATTCCAGCGTATAGTGGTAAATATCGTACGGTTTTGTATGCTTTTTGAGGACTGGCGATAGAATTCAAAATATAAAATAAATTAACAAATTTTATGCCAGAAAATTCTACAGCTGTCATATTTAGCCTAGCAGAAAATTGGTTAATGCACTCTGAGATAATTTTTTGTTTAGATTCAATATTCGATATTGAATTATTTTCTTTAAAAATATAATCAATGCTGAAGAGTAATTGAATATTAAAAATATTATTGAATAATGAAGCATCATTTTTATTAGGCGGCTGCAGAAAAAAACTCCATGCTGGAAAGCTGAATATCATTGAAAAAAAAGAAAAATCTAAATAGCGATCAAATTTTGGCAAGTTTGCACTCGTGGTATATGTTATAGCACCATTTTTTAAAGGGTAGTTGTCTAATGTTGGTTTGTCAATGATGAATTGAGAAGAAAGATCCTCACTATTTGTGAGCCCTAATTTGTCTAAATTTCTCAAAAAAAATAAATCAGAGTCTATCGAGTTGTTTTTATTTAGTACGATCCGTTTTTCTTCGGGTAGTGAAGCACACTCTTCAATTAAAATAGAGTTAAAAAAAGCAATAATGCAGCGATGAAGAAAGTTTCCAATGTACTTAAATTGAACACCAAGATTGCTGTCTATTGATCGAAGAGAATAAAAAAATCTAGTGAATGCTTTAGCTACTAAATTCGGATTGACTTTTAATGTCTCGGTTGCCCAAAATTGTTTCCAATTAATTATTTCATTTATAAAATAATCATCAAAATCAATTTCGCCTTCGTATACATTTAGTGATGTTTCTAAATATTCATTTATTTCTTCGTCGTCTTTTACTTCTTGATTCTTAAAAAAATACTTTTGATTCTGTTCTGTGTTTCCATACAATGGAAAAGACATAAGAACCTGAGAAAGTCGAGCTAATAATTCCTTAATATTATTTAATGTAATTTCAGGGTTCAAAATAGCTGAAATAATACCCAAAATGTTAAAAAAAGAAACAAAGTATGACTCCTTTTTGTTGTGACTCAATGATGAAAACAACATCGGAATTAATCGACTGTGCCAAGATGTGATAGAATTTTTTGCAGTTTCAAAAGAATTTATAAGATAATGGCCATCATTATTTGTCATTGTTTCTGCTTGCAATTTATTTGTAAATTCTGAAAGTAATGGTTCTGCATAATATTGTTCATCTGGATTAGTGTACTGGAAGTATAAGTTTTTAAATGCATTTTGACTAAATTCATAGGGCGAGCATACTTGCATCGATCCAAAATAGGAAGATGTTGATTCTTTATTGGGTAGAGTTTCATAAATTATTCCGATAGATCTTCGAGCAATTAGTATTGGAGACATAATGCTTTGCTCGAATAGTCTAAGAAAGTTGTAAACTGTTTTATAATTAACATTCCTCATGTTAATAATTTCAATAGCTAAACATGTCCGAAATGCATATTCAAACACATTTTGCGGGATCTTGCACATTAGCTGGGTAATCTTAGCTCCAGTAAGCATTATTGCGATATTAATCCAATTGTCGTTAAAATTTGGTATAAATCTAAAGCCATGATTTAAGATGTTAGCCTTTGTCAGGCACGCCATGAATGTTTGTATAATTTTTACAAAATTTGTTTCAAATAGTTCGTCTTGATTGAAGCCAATGGTTTTAAATTGTTCCATAAATACTCTATTTAATGCACCAAGCAACAGTGAGACTGGATCTGGTAAATTTGGAATCAGCGGTCGCTTATGGTCGCTTGATGGTAACTTCTCAATTTCGCTCGACAATTTCCAATTTGTGCCTGTATATTTGACAATTTCCTCAAGAGTTCTTAAAATGTTACGGAACGGAAAATTTAGAATTGTTTGCATGTAAAATTCTAGTTGCCCTATTTCGTTTGTAACAAGAATCTTTTGAAACATTTCTCTTAAAATAAGTTTTATGTTTTTGCTTAAATGCCCAGTCGTTGAGTCATAAATTAATATTTCGTATTGCTTAATTGTCAAGTATTCATTTATATTATATATTGAAATTCTATGCTTTGGATTAAGTGTTTTTTGTATATATTGCTCTGTTAAAATTTTGATCTTTCTTAAGATTTCTTGTTCTTTAATTCCCGGCTTTTTTGTGAAATCCAACCCGAACATCCGCAGCTGTTCTCTCTCCACCAGCAGCGCATACAGTTCCAGATCACCGGACAGGGCCACAATGAGCTGCGGCGTGGTCAGGTACTTGCGTAGCACCTCCAGGACGTCCCAGCCGTAGTCGAAACGCGTGTCGATGTCGTCCAGGCCGAGGATGAAGGCCCTTTCCCCCATTATGTCCAGGCTCAGGTTCACGAAGCGGTGGAACTCGCGTTCCAGGTCGCCGCCATGGCTGACGCGGTCGAGGCTTTCCTGCATGAGCAGCTGCGCGTCCCAGTCAAATTCCTTGCGCTCGCGCTCGCCCTCGCCGATGCTCTTCAATCCCTGGGCCAGCTTGAACAACTGGTTGTGCCAGCGCTCCTGCTTGTTGCACCGCTCATCGTTGTTGTAACCGCCGTGCTGGTGCTCGACGAACCGTTTGACCCGGCCCTTGATGCGGTCGATGATCGTGTAGAGGAGATTTTCGCGGCTGCCGAGCAGGGTCGGGTCGATCAGGCCAAGATTTATGATGCCTCGGGGAAAGTTCTGTTCATCTTGCAGATAGGTTTCCGGCGAAGACACATACTGCAACATGCTCAACAGAAAGGTGGTCTTACCCGAGCCGCGTGTTCCGTGGATCGTCATCACGTCGTGGTAGCGCTTCCAGCAGTGATCGTCGGCGTCCCTGCCAAGCTCCTTTTTGAATCCCTCGATCCGCTCGAAGGTCGAACGCACAGACGCGAGAAAATCGCGTTTCGCCTCCTGGTGAATGAGATTTTCAGGCTTGACGGCCTGCGTGTCGATATCCTGGCTCAGGTCGATGAGGATTTTTTTGTCTTCTACTTGCATGGGAACTCCGGAATGAATTTCAGTATACGGCACATGACTGGTCAAATGGAATGCGAAATAATTCCAGCATACCGTATTTTCAGGCACAACGGTATTCCATCATGCGCAAGGAGTCAAGCCTGTCCGGTGCGATGGGCACATACGCCCTTCGCCTCGTGAATGGCTACCACCCACGCGAGCCTATGAGCGCGACATCGCAGCCGCAGCCGCAGCCGCGGCCGCTGTACCCTTCCGGGGCAGTGCTCAGGCTTTCAGTCCAGCCAGGGAAATGGCGGCAATGGCGTATCTATCCAAAGCGGGGGGGGATGTGGGGGCGTCGTCTGTCGGGAGAAATCGGAGGGAGGCGTGCTTCCGTATCTGGCAGCACCGCGGAAGCGCCGCTCAGACCTGACGCGCCGGCTCGAGCAGTTCTTTCCAGGTCGAAAACTGTTCCAGGCACTGGCCCAGGCCCCGGATGACCGCGTGTTCGGGCTTCTCCGCCCGCGCGATGGGGATACAGAGTCTGGCGGCCAGGAAGCGGTCGATGTCGCGCAGCAGTGCGCCCGCGCCCGTGAGCACCAGGCCCCGCGCGTGCAGGTCGCCGGCCAGTTCGGGGGGGCAGCGGGACAAGGTTTCCAGCACGGCGTCGGCGATTGCGTTGCACAGCGGTCTGATGGCCTCGTACACGGCGCCGCCGGCGACTGACAGGGAATCCGGCAGCCCGGTCCGGATGTTTTTTCCTCGCACGGACAGAACCTGATCCGCCGAATCCGCCATGGCCGAGCCGATGGCATGTTTGAGCGTCGCCGCCTGAGCCTGGCCGATCCGGAATTGCCGCGTCTCGCGTACATGGTTGACGATGGCCTCGTCCATGTCGTCGCCGCCCACCTGCACCGACTTGGACATGACCACGCCGCACAGCGACAGCAGGGCGATTTCGGTGGTGCCGCCGCCAAGCTCCACGATCATGCTGGCCTGGGGCTCGCGGATGGACAGACCGGCGCCGATGGCCGCGGCGACGGGCTCGGCCAGCGTATACACCTGGCTGGCGCCTGCGGTGAACGAGGCGTCGATGACGGCCCGTTTCTCGACCGGCGTGGTCCCGAGCGGGAAGCCGATCAGCAGGCGCGGCGCGCGGCGAAGCCGTTTGCGCCCGTGCTCGGCGATAAGCAGGCTCAGCATGGACTCGACCAGGGCGTAGTCGTCGATGACGCCGCGGGCCATGGGACGCACGGCACGGATGTCGCCCGGGACCTTGCCGATCATTTCCCAGGCCCGCTGCCCCATGCAAAGTACCGTGCGCCGGGACGGACTGTCGACGCGTACGGCAATGACCGTCGGCTCGTCGACAACCAGACCCCTTCCGGCGACCCAGACCCGCGTGTTGTTGTTCCCCAGATCGATGGCTATGGATTGCATACGCGTACCGGTGCGCTATCCAGACAAAGCCGTGCAGCGAGCGCTTGCCGTCGGTCGGATGAGGCGACGCACATGCGCCGTTCTCGCGCCCTGTTGCCCGGATGGTCCGGGAACCGGCGGCATCGACCTGGCCATGGCGCCGCGCCGCTCACAGCACGGAGGTTTTTTCCCAGTTCGTAAACGCCGCGTCGTCCAGTGCGACGCGGCCGCCCAGCACCGTGACCTTGCCCGCCCGGGCCGCGAGATCGAGCACTTCGGCAAAACGCGCGAAGTCAGCGGCCGTGGTCGCCAGGACCTCCTCGCGCGCGCGCTGGCGCTGTTCTTCACCGTCGCCCGTGAGCCAGCGCAGCAGCGAGACGAATCCTTTGGCATCGGGCAGCAGATGGGCGTCGATGTCGCTGATGGCGCCGATGATGGCGCGTTCAACGTCCTCGCGTTTTGGCGACGCCGTGCGCAGGTGTCCGGCCGTCGCGTCGAAGATGTCCAGCGTCCGCGTCACGGCTGGATCCCGGTACGAGGCGAATACGAGCGCGCCGCTGAGCCGGTCGAGATGGCAGAATGCGCCGTAGGCGCCACCCTGAACCCGCACCTGCTCCCAGAGCCAGCCCGTACGCAGGCTCTTGGCGATCACTGCGGCCGAGCCATGCCAGGTGTACCCGAGCTGGAACAGGTCCGCGCCCTTGGCCACGTAATTCACCTGGGCCGGAATGGTCAGCCCCTCGCAATCCGGCAGCGACTCCGCCGGCCAGAGCGTCCGGGCGAAAGGCGATGCGGCCTGCGCCGGTGTGCTCTGCGACTGCGCCCGCTCGGGCAGGGTCCCGAGGCGTTGTTCCAAAGCCCGGGTCACCCTGTCCATGGCCTGCGGGTCGACGGTGACGTTCGCGACCAGGTTGCCCCTTGAGACAATGAGCGCGCGCAGGGACTCCAGGGCCTGCGCGATCGCGTCCCAGTCGTCCGCCAAGGCCTTTTCCAGCGTGCGCAAAAAGAACAACTGACTGACGCCGCTGCACATTTCGTTGACGCGGCCGGCCTGATTGAAGCGGGCCAGCACGCGCGACATGGCCAGACTGTGGCCGCCGGGCACGAGCCGTTCCTCAAGGGAGGCCTTTTCTTCGAGCAACAGCTGCCGGAAGCGGTCGCGGTCGGAGAAGTCGCTG
>CAZGAH010000013.1:12731-33512 GCA_964523295.1 uncultured Desulfovibrionaceae bacterium | reverse complement strand
CGTCACGTGAGGCGTCTCCATCGGCATGACCGCCAGGGTGGCCTTGCCGCGCATAATGAATCGCGCCGCCGGGTCTGGAGCGCCCAGAATCGGCGCGGCCATGGGCCAGGCGCCGACGCCGCCGGTCTTTCGGGCGATGCGCATGGCCGTGGCGACGTAGCTGCGCAGCCGGGTGTCCATTTCCAGCAGCGCGTTGCCGAACAGGGGCAACAGTTGCACGAGTTCGGGGCGCGTCGTCAGCACCGGGGTCAGGTCAAAAGCCAGGTCCACGTAGACAATGCCGTCGGTCTCCAGCGGGTGCGTCAGCAGGGTCATTTCGCCGAGCGTCTGCGTAGCGAGGGGAATGATCTTGTTCTGGCGCTCCAGCTCGTCGAGCCTGAGCCTGGGGAGCGCCAGCAGCGCCTCCGGTGGGTCGGGCTGGCATTGACGCTGCTGCAGGTCATCGGCCTCGGCGGCAAGCCGTTCGAGGCCATCCGGTCCCAGGGAAGCCCGGAAGTCCGCCAGCCGGTCCTCTTCCGCGGCCGCGCGGCCTTCGAGCAGCGTCTCGTCGGGCTCGAGCAGCAGGCTGGTCCGGTGCGGGTTGTCCAGAAAATGCGTACGGAGAATCGTTTCGAAGATCCGTTCGCCGGCAGCCAGCCGCCGCTTGATGTCGTTCAAGGGCGCCTCGAAGGCCAGGGCGGCGAAGGGGTCTCCTCCATACAGCCAAGCCGTCAGCGCGTGCAGCATGAACTGAAGCCCGCGGGGGAAGCGACCGGTGTTGTTTTCGCGCAGCTCGAATTCGATGCTGTTCACGGCGGCCTCGACGAGCTCCGGGTCGATGCCCTGGCCGGCCAGCGTCTCGAGCGTATCCATGATAAGGGCCTCGATGCGCGCGGCGTCGGCCGTATCGATGCCCTTGAGGCCGGTGGAAAAATACATCTGCCGCAGCTCGCCTTCCAGGCCAACGCCGGCGATGTCTTCGCCCATCCCGGAATCGATGAGCGCCTTGCGCAACGGCGACGCCGGCGTGCCCGTGAGGATGTGGTCGAGCATGTCGAAAAGCAGGCGGCGGGAGGGATCGAGCGGATCGGGCAGCAGCCAGTTGAGGGTGAACATGCCCCGGCTGCTGTCTTCGGCCTCGGCCGCCGGGCAGGCCTTGACGAGGTGTCGCGGTTCGGAAAAGGCCGGCTGCACCGGAACGTCCGTTGCGACCTCGATCGCCCGGTAGTCTTCCAGCTCGGCGGCGATTCGGGCCAGACGCGCCTCTTCGGGATCATCGCCATGAAAGAAAAAGAGCGCATTGGAGGGATGATAGCAGGTGCGGTGAAAATCCAGAAAGCGCGCATAGGTCAAATCCGGGATGCAGGCCGGATCGCCGCCGGAGTCGCGACCGTAGGGCGTATCGGGGAACAGGGACTCCTGCACGCACTGGGACAGAATAGCGTCCGGCGAGGCGTAAACGCCTTTCATTTCGTTGTAGACCACGCCCTTGAACAGCAGCTCTCCGGGTGCCTGCGGGTCCGGTTCCACGCGCCAGCCTTCCTGGCGAAAGACATGCTCGGGCAGCAGCGGGTGGAAGACCGCGTCCAGGTAGACGTCGATCAGGTTGTAGAAATCCTTGCAATGCGTACTGGCAACCGGGTAACAGGTCTTGTCCGGGTAGGTGAAGGCGTTGACGAAGGTATGGAGGGAGCCCTTGATCAGCTCGACGAAAGGCTCCTTGAGGGGATATTTCCGCGAGCCGCAAAGCACGCTGTGCTCCAGGATGTGGGCCACGCCCGTGGCATCGAACGAGGGCGTGCGGAAGGTGACGCCGAAGACCTTGTTTTCGTCGGCGTTGCACAACGAGAGCAGCTCTGCGCCGGTCGCGACGTGCCGCCAGAGCCTGGCCCGGGAATGGATTTCAGGGATTTCCCGCTCGGCGACCAGGTCGAAGCCGTGAAGTGTGGACATGAATACTCCTGATGTTCAAAGATGAAAATTCGCGCCGCCGTACGACCAGACAACGCCGTCGTGCCGGCAGTCGATTGGAAACGACGTCTTGTACCTGAACTCGGCAGGGAAGAAAACCACGGCCGCTGGAAAAATGCCGATGACCTGGTCTGGAACTTTCCTGAAAAGGCTGGTAAGCAATCGTTGCGTCGCGGCCCGGAACGCGCGCCGTCCATGACGGGCTCCCGGATGCCAACCCCTCGGAGGAGGCTATGAACAAGAAGACCACGCTGCAAAGTATCACCGATATGCTCGATGAAACGAAACTCGGCCAGGAGTTCAACCGGGCTGAAATCGAAATCATCGCCCGTTATGTCGCGCTGCAGCAGGTACGCAAGGGAGAACACATCTTCCGGCAGGGCGAGCGCCAGAACTTCATGGCCTTCATCGTCGACGGCAAGGTGGACATCATCAAGGAAAGCAGCGACACGCTGGAAATCATCGTGGTCACCCTCCTGCCCAGGACCTACTTCGGCGAGATGTCCTTCGTGGACGAGGAACCCCGGTCCGCGTCCGCCGTGGCCAAGGAAGACGCCACGCTGCTCATTCTCTCCACGGACAATTTCGAGCGCATCTGCGCCGAGCACCCCAAGATCGGCATGCGCTTCATCCGCAACATCGCCAAGCTCATCAGCCAGCGCCTGCGCATGACCACCGGCAAGTTAGTCTACACGCGCGCCTGAGCCGAGCCCTTCGGCATGGCTTCACGCCGCGGGCTCGCCCCCCGGGGACGTGCCCGGCAGTTCCAGCTGTTCCAGCAACCGGTCCACGGCGCGCACCAGCGGATTGGCGTCCGGCAGCAAAGTCAGACTCTCGCCGGCCTCATCCAGGGCGGCCAGTTCCGGATCGTCGGGCAAACACAGCAGCAAATCGGCGGCAATGTCCCTCCGGACAGCCTCCACGGCCGCAGGCGGCTCCGGGTGCCGGGTGCGGTTGACGACCATGACCCGACGACCGGCGCGGATGCCCATGTCGCAGGCCAGACCATGCACCCGGCGAAGGGTCTCCAGGCCGCGGCGTGACGGGTCGCCGACGTACACGAGCGCGTCCGTGCTCATGAGCAGCCGCCGGGAGAGGTTTTCCAGGCCGGCCTCATTGTCGACCACCAGATACGGATAGGCATCGGCCACGCGCCGCAGCACATCCTTGAGCACGGCATTGGCGTAGCAGTAGCACCCGGGGCCCTCGGGGCGGCCCATGGCCACCAGATCAAAATCAGGCCCCTCGACCAGGCACTCCGCGACGCGCAGTTCCAGCCAGCGCTGCTTGTCCATGCCGGCGGCGCGGGCCTGGTCGGTCTCTTCGCGCAGCGCGCCGACGGTTTTGACCGCCCGCACGCCCAAGGCCTGATCCAGGCAAGTGTTCGGGTCGGCGTCGACAGCGAGCACGGGGACGCAGCCCCGGGCTACGAGGCGCCAGGTCAGCAGGGCCGCCAGCGTCGTTTTTCCCGTGCCGCCCTTGCCGACAACGGCGATAGTCCAGGCCATGATCGGCTCAGCCTTGCGCAGAAAAGCCGTATTCCCGGCGCAGCAGCCCGGAAAGTTCGCCCGCCAGCCGGAAAATCCGTTCGGCGTCTTCCGGCTCCAGACTGCCCGTTCCGCAGGACGAGGTTACCAGCGAGTGCGTGAGCAGGGTCTGACGGTCCACGCCGACCGCAACGAGCCCGTCGGCCAGGGTGGCGAAATGGGCGGCCAGCGAGGCGGCATCACGCTCGCGGACCTTGACCGACGACGGCACCAGGCCCCAGGCCAGCGAGCCGCCGCGGGCAAAGAGCGTGTTCACGGCCTCGGGGTACATGGCAATGGTCTCGCCGTACTCGAAGGCGTCGAAATTGACGATGTCCACGCCGGCATCCACCAGTATAGACCACTCCGTATTGCCGCAGCAGTGTACGCCGGCAATCCCGCCGTCGGCATGAATGGCGTCGGTCAGCTCCGCGATCATGGCCACCACGTCGTCGCGCGTGACCGAAACGTAGGTCGAGCTTCCGAAAGCCGAGAGGATGGGCTCGTCGATAAAGCAGATGACCCGCCCGGCATGAGCCGCGAACTGCTGTATCTGCCAGCGGCACTTCATGGCCAGGGCCTTGACGGCCATGTCCCGGAAGGACTCGTTGTAGAAGAGCGCGCGCTTGTTTTCGTCCACCACGGTCAGGCAGAAGCTCACGGGGCCGGTCGTGTGTACCTTGAGAAAGGGCAGCCGCTCGTTGCGGGCCTTCAGCCGCCTGGCCAGGGCGTAGAGTCCGCTGGCGTACTCCGGGCTCAAGGCCAGGGCCGAGCAATCGCCGTCGCCCTCGTCGGGGTCCATGGCCGTGACATAGCGCTCGTAAAACGCGGCCAGCTCGTCGGAAGGATCGCCGCTGGTATCGAAATACAGCCTCCGCCGCGTCGCATCGATCACCGCGCGCGGCATGCCTTCGCTGTACTGGATTTCCATCTGCTCGTTGAGGCTGCGCCGGGGCAACTGCGGCCAGATGGGCGCGTCGGGCAGACTTTTAAACACGATGTCGAGCGCCTGCTCGGGATCGACGTAGGGCATGCTGCCGATGCCGGTAGCCAGAAAGGGTGGGATCAGAGACATCAGGATTCTCCTTTGGGGCGCTGCCCCGGGCCGTTCATGCAGCGGAGCCGGGTGAACTCGTCAACGCGTCCCCTCCGCCTGTGAATTCCTCCGGGCTATGCGCCCGACGTCGAGTTCAGGCTGAATGTCCAGGTATAGCGCACGGAAGGGGAAGCAGGACGCGCTCTCCACAGCGTCCGGGTTCGGCATTCGGATACGGTAAAATGAACGCCAGGACAAGGGTTGTCCCAGAGGACCTCGCGAAGGTTCATGCATCGATCACCTGGGGTCCAGATAATCGCTGTACCAAAGCCCACCCAACGGCACCCCCTCGGCGACCAGGTGTTTGACGACAGTATCGTCGCTGGCGCGCCAGAAGGTGGAGAACCCGTTCGCCCCTTTTTCCAGGATCCCCACCTCGTCGGGCTCCAGGGCATCGATAAAATATGGCTGGGCGTAGTTTGGAAAATCTGCGAACCGCCTTTACGGCTGAAGTGCCGGGGCTGTGAGCTGTGCTGCGCGTTAAAATGGAAACCTGCCAGAGGCGCGACCTTGGGAAAACGGGCGATGGACATATCATTTATGGATACGCCGCTCGTCTTTGCGGCGATCTCGCGGTGGCACAGCAGAGTCAAAATTTTTCGCAAAGTCAATCCCTGCGGGTCGCGTCGCCGAGCATGTTTTCGATCTGATCCCGAACGACCGCAAACTGAAGGCGAGTCAGCATTGCGAGAAGTCGTTCGTGGTCAATCATCAGAAACCTCCTCCAATGGCAGCCTCGCGCGCCGATAACGAGCGGAAAAGCCCGTCGGTTTCGGGTCGAGCCTTGCAGTGCAACTGTCGCGTCGCGCGTATGCGATGGTTCGGCGCGTACGACCAGCCTCTTAAGGACCTCTCCATTATTTTCCAGGCTCAAAAAGTGATCATGTGACTTAGCCCTGTGATCGCTCACCAAAAATGCCTTGCCATCAGCTGACGTCTCAGAATCACGCCTTTCCTCTTCACCTTTGGCCGGACATCTGGTACTGACGGTCATGACGTGTTGCACACCTTCATCCTGGCGGCCTTGCACCGAATGAATATCCTGGACATCGCCTTTCTGGTCATTGCCGGTTATCTCTGCGTGCGTGGGACATTGCGGGGGTTTGTCGTCGAGGGGGGCTCGATTCTTGGCGCCCTGCTGGCCTTTTTTCTCGCCACGACGTACACAGCCAGGCTACTTCCGCATATTCAGCAGCACATACCCGATCCCGGCGTAGCCGGCGTCGTGTCCTATCTGGCCATCTTTTTCGGAGCCTTCGTCCTCGTCACCCTGCTGGCCCAGATGATCAGCGTGTTCATCCCGCCCATCGCCCAGACGCTCAACCGGCTGCTGGGCGGCGTCATCGGGCTGGCCAAGGCCGGACTGATCTGCATCGTGCTGCTGCTGGTCTTGTCCTGGTATCTGCCACGCGCCGATTTTCTCGTTCAGTCGCGTCTGGTGCCCTACGTCGAGCAAGGGGCCTCGTACGTCAGACCGTATTTCACCAGACAAATTGAGGCCCTGCCCAAGCCGGCGCCGTTATGAACCACGGGCCCTCTTCAACCCGACTCACCCTGCCTTTTCGAATGAAGCCGGTCCTGCGACCAGGCCACGGAACGATCCTGCCGTGAACGACGATACCTCCCGACCCGACGAAAACCTGAGCCCCGCGGACACGCCGAGTGACAACCCGACACCAGGCCGGACATCCGGCGAAATGGACGCGGACGGATTTGCCAATCCGCTCGCTCCGGTCGAATCGGTGCTCGACGCCCTGCTCGGCGAAGACGGTTGCCCGTGGGACCGCAAACAGACGCCGGAAACCCTCTGTGATTACGTCATCGAAGAGGCCTTCGAGCTGGTGGAGGCGATCCGCGCGGGCGATGCTGCCGGAGCGGGCGAAGAATTGGGCGACCTCCTTTTTCTGCTCCTGTTTCTGGCCCGGCTGTACGCCGGGCGCGGCGACTTTACCCTGCCCGAGGCCCTTGCTTCGAACGCCGCGAAAATGATCCGCCGCCATCCACATGTCTTTGAGGAGACGCGCCCGATCGGCAGGGAGGAGCTTCTGCGCAACTGGGAGCGCATCAAACGGAATGAAAAACGCGAGGCCAAGGCCCCGGATCAGGGACTGTACGCCAGCCTGCCCAACGGCCTGCCTCCCTTGCTCAAGGCGTATCGCATTCACAGCAAAGCCGCCCGCGTCGGCTT
This sequence comes from uncultured Desulfovibrionaceae bacterium, assembly GCA_964523295.1. Classification (GTDB taxonomy): domain Bacteria; phylum Desulfobacterota; class Desulfovibrionia; order Desulfovibrionales; family Desulfovibrionaceae; genus CAZGAH01. The sequence goes on along the minus strand of CAZGAH010000013.1, from coordinate 26,752 downwards.
CACCTGGGCCACGGACAGGGACGCCTACGGTCAGCTTGCGGCCGAGTGGGAGGAATGGCAGTCGGCCGTGCGCAGCGAATCACCTGAACGGCAGCTCGAAGAATTCGGCGACTATCTCTTCACGCTGGTAGAAATCGGCCGTCGCCACGGCATCAAGGCCAATGCCGCGCTGGACGCCGCGAACCGCAGCTTTCTGGAACGCTTCCGGCGCATGGAGCAGTCCGCGCGGACGCGCGGACTTGAATTTTCCTCCCTGTCGCCGGACGAGCAGAACCGGCTCTGGGAAAAGGCTAAAACCGACCAAACGACGAATCCTGAAGTGTAGCCTGACGTCTGCGCCCCCCCCGGGACGCTCCCCGGGTAGCCACGCGACTCCCCTTCCCTTCCCTTGTCGAGTTGTCGGATACGCTGACTCCGGGTCTTTCCCTTCGGCAAAACCCGACAACCGCTTCCGTCGTCCTCTCGGTGTCAACCCGACGGAACCAGCTCCGCCCGACTGCTGTTTTCGTCGACAAGGGCACAATCCTGGTAAAGATTTTCCCATCCCGACCGATAGACAGAAGAAGACGGAAAACTCGGTGCAACGAGAGGTTGACCCCGCAGGCCCGCGTTGTCGCCCTTGGTGGCATGTCGCGCCTGCCAATCTCGGATTGGCCTTTCCTTTGCATGCAGTTGACTGAGATGTACAACAACGGCATTTATTTCCGGCGGGATGGCGTATGGGCGAATATCTATCCGGTCAAGTGACCTTCTCCGGTCTGGGTTCAGGCACGGACTTCAGCTCCGTCACTGACAAGCTGATCGAAGTCGAAGGCACGAACAAGCGGCAGCTCGAGAGTTGGAAAGCGGACTGGGAGAAGCGCAACGTGGCCTTCCAGGAGCTTAACTCATCGATGCTGTCGTTGCGGACATCGCTGCAGAGCATGGACACCATGAACGAGTTCATCAGCAAGGAGGTGTCCAGTACCAGCAGCACCGTGCTTTCCGCCAAGGCCCTGAGCACGGCCGAACTCGGCACCAACTCCGTGGAGGTCTGCTCCATGGCGCAGAACTCCATCTGGATAAGCAGTTCCGGTCTCAACAGCCCGACAGACTCGCTCACGCCTTCCTACGAGGCCTTTCGTTACGAATACACCAATCCGAACAACGGCAAGGGGTCCCAGACCATCTCCATCACCATTCCCCCGGGCACAAGCCTGGAGGAGCTGAAGAACCTCATCAATGCCGACCCCGGCAATCCCGGGGTCAAGGCCGCCGTCGTCAACGACGGGTCGAGTTATTATCTCCAGATGCGCGGGCTCGATCTCGGCTCCAACGCCAATCTCAACATTCTCACCAGTTCGTTCGGCTACCTGGGCCCCTTCAATGAAACCCAGTCCAACACCGACGCCAAATTGCGGGTGAACGGATGGCCGACCGGCTCCAATGCCTATATCCGCAGCAGCTCGAACACCGTATCCAACGCCATTAGCGGCGTGCTGCTTACGCTCAAGGATAGCGGCACCACCCGGCTCACCGTCAACCTCGACTCCGCGGCGATCATGGACAATGTCCGGACATTCGTCAGCAAGATGAATGAAGTCCGGCAACTGTTCATAGAGCTGACCAAGTACGACTCGACGAGCAAGAAAGGCTCGGTCATGACCGGCAACTACGGCGTACAGCTGGTCAAGAGCAACCTCGAGCAAACCGTAGCCAGTATGCCGCCCGGCTTTCTCTATTACAGCGAGGCCAGCAATGCTGGCGATCTCTACACGGCGCTGTCGCAGGTCGGCATTCTGACGGACGCCTCCGAAGGCTCACCCACGCGCGGCCTGTTGGTAATGGACGAGGACATCCTCTCCGACGCCCTGAAAAATAATGTGGAAGCCGTGTCCCAGCTCTTCGCCGCCGACCATGTCGGGGCGGAAGTCGTCTACGATCCCGACGGAACGAAGGCCGGCTGCTTCAGCTACTATTCCCACATCAGTAACATTTCAAAGGCAGGAGTCTACGAAGTCGCCTACTCCGTGAATTCCAGCGGATCCATCTACAACGCCACCATCGGCGGCAAGCCGGCAACCATCGACAACTCCCAGGGCTACATTACGGCCGCCGACGGCGACGCCAAAGGTATCTGCATCAAGGTCAACGACCTCATCCCCGGCGACTACGCCGGCAAAGTCCGCCTCAAGCAGGGCAAGAACGGTGAACTCGTCGACATGCTGGGTGAGTATCTCAACAAAGATACCGGTCCGCTCAATATCATCGAAAACAACTATAATGACATCATTCGGAACATCGACAAGAAGATCAGTTACGAAGAAAGAAGACTCGATCGCATGTCCACCCAGCTGAGACTGAAGTTCGCAAGGCTGGATGCGCTGCTCGGCCAATACGATCAGCAGACGAAGTCGTTGGAAAGTCAGATCAAGAAACTCGACACCAGTAAATAATCGGAGATGAGCCATGCTTAAAGCCGCCCAAGCCTACTTCCAGACGCAGGTGACGACCACCACGCAAGGCAACCTGCTGCTGATGCTCTACGACGGCGCCATCAAATTCCTCAAGCAGGCCAAGGAAAAGATTCAGGAGAAGAACTACGCCCAGAAAGGCATTCTCATCTCCAAAGCCATGGACATCATTTCCGAACTCGACAGCAGCCTCAACAGTCAGAAAGGAGGCGACCTAGCCAACAATCTGCACAATCTCTATTTTTTCTGCAATACGCGGCTGCTCAAGGCCAACCTGCACATGGATGTCGAACTCATCGACGAGGTCGTCAAAATTCTGTCCGGGCTGCGCGACGCCTTCGGGCAGATCATCAAGGACGGCGCCTCGGATCCGCCACGCGTCGCACCCACGCCCCAGCGCACAGCGCAAACGGCCCAGCCGACAAGCACTGAACAGGCGCCTCCGGCATCGCCCGGAATCCGCCCCGCACCTCTGGGTGCTAACCAGGCCGGCGCGGTGCCGTCTGCCGGTCCAGCGCCCCTGCCCGGCAGCTACCGAAAGACGCCTCCGCTTCCCCAGACCAGGCCGGCACAGGCTGCGCGCCCGGAAACAGTGGCCGAAGCTCCGGCCCCGACCGCTGCTCCTGCGCAGAACAAACCTGCGCCGCCGGCACCAATCTCTATCAACCAGGGCCGACTGCTTGCCGGTTCGAATATGTACCGAAAAATGGCCTCCCGGACGACATAACCGGCAGCGCTGCGCACGATTCGAATCGGCCCGCACTGAAGATCGCCCGCCCTTCCAGACGACGCGGCAATGGCTGCGTCGTCCATGGAGAACGTGCGCTCGATCTTTTTTTCTGCCGTATTTTTCCTGCCGAATTTTTCGTTGACGAGGCAAGGGCTTTGCCCCATAACCTTGGACGTGATACACTGCCGCAGCTCAGCCGACCGCTTGATTCCCGGGCAGGCTCCCGGTACAATGCCTGCCAACGCGACCCAAGGATAAGCGATGCAGATCATCTGTCCCAAATGTCAGTTCGCCCGAACGATCCCGGACGAGAAAATACCGGCGGCGGCCGAGATGGCCACCTGTCCCAAGTGCGCGAACAAATTCAAATTCCGGAATCTTTCCGGCGCACAGGCCGGTGATTCCGGTGACGCGCGCCTGGCCTCAGGACACGAAACGCCTTCCGCTCCGCCCAAGGCGCCGCCGCACCCGACGTCATCGCACATCCCGCCCGGAACGATGGCAGCGCCGCCGCCAGGCCCGCCCTCCTCTTCTGGCGTTCAGACGGACAAGCCGCAGGGGGATATCTGGGACCACATCGCGAGCATGGGCACCGACGAGCCTCGCCGTGAGGCCGCCCCCGGGCCGGCGCCACGCAAGGGGTACGAAAGAAAGCCGCCGCCAGCCGACGCCATGACCATACCCTGGGAGAACCTCGATACCTTCGGTTTTTTCCCCGCCCTGACATTGACCACCAAATATGTTCTGCTCACTCCCACGCGCTTTTTTCAATCCATGCCCGTGGACGGCACCATCGGCAAACCTCTGGCCTACTATCTGCTCATCGGCATGTTTTCTTCGCTCGTCCAGTATGTCTGGAGCAGCGTCGCCAACATCATCCTCACCTCCATGGGCCTGGCCGAGGGAATGGAAGGCAATCCGCTGTTTGCGCTCTCCGGACTCGCCGGCGCCGGTTCGTTTTTCATGCTCGTCGTCTATCCGCTGCTCTTTACCGTAGCCATTTTTGTCTCCGCTGCCGTCAACCACGTCTTTCTCATGCTCTTCCAGGCGGCCTCGGCGGGATTCAACGGCACCTTCCGGGCCGCGGCCTACGGATACGCTCCCTATATCATCGGCGTCATTCCCATCGTGGGACCCGTCGTGGCGATGTTCTGGTGTCTGGTGACAACCATTATCGCCTACAAGACCGTTCACCAGACTACCTACCCCCGGGTCTTCTGCGCATTGTTCATTCCCATTGCCGTTCTCGTGCTGGGAGTGATACTTCTCGCCGGAGCGGTAGCCTTCATGGTCAAATCCTGACAGAGGATTTCGGAGCAACGTCATGCTCGCCTGGATAAAGAAAAAATGGAATGAGATCATGGAGCGCAGACGGCTCGCGCGCGACATCGATCCCGAAGCGCTGCGCGAGCTGGCTCATGAGCTGCATGAACTGGCGGTGCTCGCCGGAAAGCTCTGGCCCGGGCAGCATGAATTCCGCGGAGACATCAGACGCATTCAGTCCCAGATGGAACAGCTGGACAGACTCACTGCCCGCCCGGAATTCAAGCAGATTTCACCCGGCCAACGGCTCCAGTTGCGCAAGAGCATGATCCGATCCAAAGCCCAGCTCATCGAAACCGTCCAAACGGCGCCGACGCCGACAACTACGCTCCAGTGACGAACCCGGCCAGCCCGATTCGCCAACCCCACAGCCGGGACTTCCCGTGCTTTGCGTAGAGGGAGCTTCGACTATGAAATACGCCCTGCTGCCCGCCCTGCTTCTGGCGCTCAGCCTGATCGCGGCCTGCGGCTCCTACGAAGTCCAGGGGGATATCGGCCACGGCATCACCCTGAACATCGAGGAATTCGTCGAGCGGCCCTGGAAACCCCAGATTTATCTCCGCCCGGAGGACGTGCCGGACCGTCCGCTCAGCGCCATCATCTTTCCCTTCAAGATGCGACAAAGCATCAAGGACCCCGTCCATTACAGCAAGGAAGTAACCCGCTGTTTCTGGCAGATGTGGCTGCGGCAGCGCGTGTTTCCTGTTCTCGAATTCGCCGAGAACACCGTCTGGCCCGGCGGCGAGGCCGGCGTCAGCATGGCCCGGGCCAAAGGCGCCGACCTGGCCATCGGCGGCGACATCACCCACTTCATTTCCGGGGGCTCGCTCGGCGACTCGCAGCTCTCACTCCGGCTGGAGATCTACGACACCATCTCCGGCTCCCTGATCTGGTCCATCGCCCACGCCGGCATCATGACCAATCGCGGCACTCAGGATTTCATCCTCTTTTCCAAAAAATCCCGCCTGCCGGCCGACCCCATCTACGCCATCACCGTGGCGCTGGCCTCGGACCTGAGCAGGCCGCTCAACAACTGGCTACAGCCCATGAAAGAGAAAATGAAGCAGGAAAAAGACTGCCCGAATTGCCCGGCCGACGGCAGAATACTTTGACGCCCTGCCTTTCTTCCATTCCGGGTCTCAACTCGAACCAAACCCGTCCGATGCCGCCGCGCCTCCGCATAGGCGCTGCATCGGGCAAGGAGTACGCATGATCGGCATTTCCAAACTCTATTGCGGCCAGGTGGAGCCGTCCGATGCGTTGCGCTACGGCCGGCACTCCGGCAAACTCCCCTCGCATCTCCTCCAGTTCTCTGCTGATAAAAAACCGGTCGTTGTCTGGAACATGACCCGACGCTGCAACCTGCGCTGCGTTCACTGCTACGCCAAGGCCATCGAGGAGCAGGGCAAGGACGCTATCGACACGGCACAGGCAAAAACCATGATCGAGGACCTCGCCGCCTTCGGAGCTCCGGTAATGCTCTTTTCCGGAGGAGAACCGCTCGTGCGTGACGATCTCGTCGAGCTGGCCAGCTTTGCCGTGTCCAAAGGCATGCGCGCGGTCATCTCCACGAACGGTACGCTCATCGGCAAAGACAAGGCCAGGGAACTCAAGGCGATCGGCCTGTCCTACGTCGGCATTTCCCTGGATGGCGGGGAGGAAGTCCACGACCGTTTCCGCGGCGTAAACGGCGCCTTTCGCAAGGCCCTTGCCGGCATCGAAAACTGCAAGGCCGAGGGGCTCAAGGTCGGACTGCGCTTTACGGTCAACCGCCGCAATGTCGGCGAAGTCGGCCTGATGTTCGACCTCGTCGAGCAGCTGGAGGTTCCGCGTATCTGCTTCTATCACCTCGTCTATTCGGGGCGCGGATCGGAGCTGATCAAGGAAGACCTCGACCACGCCGAGACACGCGCGCTGCTCGACCTGATCATGGATCGCACGCGCCGGCTTTTTGACGCCGGAAAGCCCAAGGAAGTGCTCACCGTGGACAACCACGCCGACGGTCCCTACGTCTACCTGCGGCTCAAACGCGAAGATCCGGCCCGCGCAGAGGACGTCATGGCCCTGTTGCAGTACAACGACGGCAACAATTCCGGCCGCGGCATCGGCTGCATCTCCTGGGACGGCAGCGTCCACGCCGACCAGTTCTGGCGCAACCATACCTTCGGCAACGTGCTCGAGCGTCCGTTCTCACAGATATGGACAGACCCCTCCATCGAGCTGCTGCACCAGCTCAAGAACAAAAAGGATCACGTCAAGGGCCGTTGCGCGGGCTGCCGCTATCTCGCCATCTGCGGCGGCAACTTCCGTGCCCGGGCCGAAGCCTTGTACGGCGACATCTGGGCCCAGGACCCCGCCTGCTACCTGACCGACGACGAAATCAAGGCCTGACCCAAGGAGCACGCATGGACAGTCGATTCTTTCGCGGCCGCCGGCTGCGACGTACGCCCGCCTTGCGCGACCTCATGCGCGAGACGCACCTGTCGCCCGAGGATTTCATTCTGCCCTTTTTCGTCGTCGAAGCCGCGCCGCCGGACTTCGCCCGCCCCATATCCGCCATGCCCGGACAGTATCAGTTCGGTCTGGAGCGATTGGTGGACGAGGTCGATCAGGCGGCGGATCAGGGCGTCAAGGCCGTGCTCCTGTTCGGCATTCCGGCCAGCAAGGACCCCACCGGCTCCGAAGCCTGCAATCCGGCGGGCATCGTACAGCGCGCCGTGGCCGGCATCAAAAAGCGCCGGCCCGAACTCGTTGTCATTACCGACGTCTGTCTCTGCGAATACACCTCGCACGGGCATTGCGGCGTCATCCACGAGGGCGACGTCCTCAACGACCCCACCCTGGAACTGCTCGCCCGCTCGGCCCTCTCCCATGTCAGGGCCGGGGCTGACATCGTGGCCCCCTCGGACATGATGGACGGGCGCGTCGCCGCCATACGCCAGGCTCTCGACGACGCGGGATTCACCGCCACGCCGATACTCTCCTATGCCGTGAAATACGCATCCAGCCTGTACGGTCCGTTCCGCGAGGCCGCGGAATCGACCCCGCAGTTCGGCGACCGGAAAAGCTACCAGATGGACCCGGCCAACGGTCGCGAGGCCATGCTCGAGGCCGCGGCCGACGAAGCCGAAGGCGCGGATATCCTCATGGTCAAGCCGGCCGGCGCCTATCTGGACATCATTCGCCGCCTGCGCGAATCCACCGACCTGCCGCTCTGCGCCTACCAGGTCAGCGGAGAATACGCCATGATCAAGGCTGCGGCCCAGGCCGGCTGGATCGACGAGACGCGCGTCATGCTCGAGACCCTCACGGCCATCAAACGCGCCGGCGCCGACCTCATCATCACGTACTTCGCCCTGGACGCGATCAGGGCGTTGCGCCAGTGAGCAAGACAACCCCCCGTACGACGCACCGATCCGACGCATTAAAGGAAGACGCATGACCGAACAGACCCATCCGCACGGTGCCGGGCATCCGCACGGCCCTGCCAACAGCCCCGACAGCACGGGGACTCCGCCGCTGCGACTCATCGCCTGGGAAGTGACCCGTTCGTGCAATCTCGCCTGCCGGCACTGCCGGGCCGAGGCCCGCATAGAGCCCTATCCCGGCGAACTCGACACCGCGGCAGCCCTGGCTCTGATCGACACCTTTCCCCAGACCGGCAGTCCAATCGTCATTTTCACTGGGGGCGAGCCGTTGCTCAGGCCGGACATCTTCACGCTCGTCGAGCACGCGAACAGCCTGGGCCTTCGCTGCGTCATGGCTCCCAACGGCACGCTCGTCGACGCCGACAACGCGGCGCGGATCAAACAGTCTGGCATCCAGCGTTGCAGCATCTCCATCGACGGACCCGACGCGGCCAGCCATGACGACTTTCGCGGCGTACACGGCGCCTTTGACCAGGCCCTGCGCGGCATTGCGCATCTCAAACAGGCCGGCGTCGAATTCCAGATCAACACGACGGTAACCCGCAGCAATCTGAGCAGCTTCAAGACGATTTTCCACCTGGCCGAGGACCTGGGCGCGGCCGCCTGGCACATCTTTCTGCTCGTGCCCACGGGCCGCGCGGCACGCATCGGCGACGAGGCCATCGACGCGGACACGTACGAACAGGTGCTCAACTGGTTCTATGATTTTCGCAAAACCACGACCATGCACCTCAAGGCCACGTGCGCGCCGCACTACTACAGGATCATGCGCCAACGGGCCAAGGCCGAAGGCGTGAGCGTGACGCCGCAGACCTTCGGGATGGATGCGCTCACGCGCGGCTGCCTGGGCGGCACGGGCTTCTGCTTCATCTCGCATACCGGCGTCGTCCAGCCCTGCGGCTACCTCGAACTGGATTGCGGCAATGTGACCACGACGCCTTTTCCGGAAATCTGGCGAAGCGCTCCCCAGTTTCTGGCCCTGCGCGACCCTGCTGCCTACCAGGGAAAGTGCGGCATCTGCGAATACCATCGCGTCTGCGGCGGCTGCCGGGCCAGGGCTCAGACCATGCGCGGGCATTATCTGGCCGAAGAACCGCTGTGCAGCTTTCAGCCGCAACGTCGCCAGCACGCGGGCTGAAACGCCGGCACGCGCGACGCCACCTCACCCCGAGGCAATCGTTCCAGGAGTCGTCATGGATGCCATCGATAAAAAAGTGCTCAACATCATCCAGTCCCATTTTCCGCTCGAACGCCGTCCTTACGCCAGCGTAGGCCAACAGCTGGGGCTGACCGAATGCGAGGTCCTGGCCAGGGTGCGCGCGCTGATGGCCCGCGGCATCATCCGCCGCATCGGCGCCAATTTTCAGTCCAAGGCCATCGGCTGGCAAAGCACCCTCTGCGCGGCCAGCGTTCCGCCAGACAAGCTCGAGACCTTCGTGGCCGAGGTGAACGTGCACCCGGGCGTAACGCACAACTACGTCCGCGACCACCAGTACAACGTCTGGTTCACCTTCATCGGACCGACCTGGGAACAGGTCTGCGCCGCGCTTGCGGACATCACGGCCCGGACAGGCATTCCCATCCTCAACCTGCCGGCCAGGCGCATGTTCAAAATCAAGGTGGATTTTCAGATGCCCGAGGAGGATACCCGGGCCTCGACGTGCGCAACCGGCCAGGACGCCGAACCGGCCGAGGCTTGATACCTGTCCTCTTTACGATTCAAAAGAGCTGCTTGAGCAATTCCTCGCTGGTCGAGGCGCTGCGGGGCGGAGCGGATTTGCGACTCGGGGCAGCCTCGGGAGCGTCCGACTCGCGCGCCGGCGTCCTGGCCTCCGTCGTGGGCGTTTCGCTGGAAAAGCCGTAGCGGGGCTTGCGCACCGCGACCTTGACATCCGGTGGCGGGGCAAAATCTTCGTACGGGTAGTTGTCCTCCACGGCCAGACGATACTTGACCCATATCGGCAGCGCAGCCATGGACCCGGCCTCGGAGCGTCCCATGGGCATCCGGTTGTCGTAGCCCACGTAAATGCCGGTGGCCAGATAGGGAGAAAAGCCCATGAACCAGGCGTCACGCTCGTCGTTGGTCGTGCCGGTTTTCCCGGCCACTGGCCGGTTCAGCACCTTGGCGCGTACTCCCGTTCCGTACTCGACGGCCCCCTTGAGCATGGTGGCCATGGTGTAGGCGTTATGGTGCGAGATCGCGGGCACCGGTTCCGGTTCAGAACGATAGATTTCCTCGCCCCAGGCATTGGCGATGGACATGACCATACGCGGCTTGATGTAGGATCCGTCGCGGGCAAAGGCGGTATAGGCCTGCAATAAATTGATGGGCACCAGAGCCTCCGCGCCAAGACAGATGGGCAGGAAAGGCGGGAATTGGGCCTCCAGTCCCAGGGCACGGGCACGCTCGATGACGCGCCGGACCCCGATGTGCGCGGCCAGGCGCACGGTGACGACGTTTTTCGATTTCGCCAGGGCCAGTTGCAAGGGCATGGCGCCGCTGTAATGTCCGCCGTAGTTCTTCGGCGCCCAGTTGCCGAAAGAGATGGGCGAATCGAGCACGGTTCTGGTCGGCGTATAGCCCGCGTCCAGCACCGCCGAGTAGACGATGGGCTTGAACGAAGACCCCGGCTGACGTTTGGCCTGCGTAGCGCGATTGAACTGACTCTCCGCGAAGCTGTAGCCGCCGACCAGAGCCACCAGACATCCTGTTTTCGGCTCGACGGAGGCCAGGGCGCCCTGCACCTTAGGACGCTGCTCCAGGGCGAGGGTGAGCACCGGCGTCGACGTGCTCATGGCCCTGGTCCGCAAGGGCCCGACGAACGAGCCCCAGATCACGTCGCCGGGCTTGAGCATGTCCCGAAAACTGCCCCGATGCGTCCAATCCAGACCCTCGAACGGGACGACGCCGCGATATTTTCCGGCCCTGACAGCAAGAGCCTTCGGCTCGACCGCCAGCACCACGGCCTTGACCCAGTCCCCCTTTTCCAGGGTTTCGTACTCCACGGGGTTCTGATCCAGATAATCGGCGAACTCCACCGGCCGCAGATGCTCGACCGGGCCCTCCCAGCCGCGCCGCTTGCTGGCCTCCTCCAGGCCCTCCCGCATGGCCCGTTCCGCGGCCTCCTGGTGCTCGAGATCCACTGCGGTATAGACATGCAACCCGGACTCGTAGACCGCATCCTCGCCATAGCGGTCCAGCCTGACGCCCCTGACGCGCATGGCCTCCTTGCTCAGATTGTCCAACAGCCAACGCCGGACTTCTTCGAGATAATAGGCGCCCAGGCTCCACGAGGGCTCGGGCATGCTTTTATACACCAGCTGCTCGTCAAGCGCCTGCTGGTATTCCTGTCCGGTGATCCAGCCCAGTTCCCTCATGCGCGACAGGACATATTTCTGCCTGCTACGCGCCTCGCCCGTCGTGTGCAGGGGGTTGTAGGTCGTGGGCGCCTTGGGCAGCCCGGCAAGAATGGCCGACTCGGCCAGGGTCAGATCGCCCACGTGCTTGCCGAAATAGGTCCTTGCCGCGGCCTCCACGCCATAGGCCCCGGCGCCGAAAAATACCTGGTTGAGATAGATGGTCAGTATCTCGTCCTTGGTAAGAAAGTTCTCGAGCTGGTAGGCGAGAATGGCCTCTTTGATCTTACGTTCGAGCTTTTTTTCCGATCCGAGCAATATCTGCTTGATGATCTGCTGGGTAATGGTGCTTCCGCCCTGCACGATTTCCCCGCTACGCATATTCATGAGAAAGGCGCGGACAATGGCGCTCAGGTCCAGCCCCTCGTGCAGATAAAAAGAACTGTCCTCGGCCGCCAGAAAGGCCTTGGGCAGGTAGGGCGGCATGGCCTCCATACGTTCCAGAAATCGCTTTTCACGATACAGGTAGCCGAGTATCTGACCATCATTGGCGTAAATGGTCGTCACCAGGCTGGGATTGTAGTCCTTGATACGCGTAATGGAGGGCAAATCGTAGGCAATGAGTATGTAGATGCCAAGAACCCCGGTAGCCACAATGGTCAGGACCACGAGCGTCAAGGCAATGACGACATTCGCAATGTAGAACTTCCGCATCGTCTTTTCGACTGTCATAGGCGGCCGGCTTCCTTCTTATCGTCCCCGATGACGGCAAGGACGGCGCAGGCTTCTCGCACCTGGCAGGCAGGAGCGCAACCCCGCAGCCGGACATGCTCGCTGGTCTGTGCGTACACAGATCTTATCGACCGATGCGAAGCGCCCTTAAGCTGCTGCCGTCGCACCGGCTTGCAGGTCCGTCCGCTACGGCATACACTGCGAAAAAAAACACGAAGGTCCGTACGTCCCATGAGCATCGTCCTGACGGTGTTATCCCTGCTCTGGCTGGCCTGCGCCGCGTCCGCGTCCGCTGCCGACGCACGTTTCGACCCCTTTGTTCCGCAACCGTTGCGCGAGTTCAAGCGCTACGATCCGGTACGGCTCGCGCCGTTCGACCCCGTGCAACCCTATCCCCGAGAACGCTACGACACCCTCAATCCGCTGCAAGCGCCGTCGGTCAGGCTCCCGCGCTACAGCGAACCGCCCTACAGCAGGTTCTCCGCCCTGCAACCACCGCGTACGGAGCTACAGGAATACGAGGAGCCCCCCTTCGAATCCTATCGACCGCTGGATCCCATCATTCAGCCCGAATACGGCCACACGCCCCAATCCTCTTATGAACCGTTCACCCATTTCGGCATCAATTACGGCTGGAGACCCAAAAAAACGCTCGATATTCATTGACGCCGGCGGGCAGACCGGTCCTGAGCGACATCGAACAGCGCAGACAAAGACCGCATCGCCCCCGGACCGGTCCACCCGCGCATTATTTACCGCATACGGCGCCGGTGCCGGCCTTCAACCCGGCCAGATACTCCGCCGCCTCGCCGCTCTGTTGCGCATCGAGCGCGGCGCCCTTCTCCTGCATGCGCTTGATCGTACTTTCCCACCCGGCCTTGTCCTTACTCCCCAGGGCCGAACAGACCCTGGCAGCCGGATGGCAGCGACCGCAGGTCTTGACGAGGGTTGCGCCGATGTCTCCGGATGCGCTCAGCAACTGCACCCCGACAAACAACGCTCCGGCTACCGTCAACGCGATGATACCATTTTTCATGCCTCGCTCCTTTGCTCCAGTGTCCGACCAGGCCGCAACCGTGGGCACATGCTCACGGCCGGGCAAAATTCCTGTCCAAAGACCCGCGTCAACCAGGCGTGCTGCCCGACAGACAGGCGGACGCTCCGGTCAACGACCTTCCAGAAAGGCCAGCGCGCGGCGGAATTCGGAAAAAGCGTAGATGATGTAGTCCGGCTCGACGCCGTCCATGCTTTTCTGTCCGGAATTTGAGGAAAAGAATACGGTTTTCATGCCCAGGCGTTTGGCGCCGTAAATGTCGCGGTACACGTCGTTACCGACGAACAGGACTTCCGAGGGCTCGAGTTTCAACCCGGCCAGGGCCATCCGGAAGAGCCGCTCGTCAGGCTTTCTGTAGCCGTAGTCTCCGGAGACGACGATGGGATTGAAATACCCGGCTATTCCCAGGGTGCGCATCTCCGGCAGCGCCCAGGCGCTCTGGGCGTCCGACACCACGGCCAGGGCGTACTCCCCGGCCAGTTCCTTCACGATTTCCTGCACCTGCGGGAAGAGCTGCAACCGATTCAGGGAAATCGCCCGGTACATCTCGGCCAGAATCTGCGGCAACAGCCGTAATTTTTGTTTGGCTATCGGGCAGGTTTCCGGCATCCTCGTCTCGAGCAGCGACCTCCAGAGACCGACCGCGTCGAACTCCGGAAACTCCTCGCCGCTGGCCTTCTTCTGTGCCGACATGAGCCGGTAATACTCGTCGCGCACGTCCTGACGGTGCATCCGGATGCCCTGGAACTTCAAAAACTGACTGATACTGCGGTAAATTTGCTCATTGCCCTCGTCGGTCCAGATATCCACGAGCGTACCGTTGATATCGAAGATGATCCCCTTGAATTTCATGATCATGCCCTCAGATTGTTTTTCGCCTCGCGGATCAAGCGGCTGCGATAGGCGTCGTCGACCCAGGGATTGCGCGCTATCCGAAGCAGATT